>CANJUR010000079.1 GCA_947477565.1 Deltaproteobacteria bacterium
CCTACCCTCGCGAACCCTACCCTCGCGAACCCTACCCTCGCGAACCCTACCCTCGCGAACCCTACCCTCGCGAACCCCACCCTTGCGAACCCCACGGAGCACTTCCGTCGGCATGTGCTGAGGGTGCCAGTCGTCGGCGCGGGCTCAGACTGGTGGCCGCTCGTCGGTGCCGGTCGGCGCGAAACGCGACGGTTTCTCACGCTTGTTTCCCCGGATCCCTGCGAAGGGCTCTCCCGCCCTTACCGGACGATGATGCTCTCCGTCGCCGAGGGCGAAGCGCGGCGGACTTCCAGGCGGTATCGGCTGTTGGTGGTCTGCAGGTAGTAGACCTCCTCGCCGGCCACGCGAAGGATGCGCCGGACCGGCGTCGTCACGTACTCGTGCAGCCCGTCCGGAAACTCGATCACCACCACGGAACCACGACGGGGTGCTCGCGCGAGGCGGCCAACCACCGGACGTCCAGGCTTCGGACCAAGCTTGCGGAGCACAACCTCCACGGTGCTCAAAGCTGACATGGCGTTCTCTGGCATCGCACGATCGTCCTGGGCAATTCAACTACGTCGTCTTCCCTCCCACGTCGAACATCGTTCACAAGCTCCACCTACTTGAGTTCATCACCCCGCCGCCTTCCGCGTCCCGCCGTCGTGCCTGCAACCGCGCGCCATCCACACGTGCGTCGGTCGCGCGCCGGCGCGGTGCCTTCGGACCCGGCCGCGCTCATCGCCGGGTGGTTTCGCGCACGCGGCGATGCTCCCACCCCGGTACAGCACGCAGTCTTCGCGTCCTTCCCCGCAGGCCGTCCCCTGCTCGTCACCGCCCCCACAGGCAGCGGCAAGACCGCCGCCGTGATGCTCCCGCTGCTCGCCGCGCTCATCGCCCATCCGTCCGCCGCACCGCCCGGCGTGCGCGTTCTCTACCTCGCCCCGGTGCGCGCGCTTTCAGTCACCCAGGCCGACGCCGTCACCGCCATGATCGCCTCCCTCGGCGGAACCCTGCGCGTCGCCCAGCGCACCGGCGACACCCCCGCCCGGCAGCGCATCGCCCAGCGCAAGCGACCACCCGAGGTGCTGCTCACCACCCCGGAGTCCCTCGCGGTGCTGCTCGCCGGTCCTGGCCGCGAGATGCTCGCGCACGTCACCGCCGTCGTGCTCGATGAACTCCACCTGCTCGCCGCCGGCAAGCGCGGCGCGCTGCTCTCCACCACCCTCAGCCTCCTCGACACCTGGACCGCCCTCCACGCCGTCGCCCCACCCCGCCGCTTCGCCCTGAGCGCCACCGTTCGCCCGCTGGCCGATCTCGCCGCCTGGGTGCACGCCGACACCACCGTCATCGCCGTCGCCAACGAGACGCCCGCCGAGTTGCGCATCACCGACCCACCAATGGACCACGCCTTTCCCGATGGCGCGTGGGCCTGGCGCAAGGTGCTCCCCATGATCGCCCGGCAGGTCGCCGCCACCGACGGAACCACCCTGCTCTTCGTCGGCGCACGCACCCGGGCAGAGCAGTGGTCCGTGGCGCTGCGCGACGTGCTGCCCGCGCGCTTCGGCGTGGCGTGCTTCCACGGATCGCTCTCCCAGGAAGAGCGCGCCCACGTCGCCGACGCCCTGCGCGCGGGCGAGCTTCGCGTCGTCGTGGCAACGAGCGCACTCGAGGTGGGCGTCGATCTCCCCGCAGTGCGCCGAGTGCTCGTTCTCGGCGCACCGCACGCCACCTCGCGCCTCCTCCAGGCGGCGGGGCGGGCGGACCATCGGCCGGGCGTTCCGGCGCGAGCAGAGCTGGTGCCGACGAGCGCCCTCGACGTGGTGCACTGCGCCGCAGTGATTCGCGCGGCCGCAAGCGGCGAGATCGAGCCGCTCGCCCTGCGCGAAGGCGACCTCGACGTGGCGGTTCAGGCCGCCCTCGGACGCCTCCAACTCACCAGTGCGACCACTCAAGAAGTAGGCGACGGCCTGCGCGCCTCCCGTACCTTGCGCGGCATCACCGAGGCCGACCTCGCGGCCGTCATGGGCTACCTCGCACACGGCGGCGACGCCCTCGCGGCGTACCCCGAGATGGCGCGCACCGTGACCGACGGCGAGCGCTGGGCGATCAGCGGACGGCGCTCCGAACGCCGCTACCGGCAGGGCATCGGAACCATCGTCGGTGAGGTCACCGTCGAAGTGCGCCACGGGCGACGGGTGGTGGGTCAGCTCGAAGGGCGCTTCGCCGTGTCCCTCGAGGTGGGCGACCGCTTCGTGCTGGGCGGGCGCAAATGGAAGGTGATCTCGCGCGCCAGCGACGCCCTCTGCGTGCGCCCGGACCGCGGCCCCGAGCGCGCCCTCCCCGCATGGTCGGGACAACGTCCGGCGCAGAGCGCGCAGGTCGCAGACGCCGTCGAAGCCCTCTGGTCGGAGCTAGGCGCGCTCGCGCACCTCGAGGGCGACGCGCTCACGACGCGACTCACAACGCTGCTCGGGGTGCACCCGGTCACCGCACGCGCGGTGGGCGCGCTGGTTCATGTGCAGGCGCGGCGGGCGTCGCTCCCGGGCACCGATCGCTTCGTCGTTGAGCTGCACCGGGACGGCGAGCGCGCGCACCTCGTGGCGTTCACCTTCGCCGGAGCGATGGCCAACGAACTCATCGCCCGCGCCGTCGCCGCCCGCTACCGCGACGACACCGACGACGCGGCCAGCGTGTGCGCCCTCGACGAGACCGTCTGCGTGACCGGAGGAGCGGCGCTGGCGGAGGTGTCCCTCGCGACGCTGCGGCAGTGGTTTGCGCCGGAGGGACTGCGCGACGACGCGATGGGGGCGCTCGCGGAAGGAGTGCTGAGCGGCGCGTACTTCCGCGAGGTGGCCCGCGTGGCGCAGCTGTGGCTGCCGGAGATGCGGAGCGGCGCCGTGACGCCGGGCCTCCTGCACGACGTGCTGCGCAAGTACGACCCCGGACACGTGCTGCTGCGCGCCCTCGAGCACACGCTCTGGACCTCCCTCGAAGGCGATCGCGCCGTCGCGGCCCTCACCGAGCGAACCGGGCGGCGCTGGCACGTTCATCGGATGGATGCTCCGTCACCGATGAGCATCCCCGCGCGCACCTGGATGGACCGCGACGCCGTGCACGGTGACGACCCCGAGCGGGCGCTGTTGGACGCGGCGCACCGGCTCTTCGAGGCGACGCTCGCGGCGGAGTGACGGTGCTCACCCTCGACGACGGACTGCGCTGCGTGGCTCCGGGCGGGCTCTTCGATCCTGCCACGCGCACGCTCGTCATCGCGGACGTCCACGCGGGCTACGTGCGCGCCCTGCAGGGCCGCGGCTACCTCCTCCCGAGCGTCGATGACCGCGAACTCTTCGCACGCATCGCAGCCCTCCGCGCAGCCCTCGACCCGGCCCGCGTCGTGATTGCCGGCGACGTGGTTCATGGCCCCGCCGCGCTGCGCACACGGGATGTACTCGACGGGTTGCTCGCCGCACTCGCGGGGTGCGCGGCGGTGATTCTCCCGGGCAACCATGATCGCGGCCTCGCGGCGGCCCTCGCGGGGCGCGGCGTCACCGTAGGAGCGCGGTGGACGTTTGGCCCGCACGCGGTGGTGCACGGCGACGACCTCCCGGCGCTGCGCGACGAGCGGGCGAGGGCTGTCGAGCGCGGCGGGCGGGTGATTCTCGGGCACTACCACCCGGCGCTGGTTCTGCGCGACGCCAACGGATCGCGCTCGAAGGTGATGGCCTTCGCGTGGGCGCCGGGGCTCGTCTGCCTTCCCGCGCTCACGCCCTTCGCGCGCGGCAGCGACCTCGTGCTCGACGACGCAGCCACCGGGCTCACCGCGGCGGTAGAAGCGTCCGAGCTTGAGACGGCGGTCATCATCGGGGCGCGGGTGGTCGCGACGGGGCGTCTCGATCGGTTGCGCGCAGTGCAGGGGCGAGTCCCTGCGAGACGACGGCGCGCGTAGCGGACGTCGGCGCGAGCGCGTCGGACGCAGCGGCGTCTGCACCCGTTGCAGATGCCAATGTGTCGGAGCGATTGGCGTCTGCATCCGTGGTTGGGCGCACCCGGCGCGGAGTGACGGTGCGACGCGCCGGGTGGATGCGATGGCTCAGAAAGCGGCGTCCCGAACGCGTAACCCCAAACGCCCGTCGCTCCGACGAAACGCTTGACGCCGAGGCTATGGCTGAGGTGCGATCCGAAGCGAAAGGGGTATTCCAAACATGGCAGTTCTGGCAGGGCGAACACATCAGGGGCGCATCGAGGCGGGGGACTCACTGATCGGCGCGGCGTCGGCGGTGGATACCGGGCGGGTGAAGGGACGACTGGCGGTCTTTATGGCGGCGCACCGCGCGCTCGCGAAGGGCCAGACGGCGGTAGACAAAGAAGAGCTGACGCTCGGCACGCGGCGCGCGGTGGTGGCAGAACGAGACGTCGATCAGGACGAGGTCGTCGAGCGGGTGGTGGCAGCGCTGATCGGCGACGGGCTCCCACGCTCGAACCCCTTCAAGTCGTTGTCGACGTACACCCCGACGAAGCTCAAGGCCCTCGCACACGCCGCGGAGGCGAAGGCGCTCACCGCCATCGTCACCAGGGCCCGCAAGCGAAAAGACCTCTCCGCGAAGACCCTGAGCGCCCTCAACGCTGCGGAGAAGGCCGCGAAGGGTGTCGTCGCAGCCCTCGGCGCAGTGGCGCCCGCGCAGCAGAAGGTCGATGCCGCGCGCTCGCGCCGGGACGCGATGGTGCAGTCCTGGGAGACGTCCTTCGCGGCGCTCAAGCGCGGCGCGCGCGCGGCGGAGGACGACGGCGCGAAGGGCCTCTTCGGAGCGCTCTTCGTGAGCACTGCACCGGCAAAGAAGCCCGCGAAGAAGAAGCCCGCCCCGGTCGCCTGATCGACCGGTAGAGACCTCTCACCACAGCGCCTCGAAGCGCTGCAGAGCACCCTCCCAGCACCACGGTTCGCTCCCCCGCTGGCAACCACGCCCCCGGAGCCTCGCCGCCCTTCGGAGGGAGCGCGTCAGTAGACGACGCGGGTGCTGATGTTGGTGCCGAGCGCGCGGATGGCGTCGGCCACGGCCGTCGAGACGTCCTGGTCGAGGTCCATGATGAGGTAGCCGAGGGTGGCGTCCGTCGCGAGCATCTGCGCGCGGATGTTGGCGCCGAGGTCGCTGGCGATGCGGTTGACGTCGCGGAGCACGCCGGGGACGTTGCGGTGGGCGTTGAGCACACGATGCGAGCCCGCCGTGGGGGACATCTCCAGGTTGGGGAAGTTCACCGCGCCGACGGTGCTGCCAGCCTCGATGTAGCGCACCAGACTGGTGGCCACCTCGCGCCCGATGTTCGCCTGCGCCTCCAGGGTTGATCCGCCGATGTGCGGCGTCAGGATCACGTTGGGAACGCCCTGCAGCACCGTAGCGAACCCGTCGCCGTTCTCCTCGGGCTCTTCGGGATAGACGTCGATGGCCGCGCCGCCGAGACGGCCTTCGCGGAGCGCACGGGCGAGCGCGGCGAGATCGACCACCGTGCCGCGGCTGGCGTTGAGGAGCATCGCGCCCTTCTTCATCCGCCCGAGGGCCTCGGCGTTGATCATCATCTCCGTCTGCGGCGTCGCGGGGACGTGCAGCGTGACGAAGTCCGCCGTGGCGAGGAGTTCGTCGAGGGTGCCGAGGGTCTGCGTGTTGCCCATCGGGAGCTTCGTCGCGATGTCGTAGGACACCACGCGCATCCCCATGGCCTCCGCGAGGATTCCCACCTGCGATCCGATGTGACCGTAGCCGACGATGCCCAGGGTTTTGCCGCGCACCTCGACGCAGGCGGCGGACACCTTGCGCCACTTGCCCGCGTGCACCTCGCGCACGCGATCGCCAAGCTGCCGGGCGAGCATCACGATCTCCGCGATGATCATCTCGGCGACGCTGCGGGTGTTGCTGAAGGGCGCGTTGAAGACCGGGCGGCCGAGGTCGTGGGCGCTGTTGAGGGCGACCTGGTTGGTTCCGATGCAGAAGCACCCGACGGTCATCAGCGACGGGGCTGCGGCGAGCACCCGTGCGGTGACCTGGGTCTTGCTTCGGATGCCCAGCACCTGGACGCCCTTCAGCTTCTCGATGAGGGCATCTTCACCGAGGGCGCTGGGGAGGGATTCGACCTTGCAGCCGGCGTCGAGCAGAAGCTCATGCGCGCTGCTGTGGACGTTTTCGAGCAGCAGAACCTTGAGGCCCGCCGCACTGCGGGACGGCGGAGTAGAGCGTGACATGGGGGGGAATCTGGGGCTCAGGGCGTGGCGGTACAGTTGGTAAAGCTAAACTCCGCAAACTCGTTGCTCGTCGTCTGCGGAATCAGCCCGGCCACGTAGCGCTGGCGCGGCGGCGAGAGGTCGTCGCGCACGTCGTCGCACTTGATGCGGCCGTTGAAGCTCTGGCCGCTGAGGCGGTCGATGAAGACGTGGCAGACGCCGGTTACGCCGATGGTGCCGTTGGCCGCGGGGATGCTCCAGCCGGAGCCGCGGATCTGCACGAAGCCGCCGTCGTCGCCGGTGCGCAACTCGGAGCCCACGGTGTTGAGGATGCCCGTGGCGAAGAGGCCTTCTTGCGACTCGGAGAAGTTCTGCCCGGACTCCACGGCGGCGATGCGAAACGTGATGCTCGTGCCGCCGGCGACCGCGACCGCGTTGCAGAGCACGTCCACGGTGGGCGACCCGTTGCTGCCGCTCACGATGTGGCTGTTGGTGTTGCAGTTTGCGCCCGCCGCTGAAACGGGACAGCCCTCCCGCCAGAACGCCCTCCCGGTCATCGGTACCGGATCGCTGCCGCAGCCGATTCCGAGCACCACCAAAGAACCGACTGCCACGCTACGCCAGGCTTGCATCACCACTGAACCTCCGCCGTCATCCAAGAGTTGTAGGGAATCTACCGCAGTCGACTAGCGCGACACGGAAAAGGCATGTTCGAGGTCAGCGAGGAGATCATCGACGGACTCCAGACCGACGGAGATGCGGATGAGACCGTCGTCGATGCCGAGCACCGCGCGCGTCTCCGCCGGCACCGAGGCGTGGGTCATCACCGCGGGCAACTCGATGAGCGACTCGACCCCGCCGAGGCTCTCCGCGCAGGTGAACACCTCGAGCGCCTTGAGAAAGCGCTGCGAGCGGTCGGCCACGGCGTGACTGCCGCCCTTGATGACGAAGGAGATCATCCCCCCGGGGGTCTTCATCTGCCGCCGAATCACCTCGCGCTGGGGATGGTCTTCGTTGCCCGGATAGTAGACCCGCGCGACGTCGGCGTGACGGTGCAGCGCCGCCGCGATGATCTGCGCGTTGGCGGCATGGCGATCCATGCGCACCGGAAGGGTCTTGAGACCGCGGAGGACGAGGAAGCAATCGAAGGGCGACGGCACCGCCCCCATGGCGTTTTGCAGGAAGCGCAGCCGCTGGACAAACTCCTCGTCGCTCGACATCACCAGCCCCCCGACGACGTCGGAGTGCCCGTTGAGGTACTTGGTGCTCGAGTGCACCACGGCGGTCGCACCGAGGCTGAGCGGCTGCTGAATCATCGGCGTTGCAAAGGTGTTGTCGACCACCACCGGCACGCCCTTGCGCCGCGCGATCTCGCAGACGCGAGCGATGTCGAACACCTTGAGCATCGGGTTCGACGGGGTCTCCAGCCAGACCATCTTCGTCTCCGGGCGGAAGGTCGCCTCGGTGAGCGCGAGGTCGGTCATGTCCACGAAGCTCGCGGAGATGCCCATGGGCTGCATCACCTTGTCGATGATGCGGAAGGTTCCGCCGTAGACGTCGTCGCCGCAGATGATGTGATCGCCCGGGCGAAGCGTGTGGAGAATCGTCGTGGTGGCGCCGCACCCGCTGGAGAACGCGAGGCCGTGACGGGCGCCCTCGAGCGCCGCCGCGCAGGCCTCGAGGGTGCCGCGGGTCGGGTTGCCGCTGCGCGAGTAGTCGTAGCCCTTGTGATTGCCCGGACCGTCCTGCGCGAAGGTGCTCGACAAGACGATCGGCGTCATGACGGCGCCAGACGTAGGGTCGGGGTGCTGACCGGCGTGGATCGCGAGGGTCTCGATTTTCATGGGGCGCGTGATCCCACACCCCGAGCGGAGGTGGCAAGCACCCGCCGGGGGGCGAAGGGCCGAGACGATGTGGGAATCACGATGGATGGCCGCGAGCGGCGGGACGAGGGAGTGTGGTTCAGCGGCGCGAGATGCGGAGAGCCGGCGCGACCGCGCGGCGGACCGGGACGCCCGGCGTGGGGCCGAGGACGACCTCGAGGGTGTTACCGCGAGCATGGGCAAAGAACGGCGGCGCGGCCCCGCGGAAGCGCAGCGTGAGTTCGGCCCCGGCGGCGCGGTTCATCACGCCGGCGTTGAGGATGCGGGAATCCATTCGCGCGAGGCTCGCCGCAAGGTCTAGCGAGCGCCGACCGGGGATCACCACGGAGATCGTGTTGCCGCGCGTACCGACGCCACTAAGGGTGGCGACCGGGCCGTCCATGCGGAGTGCGAGGCGGGTGCCCACGCGGACGCTGGGGTTGCCCATCACGGCCGCGCGGCCGGGCACCGCGATGGTGATCGGCTGCGGGCGCACCACCGCGGCGGCGCGCACCGGGGCGGTCATCACCGCGGGCTGGAACCCAATCGGCCGAGCACGGCCCTGCATGATCTGCGGCTGTACGTCCTGGATCTCGCCCGCAGTGGACAGCACCGCGCCCTGAAGGTCTGCGGGCAGATGGTTGGCCCCGGCCGCGACCATCCGGGGCTCGGCGCCCATGGGCACGGGCTCCTCGGTGGCGGCCTCGGGAATCGCGGCGGGGAGCGCCGGAGGGGCGACCTCCGCGACGGGCGCGGGGTCGGCGGTCACGGCGACCTGCGGATGCGGCGAAGCGGGTGTAGCGCCGCCGCCGATGGCCACGGCGATGATCAGCACGGTGAGCACCGCGGCGGCCCCGGCGTACATCACCACCCGGCGGTTGCGCTTCCGACCAAGCTGACCGTCCGGGTCGCTCGCGGTCGCAACGATCGGCGAGTGCTGCGGACGCAGCGTGCTGCGCGGCGCCTCGATCGCCTCCGGCTCCGCGGACGGCTGGAAACGAGCTCGCAGTGCGGCTACACCGTGCACCACGCCCGCGGCCACGGGCGTCGCGATACGGCGGCTACCCTCCCACGCACTTCGCGCGACCGAGACGCTTCGCTCCATCCAGTTCGGCCCGGAGGCGGCGTCGTCGAAGGGTTCTTCTTCAGTGGAGTCCGTCGCCGAAGGGGACTCGGCGGCGGTCAGCATGGTTGAGGGCCGCGCGTGCACGGGCTCGGCGTCGTTGTGGGCGGTGTCCCCGGCGTGCTCGGCGTCGCTCGCCTCTGCCGTCACGGGCTGAATGAGGGCGGCGCGCACGGGCGGCGTCTCGACGGCGACGGGCTCCACCGACGGAGCCGACACGCGCGCGGTGTCGATGAGGGCTGCGGTGCCGGGGGTCTTCTCGATGGCCGGGACGCACTGCGCCCGGGCCGATGCGCCCTCCTCAAGGTCGATGGTGAGGATGAGCCGCGGGTTCTGCGTGACCGGGTCGATCTCGACCTCGACGGCGCTGATGACGCCGGGCTCGTTGTCCTTCGAACCCTCGACGGTGACCTTGCCGCCCAACCTCAGAAATGACAGGTCGTGACCGACGATGATGGCGCCGGGCACTCGCTCGCGGAGCTTCGCGCGAAAGGGCGCGTCCATGCTCTCAAGGTGCAGACGAACCTTGCTCTCGGCGTTTGCGGGGTTCTTGCTGACGGGCTCGAGCGACCGGCGAAGGGAAGCCCGCGCGTCGCCTGGCATCGCCAGAAATCGCACCCCGAAAGCGCCCGAGCGGGAGCCCTCGTCGTGGGTCCAGATCACCTCGCCGCGAGCGTCGATGGTCTTGCCGTCTTCGAGCATGAAGTGAAACTCCAACTGCACGCCGACGTCGGGGAGCTGCGGGCTTCGCACGCTCATCCCACCGACCGACAGGTCAATGGCGTCGGCTTGCATGGCTTCGGGGGCGTCGTGCACACCAAAATCGATGGTGGCGTGAAACGGACGACGGGCGGCGATCGGGGCGCGCCGATCCGCAGTGGCGATGGAACCCATGGACTGTCTCCTCTTCCTTGCGACCCCTTATGCGGGCAGGGAGCTCCCGCCACGGTAGGGAGACATGTCCCTGCCGCGTCGGGATGACCGTTGATTGGTCCCCGTAAAGTTCGCTCGGCGCTTGAACGGCCTATGCGACAGCGCGTTCGAGGTCGTCCAATTTCTGTCGTGAACTTTCTGCCGATTGCGCGGGAATTGACCCCCTTCTCGCGAATGGGCTAACGGCCGCACCGTGGCGTTGACGTTCGTGATCACGGTGTCAGGGAGCGAGCCCCAGACCATCACCCTCGATCAGCCGCGCGTCGTCCTCGGCCGCGGCTCGCACGCCGACGTTCGCCTGCCGTCCCGTGCGGTGAGCGAGCTTCACGCCCTCGTGCGCGTGGACGGCCCGGACGTCGCCATCGTCGACGAAGGCAGCACCAACGGAACCCGCGTCAACGGCGTCGCCATCGCCCGCGGCCGACGAAAGCTTCTCCTCGACGGCGACGAGATCGGCGTCGGGGACTACGCGGTGCGGGTCACCTTCGTGACTGCGCTGGCTGATCCGCCGGAGCACACCGCCACCCTCGCGCGGCGACTCCTGAAAGATTCACTGCACTCCCTGGGCGGGGACAGCGCGCCGGCGTACCTCGAACTGCGCACAGGCAAGGAGGCCGGGCGACGCTGGGAGATTCCTCCGGCGGGCGCGCGCCTTACGCTCGGGCGGGCCGAAGGATGCGAGGTGCTCCTCGAAGACCGCGACTGCTCGCGGCAACACGCCGAGGTCGAGCGCGACTCCGAGGGCGTCGCGGTGCGCGACCTGGGGAGCAAAAACGCCATCGTCGTCAGCGGCCGCGCGGTCTCCGAGCGACGACTCAAGAACGGCGACGAGTTCACCCTTGGCAAGAGCACGCTGCGCTTCGTCGAGCCCAGCGAAGAGCTTTTGCGCAGCTTCGACTACGGCCAGGACGACGTCGCCACGCCGCCACCGCCACGCCCCTCGATGCCGCCGCCGCGCCCCTCGATGCCGCCGCCCCCGACGCCGGAGGAGGAGACCGCGACGGCCGCTGCGGTGCTCGCCGCGACGGCCCCCACGGTGCTCGCCGCGCGCCGGGGCGACGCCGACTGGATCGTGCTCGCGCTCGCCATGATCATCCTCGTGGTGAGCGTCGTGGCGCTTGTCATCGTGCTGAAAGGCTGATCACCCGCCTCGCAGCTTGCGCTTGTCCCCCACGCGCAGCGTCACCTTCCGCGCGTCGAACCACTCCAGGTACGGAATCACCCATTTGCGCGACAGCCCGCTCAGCTCTTTGAAGCCCTGCGCGTCGATGGTGCCCTTCGCTGCGAGCCAGCCCCGCAGCCCCGCTTCGAGCGCCGTCATCGCTGCCGCGTCCACGTAAAGCTCGCTCGACACCTTCAGCGCCTCGCCCCGATCGACGAGCCGCTTCAGCGCCGACGCCAGACCCTTCGCGTCGGTTCCTAGCGCCTGCGCCACCTCCTCCACGCGCGGAGCCGAGGTGCCCGCCCGCGCCAGCGCCGCGCGCACCTGCGCCAGGTACGGCGTCTCGTCTGCGCTCCGTGCCTTCCACCCGGTGCGCGCGATCACGTCGCCTTCCTGCGTCACGCGCTTCGCCGCGACCAGTGCCCCCAGCGCCGCGTCTACCACCCCATCGTCGCCCAGCGCCGTCAGCGCACTGCGCCCGAGTCCCCGCTCGTCCGGGTGCTTCGCGTGGTGCCCGCTCAGCGCCTCCAATACCCTGGCTTGTAAACCATCGAGGGCCGCGCGGGCCACCCGGCGGTCGGCGCCCACCGCGACTCCCGCCGTCCCTACGGTGTAACCCGCCCGCGCGAGCAGCTCCGCAGCCCCGCAGCCCCGCAGCCCCGCGGCCTCGAGTTCTACCTCCGCGCGGGTCGTCGCGTCTCCCGCTGCACTGCGCTGCGCCCGTGCGAGCGCCACCGACCGCCGCCGCACCCGCTCGGCCAACGGGCGCACGACGGTGAGCCCCCCGACGGTGCCCCCGACGCCCGCCAGCGACGGCGGACCACGCAGCACCAGGCGTTCGCCCACCCGCAGTACGAGCGGCCGGTCGGTGCTCACCCGCGCCAACGCTTCGGCCCCCGGCTCGAGGCCGTCGCCCTCCAGCAACGACACCGTCGCGAGCGCGTAGGTGGCCCCTGCGGCGACCTCCAGCTTCGTCCGCCGACCGAGCGCGCGACGCGTCTCCGGCAGCAGCCGAACGGTCGCATCAAACGACTGAGTGACCGCCACCGCCCCGTCGCGAAACACCCACTGCCCGCGCGGAACCTCCGCCACCTCCACGCCCGCGAGGTTGACCGCCACGCGTGATCCCGCGCGCGCCGCGGTCACCGCGGTCCCGTGCACCTGAAGCCCGCGCACCCGCGCACCCAGCACCCGATTCTCCGGCCCGGTCGGACCCACCGCGACGGTGTCCCCCTCGCGCAGCGTCCCAGCGACGAGCGTGCCGGTGACCACCACCCCGAAGCCCTTGCGCGCAAACACCCGATCGATCGGCATCACGGGTGCACCGCTCGCGTCCCTCGGCGCCACCGCCGCCGCCGTCAGCGCCGCGCGCACCGCCGCCAACCCGGTGCCCTCCTTCGCGCTCACCGGGATCACCGGCGCACCGTCCAACGCCGTCCCACGCAGCACCTCGCGCACCTCGTCCACCGCCAGCGCAATGAGGTCGTCGCTCGCGAGGTCGCACTTCGACAGCGCGCACACCCCGCCCCGCACGCCCACGAGGTCGGCGATCGCGAGGTGCTCCCGCGTCTGCGGCATCACTCCCTCGTTGGCCGCCACCACCAGCAGCATCACGTCCACGCCGCCCGCCCCGGCGATCATCGTGCGCACGAACCGCTCGTGCCCTGGCATGTCGATCACCGCCGCGCGCCGACCGTCGTCCAGGGTGAGCGCGGCGAAGCCCAGTTCGATGGTGATCCCCCGGGCCTTCTCCTCGGGCAGCCGGTCTGTGTCCACGCCGGTGAGCGCCTTCACCAGCGCGGTTTTCCCGTGATCGATGTGCCCCGCCACGCCTATCACCATCGAGCTCGCGCCCGTTTCTCCTGCGCTCATGTCCGCGCACCATACCGCACGTTCCGCGAGCCCTCCCGCTCTGGTAGCTTCGCCCGCATCATGCGATTCGCGCACGCTATTGTTTTACTTCCCCTGGTATTGGCTGCCTGTGACGACCGCCCCGCGACGCCCATCGACGCCGCCGCCAGGGACGCCCCCGGGAGCGACCTCGGGTCCGTGGATGCTGCCGCCACGGACGACATCGCCCCCGCCGCGGACGTCCCCCCGGCGGACGTGCCGTTGACCATCGAGCCGTTCGATCCTTCGCCCCGCGGGGCCTTCCCGGCGGGCTTCTTCTGGGGCTCGGCGACGGCGCCGTACCAGATCGAAGGTGGCCTCGACCACACCGACTGGGCGCAGTGGGAGCGCATGCCCGGCCGCATCTTCAACGGCGACCGCGCCAACGACGGGCCGCGCAGCTACACGCAGTTTGTCTCCGACCTCGACGCCCTGGTGGCCTCGCACCAAAACGCCTACCGCCTCGGCTTCGACTGGTCGCGCCTCTTCCCCACGCGCGCCCAATGGAACCGCTGTTTCACTGCGCGCGCCCGCCCTCTCGCGGACTTCATGACGGAGTGCCGTGCCGCGGCCGACCCGGACGGCGTTGCCTACTACCACCGCGTGCTCGACGCGACCGCCGACCGCCGCCTCGTGCCGATGGTCACGCTCTACCACTTCGTACTCCCCGACTACCTCAACGACCTCGCGCAACCCTTCGACACGCAGGGCTTCGTGCGCGACGGCATCGTCGACGACTTCGGCGCGTGGTCCCGCTTCGCGGGCGCCGAGTACGGCCGGCAGGTCGATTGGTGGGTCACCCTCAACGAGCCCCTCGTCCTCGCCGCCGGGGCCTACCTTCAGGGGGTCTTCCCCCCCGGTGCGCCGCTCAACTTCGACCGCGTGCGTCGCCTCGTCACCAACATGATCCGCGCCCACGCGAGCGGCTATGACGCGCTGCACGAGGCCGACACCTTCACCGCCGCGAGCGCCTCTGACGGCGGCGTCGCGGGCCGTCCGGTGATGGTCTCCATCGCCACCCACAACCGGGTGTTTCGCGCCAACCAGCCGGGCAACGCAGCCGACGAGGCGGGCGCCCGTACTTCGGCCTACGTCAACAACGAACTCTTCCTCAACGCCATCGTCCACGGCGACCTCGACGCCGACGCCGACGGCACCCTCACCGGTCCCACCGACCGCCGCAACGATCCGTCCCTGCGTGCGCGCGCGGACTACCTCGGGCTCAACTACTACGGCCTCTCGCTGGTGCGCGGCCTGCCGACGCTCCCCATCCTCCGCGGGCTCCCGCAGCAGATCTCCCTCGCCACCCCGCTCCCCAAGTCCGACCTCGACTGGGACATCTATCCTCAGGGGTTTCTCCTCGTGATGCGCGACCTGCGGCGGTTCAACCTCCCGGTGATCATCACCGAGAACGGCGTCGCCGATGCCTCCGGCACCAACCGCCCGCGCTACCTCGCCGAGCACCTCGCCATCGTGGCCCGGGCCATCCGCGAGGGCCTCGACGTGCGCGGTTATTTCCACTGGTCAATCATCGACAACTTCGAGTGGGCGGAGGGCTTCTGCCCCCGCTTCGGGCTCTTCACCGTCGATTACCGCGACGCATCCCGCCGACGCATCCCGACCCCCGCGGTGGAGACCTTCCGCCGCATCATCGACGAAAATCAGGTGAGCGACGCGCTGCTCCGCGAGGTGCCCGCGTACCACCCGCCGACGCTCTGCCACCCGCCCACCGACGCCGGGACGTGACCCGTCCCGCGGCCCTCCCCGCGCTGCTCGCGCTCCTCCTCGCGACGCCCCCCATCGCGGCCCACGGCCACGCCCGCCGTCACCGCGCACCACCCACTTCTTTTACCGGCCCGGTAAACCTTCGGCTGCTCCGCACCGAGCGCGCCGCCGCCGACGGTGCCCTCCTCGCGCTGCCGACGGTGCTCCCCGCGGTGTGCCGCTGCTTCGATCTCGTGCGGTTCGCCGACCCCGCCGCGCTGGCCGACCTGCGCCGCATCGACGTGGTTGTGAGGCTCGCGCTCGACGGCCGCGCCACCGCGGTGGAATTCGACCAGCCGCTGGTCGCGCGTGGCCTGTCGGCGTGCCTCGGCGACGCACTCCTCACGTGGCGTCAGACCGGCGTCACCCTCCCCCGCGCGTCGGTCTCTCTCTCCCTCGAGTTGCCCTCTCCGTAGCGGCCTATGCTCGCCCCGGGAGCTTAGGCGACCGCTTACCAAAGCAGGGCGATCTCACCTCGAACGCACGCGGACCTACTTCGCCAACAAGCGCGCGATCAGCCCTTTACGCGCATGAGGAAGAGCGGATTCCACGCGAAGAGGGAGAGTTCGGTGCGCGCCTGGAGCCACCGGCGCAGCGCAGCGCCCGCGTCGGCTTCGTCGTAGCGCCCCGCTTCGATCAGCCCACAGAGAGCGCCATCGCTCGCGGGCGCACCGGGCAGGGAAGCCCGCCCCCGATCGATCTCCGCGGTCATCTCCGGGCCTCGGGAGAGTTCGCGCGAGGCGACCCCGAGCACGTGCGTCGCGACGAGCGTCTCGAAGCGCAGCCGCGGGTCAGCGATCGTCGGGAGCACCCGCGTTGCGAGGTGTTCGCGCGCGGCGTCGATGAGATCGAGAGCGCTGGGGTGTTGCTCGAAGGCGTCTCGTGGGTCGGACATCAGCGGGCTTCCTTCTCGAGCATGTCGATGCGATCGATGATCTCCCACTCCATCTCCGCGGCCTTGCGCCCGAGGCTGAGAAGCTCGACCGATCGGTCGGCCCCGCTCAAATGGCGGTCGGCCTGGGTGTGGCAGATCACGGCCCAGCGGAGGTTGCCGAGGAGTTCCCACCAGACGAGGGCGGCGCGGTCAACCGGGCGTCCGCCGGCGTCCGCATACCCGGCCAGGTAATCTTCGAGGGATCCGACGCCGCCGACGACGCGCGCGTCCTGCTCGAAGCGCCAGTCGCGCACGGTGACCCACGCGAGGTCTTCGTGCCGGTCGCCGAGGTGCGCAAACTCCCAATCAAGAACGCCGGAAAGTCCGTCGCGATCCACCAGGAGGTTGCCGATTCGGAAGTCACCATGAACCAGCACCACGGCGTCGTCCCAGGCCGGGAGGCGCGCCGCCAACCAGCGTAATGCGTAGGTCCAGACGGGGTTGTGGAGGTTGAGCGAGGCCACGACGGCGCGCACCTGGTGGAGCGCCTCCTCCGCGGGATCGCGCCCATCCATCGGGCGCGGAATCGCAGCCACCACCGACGCGATGGGCACCCGATGGATGACCGCGAGCGCCTCCCCGAGCTGCCGCGCCAGCTTGTCCCGGGCGGCCGCGAGGTCCGGCGCGCGCACCACCTTTCGGCCAACGCTCTCGCCCGCGAGGCGCTCCATCAGAAACCACGCCCGCGACGCACCCGGCGCAGACAGATAGCGGGGCTGCGGCGCGCGCACGCCTGCAGCGCAGGCCGTCTGGAGGACGCAAAACTCCGTGGCCCTATCGAGAGCGTAGACACTCATGTTGGCGCCCATATCGCGGCGCAGTACGAGTCCTTCGGTGACGTCGCCGACGCGCAAATCGATCGACCATGACTCCATCGAGGCTCCCCCCGCGAGACGCCGCGCGGCGAGAAGCGCAGTGGGCAGCCGGGTTGCGGCGGAGACGGTCGCGAGCAGTTCGTCGCGAAGCAAATCGGGGAGCGCGTCGGGGCGAATCACATCGGTCATAAACGGCCCTCGAACCCTACACGCTCGGCCCGTGGCTCGCGATCACGAACACCGCTACGCTGACGCTCCATGGACCTCCCGCCGCACACCCTGGCCGAGCATCAACGCTTCCTCGCGACGCTGCGCGCAAGCGTGCACGTGCAGTCCCTCGGGCTGCGCCTGACGACGCTCGCGGGGGTGTCGGCCTGGGTACTGGTGCACGGGCAGAGCACCGAGGCGCGGTACCTCTTCGTCGCACCGTTGTTGGCCCTGGCCGGGGGCGCGCTCGAGGTGGGCCTGGCGCGCCGCGACATGCTTTTAGGCGCGCTGAGTCGCGTGCCGACGGTGATGATCGACCTCGATCTGGTGGAGGCACAGGTGCCCTGGCGGCGCGCGCTGATCCGCTCGGCGATGGCCTGGCTGTACGTGCCCACGGCGGCGGTGGCGGCGGCGATCACCATCGACACGCTCGCGGTTCGACCGGGATGGACGGTGCAGGCGATCTGGACGGTGGCCCTCGGGTTGTCGGTGATCGCTGCGTACACCGGCCTGCTCGGCGCGTGGTGGCTCGACCGCTTCGGGGCATCGGTGACGGTCCCGGTAGGCGCGTCGGCACTGCGGGGCGCGGCTGGAATCAACCCGGGCGCGGAGGTCGGTGTGGTGCAGCGGACGCCGTCACTGCTTCCGGCAGAGCCGTCACCGGGGCCATTTCCGGTGAAGAGTGCGGAGTCCACCACGCAGAATTTCGGTACTCCGACGGTCTGAAACGCAACGGGGCGGGAGAGAGTCCCGCGGGGAAATGGCAGATCGGCCCCTGTTTGACTACCGCGCGATTGCTTCGGGTGGGCGGCGTGGACGGACGCAACCCAGCAATCGCGCGGCCGTGAAACGGAGCCGCTGCCGCGAAGTCCGATGAGCGCTCACACGCCGCATCGTCCACGCACCCGAGGAGAACAATTCCGCAGCGGTCGAGAAGGGAGGACCTCGACCAACACCGCAGTACCCTCAGGCAAGAGGGACCCTATCGCGGCCCGCGGAGCGCACAAAGATTTCGTCACACCTCCGTCGCGGCGCGGATCAGCGTCTCGTACTGAAGCTGCACCCGCGACAACGCGATGGTGTCGAGGAAGGACAGAAACGCGAACTCCGGCACCAGCGTCCGCCAGCGCCGCAGCCACGCCGGAATGAAGCGCGGGCGCTGCAAGATTCCGCGGCGCCGGAGGTGCACCAGGGCCGTGAGATCTTCCAGCGCGATGCGGCCGCAGGCCAGGAGCTCCATCTCGTCGCGAAACCCTTCGCGCACCACGGCGCTCAGAAACGCCTGCACGTCAAGCAGGCCCGACAGGTACACGGTGTCCTTCGTGAAGGGCGCGCCGCCCGCCACCAGGCCGCCGCGGCAGACCCGCTGCGCGTCGAGGTACGCCTCGCGCTCGGACGATCCGTGCTTCACGAGATGTCGGTACAGGTCCAGGAAACTCGCGCCCTGCTCGGCCATCTCCACCAGCAGCACCCGATTGGCGAGGCGCCGCAGCCGCTCGATGGACGCGCAGTGGTGGTGCAGTTCGGTAAACACCGCCAGGCCCTCCTGCGTGCGCGTGGACCGCGGTCCGCCCATCCGCAGGAAGCCCACCGCGGGCTGCGCCGCACCGTTCTGCCCGGTGAGCGCGTGTGTCTCCACCTCGTGGTGCCACAGCGCGTCTGCCTCCCACGGCGTAAAAGTCGCGTCCGCCCGCACCCGCACCCGGCTCGCCCCCGCGACCACCCTGGCCGTCGCGTCGGGGTCCACCAGCACCGTGATCGCCATGCGCGGATACTCCCGCGCCACCCGCTCGCGCAGCTGCGCCGCAAGCCCCTCGGCGTCGAGCAACTCCACCGCGCCGTCGTCCGACGCCTCGTCTTTTCCGTGCGGACGCAGCCGCTCGATCACGTGGTTCGCAAGGTCGATGTTGCGCTCGTTGCCTCCATGAAAGCGCGTGCGCGGGCCACCGTAGAGTTCCTTCGAGAGCCGCGAAAAATCCGCGGTGCCGAGGGCCAGCACCATCCGCGAGGCGTCTCGCATCGACGCCACGGTAGACCGGAGCCACACGCTCACCGGATCGTCCCCCTCGATCGACCTCTCCGCCGCGTCGAGCTCGCGCACCCGATCTTGCAGCGGATCCCGATCGACCTCGTAGGTCACCTCCGGCAGCGCTCCGGCGCCTCGCGCAAAGAAGCGCTCCTCCACCTCCCGGGGCCACCCGATGGCTTCGAGCACCCTCACCCGCCGGTCGCTGCTCGCCAGCGCATCGACCCACGCCAGGCGCTCACGAATCCCATCATCGGTTGTGATTTCCATCCGTTGTCCGCGAGCCTACCCCGATCGCCGCCAGAAACCCGACGCCCTCCGTGGCCCTGCCGCTACGCTGTCTGGCAACGCCACCCATGTCCACGCGCCGCGCTCCCCCCGTCGCCCAGCTCGACCTCTTTGCGGGTCCCAACCCCCTCGCCGCCGTGTACCGCGACGCCGCCGCCGTCGCCGCGCGCCTCCCGCCGCGGCTCCATTTCGGCACCAGCTCGTGGTTCTCGCCCGGCTGGGAGGGCGTCGTCTGGTCGCGCCGCCACACCGAGAGCAGCCTCGCCCACGACGGCCTAAGCGAGTACGCCCGCCACCCGCTGCTCACCACCGTCGGCATCGACCGCAGCTACTACGGACCCGTCCCCCCGGCGGACTTCGACCGCTACGCGTCGCAGCTCCCACCCGGCTTCCGCTGCGTCATCAAAGCCCCCGCGAGCGTCACCTCCGCAATCATCCCCAACCGCCGCGACGAGGCCCCGCGCGCCAACCCGGACTACTGCTCCGCTGAGCGCTTTGCCCGCGACCTCGGCGACGCCCTCGCCGGTCATTTCCTCCCTCACACCGCCGCCGTGCTCTTCGAATTTCCGCTTGTTCCGCGCGCTTTTTCCGGCGACACGGTGGCCTTCGCGCGCCGCCTCGATGCCCTGCTCGCAGACCTCGATCCGCGCCTCCCGGTCGCCATCGAGCTTCGCGACCCGGGGCTGCTCCAACCACCGTACGCGCGAGTGCTGCGCGAGCGCCGCGCCGCCCACGTCTACAACCTCCACACGCACATGCCGCTGCCGGGGCTCCAACGCACCGTCGCGGCGCTGCGCGACCAGCCCTTCGCGGTGGTGCGCCTGCTCATGCCGCCAAACACCCGCTACGAAGATCGCAAGCGCGAGTTCGCGCCCTTCAACCGACTCCATGATGTCGATCCGGCGCGGCGGGCAGACACGCTGTCGGTCATCGCCGAGGCCATCGGCGGCGGTTTGGAGACCTGGGTGCTGGTCAATAACAAAGCCGAAGGATCGTCACCGCTGACCATCCGCGCGCTCGCCGACGCGCTCTCTGGGTGAGCCCTCACGGAAGGACCGAGGTCAAGGCCCCCCGGCAGACAGTGATGGTTGACCTCATCTTCGGGGTCCGTCCGGCCACCGACCTCAGGCTGAAGCACTGGGACTACCCGTGGGAAGGCCCGCCGCCGCGGTCCTCGATCGGGTGCTCGCGGACTCGTGCGAGAACGACTGCAGACGCAACCACCCGAACCCGAAGATGAGGTCAACCATCAGCGTCAAGGACGGGGCCGACCTCGCGAGGCGCAAGCCCACCCCCGCCGCCTACCCGCTGATGGACCGCGGCGCGGAGCTTGAGTTCGTCCACCGGGACGCCCGCCGGATCGACGCCCTGTTCGCGGAGATCATGCGCCTCGCCCACGACGACCCGGAGATGCCGAAAGAGCCTGTCTACCGGTCATCTCTGATCGCGTCCGCGCTGCTCGTATTGGGGTCTGCCGTCAACGGAGTGAACATCCGCGTCGAGGTCGACGACGGCATCTCCGCCCTGGCGTCCTGCGTGAATCTCGAACGCGTCGTGATCAACCTCATCGACAACGCTCTCTACGCCGCCCGGACCGACCACGCCCACGCGGCCATCCGCGTGCAGGTGGCCCTCGTGGATGGCGCGACGATGCTCACGCTCACTGACCAGGGTGGCTTCATCTGCGTCGCGTCCTCGACCAGCGAGGCCACTACGTTTCGCGCGGTTTTCCCGACCAAGAACGCGTATCCGACCGGACGCTCAGGGGGTCTGCATGTCGAGCGCGCCGAGGTAATCGCGCTTGCCGATGCCGACGCCGTTGTGCCGGAGAATCGCGTAGGCCTGCGCGAGGTGGAAGAAGAAGTTCGGCAAGGCGTGCTGGAGGAAATAGTTGGCGCCGGTCATCACCTTGCCCTCCCATCGGGGCTGCGTGACGACGCGCGTCGCGGCGTCGGAGAAGTCCTGAGCGGTGAACCCGTCGAGGTAAGCGATGGTCGCGCGCACGCGAGCGCTGAGGTCGCCGAGGGTCTCCTCGGTGTCCGCACTTTTCGGGGCCTCCTTGCCGGTGAGCCGCGAGGCCCCGAGCTTCGCCGTGTCGCACGCGCTCTGCACCTGCCGAGCAAACGCAAACTGGTCGGGTGCCAGTCGAAACCCGAGAAAGAGATCGGGGTTGAAGGACTTCTCCTGAGCGCGCGCCGCGGCCAGATCGAGCCACTTATCCATCTGGCCGAGCATCTTCTTCATCTGTTGAAACATCTCGAAGTACATGGTCGCGGACACTAAACCCCCGTGTGGTCCGCAAGCCACCGGACAGCGAGGTCAGCGCCGCAATTGGAGCCGCTCGTCGGTCTGCGCCCGCACCCGCTTCGCCAGCGCCGCGATCCTTGCGCTGGGAGAACACCGCCCCGCCGCGGGCTGCGTCGAGGCCTCAATAACAACTGGGAGTCGCTCGTCCGGTGCGGGCGCGGCTACCGCAATCACGGTCATCTCCTCCTCAAGCTCCGATTCATGACTGCCAATCCCATTCGCAGCGACGACGGCATCAAGCGATTCCTCGCACTCGGGCTCCAGCCCCCACCCAGCCGCAAGGCGGCGTGAAACGGCTTCCCCACTTTCGCGGAAGAGCCCTAATTTCCCCATAGGTTTGTGGACTGATGGACGCTCGGAGTCTCCGCGGCTTCGCTCAACCGCGTCCTGGCGAAGCGCCGTATGCCGCGTGGTTGACTGTCACTCGACCGCGGTGGCGCTTCGCTAAACCGCTATCGCATATGCGAAGTTCCCTTGGCTCGCACCGTCGAGATCACCCGCTCTCCGCGCTGGAGTAGCTCGCTGGCTCGTCCGATCCGCGGGTCACGGGATACGGACTGCTCGTTGTCACACTCGCCGTCCTGGTGAGGGCGCTGCTGCTCGCCAGCGTGGCGCTGCCATCAGGTGCGGCTCCCGATACTCCGCTATCGGCCCACCTGGACTCCCTGTAGCGCCGCCACACACAGGAACAGGTTGATCATGAGGAGTATCGCGGCCGGGATGGCCTCGATCCAGGGGTCGCGCACGCGTACGCGTGTGACCACTCCGAGCGCCATCAGCAGCGCCAGGCCGCCGGCGGAGGGAAACACCAGCATCGGGATGAAGAGACTGGCCAGCAGCCCGAGCGCACCGAGCACCTCCAGCAAGCCGACCAGACGCCGGAACCGTGACAGGTCGTAGCGGGCAAACTCCTCGACCATGGCGCCCATGAACAAGCAGCTCACGCCGTAGCCCAGAAAGAGCGTGACGGACAACACATAGGAAATTCGAACCGCGAGCGTCATAAATCCGTCGTTAGTTGAAGAGACAGGTGTCGGATACTAAAGATATCTTTCGGAGCTATAAATGACGTCATCGCCGATTCTCGCGATTCTGCAGCTGGTGGTTGGACTTGGACTGCTGAACGTCTGGATGATCCGCCGTGATGGTCCCACCAGCTACCGTGGCGGCCGTGCACAAACACTGCGCGGCGAGTTCGAGGTGTACGGCCTGCCGATCTGGATGTTTTATCTGGTGGGGGGACTGAAAGTCGTTTCCGGTCTCGCGTTGATCGTGGGAATCGGGGTGCCGACGATCGTGCGTCCCGCCGCGCTGCTGGTAGCGGTACTGATGGTGGGCGCGGTCGCAATGCACTTGAAGGTGAAAGACCCGGTGCGGCGCTCGCTGCCTGCCCTTGCGGTCCTCGCCATGTGCACCTGGATCGCGATGCAGAGTTAATCAGGGATGCGGCGAAACCATGATCTACCGTCAGAACCCTTGGTTCACCGTCTCTACGCGAGCCCCCACGAGTGGGGGCAGGGTGGGCGGAATCCAGAGATCCTGACTTGAGAACCGCTTCCAGATCCCGCGCATCGCACGACGGCGCGCACTCGATGGCTGGTCCTTCGCTTCCCCCGGCAAGACCGAACGCGCCCGCAAATTGCGGCGTGCGATGACGCCCGCAGAGCAAGCACTCTGGACAGTGTTACGCGGCAAGGCCCGTTGGTCCTCGAGTGCGTCCGCAGCCTGTGATCCGTGGATGGATCGTCGACTTCTACTGCGATACCGATCGGTTGGTGATCGAGGTGGATGGCGACATCCATGACCTGCAGCGAGCGGAAGACGAGCGACGAACGCGTGCCCTGCACCTCGAAGGC
>CANJUR010000080.1 GCA_947477565.1 Deltaproteobacteria bacterium
GCAGGAGGGTCGTGATGCCCCCGCGAGCTGAATTCGATGCTCGCAGGAGGGTCGTGATGCCCCCGCGAGCTGAATTCGATGCTCGCAGGAGGGTCGTGATGCCCCCGCGAGCTGAATTCGATGCTCGCAGGAGGGTCGTGATGCCCCCGCGAGCTTCACTCCTCGACGGCGTCTCCTGCGGGGTTTACCGGGTCGCGGTCGTCGCCCACGGTCTGCCCGCGGTCGTCGAAGAAGCCCGCCGCGAGCACCGACGCCGCCGGACCGAGCAGCACCCGTCCCCGGGCGCCCGCCACGCGCTCGTCGAACACCACATACGAGGGCAGCAGGTCGGGCAGTGAGTGCGAGCGCAGTACGGCCGTCGGCGAGCGCCCGGAGATGACCAGTACCGTGCGCTCCGGGCGATCGGGGTCCGGGGCGGTGAAGACCACGCCGGTGTCTGCGCCCTCGAAGCGCCGCGCGCCGACGGTGATCGCATCCGCGCCGAGGCCGATGGGGAGTCGGTCGGCCATGCGGGCGAGCAGTCGATGGTCGCGGGGAGTTCCGAGGAGCACGAGCGTGCGCCCTTCGCCCATGGCCTCGGTGTAGCTGTCGTCGCGGACGATGGAGTAGCGCAACGGGACGCCCGCGCGGTGCGACCACACCTGGGCGGCGCGCTCATAGAGCGGCAGCGCGCGGGCGTCGCCGGTGCCCACGACGAAGAGCAGCGGGGTGTCGAAGACCTCGCGGATGGGGCCGCCGCTCGCCATCGTGACGCGTGTCCCGCGAGCCCAATGACCGTGCTCGCGGCGCAGCGAGGTCGCGCGCCCGACGGGGATCTCCAGCGGGTCGCCGTCGATGTCGAGGCGCAGCACGGTCACGCCCGCGCGCACCACCGCGGCGGGAGGATCGAGGGTCAGCGCGCCGACGCCGTCGGTGCGAACGCTGCCGACGCCGTCGGGTGTGACGGCGATGGCGACGTCGCCCCAGCGGGCGGTTCGTGCGAGCCGTGCGCCGTCCGTCGCGCCGGGGGAGAGGAGGGCGTCGAGGGTGAGCCAGGCGGCGCGGTTCCAGCGAAGCTCGGGGGTGCGAAAGCGGATGCGCCGCGGCGCAGGGTCGCGCTGAAATCGGAGAAATCGCGGGATGATTCGGGCGTCGGCGTAGGTCTGCGACCAGACGTTGTGACCGAGCACGGGCCACTCGACCTCGCGGTCGTACCCGAGGGCCTGGTAGCGATCGACCAGCACCTGAGAGTTGGCCGTCGGCGTGTCGAGGGTGCCGTGCACCAGGTACATCGGCAGGTGCAGGCCGTTCTCGGCGTAGCTGGCGTTGGAGCGCAACTCCATCAAGAACACCTCCCACGGCCGTCGCACGGTGCGCGTGTCGCTGCGTACGAAATAGCTGTGATAACCGCACAGCGGAGCGATCGCAGCGAAGCGATCGGGGTGATGAAACGCCACCCCTGCTGCCCCGATGCCGCCCATCGAGAGCCCGGTGAGATAGACGCGGTCGGGGTTTACGGAATAGGTCGCGGTGACGGCGTCGATGGCGGCCATCACGTCCACCTCGCCCTGCTGTCGGTAGCCCGAGTCGCCGTAGCCGTAGGGCGCCAGCAGCATCGCGGCGGTGTCGGGCATCGGCGGGAGGTGACGCTCGGCGTGGGTGCGGTCTTCGCTTTCGTCGTACTGGCCGATGAGCACCGGGAGCATGCGGTGCGAGCCGCCGTGAAGGCCGTGCAGGCCGACGATGAGGGCGATGCCTTCGCCCGCCCGGTAGCGAGCCGGGACGTAGAGCGAGAACTCCTGGAGGCTGCCGTCGAGCGGCGATCGCCACGCGCGGTGCAGCGCGCCCGTGCGACCGACGTACGGATCGCGCCCGGCGCGGAGCGGTCCCATCAGGGAGGCGAGGGTGGCGGCCTCTTCGCGGAGGTGCGCGAGGTCGGAGTCGCCCGCGGACACGAGCCGACCGAGGCGCTGCGCGGTGGCCTCGACGGAGAAGATCGCGCCCGCCGGCAGCGCCGGGGTCGCACGCACCGCCGGCAGCGGCCAGGGGGAGGGGATGGTGCCAAACGACGGGTCGAGCGCACCGAGCGCGGTGGCCGCATCAAGGAGAGCAGCACGCACCGTCGGATCGACAAACACACGGGCAGTGCGGACGGCGTTGCCCACGCGGAGGGACACGACGCGCGACCCTGTGGGTGGGAGCAGGAGCGTGGCATCGAGCGGCTGCGCGGCAGCGCCCGCGTAGGAGACCGTCGCCCCGACCGGGGTGGCATCCGTTGCGCTCAGCGAGAGGGCGCGGGTCGGGGCGATCGGCGCGGCGGTTCCGCCCGGAAAGGAGACGGCGACGTCCACGCGGGTGCCGTCGGCGGTCGGGGTGCGCGCGAAGGTGGCGTGCAGGCTGCGATCTGCGAGGGCCTCGCAGGTGGGCGCATCGACCGCGGGGAGCGAGAGCGCGACGCTCGGATCGGGCCGGAAGTCGGCGCCGGTGAAGCGGACAAAGAGGTCGAGGTCGCCCCGAGAGGCGACGGTCAACGTCAGGGTGTGCTCGCCGACCGCGAGGGGCACCCGCACCATGTCGTCGTCTTCGCGCGAGCGTCGGGGGAGGGCGCGGCGATAGACCTCGCGACCGTCAAGGTGCACCGCGAGCGCGTCGTCGCTTCCTACGAAAAGCCAGCGATCGCCCGCGGTGGCGGCGTCGGCGCGGAGGGTTGCGTGGGCTGCGCGGGGTCCTCGACCACCGACGATGCGGCCGAGGTCGAGGGAGGGGTCGTCGCTGGACCCGGCGCGCCACCCCGCGGATGCGATGGGGGGAATCGCGGCGACGGCGCGGTCGAGCGCGAGGCCGAGCGCAGCGCGGACGCTCGGCCGGGCGGCGATGGGTCCGACGCGCACGCCGGGGTGTACCAGCAGGGTCGAGAGCGCCCCATCGGGGCCCGGCAGCAGCCGACACTGAGCCAGCGCGGACGCCGGGAGACACAGGGCAGCGGCCGCAAGGGAGGTGAGGTATCCGGGCCGCGTGGAGCGGATCATGTGCAACGCAAGCGTGACCACGACCCCGCTTTACCCCTCTGGGGGGTTTGGCGCATAGTGCCTGCGCTTTGTGCGGGCGCCGCGATGATCAAGGCTGATCTCGCGCCACCCGTGCCACCTATCGCTCCCAACAGGAGTGGAGTCCATGCGACATCTACGGATCGCCAGTCTCGGTTGTGTGCTTGTTGCCCTCGCGGTGACCGGCTGTGGTCGCTCGGAGCTTGAGGGCGACTACTCTCCGGACTCGGCATTCCGGCCCGACGTCCAGGCGGTGGATCGGGAGGGCGTCGATGTTCCGGACAGCGGCCCGCTGCCGGACGGGGCGTTGCCGGACGCGCCCGGCGTCGATGTCCCGGTCTTCGATGGCCCAGGCACCGACGTGCCGGGCTTCGACGTTCCGCCGACAAACGACCTCCCGGAGATCGACGTTCCGACGTTCGATGTGCCGCCGTTTGACGGACCGCCGCCGTTCGACGTGCCGACGGTCTGTAGCGCCCCGCTCTCGTCCTGCAACGGTCGCTGCATCGACGTACTCACCGACCCCAACAACTGCGGCACCTGCGGTCTCGCGTGTGGCGCCGGCCGCTGCGCGATGGGCGTCTGCCGTCCCACCTGCCCGATGCCCTTCACGGACTGCGCGGGCGCATGCGTCAGCCTCACCGATGACCGCTTCAACTGCGGCGGCTGCGGCATCGCGTGCTCCTCGAGCGACAGTTGCATCGGCGGCGCCTGCCAGACCATCTGCCCGCCGGGGCAGACCCTCTGCGGCCGCGTCTGCGTGGACATTCGCAGCGATCGCGCCAACTGCGGCGGCTGCGGCGTCACCTGCCGCACAGACTCGGTCTGCACCTCCGGGGGCTGCTCGTCGGTTTGTGACGTCGGCCTGCTCAACTGCGCGGGCCGCTGCGTCAACTCGCAGTCTGATCCGGCCAACTGCGGCGCTTGCGGCACTGCTTGCGCTGCCGGCTCGACCTGCTTCGCGGGCCGCTGCCAGACCACCTGCCCGGCGCCCAACGTCCTTTGTGGCGACCGCTGCGTAAACCTCCAAAACGACCCGAGCGCCTGCGGCCGCTGCGGCAACGTCTGCCCGGCGGGCGCGGCCTGCGGCCTCGGAACTTGCACCCTCACGTGTCCGACGCCGCTCGCGCGCTGCGGCGGCACCTGCGTCATCACCCTCAACGACCCGAACAACTGCGGCGCCTGCGGCAACGTCTGCGCGGCCGGGACGCTCTGCTCGTTTGGTAGCTGCCAGGCGCGCTGCAACACGCCGCTCGTCGAGTGCAACGGTGGCTGCACCGACTACCGCATCGATCCGTCGAACTGCGGCGCCTGCGGCACCCGCTGCGGGTCCGGCCAGCTTTGTCTCCTCGGCCGCTGCGGAGCGCCTCCGGGCTGCATGCCGCCGCGGACCATCTGCACCACGGGCTGCACCGACATCACCAACGATCCGCGCAACTGCGGCGCTTGTGGGCGACGCTGCGCCACCGGCGAGATGTGCGCCGGCGGAACCTGCATGGGCACCGCGTGCGCCGCGCCGCAGATCTCCTGCAACGGCGCGTGCGTGAACCCGACCACGGACATCGCCAACTGCGGCCGCTGCGGCAACGCCTGCCAGTCGGGCTCGACCTGCGTTGCCGGGGCCTGCACCTCGCGCTGCACCTCGCCGCAGATCGAATGCGGCACGGGCTGCACCGACCCGCTGACCGACCCGTCCAACTGCGGCGGCTGCGGCAACGCGTGCGCTGGTAGCGCGGTGTGCATCAGCGGCGTGTGCGGAAGCCCGTGCCCGCCGCCGCGCTCGACCTGCTCCGGTCGGTGCGTCGATACGCAGAGCGATCCGAACAACTGCGGCATGTGCGGCAACGCCTGCACCGCCGGCGCGACCTGCACTGCGGGCGTCTGCCAGGCGCCGATGACCTGCACCGCGCCGCGCACCTCCTGCGGGACCAACTGCGTTGACCTTCAGACTGATCCGCGCAACTGCGGCGTCTGCGGCACGGCCTGCCCGGCTGGAACGCCCTGCATGGGCGGCCGCTGCGCCTGCCCGGGCTCGACGGTGCTCTGCAGTGGGTTCTGCGTGGACATCAACAGCTCGCCGCTCGACTGCGGCGCTTGTGGCAACGCGTGCCCCGCGACGCAGGCCTGCATCGGCGGTCGGTGCGCCTGCTCGTCGCCGCTCTCGACCTGCGGCGGCCGTTGCATCAACACCAACAACGACCCTGCGAACTGCGGCACCTGCGGCCGCACGTGTCCGGCGACCTTCGACTGCCGCAGCGGCGCCTGCTCCTGCAACGCGCCGCTCTCAAGCTGCGGCGGTCGGTGCATCAACACCAACAACGACGCGGCCAACTGCGGAACCTGCGGCAACGCGTGCCCCGCCACGCAGAGTTGCATCGGCGGTCGGTGTAGCTGCCCCGCGCAAAACAGCCTCTGCGGCGGCCGGTGCACCAACACCAACTTCGACCCCAACAACTGCGGCCGCTGCGACACCGCATGCGGCGCGCGGCGGTTCTGCGTGTTCGGGGCCTGCCGTCCCTGACCGGCCATGGGTCCGCGCCGCCGCCGCGCGCGGATCATCCCCCCGACGCTGGTCGCCTTCGGGCTGGGCGTCGGGCTGATCGTTCTCTCCCGTCTCTTCGCCCTCGCGCAATCCCCGCCCCGCCCCGGATCGTTTCGTACCCTCCTCTGGGACTTTCCCCAGACGGCGATCGGTCCGATGCGCGCCGTGGTGATGCTCCCGCTCACGTTCGAGAGGGGCGAGCAGTTGCCGTTGCTGGTCGCCCTCCACGGCTGGGGCGAGACCCAGCGCGGCGTCGAACGGGGCGCCTACGGATGGTCGCGGGACTATGAACTCGGCGCATCGGAGCGGGAGTTGCGGATGCCAGCGCTGCGCCGCGAGGCCTTCCTCGGGCACATCGACGAGGGGCGCTTCCAGCAGCTTCGGCGCGACCTCGCAGCGCGCCCGTACCGCGGCCTCGTGGTGGTCGCGCCCTTCACGCCAGACGTCCTCGGCACCGACGCGGGCGTGCTGCAACACGGCTTCGACCGCTGGCTCGTCACGACCCTCTTGCCGCGCGCCCGACGTGAACTCCCGGTGCTGCGTGACCGCGCCTCCACCGGCATCGACGGCGTCTCCCTCGGCGGGCTGCACTCCCTCGAAATCGGCCTCGCGCACCCAGAAGTATTCGGGGCTGTGGGGGCGCTCCAGCCGGCGGTGCGCGGGCGCATCGATCGCGTGCTCGCGCGATACGTCGCCTCCCCGAGACGCCCCGCCCAGCGGGTGCGGCTGGTGACCTCCCACGGCGACGTGTACCGCCGCGACGTCGCGACCCTCGACGAGGCGCTCCGCGGGCGCGGCATCGCTCACGACGTGCGCGTTCTCGCAGGACCGCACGACTACGTATTCAACCGAGGTCCGGGTGGAGTGGAGATGCTGCTCTTCCACGACCGCGCGCTGCGCGGCATGCCGGCGGAGTAGGCGATCGCTACCGCGCGGCGCGTCCCTTCAACCACGCGCGGGCCCGCTCGGCACCCAGCGCGACGCCCAGCTCGCGCTCGTGCAAAGCCAGGGTGTCGATCAGCCCCGTGGGCGGAACCGGCAGCGTGCGCAGCGCCACCCGCGCGTCATGCAACGCCCCGAGCGCCGTGAAGGCCGATTCTTCGTCCAACTGCAGGTCCACCATCGCGGCTACACGGACGCTGACGCGCAAGGCCGGGCGACGCGATTGATCCATGCGTCCGGTGATGGCCCATCGGGTTGTATCTGCGCAAGTGTTCAGTGTGGGGGTGGCTGAATTCCGGGTGTCGCGAGGGTGCATGGAAGAGCCACCGTGCGTCGCTGGCTTACCTTCTCCGCCCTGTTGGTGCTTTGGGGCAATTCGACCGCGGGCGTTCTCTGCTCCCCCGCGTTTGTCCCGTAGCGGTCAGCGCACCACCCGGCCGATGCGCACCGGCGTGGCGATCATCCACTCGGGCGGCGTGTCGATGCCCGCCCATCCGTAGGCGGTGCCCTCGCCGCTGAGCGGGTCTGTCGCGATGAGCAGCGTGCCCTGGCCGAAGCCCGTGGGGCCGCCCTCGCGGTTGCGCGGGTCGTCCTGGTGGCCCACGGAGGTCGCGTCCGTGATTCGCACGAGAACCCCCCGTGCGGTCACCGTCGGCGTCTCTGCGACGAAGCCCACGTGTCCGGAGTTGTTCGAGCGAAACCATCGCGGGCGCGGCCACGCCAGCACGTCGCCCGGGCGCGCGTCGGCGATGCGCCGAACCTGCAGCCAGCCGTTGCGCGGACGCACCGTGGGGGCGTCGCGGATGGTCCGCCAGAAGTCCACCGCGAGCGGCCGTCCCGAGGGCAGCGCGGCCCGCGCACGTGGGGTGGCGCGACCGAGCACCCACGCTGCCATCGTCGAGCAGTCGAAGTCGTAGCGACCGGCGCGCGGATCGATGTGCGTCTGGTGGTCGTAGCGGGTGGTGCGCAGCGAGGTGCGAATCTCCTCGAGCACATCGACCACCCGCGCACTGCCGGTCACGTAGACCTGAGCTTTACAAGTAATGGTAAGAATAGATCCGGCGAGGGCGACCAGGATGGCGACGAGGGTGGCGCGCGGGGAGGTCATCGGAGTGCCTGGACGCCTTGATCGGACAAAGGTTTTCCCGCGTGACCCCATCGCGTGAACTACCATCGTGCGCTCCATGGACCACCCCACAGTACCGCTCGCCGACGCCCTGGAGGCCGCAATCGAGGCCGCGCAGGAGGCCGGGAGACGACTTCGGGCGGAGTTTCATCGCCCGGGAGGTCCGCGCGGAGGGGGCGACAAGGCGGACATCGACACGGAGGTCGAGGTCTTCCTGCGTGCGGCGCTGCTCCCGCGGTTTCCGTGGCACTGGCGGGGCGAGGAAACCGGCTTCACGCACGCGCTCGACGCCGCTGAGACGCGCTGCTGGGTGGTCGATCCCAACGACGGAACGCGCCCGTTTCTCGAGGGATTTCGCGGTGCTGCGGTCTCTATCGGACTGCTCGACGACGGCGTGCCGGTGCTCGGCGTGGTGTTCGCGTACGCGTTTCCCGACGACGATGGCGACCTGCTCGCATGGGCCGACGGCTGCGGTCCGATCACCCGCAACGGCGTCGCGCTCGACACCGACCTCGCGGGAGCCACGCTCGCGGAGGGATCGCCGGTGTTCGTTTCGCAGCACGCCGACCGGGCCGCGGAGTGCAACGCCCGGTGCGTCTTCCCGGGCCGCTACCGCCCGCTGACAAGCATCGCGTATCGCTTCGCGCTCGTGGCTGCGGGGGAGGGCGTCGCGGCCGTGTCGCTCGCCTCCCCGTCGGGGTGGGACCTCTGCGCGGGCCACGCCCTGCTGCGCGCCGCGGGCGGAACCGTGATCGATCAGGGCGGCGCGGCCATCACCTACACGCGCATCGCTGAGATGGAGACGGTGATCGCGCTCGGAGGAGCGCCCGCGGCGGTGTGCGCGCTGGTCGGGCGCGACTGGCACGAGGTGTACACGCCGGGGCAGCGGGGGTGGCTCCCGTTGGCGCGGCTGCGATCGGGCCAGCACGTCGCCGAGGCGGGGCTCTTGTCGCGCGCGCAGGGCTGCTGGCTGGGGCAATTGGTGGGCGACGCGCTCGGCGGGCAGGTGGAGTTTCAGTCCGCGGAGGAGATCGCGCAGGACCACCCTGGCGGCGTGCGGGTGATGATCGACCACGGGCCGTGGATGACCCTCGCAGGGCAGCCCACGGACGACTCCGAGTTGGCGCTGATGCTGGCGCGGGTGCTCGTGCGCGATGAGACCTTCGAGCCCGAAAATGTCGTCGAGGCCTACGTTCACTGGATCACCTCCGACCCCTTCGACCGCGGCGCAACCATCACCACCGCGCTGTCCGCCGGGGTGCACGTGGACGATCCCGCCCTGCGCTTGCAGCGCGTGCGCGCGGCGGCTTCCGTGGACAGCCAGGCCAACGGCTCTCTCATGCGCATCTCGCCGCTGGCGATATTCGGTGCGGCAAACCCGGTGCGCGCGGCGGCCCTGGCCTCGGACGACAGCGCGCTCACGCACCCACATCCGCTCTGCCGCGACGCGTGCGCGGTGTACGTGCGGGCCATCGCGGAGGTGATCGCGCACGGCGGTGACGGCGAGGCCGCGTGGGGCTTCGCGATGGACGAGGCACGCCGCCCGGGGCGCGATCCGGCGGTGGCGGAGATGCTCACGGCGGCGCGCGAGAAGGCGCCCGACGAGTACTACGAGCAGATGGGGTGGGTGCGCATCGCGTTTCAGAATGCCTTCCACCAGGCGCTGCACGCGCCGTCCTTCGAGGCGGGCGTGGTGGACACCGTGGGCCGCGGCGGCGACACGGACACCAACGCTGCGATCGCGGGTGCGTTGCTGGGTGCTATTCACGGTCGCGCATCGGTGCCCTCGACGTGGCGGCACCGGGTGCTTGCGTGTCGTCCACTGCGCGAGGCGGGCGCGAGGCGTCCGAGGCCGATGGACTTCTGGCCCGCGGATGCGCTCGAACTCTCCGAACGCCTTCTGCTCGCCGGGAGGAAATTCTTCCGTGTCTGAGCGCGGCAGGGCCCTCGCGGCCTTCGGGTTCGTGTCGTTTCGGCGCTACCAGCTTGCGCGGCTCGCGTCGGTGCTGAGTACGCAGATGGCCAGCGTCGCGATCGGTTGGCAGGTGTACGCCACGACGCACCGCGCGCTCGACCTCGGCTACATCGGGCTCGCGCAGTTTCTGCCCGCGGTGGGCCTCGCGCTGGTCAGCGGTGTCGTCGCCGACCGCTTCGACCGACGGCGCGTCGTGGTCGCCTGCCATGCGCTCGTCGCCCTCGGCTGGGCAGCGCTATTTCTGCTTACACGACACGGTATTACTTCGGTCGCGCCCATCTATGCTGTGCTCGTGGTGCTCGGCGTCGCGCGCTCCTTCGCGGGTCCGGCTTCGCAGGCGCTGGTGCCCAACCTGGTGCCCGACGAGGCGCTCGGGAGCGCGGTCTCCTGGGGATCGACCGTCTGGCAGCTCGCGACCATCGTCGGGCCGTCGCTCGGCGGCCTGCTCTACGGCGTCGGGGGCGCGGCGATGGTGTACCTGGTCGCGATGGTCGGCTCCGCGACCGCGGCGGCGCTCGTGTTCGGCGTCACTCCGCTGGCATCGTCGCGGCCCGTGGCGGCGCGCGCGCGCTCCTGGGACGAGCTCCTCGCCGGCGTCCACTACGTCTGGAACCACCGTCTTGTATTGGGCCTGATCTCCCTCGACCTGTTTGCCGTGTTGCTGGGCGGCGCGGTGGCGCTGCTGCCGGTGTATGCGCACGACATCCTGCACGCCGAGGCGCGGTCCCTGGGTCTGCTGCGAAGCGCGCCCGCGGTCGGGGCGACGGCGATGGCGGTGTGGCTCGCGTACCGGCCGCTGCGGGGCCGGGCGGGGCTCTGGATGCTCGTGAGCGTGGCGATTTTCGGTGCGGCGACGGTGGCCTTCGGATGCTCGCGCACGTTGTGGTTGTCGATCGCGATGCTGGTGATCATCGGCGCGTCGGACATGGTCAGCGTGGTGGTGCGCCAGCACGCGGTGCAACTCGCTACGCCGGACGCGATGCGCGGGCGGGTGAGCGCCGTGAACCAGGTGTTCGTCGGGGCCTCCAACGAGCTTGGGGAGTTTGAGTCTGGCGTGATGGCCGCGTGGGTCGGCCCGGTGCGCGCGGTGGTGCTGGGCGGGGTCGGTACGCTGCTCGTGGTGGCGCTGTGGGCTGGGCTGTTTCCGTCTTTGCGCAAGCTCGATCGCCTCGAGCGCAGCGCGAAGGAGTAGCCCCTCGCGCTCGCTCACGCCGTACTGCCGTGGGTGCGGGCGAGTCAGCGCTTGAGCAGGCGCTCGAAGGGGTTGTTCTTGAACTCCTGTTTCGCCGGCGGCGGCGGTGCCTGCGGTCGGCCCCCTTGCGGTCCGCGCGGCGGTTGCTGTCCGTTGGGGGCGTTGCCCGCGGGCTTCGCTGCGATGGGCCCGGACTTCGCCGTGAGCGCGATGCGCTTGCGCACCAGATCCACCTCGATGACCCGCACCTTGAGCTTGTCGCCCGCGCGCACGACCTCCGCGGGGTCGCGTACGAAGCGGTCGGAGAGTTGCGACACGTGGACGAGCCCGTCCTGGTGCACGCCGATGTCCACGAAGGCTCCGAAGGCGGTGACGTTGGTGACGATTCCTTCGAGGGCCATGCCGGGCTTGAGGTCGTTCATCGAGCGGACGTCGTCGCGAAACTTCGGCGCCTCGAAGTCTGCGCGCGGGTCGCGCCCGGGCTTCTGCAACTCCTGGAGTATGTCGCGCAGCGTGAACTCCCCGAGGTCGCCGGAGACGTACTTCTGCCACTGCACCTTCGCGGCGAGGGCGGCGTTGCCGACGAGGGTACCCACGTCGGTGCCGAGGTCCTTCGCCATGCTCTCGACCACCGCGTAGCGCTCGGGGTGCACCGCCGATCCGTCGAGCGGGTTGGACCCTTCGCGCACGCGGAGGAAGCCCGCGCACTGCTCAAAGGTTTTCGGTCCGAGGCCCGTCACGTCCAGGAGGTCTTTGCGTGAGTGAAAAGCCCCAGCGGTCTCGCGGTGCGCCACGATGCGGCGCGCCAACGTCGGGCCGATGCCCGCGACGCGCGAGAGCAGCGGGGCGCTCGCGGTGTTGAGCTCGACCCCGACGGAGTTCACGCAGCTCTCCACCACCTCGTCGAGCTTGCGGGCGAGCAGCGCCTGGAAGACATCGTGCTGGTACTGCCCCACGCCGATGGATTTCGGATCAACCTTCACCAGCTCGGCGAGCGGATCTTGCAGTCGCCGCGCGATGGAGATGGCGCCGCGCACGGTGAGATCGAGGTCTGGAAACTCCTCCCGCGCGACGTCCGAAGCCGAGTACACGCTCGCGCCGGACTCGCTTACCATCACGGTAAAAACCCCGCCGGACTCGTCGAGCACTTCGCGCACGAAGGCCTCGGTCTCCCGCCCGTGCGTGCCGTTGCCCACCGCCACTGCCATCGGACGATGCTTCGCCACGAGCCCCTTGAGGGTCTCCGCGGCCCGCGCCACGGACGCGTCGCCCTGCACCAGCATGAACACCGTGTGGTCGAGCATCCGACCCGTAGAATCGACCACCGCGACCTTGCAGCCGGTGCGTTGCCCCGGGTCGATGCCGATGACCGTACGCGCGCCAAACGGCGCTGCCAGCAGCAGCGAACGGAGGTTTTGCGCAAACACGTCCACGGCACCGCGGTCGGCGCGGAGCTTCAACTCGACGCGCACCTCGCTCTCGATCGACGGCGCCACGAGGCGCTTCCACGCGTCGGCGACGGCGAGTTCGAGTTGTTCACGCCAGGGCGACGCCGGACGCCGTCCTGCGAGCACCCCAAGATGGGCGATGCACCGTGCGGCATCGACCTCTAGCTCCGAGCGCAGCACGTTCTCCGTCTCGCCGCGGCGCACCGCGAGAAAGCGATGCGACGGCAGCGTGCGCACCGCCTCGCGGAAGTCGTAGTACGCCTCGAACTTCGTCGGCGCGTTGACGTCCGGCGCCTTCGTCACGACGAGCACTGCCTCATCGAGGAAGAGTTCGCGCGCCCAACTTCGCGCCGCGGGCGTCTCCGCGACGGACTCTGCGACGATGTCCCGTGCGCCCTGGAGTGCCTCCTTCACCGTCGCTACGCCCTTCGCCGCATCGACGAACTTCTCCGCTTCCACCAGGGGATCTCCCTCCGTGGACTGCGCCCCGATGCGCAGTGCGAGCGGCTCGAGGCCCTTCTCCCTGGCGATCATGGCGCGCGTGCGCCGCTTGGGTTTGAACGGCAGGTAGAGGTCTTCAAGCTCGGACTTCACCCGACACGCGTTGATACGGTCGCGCAACGCATCATCGAGTTTGCCCTGCTTGCCGATCTCTTCGAGCACCGCCGCGCGGCGCTCTTCGAGCTCCTTCAGGTAGGCGTGACGCTCCTCGATGGTGCGGATCTGCACCTCGTCGAGGCCGTCCGTGGCCTCTTTTCGGTAGCGCGCAATGAAGGGCACCGTCGCGCCGCCCACCAGCAGTTCGACCACCGCATGCACGCCGCGCGACGCGACCCCCAACTCCTCTGCGATCACCGTGACCGGATCGAGCGCCATCTTTCTAGAACCTCCTCGAAGAACCCAAACGGGCGCGGAACCTAAGCGCCACGCACCGCCCTCGCAACGCCTTGTATTTGCGCTCGGGACGTTGCTTGTCCGCGGTCCGGCGACGAGCGTCGGGACGCTTCGGGCGTCGCCCAACATTTCCCACGTCGGTTTTCGGCGTCCCGGGGAAGACACATGCTCCGCGGCGGAAGGTTTTCCCCACGCCACGCGAACAAGGGCGCCATCGCAGCGCTCCGTGGGCTCAGGGGTGGAGTGTAGTGACCGATCAGAAGCCGACGACGAGGTGCGCGCCGAGGTCGAGGGTGACCGGCGTGCTCTCCGGCAGAACCCAGAGCGTGGGCGAGAGCAGGTCGAGGTTGAGGCGCACCCGGCGCGCGAGGGAGAAGCTTACGCCGGCGGTAAGGCGAAACACGGGGCCGTTGCTCGGCAGATATCCGATCTCTGCGCGCAGCGGGATGAACACCCGGCGCTCGGGGAGCAGATCAACCGCGGTCTCGACGCCTGCGAGGAAGAGCACGTTGGAGACGCGCCCCTCGCGCCCGCGCAGATTGACGTAGTCGGCGGAGAGGGAGATTCCGAGGCGATCTTTCGGGAAGTACGCGACTCGTGCGGCGATGAGCGCGTTGACGAAGCCGTCGCGGCCAGGACCGAGCGCGGCGATGGCACCGACGCTGACCTCCCAGCGCTGGGGATGCGCACGCGGTCGGCGGCGGCGGCGCACCGGGGGCGTGGCCGTCGCTTCGGTGCTGGCAGTGACCGTCGGCTCGCCCGTCGCTGCGGAGACTTCAGGTACGGTGCCTTGAGTCACGTGCGGGGGCACCAACAGCGGGGGCAGCGCTTCGCGGATGGCCGCGCCCAACTGAAACTGTGTCGCCGTGACGTCGTGGGTGCGCTCGTCGGGTTCCACTGCGACCCGCACTCGCAGGTGAACCACATACTGCCCCTGTGCCGCGCGGACCTCCGCGGTCACCGCGAGCGGTGCCTGGAGCGCGCGTTCGAGGGTGAAGATTCCGTCCGTGGGCACTGGGAATGGGAGCGCAAGGCGACGCGCGGCGTCGTAGAGCTCGGCCTGGGGGATCACCTGGAAACCCAGCGCGGTGATGGCCTCGCGGAGCACGTTGGTGACATATCGACCAGCCGCCGCGTCTACCCCGATGGGGGCCGCGTCGATGACTGCGGTGCGCGGGCCTTCGGCGGCGGGTGTAGGGGCGGGGGCAGGCATGCTCACCGGGGCCGCGGGTGGAGCGGGTGGAGCGGGTGGAGCGGGCTCGACGACGGCCGGCAGCGCGGTCGGCGGCGGTACGGGCTGCGCCCCGAGGACGCCGGCGTGAAGGAGCGTAAGCAGACCGGAAAGGCAGAGGTGTTGCGCGCGAGCCATCGTGGGCGAGGAACCTATCGGAATCCACCGCCGGGCGCACGGTGCATCCGATGTCGCGGAGTTGCGGGGCCGGGGCGGCCGGGGGAGAACGCTGGGCATGCGATTGCGTGAGAACGGTCCTGCGCTGGTGGGCGTGATCCACCTGAGTCCCTTGCCGGGATCGCCTCGCTCCACGCTCACGATGCGCGCGTTGCGCTCGCGCACCGCAGAGGACGCCCAGGCGCTGGCGACGGCAGGCTTCGACGCCGTTCTCATCGAGAATTTCGGGGATGCGCCGTTTTTTCGAGACGCGGTGCCCGCGGAGACCATCGCTGCCATGTCGGTGCTCGCGGAGGTCGCGCGGTCGGCCTCGGGCTTACCCCTTGGGGTAAACATCCTCCGCAACGACGGCGCTTCGGCGCTGGCCGTGGCGGTGGCGACGGACGCGCGCTTCATCCGAGTGAACATCCTTGCGGGCGCTCGTGTGGCCGATCAGGGGGTGATCCAGACCGACGCCGCGCGGCTGCTTCGGATGCGGCGTCACCTCGACGCATCGAGCGTCGCGATCGTGGCGGACGTTGGCGTGAAGCACTCTGCCCCGCTCGGCGCGAGCGGCGACGATGCGGTCGCCGAGGAGGCCGTGGAGGTGGTCGAGCGCGGCCTGGCGGATGCGGTCGTGGTGACCGGCGCGCGCACTGGCTCTGAGGTCGACGAGCGCCAGTTGGCGCGGGTGAGGGCGGCGGTTGCGGGCCACGCGGTGTGGCTGGGCAGCGGTGTGCGCGTCGACACGGCGGCCCGTTGGGCGGGCCTCGCGGACGGAGTCATCGTGGGCAGTGCGTTGCGCGAGGGCGGGCGCGCGGGCGGCTCCATCGACCTGAGTCTGGCCCAGGCCTTTGCGCGAGCGTGGCGCTCCGGAGGCGGTGACCGATGAAGCTGCGCCGCGGAGGCCGCTACGAGCCCATCGGCACTGCGCACATCGGTACGTTGCTGGCGGAGGCGATCCGTGATCCGGCTCGGGTGCGGCAGGCGCTCGGGGTGTGGCCTGCGTGGGAGGAGGCCGTCGGCCCGGACATCGCGACGGCGACGCAGCCCGTCTCGTTGCGCTCGGGCGTGCTCACGGTATGGGTGCGCAACACCACCTGGTTGCAGGAGCTCCATGCACAGCGGCAGCAGTTGCTCGCGCGTGTGCAGCGCGTGGTGGCCGGCGCGGAGGTTACCGAGCTGCGCTTCAAGCAGGGTCCGCGGGGCTCGATGCCCGAGAAGGTGGCTTTAAAAAAGGTCGTCGTGGTGCGTCCGGCGCCGGTGCCGTACGAGCTGGCGCAGTCGATTCGGGCGGTGCCTTCCGCAGCGCTGCGCGGTGTGTTGATCAAGGTCGCCTCGCGCTGGGCGGGCCTGATGCGTTTGCGCGAGGGCTGACTGTAGCGCTACGCGGCGCTGAGGCAGGCTGTGATGGCGTCGCCGTCGCGGGCTACGCGCGCTTCTCCCAGCCCGTCGATGCACCGTAGGTCGTCCGGCGAGCGCACCTCCGCGCCCGCGATCGCCTCGAGGCAGTGCCCGGGCAAGACCACCTGCACGTCGATGCCGCGCGCCGCTGCGGTCTCGGCGCGCCACTTTTGGAGTGCCACTTCGCGCCGCCGCCGGAGTGTTCCGTCCATCCCTGTTCGCTCGCACTCGAAGTAATGCCGCTCGTCCGGCGGAACATCACCGTCGGCCTCGCCGCTTCGCACTGCAGCGATCCAGCCCCCGAGCGCCTCTTCGTCCCGCAGGCCGCCGAGAACCATCGATTTCATGCGCTCCAGGGAGTGCGGGCGTCGTCGGGCGATGTCCACCAGGGCAGCGTTGCTCAACACCCGCCCAGAGGGAAGATCGCGCGCCTCGGCCAGCGTTTCGCGCTCCGCAGCGAGGCGTCGGAGTACCGCGCGCCCCGCGGCGTCGAGTGCGTGTCGGCCCTTTACCTTCGCGTAGGGAAGCCGCTCGTCGTCGGCGTCGCGCAGCGCCCGTCGAAGCGCGTACCCGGTTTCTTCCACCACCTCGTCGGCGATGAGGCGCGCGCGTGCGTCGGCATCCAGTTCTCGGTGCAGGTCGTGGAGGTGCCGGACGTCGCCCGCGAGGTAGGCCCGCAGCCCGTCGTCGAGCGGTCGCTTCGCCCAGTCATATTGCTGGAATTTCTTGTCGAGCGCGACGCCGAGGCGCTGTGAGAGCAGCGTGGCCAGCCCGGTCTCGCGGAGCCCGAGGAAGCGCGCGTGCACGGACGTATCGACGACGCGGCCGAGGGTAATGCCCGCACCCCGGAGGAGCCACGCGTCGAAGTAGAGGTCGTGGAGAATCTTCACCGGCCCGGCGGCCCCGAGCACTTCCCCGAGCGCCTCTCGCAGCGGCAACGCGAGCGTGTCGAAGATGAACACCTCGCCGTCGGGCAGCGCGCACTGCAGCACGCAGAGGCGGCTCTTCCAGTGGTGGAGCCCGTCGCTCTCGCAGTCGATGGCGAGCATCGTCGCTTCGGCGAGTCGGCGCGCCACGGCGGGGAGTGCGTCCGGGTGGTCGATGAGGTGGGTGTCGGCGGTCACGCGGAGGATGATCGAACCCTTTACTGCAACGCGGTCGCCATAACCACGTCTCGGACAAATGTGTCGAAGTGAAGTTCGAGATGCACCGCGCGTCCCGCGCTCGCGCCGTCGAAGATGAGGGTCCCGGCGACGCGCCCGCCGCGGCGGTGCGTCGCGTGGGTGAGGGTCCCGGCGGCGCGGAGCGATCCGTCGAAGGTGGACAGCACCGGGACGCCCACGGCGACGAGGCGTGCGTCGAGGACAAGGGCGCTTCCCCGCCGGGATGGCAACCGCACGCCGACAAGGGTCCGGTCCACGGCCATGGCTCCGACGGCGGGCCAGCCCAGCGCCGGATCGACGAACCAGAGGGTGTCGTTTTCGTCGAGAAAAACACCGCGCAGGAGCCATCCGACGGGGATGTTCACGCTCGCGTCCTCGATCGCGGTGGACCACCCGTTGCGGGCGGCGTCCGGCGCGTGCGGCGTCGCGCGAGGGAGCGCCGGGAGCAGCGCATGCAGCGGATCGAGGTCGCGCGCGCAGGTCGGGCGCAGCATCGGGTCGAGCGCCTCGCAGGGCCGCGAATCGCCGGCAGCGAGCGCGAAGCAGCGGGCGCGCTCGGTGAGGGAAGCCGCAGCGCAGAGCGACGTGTCGCGGGCGGCCAGGGCTACGCAGACCGGGTCGCGGCCGCGGAGGCCAGGGGCGGCGGGGCAGGCCTCCGGGCGACCGGCAACGATGGACGCTCTGAACGCGCAGGTTTCGCGCAGGCTGGAGAGGCGGAGGGAGGCGCAGCGCTCCGGGGCGTGCGCGCGGACCGCGAGGTCGAGTCCGCAGGCGTCTTCGAGCAGCGTGTCGTCTTGCAGTGCCCCGAGCGCGCGCCCCAACTCTGGACCGAGGGCATCGCGGTTTCGTCGTACGCAGCGGCCGAGGACGTCGTTGTCGGGCAGTGCGGTAGGGACTTCCCCTGGCTCTGTGAACGGCTCGGCGACGGGGCCGGGGCGCATCGCGACCGGTCTTGGCGGGACCTGCGGCGGCGGCGGCGGCGTCGCGTGCTCGTCGCAACCGAGACCCAGGAGAACAAGGCACAACGCGCGTTTCAAATTCGTCCGCCGCGGTCAGTGTACGCAAGGTCGAGGGGGCGCTGGCGTTTGCTTTGACCCTGTCGAAGCACGGTGGGTACACTTCACTCCGATGTCGTCAGAACCCCATACTTCCCGCTTCGGGCGGTCGTTTCCGACGGGGCAGGTGCTCTTCCAGGAGGGCGAGCCCGGGTCGGAGATGTTCGTGATCCAGACGGGTCGCGTGCGCATCTCCAAGGTGTTTCCGTCCGGAGAGCGCACCCTGGCGATTCTCGGGCCGGGGGAGTTTTTCGGGGAGATGGCGATTCTCAACGCCAAGCCGCGCACGGCGACGGCGACGGCCATCGAGGACCTGCACGCCCTGGTCATCGACCGCCGCACCTTCGAGGCGATGGTGCTGGGCAACGGCGAAATTGCGGTGCGGATGATCACCCGCCTCGCGCGCCGATTGCACAGCGCCAACGCATACATCGACATCCTTTCCAGGGACGATCCGCGGGCGCGGGTGATTCTCGGGCTCGGGCGGGCGGCGGAAGAATACGGCGAGCGCGTCGATGGCGGCGTGCGGTTGGCCGTCTCGACCGACGACCTGGCCTCGATCGTGGGTCTCGACGTCGCGACCGTGCAGGGCGTGATCGACCGGATGGTTCGGGTGCGCCTGGTGCGGCCCGCCCAGGGGGATGGCTGGCTGTTGCCCGACCCGGAGCAGCTCCAGGCGTTCGTCGATGTGCTTGAGCGTCCGAACACCGAGAGTTGAGGGGGACGATGGAGTTGAAGATTCTTGGCTGTCACGGCGGCGAGACGTCGCGGCACCGTACGACTAGCTTCCTCGTCGATGGGCGTCTCGCGCTCGACGCCGGGGCGACCACCTCGATGCTCACCCTGGAGGAGCAGATGGTGCTCGACGCGGTTGTGGTGTCCCACGCTCACCTCGACCACGTCCGCGACCTTGCATCGCTCGCCGACAACCGCTGTCAGGGCGCCGATCGGCCGCTGGTCGTTGCGGGCACCGCCGCCACCATTCGCGCGCTGAAGGTTCACTTCTTCAACAACGTCCTCTGGCCGGATTTCACCAACATCCCGCTGGTCGGCGGCGGCGGTCCGACGGTGCGGCTTGAGGTGCTCGAACCCGAAGTTACGCAGGAAATCGCGGGATATTTGGTCCAGGCAGTGCTCGTCTCACACACCATCGAGAGCGCCGGCATCGTGGTGTCCCGGGATGGCACTTCGCTAGCGTTCTCGGGTGATACCGGGCCGACCGAGCGCTTCTGGGAGGTGCTCGCGGCGACGCCGGGGCTGCGCGCGGTGCTTCAGGAAGTGAGCTTCCCCAATGAGCTCGAGTGGCTGGCGAAGATCTCCGGGCACCACACGCCATCGACCCTTCAGCGAGAGCTCCTGAAGTTTCCGCGCAAGGACATCCCCTGGTTGATGTTTCACATCAAGCCGACGTTTCAGGACCGGGTCGAGCGAGAACTCTCCCAGCTCCACGAAGACCGTCTTGAGTTGCTCTCCCTCGGAGACGAGTTCGTCCTGTGAGCGCAGGCGTCTCGAAGCGCGCACTTTCGGGATATTGTCGTGGGCATGGACCTGGAGAAGCTTCTCGCCTGGGTTGATCCGACGATCGTGCATGGGCAGTCGGGGCCGCCCTTCGACGCCAGCGAGGCGAGGGCGACGATGCTCGCCGCGGGGCGAAGCGCCGAAGATCACACGCGGTTTCTACATCGATGGAACGGCTGCTACGCCTTGCAGGGGGCGCTGCACCTGCTCGGGGCCCGCGGGGACGTGCCCAATCAGTCGCTCGATGCATGGAACCGCGCGGACGGCTGGCGTCAGTCGTTCGGGATGCTGATCGACGGCGTCACGTTCTTCGCCGACTCCGGGCTGGGCGATCAGTTCGGCTATCGCGACGGCAAGATCGTGCGGCTGCGCACCCTCGAGGCGCGGGTCGAACGCATGGCCTCCAGCTTCGCGGAGTGGCTCGAACTCATCTTCGTCGAGCCCACGCGCTACCTCTCGATGGACACCTTCGACGCGTGCGTCGCGAGACTCGGCCCGCTGCCTCCGGGGGGGCACTTCGCGCCGCCGCCGACGCACGCTCCCGGCGATCCCGTGGTGGCTAGCGAGCTGGAGATCATGCCGTGCAGAGACAACCTGGAGCTGCGCGGCGCGGCCTCGATGGTGGTGCGCGGGTCGAGGGTTTCCCCCGCGCCGACGGCGCGCTAGAGAAGCGGCCCGCATGCCGAACTGGCGTCGACGAGATCGGGCGACGGTGGATGGAGCCGAGAAGCGATCGGTGGCCCCCGGGGTGTTTCGCCGGTGCGACGGCTGCGGCGCGACGATGCTCGAGGACGAACTCGCCGCGGCGTGGAACGTCTGTCCGCGTTGCGGTTTCCATCACCGGATGACCCCCGTGCGGTGGATCGCCCTGCTCGCCGACGCAGAGAGCTTTGCGCCCATCGGTGAGGCGCTGCGCTCGACTGATCCGCTGGGATTCAGTGACGGGCAGACCTACCCTGACCGCATCGCCCGCTCGCAGCGACAGTCTGGCGAGTCCGATGCCGTGGTCGTCGGCGACGCCACGATGGATGGCACGGCCATCGCGCTCGGGGTGTTTGCATTCGGGTTCATGGGGGGGTCGATGGGCAGCGTGGTCGGCGAGCGTCTCACGCGCCTCTTCGAGCGCGGTGCGAGTGCGCGGCGGCCCGTGGTGGTGCTCAGCGCATCCGGCGGCGCGCGCATGCAGGAGGGCATCCACTCGCTCATGCAGATGGCCAAGACCGTCGCCGCGCGGGGTCTGCTCGCGGACGCGGGCGTGCCGTTTGTTTCGGTTCTGTTGCATCCCACCACCGGCGGCGTGGCGGCGTCCTATGCGCTGCTCGGCGACGTCAACCTGGCCGAGCCCGGTGCGCTCATCGGCTTCGCCGGGCCGCGCGTGATCGAGCAGACCATCAAGCAGACCCTCCCGGAGGGCTTTCAGCGCAGTGAATTTCTGCTCGAGCACGGAATGATCGACGCCATTGTCCCGCGCTCCGACCTCCGCGCCACCGTCCGCCGCGTGCTCGGCCTGCTCACGGATTGACCCGATGCCGACCCTTATCGAACGGCTCGCGCCACTCATCGCGCGCGGCGTCGTGCTCGACCTCGCTGCCATGCAAACGGCGCTCTCAGCGCTCGGTGACCCGCAGGCCCGCCTCCCTGCCGTGCACGTCGCCGGAACCAACGGCAAAGGCAGCGTCTCCGCCATGATCGACGCCGTGCTGCGCGCCGCAGGCCAGCGCGTCGGCCGTTACACCTCGCCGCACCTCCACCGCTTCGTCGAGCGCATCGCCATCGATGGCGTGCCCGTCGATGACGGCGTCGCGCAGGCCCACTGCGATCGACTCCTCGCCCTGATGGCCGCCGACGCCGTGCCGACGCTGACCTTCTTCGAGGCAACGACAGCGCTCGCCTGGATGTGCTTCGCATCCGCGGCGGTCGATCGGGTGGTCCTCGAGGTCGGCCTGGGCGGGCGGCTCGATGCGACCAACGTGTGCGCCCCGGACGTGACGGTGATCACCGGCATCGCCCTCGATCACCAGGCGTATCTCGGCGCTACCGTCGGCGCGATCGCCGCGGAGAAGGCGGGCATCATCAAACAGGGCATCCCCTGCGTACTTGGCCCGCGGCTGCGTGGTCCTTCCGAAGCGCGGGACGCGATCGAGTCCGTCGCCCGCCGCGCTGGGGCACCGCTCATCGAAGCGCTGCCGGTGCGCGTCGTCGGCGCAGACGCCACGAGCACGTCGCTCGAGGTGACCTTCGATGGGATCATATTACCTGTCACGGTAAGTTTACTGGGCGGCTACCAGCCCGAAAACGTCGCGACCGCCGTGGCCGCACTCGATCACCTCCGCGCTCGCGGCGTGGCCCTCGACGCTGCCGCGGTGCGCGCGGGGCTCGCCGCCGTCCGTTGGCCCGGTCGCATGGAGCGCCTCGGCGACGTGCTCCTCGACGGCGGCCACAACCTCGATGGCGTGGCCGCGCTCTGCGCCTCGCCGGGGCTGCCACCCATCACTGCGGTGGTCTTCGGGGCCTCGTCCGACAAGCCCTGGGCGGCGATGTTGGGACGCCTGGCCGAAGCGTTTCCCGCGGCGCGTCGCTACTACGCCGCCGCCTCGCTGGCTCGGGCGGTGGCACCCTCGGCGATGCTGGCGGTACTTCCTGGCGAGCCGTGCGCATCGCCCGAAGACGCCCTCGAGGCGGCGCTCACCCACCGCGGGGAGGGCGTCGTCCTGGCCTGCGGAAGCCTCTACCTCGTCGCCGCGGTGCGCGCACGATTACTAAGTCTTGTAAACGATCCGCCGGTCGGGATGTGACTCGCTGCAGCCGGGTTGACCGGCGGGCGCTTTGGGGGGTTCATCGGCGCATGTCCGCCCTGCGTCGCGCCTTCGGTCTGGTCGTGTGTTTCCTCCTGGCTGTCTCGTCGGGATGCACCAGCGACTCCGTGCCCGCGGGGCAGTGTCGGTACAACGCCGACTGCGACAGCCCGCAGGTGTGTGTGGGCACCTACTGTCGGGCCGCTTGCCTGAACGACAACGACTGTCCCGGCAACGGGCTCTGCGCTCGCGGACTCGGTGGCGTTTACTTCTGTTCTGCGAGAAGCGCCCCGCGGCCCTGCCTCTACTCGAGCGACTGCCCCGCGACGACGTTTTGCACCCGCGATGGAATTTGCCAGGCGCGCTGCCGCGGCGACTACGACTGCCAGGTGATCAACCCCTTCAGTTCCTGCGTCGAGGGCAACTGTCAGCTTGTCTGTCCGCCCTTCTTCGCCGATTGCGACAACGACGTGCGCAACGGCTGCGAGGCCGACACCCGCATCTCCGCTTCTCACTGCGGTCGCTGCGCAAACGCCTGCACCGGCACCGCGGGCGCAGCGGGAACCTGCCGCGTGGGCGCCTGTGTGGTCACCTGCAGTGCGGGCTTCGCGGACTGCGACGGCGACGCCGCCAACGGGTGCGAGGCAGACCTCTCGCAGTCCGATCACTGCGGCGCGTGCGCGACCCGCTGCACCGGCGAGCGCGGGCTCTGCCTCGTCGCGATGGATCCCGGGACCGCCGCGCGCAGCTA
>CANJUR010000081.1 GCA_947477565.1 Deltaproteobacteria bacterium
CTCGTTGCGCTGCACGTTGCCGACGAGGGTCTTGATGTCTTCGTAGAGCGACGGATCGACGAGCAGCGCGCCGAGGGTGCCGCGGCCCGCGCGGATGTCCGTCATCAGCGCGTGGGTCTGTGAGGAGATCTGGTTCACGTTGGCGAGGGCTTGCGAGAGGTCGGTGCCGTAGATCACCTGGTGCAGTCCGCCGTTGCCGGTGCGAACGTCGCGGGTGATGGCGCCCACCTCCTCGGCCGCGCCCGCGAGGCTGCGAACCATCGCTCCACCCTGGCGATCGTAGATGAGCGCGTGCACGAGGCCGTTGCCGGTGCGGGCGTCGCGCACGAGGCCGTCTACGTTGTCCATGGTTCCTGAGGCGTGCGCGGCGGTGGACTGCGCCGACGCGATGAGCGCGTCGATGCGACGGGACATCGGCTCGCTCGTGAGCATGTCGTGCGCGGGCCCGGGGCCGGCGGCGATCTGGTGCGTGATGGCGCTGAGGTCGTGCAGCGCCGCCTGAAGGTCACTGGTGGTCTGCGGCGCCGCGAGCGTGGCGGTGAGCCGCGAGACGTCTTCGAGCACCGTGTTGATGCGCACGGCGGCCTGCGAGGCGGCCCGCAGCGCGCCCGCCATGTCGTCGGACTCCTCGGAGGGCACCGTGGCGCCGGAGGCCACCTGGCGACCCGTGGCGGTGCCCATGGTGACGTCGAGCGCCTTGTCGCCGAGGAGACCCTTGCTGACGATGCTCACCCGGCTGTCCGTGCGCACGCGCTGAAGCTGCTCGGCGATCATCGTGAAGTACACGTGGATGAGCCGGTCGCTGTCGGAATCGCCGAAGCGGATGGTCTCGACCTGGCCCACGTCGAGGCCGCCCATGCGCACCGGCGAGCCGACCTTGAGACCCGCGACGTCGTGGAAGGTCGCGTGCAGCGTCGCGTGCCGCTGGAACATGTGCCGCTCATCGCCCACCAGGAAGATGAGCACCCCTGCGACCGCGAGGCCGAGGAGGAGGAAGATGCCGACCTTGACGTTCCTGACCATGGGGGGGTGTGGCTCGCGGAGGGTGTTGGGAAGGGAAGGGCGAAGAAAGCGCGGGGGGCGGTGACTACGAGCGGGCCATGAGGGCGGCCATGTCTTCGTCTTCGGGCGCCTGGCCAGTCACGAAGTCATGCACCAGTGGGTTTTGGGTGTTCCGAAACTCTTCGACCGAGCCGCTCGCCACGATGCGGCCCTTGTGCACCATCGCGAGCCGGTTGGACACGGCGAAGGCTGTCTTCATGTCGTGCGTGACCACCACGCTGGTGACTTTGAGGGCTGCCTTCAGAGACACGATCACGTTGTTGATGCGCGTGGTGTTGATCGGGTCGAGCCCGGTGGTGGGCTCGTCGTAGAGGAGCACCTCCGGGCGCAGCGCGATGGTGCGCGCGAGGCCGACGCGCTTGCGCATGCCGCCGGAGAGGTCGGCGGGGTTCATCGCTTCGACGCCAGGGAGGCCGACCAGGGAGAGGGCCCAATCGACGCGCTCGGAGATCTCGTCTTCGGTCATGTGGAAGTGCTCGCGCAGCCCATAAGCGACGTTTTCGCGCACCGTCATCGAGTCAAACAACGCCGCGCCCTGGAACACCATCCCGATGCGCTGCCGCACCTGCGCCAGTTCGGCGGGCTTCATGCTGACGATGCTCTTGCCGTCGAAGACGATGTCTCCGCGGTCAGGCTTGAGCAGCCCGATGAGCATCTTGAGCATGACGCTCTTGCCCACCCCGGAGCCCCCGAGGATGGTGAGCGCCTCGCCCTGGTCGATGACGAGGTTGAGGCTGGTGTAGATCACCTTCGGGCCGAAAGCCTTGTCTACTCCCTGAAATTCGATCAGTCCCATAGGTCGTCGTGGGGGCGGAAGGTGCACCGCTGCCGAACACTTGGCAACGGTGTCGGAGCGCCCCGTAACCGTACCCAATGGACTTCAGGCCGATCGACGGGGTCTGACCCACGGTGCTTAGAGTGCTCGCCCCTGTGCGCCATCGACCGGCACGCACGCTCCGGTCATCCAACTCGCCCGCCCGGAGCACAGAAACGTCACTACATCCGCGACCTCCCCGGGCGTCCCGAAGCGCCCCATCGGAAGCTCGTCGCGCTGCATCTTCGCGATGCGCTCCGGGTCGCTCTGCGCTCGCCGGTCCCACGAACCGCCGGGAAACATCACCGACCCCGGCGCCACGCTGTTGACCCGGATGTGGTGCTTCGCGAGGCTCACGGACATCTCCTTGGTCATCGCGATGAGCGCCGCCTTCGCGGCCATGTACGGCGCCGTCGCGAAGTACTCCCGCCCGCAGATCGACGACACGTTCACGATCGCTCCGCCGCCGTGCGCCTGCATCCATTCCACGGCGGCCTGGCTGCTCCACACCGCGGCCATCAGGTTGAGGTCGAGCACCTCGCGCCACTGTGCCGCGGTGGCCTTCTCGAAGGTCCCCGACCCAAGGCTGCCGCCGACGTTGTTGACCAGCACCGCGACGCCTCCGAGCGTCTCAATCGCCCGTCTCACCGCCGCCTGCGCGCCCGCTTCCGTAGCCACGTCCGCAACGATCGCGTGCGCCTCCGCACCCTCCGCCTGCAGCGCCGCGACGGTTGCCCTCAGCGCCTCCTCGCCGCGTGCGACCAGCGCCACCCGCGCGCCCTCCCGCGCCAGGCTCGCTGCGATCGCTCGACCGATGCCGCGGCTTCCGCCCACGATCAACGCCGTTTTGCCCGTCAGTGCGAGGTCCATTGGGGGCGAGTGTCTACCATCGCGCGCGGGGGAGTGTCGGGCCGCGCGCGAAGGGAGGGAGGGAGAGGGCTATTCCTGGGACGGATCGCGGGGGCGAGGGAGGTCCGCGGGCGGGTCGCTGCGGCGCACGATGCGCTCCGGAGGCGTGATCTCCAGGAGGTCGAACGGTTCGAAGGGAACGTCGAGGTCGCCGACGGCGTCCTGGATCTGTTCGAGCGCCGCCCGCGCTGCGGCATCGGGTGCTCCGGAGGCGGTCGGGGAGGCCTGGTTGGGCGTCCCGAGGAGTGCCAGGAGTCGGCGGTTGGCCTCGCGGAGCTGTCGCCCGGTGGCGATGGCGATGTGTACACGGAAGCGAAAGGCGAGCGGGCTCGATGCGTTCACGAGGCGCTCGAACACGTCGCGGGTGAGTTCGAGCGCGACGACCGCGGAGTTCGCCCGGAGCGAGGCGGTGCGCGGCGCGCGGTCGATGAGCGCGAGTTGTCCAGCGGTGGCGCCGGCGGACAATCGGGTGAGAAGGCGCTCCCGGCCGGCGGACTCCTTCACCACATCGACCTCGCCGGACACGATGATGAAGCAGGACGTCGCGGGACGAGACTGCTGGCAAAGCACCTCTCGCGGGGCGAAGGTTCGCGTGACCGTCGCTCCGAGGAAGACCTCGAGTTCGGCGTCGGTGAACGAGCCGAATTGACCGGTGGCGCGGAGTTGTTCGACGGTGATCATTCGTCCCCTCGGAAGCGGGCGGCCAGCCGTTGCCACATCGAGATCTGCACCGGCGGGGCTACGTACAACGGCGCGGGCAGCGGGGTGGAGCCGCGACCGAGTTCGCTCTCGATGCGGCGGTCGATCGCGCGAAGCCGGTCGGTAAGCTCCTGCAAGATCACGCCGAGGAGCAGCGATGCCACCCTCGGTAGATCGCGGGACATCCGCTCGAACTCCGTCCAGGTCAGCTCTAGCGCTAGCGCCTTGGAGGTCGCGATGAGGGTGGCCGATCGCGGCGTGTTGTCGAGGCACGCCAGTTCGCCGATGACGTCGCCCGGGCCGAGGTGACCGATGCACAGGCTCTCGCCGTTGGGGCCCAGGAGGTCCACCGTGAAGCTGCCCTGAAGGACGACGAAGAGCGAGTCGCCCCGGTCGCCCTCGCGGAAGAGCACGCAGTTGGCATCGATGCGTCGCTCTCGGAAAAAACCGCTGAAAGCGTCGATTTCGGGGTCCGTCAGACCGTCGAAAACGCTCACGCGACGAAGGGATGAATGAATTTCACGCGTCGGTAACATCAAGTCTCTCCTAAGGGGTTTAGCAGGGTTGCTGGATTTTCGTCCGATACCGTCAGCGCGGCGATGTGTTCCGCTCGCCGCGGGCTGAAGCCAACGATACACGGGTGAGACTGCCCTTCCGGAAAGTCGGCCGTGCCTTCGTCATGACCACCCGTGCCGCAACGGGACGCCCGTCCGGGGTCAGCATCGCGTCGGCGAACTCGATGATGTCCAGGGCATCGCAGGGCTGCGTGGTCGTCGCGATCGTCGTCGTCGCCTGCGACGGCCATGCACCCGTCGACCATCACACGGACGCGCACGACGCACCGGCACTCGGCGCTGGCGTGAATGCGAGCGAAGAGATCGCGCATCGTGTGGAGCCGCGCGCTGGGGCTCAACTACCCAGAGCAATCGGTAAAATCCGCGAGGTCGGCGAACAGGGTGGCCTCCCGTGCGTCGGCGATGGCAGGCAGAACGAGCATGAGGAGAAGACCCTCCGAGCGCTCGCAGGGCTTATGAGCCGATCGTAGAGAGGCGCCCGCTCGAGGGCGGCGGTGAGCCGCTGCATACGGGCGACGTGCTCGTTGCGGTACGCGTTCGGGGTGCCGCTCGAGAAGTACAAGAAACGCCAGTGGCGTCTCCGCCGTCCAGGGAAAAAACTTCAGCCTGGCGTGCTTCCCCTCCTCGACGATGAATTGCGTCGATCGCGATTGCGGGTTGATCGCTGCGATGCCGTCTAGCAAAGGTCGATGCTGGCCATCGACCGGGCTCCGCGAGGGTGAACCCCGCAATCGCCGTCTGTCGGCGTCATGCCCTGTCCAGCCCGAAGGTCGCCGCCAGCAACTCGTAGGAGCGCAGCCTCTTCCCGCTGTCGGCTGCGAAGGTCGTGATCATCAGTTCATCGGCATGAGTGCGGGTCGCCAGATCGTCGATGCGCGCCTTCACCTTCGTGGGCGTCCCGATGATTTGCGCCGCGCGGATACCCTCCACCGCGGCAGCCTCCGCCGGGCTGAACACATACGCCCTCGCCTCCGCCGCGTTGAGCAGCCGCGCGGGGCGTCCGGTGCGCAGCCGCGCGAAGGCCACCAGCGTCGGGATCGCCATCTCCTCGGCCTCCTCCGTGGTCGGCGCACAGAACACCGAGAGCGCCAGGATCGCGTGCGGTCGCGGGAGGTCCCCGGGCCGGAAGCGCTGGCGGTAGGCGAGCATCGGTCCCTCCGGGGAGGCCGGGCTGAAGTGCGCTGCGAAGGCGAACCCGTGGCCGATCTGTGCTGCAAGGTGGGCGCTGTAGTCGCTCGACCCGAGGAGCCACACCGGCGGCAACGGGACGTCGTCGGGCTGCGCACGCACCCCTGCGAAGGGGTGTCCCCTGGGAAACTCGCGCTGCCCACCGAAGGCGAGCAGTTCGCCGAGTTGCGTGGGGAAGTCGTCGGCGTACACGGCTTCACGGGAGCGACGCAGCGCGAGCGCGGTGGTCGGGTCGGTGCCGGGTGCGCGGCCGAGGCCAAGGTCTACGCGCCCCGGGAGCATGGACTCGAGCAGGCGATAGGACTCAGCGACCTTGAGCGGGGAGTGGTTGGGCAGCATCACGCCGCCGGATCCGAGTCGGATGCGCGTGGTCACCATGCCCGCGCGGGTGATCATGATCTCCGGCGTGGTGCTCGCGATGGCGGGCATGTTGTGGTGCTCGGCGTACCAGAGGCGGGTGTAGCCGAGGGAGTCCCCGAGGCGAGCGAGGTCGAGGCTCTGGGCGAGCGCCTGCGCGCTGGTCATGCCGTTGGTCAGCGGAACCAGATCGAGAATCGAGAGCGGAAGGGGCTTCACGAATGCCATGGGCGAGCCTTGTGGGCGGTCCCGCGCGCGGAAGTCCAGCGGGGCTGGGTCGCTGTCGCAACGGGGTGGCCACCGCGCGGACTTGGCTTTACCCTCCGCGGCCCTATGCCGACAACGAAGCCCGCGTTTCTCAACTTTCGGGTCGACCACATGACGCTGCTTCTACAGCCGGCGCTTTACAATGTGGCGTATGTTCTCTTCAAGACGGTGTTCGGCGTCGGGCCGGACGACCTCCTGTACGACAAGCGCAAGGAGTGGGTGGCGGGCGAGGGGGAGCAGTCGATGACCTACGCCGTGCGTCTAGGGCACGGCGCCGATGACCCGAAGCTCACCAACACCATCATCGCCGTGGTGCAGCCCTCCGAGCCCGCTGGGCAGGCGTCGCACGTGCGCACGATGCTCGACTCCCACGAGGCCGCCGCGCACTGGCAGCACATCGCCCTGCGCACGCCCGACCTGCTGGCGTTTCACCAACACGCGCTCGAGCGCGGAGTGAACTTCATCACCCCTATTCTGAACGACGAAGAGGAGCACCTCATTCAGGTGTTCAGCGGGGAGTGGTTTTTCCCGGGGACGAAGCCGAGCGGGATGTTCTTCGAGTTTTTGCAGCGCGACCCGTCGGACCAGACCATGGCGCGGCTCAACGACCAGAACCGCAAGTGGTTTCGCGACGAGACCTTCCTCGGGCTCTACGTCGAGAAAGAGCGCGAATACCAGAGCGGCAACGTGACGCCCTTCATCGATGACGTGCTCTTCAACGTGCTGCACGAGCGCTACGGCGCGAAGAAGATCTGGGAGATCGACGACGCGTCGCTCCAGGTCGCCGAGGCGCTGATGATGGAGCACGCGAAGTCCAGACGAACGTAACGGAGGCCGCTCCGGCGGAGGCTGGAGATCGGGCTACGCTCGCAGCATGTCTGGAGACGCCGCAGGCACCCTCGATCCGGAGTTTCCCCACCTCGCACCGACGGTCGTCGAGGCATATCGCAACGCGCTCCCGCACCTGGTGGCGGAGATCATCGATGGCGATCTATCGTTGTTCCCGCGGCTGCGTCTCGGGCACGCGCGGTCGGTGGGACGGTTGTGCGCCGATCTCGATGGCCCGTTTGACCGCGGTCGCGATGGTCCTGGCGGGTGGGTGATTCTTCCTGAGCCGGAGTTGCGTCTGGGGCTGCTGCCTGACGTGGTGGTGCCCGACCTCGCCGGGTGGCGTCGCGAGCGATTGCCCATTGGGTTCATCGAAGGTGCGTTCGCGGACCTCGCGCCCGACTGGTGCTGTGAAGTGCTCTCCCCCGCGACAGAGAAGATCGACCGCGGGCGCAAGATGGCGATCTACCACCGCGAAGGCGTAGTGAACGTGTGGCTGGTGTCGCCGACGCTGCGGACCCTCGAGGTGTACCGGCGCGCGGACATCGGGTGGCTCTTCCTCGCGACGTTTGAGGGCGACGCCGTGGTGCGCGCGGAGCCCTTCGACGCGGTGCCGCTCGGCCTTGCTGCATTGTGGTCGGTATAGCGAAGCGAAGTCGTCGGGGGCGCGCGGCTCGTCCGAGGCGGATCCTGGGCGTAGATCCAATGCTCCCCGCGGGATGACACTTTCGTCTCCCGTGATCTGACGGAAATACCTATAAAATAAGAAGAAAAGTTCGGTTTTTCAGCGTACCCAGAGCCCGTAGAATTCCGTTCCCGCGGTCGGGATGATCGCGTCCGAGCGGTCGTTGACATCCGCCTCGCCGACGCGCGGGCTGCACGAACTCCCGCTGCAGAAGGCTCCCAGCCCCGTGGGGTAGTCGACGTTGTCGCGGTAGCTCGTCGAGAGGTACGTGCGGTCGCGGTTGCCGTCCTGCGCACCGTCGGCCTCGCCGGCCTTCAAGTATAACCGCGTGCGCGTGGTGCCGTTGAGCAACGCAGTGTCGCCTGCGCGGGGCGTCGCGCTCGCGATCACGCACGCATGGGTGCAGTCCGGGTGGCGAGCGAAGACCTCCGAGCCGCCGCAGGTCCAGTCGAGGCGCGCGAGCGAGGCCTGAAGAGAGCGGCCCTGAAGGCAGCCGTCGTCCGTCGCCAGGAGGAAGAGGGTGCGGTGCGTGATCATCACCGCGCGCGCCTCGACGCTCGCGAACGCCAGCGAGCGGTAGTCTTCGTTGAGCGTCGGATCGAGCCTCCCAAACGTCGCCGTCGCGCTCTCCCACGCGTTGGGCGCTGGGGATGTCATCAGCCAGTGTCCTGCGTTGGCCGCGTCGCCGTTGTTGGTGACCGTCGCGACGTAGGTCCACCCGCCGCCCGCCGTGGTCATGTCGCAATGGACCTCCAGGGGGCCTGCGCCGCCCGCCCCATCGGGATCGATGAGGTAGCGCCCGTCGGGCGTTGTGGGGCGCAGTGTCTTCAACTCAAGGCAGCTACGCGGGGGTGCGCAGATTCCAGCCACGCAGGCACCCGTGGTGCAGGTCGTCCCGCAGGCTCCGCAGTTGCGTGGGTCTGTGCGCACATCGGCCTCGCAGCCGTTGCCCGTCGTCGAGTCGCAGTTCGCGAAGCCGGTCGCGCAGGCCTGTAGCGCGCATGCGCCTACCGTGCAGATCGCCGTGGCATGGGCGAAGGCACACATGCGCCCGCAGGATCCGCAGTTCGCAAGGTCGGCCTCGACGGCGGTCTCGCAACCGTTGTCCGGCACCCCGTCGCAGTCGCCGAATCCGGCCGTGCAGCCCGCCACGCGGCACGCCCCCGCCACGCACGCCGCGGTGGCGCGATTCAAAGTGCAGGCGCGTTCACAGAGCCCGCAGTGGGAGGGCGACGATGCCGTATCGACGCAGCGGTCGCCGCAGAGTGCCTCTCCCGCGGGGCACCGACATGCGCCCGCGACGCAGTTCGCGCCGGCGGCGCAGGCGGTTTCACAGCGGCCGCAGTGCATGGCGTCGCTCTCGAGGGTCACACAGGACGCGCCGCACACCGCCTGCCCGGTCGGACACGCGAGGCGGCAGGTGCCTAGCGCGCAGACCTCGCCCGCGCGACACGCACGGCCGCATGCACCGCAGTGGGCCGGATCGTTGGTGACTGTGACGCAGCGGTCGTCGCAGAGGGACTCGTCCGCCGCGCAGACGCGGCCCTGGTCGAGCGGGACGTCGATGGAGGCTTCCGCAGGAACGTCCGCCGCAGGAACGTCCGCCGCGTCGGCGGTGGCGTCGAGATCCGTCGCCCCGTCGTGGACACTGGCGTCGTGGTCACTGTCTTCGTGGACACTGGCGTCGGTGGGTCCTCCGACGACGCTGTCGTTGGTGCTGCAGGCGCTGGTCAGGGCGAGACCAAGGGTGAGCAGAAAAACCTGGGGCGAGCGCATGCCACAGTGGATGCACCGGGCGAGGGTGGGACACAACCGAACTCCGTGGGTCATTGGTTGTGTGCCTTGCTCGGCGATGCTTCCCGACAGGCATCATGGGCAGCGCTTGTGCCGCCGCGCGGGGATGTGGGTACGATCACGCAGATGCTCCTCCCGTCGCGGTTGTCGCTCGTCCCGCTCGTCGCACTCCTCGGGTCAGGCTGCAGCCTGCTCATCGAACCGTCGATTCCGTACGACGCGTCCCGCGCTCAAAGCGATGCCTCCGTGGACGTCTCCGTGGACGTCTCTGATGACGTCCTCCGAGACGCTTCCAAAGACGTCTCGGTGGACGTTTCCTTCGATGCCCCCGCGGATGCCCCCACGGATGTCCCGTTCGATCTTCCCGCGGATCACGCGGTCGATGCGCCGCTGTGCATCCCGACCGTCGCTCCTTCGCTGATTTCCCCGTGGTCGGGATCGATGGTGCGCTCGCCGACGCCGGTGCTCAAGTTCGACCTTCATGGGTGCAATGCGCCCGTGGTCGTCGAAATCAGCGCCTCGCGTGATCCCTTCATGCCGAGGATGGTCGTCTCGGCGTCGGCTTCCGCGACCAGCGTCAGCGCCCCCATGCTCGCGTCCGGCGTGCCCTGGTTCTGGCGGGTGCGCTACCGCGACGTGATGGATCCTCGCCGCTCCACGTCGGTGATCAACGAGTTTCGCGTGGGCTACCGCCGCATGCCTCCGATGACGCATTCGGGGGGCGTGTACGGCACCCTCCCCGACGGCAACGGCGACGGCATCCCCGAACTCGTGATCGGCGCGCCCGCGCAGGATTCCACGGCCGACGCAGGCATGAGCGAGGGTCGGGTGTACGTATTCACCGGCGGCAGGGAGATCGAACGCACCTCAATGCGCGAACTCTCGCCACCGGAAGGTGCCGATGCCATTTCGCGGGCGACCTTCGGCTACCGGGTGACCGGTGGCGGCGATCTCAACGGCGACGGCTTCCCCGATCTGGTCGTCGGGTCCCGTGGCGTCACGGTCTTCGTCTTCTTCGGGTCCGAGGGCGGCTTTGCGAACCCCGCGGTGATGCTGCGGCTTACGCAGTCGCTCGTGCAGCCTCCCGTGCCGCCGGTGGCGGGTGTCGGGGACATCGACGGCGACGGCATCTGCGACATCGTCGCGGGGATCCCCCAGACGATGGGCGGCAATGTCGTCGTCTTGCGCGGTGGCCGGACGGCCTTCTCTGAGCCGATGGCCTACGTGCTCGGCGAGTCGGTTTCCTACGGATTCGCCATCGCCCCGGCGGGCGACGTCGACGGCGATGGGTTCGCCGATTTCGTCATCGGCAGCCCCGTCAACACGACCCTCCCGGGCGCCGCGACGGCGCTCCCGCGGGTGCAGGTGCGGCTGAGTTCCGGGAGTACGCTCAGGCTCAACGTGCCAGCGATGAGCCTCTTCTCCGACTTCGGTCGCACCGTCTCCGCCGCGGGTGACCTGGACGGCGACGGCCTTGGCGAAGTGCTCGCCTCGCAGGGGGGCGGATCACCCTACCTATGGGTCTCGCGCTTCGAGGCCACGTCGACCAACACCGCACCCATCGACCTGGATGGCGGCACCAGCTCGATGCAACTCACACCCGTTGGCGACGTCAACCAGGACGGCCTCGACGACCTCGTTCGCTGGACCTCTCGCGATTCATCCGCGATTGTGCGCTCCGGCCCGATGTCGATGGTCGATTTGCGCATCGTTCGCACCGACCGTGCAGAATTGATCAACGTCGCGGGGGTCGGCGACGTGGACAACGACGGCCGCGACGACATCGCAACCACCTGGAAAATCGGGACCACCGTACCCTTCGTGGTGGTCTACAGCGTGTTGCCCCGTGGCACGCTCGGCGCCGACGTGGCGGTGGTTCTCGCCACCTTTACGTTGCGCGAGGAGCCCTACTTCGGGCGCGCCCTCGGCACCGCGTACTGATCGTCCGCCGAAGAGACGCGGAGCACCGACGCGCGGCGCACAGGCGGGATCGTGGTGAGTCCACGGGGCTCTCCCTGTTCAGAGGGTGCTCTCAAGGCACTGGCGAAGGCGCTCATCGACGGCAGGGCTGAGACCGCCGCGCATTCCGCCGCGAAGGTTGGCCTCGGGAAAGAGAACCGGTCGGCCGAGGTCGTCGATGGCGTTCGTGAGTTCCATCACGCCGAGGTGGTTGGCGCGCGCGTAGTGCATGACCTCGAGCACGATGCGCAACTCCGCGTAGCCGTCGTATCCGGCCTCCTGGAATCGCTCGAGGAAATATCGAGTGCGCCGCTCGAGGTCGCGGACGAGCAGAAAGACCTCCCCCGCGGCCACGAACGACCCCGCCGTGGCGGGCCCGGAGAAACCCTCGCGGATCTCCCCGACCGCGGCCCCAAGTTCACGCGTGCGTGCCGCGAGAACGGACGCCGAGCGGGTGTATGGCCGCAGCGGGCACTCATTTCCGCCGCGCCAGTAAGAGAGGCCGAGGTCACCGAGGAGGTAGGTCGGATGCTGGTGCGCCGCGACGATGCCGAAGGCGTAGTTGACCGAAGCGCTCCACGGGAGGCCGTCCCCTGCGCGTAGCGAGCCGATGGCGGCGCGCATCGTCGGCACCCATGCGGCGAGCCGTTCGCGAAGGGCAGGGTGCTCGCCTGCGAGGTCGAGCAGCACGCTGAGCGGGCGTTGCTCAACGAGCGGTGACATCCACGCGTGGAGGTACGTGCGCTCCTCGAAGGGGTGCAGCGTGACCGCGTACGGCGTCACGTCGTGGGGTCGGCGTCAGTCGGGGAGGCGTTGGAGAGGGCACGCACGACCTTCTCGACGGTGTCGCGGGCACGGCCTTCGATCATCGTCTCCAGGATGCGACGGGCGTCGGGGTTGCGGCTCAGGGCGTCCTCGATGTCGGCCTGGTCGAAGCGCACCACGATCAGGTCGGTGAGCGCCGTCACCGTGGCGGTGCGGGGGAGCCCCTTGAGCAGCGCGACCTCGCCGAAAAACGCGCCGTGCTGGAGCGTCGCAAGCACCACCGGGGCGCCATCCGAGGTGGTGGTGGTGACCTCCGCGACCCCTTGGTCGATGAGGTAGAAATCCGAGCTCGGATCGCCCTCGGTGAGCACGACCTTGGCCGAGGGGAAGACCATCACGACGCCGCGGTCCGCGAGGTCGTTGCGCGACGCCGGCTCAAGCGACCGAAACAGGAACGACCCCGTCACCACAGCCTCCACGCCGTTGCGCAGTGAGTCGAGGGTCTCTGATTTGATTGCCGCGGAGTCGTCCGTCGTCTGGTGGTCGGTCATCGTGTTAGGCCCACATTCTGCCACGACTCCATGCACCGATGCTACCGGCGGACCACCTTCGCGCGGCCGTCGCGCAGTGCGGTCCAGGGCGCGTTTCCAGAACGGGCGACACCGGTGGTATAGACCCCCGCACTAGCGCCTGTGGTGACCTCTCCGCTGCCCTCTCCGACGCCTCCTCCACCCGCTGCGCCGGGTGCGTCGTCGATTCCGGGTCTGATGTCCGCAGGCACGCGCCTTGGTCGCTACGAGATCGTCTCCGACCTCGGCGCAGGCGGCATGGCGACCGTGTACCTGGGGCGCGCGCTCTCCGTCGCCGGCTTCCAGCGCCTCGTTGCGATCAAGCTACTGCACCCGCACCTGCTGCGCGACGAGACCTTCGTCCAGATGTTCCTCGACGAGGGGCGCATCGCGGCGCGTATCCACCACCCCAACGTCGTCGGCACCCTGGACCTCGAGCGCTCGCCCGAAGGCCTTTACATCGTCTCGGAGTACATCGAAGGCGACCAGTTGCTTGGTCTCTACCGGGCCGCGCGCGACACTGAACAGCGCATTCCCCGGAGCATCGCGCTGCGCATCGCCATCGATGTTCTGGCCGGTCTGCAGGCCGCCCACGATCTCACCGACGACCTTGGCACCGCGCTTCGAATCGTTCACCGCGACGTCTCGCCGCACAACATCCTCGTCGGCTCCGATGGCATCTCCCGCATCACCGACTTCGGCATCGCCAAGGCCGAGGAGCGCATCGCCGACACCCGCGACGGCATCGTCAAGGGGAAGCTCTCGTACATGGCGCCCGAGCAGACCAACGACTCGCCTCTCGACCGGCGCGCCGACCTTTTCTCGCTCGGAACCGTTCTCTGGGAGTGCCTCACCGGCCGCCGTCTCTTTCCCGGCAAGACCGACGGGGAGGTGCTCCAGGCCCTGCTCAACCGCCCCATTCCCCGTCTGCGCGCTGTAGACGCCGAACTTCCGGAAGCCCTCGACGGCGTGCTTGCCCGCGCGCTCGATCGCGATCCCACGCGGCGGTGGCAGAGCGCCCGGGAGTTCTCCGACGCGCTCGAGGGCGCCGTGGCAGCCTCGGACATCGCCTCGTACCGCGTGGTGGCCGATCACGTGAAGCAGGTCGCTGCGCCGAAGATCATCGCCGAGCACGAGCGCCGCCGCGCCACCACCCGCGACCTCCCGGTCTATCGCCCAAACGCCGAGTCGCTGCGTGCCATCACCGGCATCCCGTCGCCGGGCCGAGCCTCGGTGCCGCCGCCCGCACCGAACCCACTGCCTGCGGTCGGCAACGCCGACGAGGCGCCCACCCAGATGCAAGCGGCCGTTTTGATGATGCCGCCGACGATGCCTACGGCGCGGGGCATCGTGGCGCCGCCGTCGCTCTCAGGGCCCGCGAAGATGGCCACTTCGAGTGCCGAGGCGCCGACCGTCCGACCGCCGCCTCCTGCCGATCAACGCACATCCATTGCGCGCCTCCTGCCGCCGCTGCCCGCGGCGACGCCGACCCACGCCGAAGCCTTGGCGAGCGTGCGATCAGAGCCCTCGGTCATCGGTCCGGAGCCGGTGTTCCCGCTTGTGGCGAGGCCCTCTTTGGCCGCGCCAAAGTACGAGCCGCCGTCGCGTGGCTTCGGGTGGCTGGTCGCCGGGGTGGTATTGCTCGGGGCGCTTCTCGGCGGGGTCATCTGGAAGGTCGGCGTGGGCAGAGACCCGGCCGACGATGGTTATCCCCTGACCGCACGCCCGGTGGTCCCGGTGATCATCCCGCCGCCGTTGGAGCCGCCGTTGGTCGTCGCGCCCGAGTCGACTGCTCCCACGGTGGACGTACCCACTGCGCGACCCGTTCCCACTGCGCCGCCAGTGCCTACGGTAGCGCGGGCATCGGTACGCCCGCAGGCACCGCGTCGGCCGGTGGTCGCTCGGCCCCCGGTGGCCATCGCTCTGCCGATCGTCCCGTCGATGCCGCCTGCCCCGCCCGTCCCACCGTCGCCGGTCGCGCCCGCTGCGCCATCGGTCCTTCAGTTGCCAACCTCGATCTGAGCCAGCGCACCGATGCCCTCGTCCTGCCTTCCGTCCTCTTCGCGCGGCGCTGTGCTCGTGGCGCTGCTTACCTTTGCAGGTATTCCCTCGATCGCCCGCGCGCAGACGCCGCAATCCGCGGAGCCGTCTACCGCAGTCGCCGCGCAGATTCGTTTCGACCGTGGCCGCGCGTTCTTCCAGCAAGACCACTTCGTGGATGCGCTCACGGAGTTTCGCGCCTCGCTGGAGCTATTTCGCAGTCCCAATACGCGCCTCTTCGTCGGCCTGTGCCTGCAGCGCCTCAACCACTTCGCCGAGGCCTCCGCCGAACTCGCGCGCGCGGCGACCGAGGCCAATGACCTCGTCCCCACCGATCGTCGCTACGAAAACGCTCGTGACCTCGCGCGCCGCGGCGTCGCCGAGATCGAGCCTCGCGTGGCACAACTCGCCGTGCGCGTGATCGATTCGCCGCCGGGAGTCACGGTCCAGATCGGCGGCACCACCCTCGACGTGGCGGCGCTGGGGGTGTCGCTCCCGTACGACCCGGCAGAAGTGCTGGTGGTCGCGACCGCACCTGGGTTTCTCCCTTCACAGCAGTCCGTACGTCTCACCGCGGGTGGGCGCGCATCCATCGAACTCGCGCTCCAGCGGGAGCCTTCCGTCGCGATCGTGACAACGCCGGTGGCCGAGGTCGTCGCGCCGACGGTGGCGCTGACGAGACATGGCGGTGGGGTTCGAATCGCGGGCTTCATCATCGGTGGCCTCGGGGTCGCCTCGCTGGCGACGTTCGGAGTGCTGGGCTCGATGGCATCGTCGCGATACGACGAACTCGTGCGGGTGTGCCCGCGTCCCGCCTGCACGGCCGAGCGCGTGCGGCAGATCGACGACGGTGCGGCGCTCACGACGATGGCCAACGTCACCCTGGCAGTGGGCGCGGTGGCGATGGTGGCGGGCGTGGTGATGATCATCGCGGGCGGTCCCCGCGTGGTGAGCGAGCGGCAGGCGCAGGTTTATGTCGATCCTTCCCTCGGAACTATCGGGGTGCGCGGTGCGTTCTGAGCAAAGAGGGTTGGGCGCGCTGCTCGCGGCGCTGATGCTGGGTGGCTGCTCGTACGGTTGGGACGCGCTGCGGCCTGGTCCAGACGGCGGCGTGGTGGGCCAGACAGACATCGGCACGCCGCGCGACGTCGGCACCGATCGGGGAGCGGCGCTCGATGCGGCGACCGACGGCGCGATGGCGGACGCAACCACCGAAGGAGATGTGGGCGTCGATGCCTCGGTGGATGTGGTCGTCGCGATGGATGTGCCGGTGGCGATCGACCTCGGACCGATGGACGTCGGTATGCCCGACACGGGGCCGCGGGACACCGGCGTGGCGGACGTGGGTATCCCCGATACGGGGCCGCGGGATATGGGCGTGGTGGATGTGGGCGTTCCCGACACGGGGCCACCGCCGTGCACCGGGCCGACGTGCGCTTGCTCGCCGACGGCCCCAATGGGGTGGTGCGCCATCGGAGGGACGTGTACCGCCGGGGCGTGCGAGCCGGGCACCATCGTCGGCGCGCTGGTGATCACCGAAATCATGAACGATCCGAGCGCCGTCACCGATCAACTTGGCGAGTGGTTTGAGGTCTACAACCGCTCGGAGACGCCGGTCGATCTGCGCGGGATGCGGGTGCGTGGGAGCGGCACGGAGGTGTTCGACATCGGCGGGTCGATGCCGGTGTTGGTGGCTGGACGCGGGTATGCGGTCTTCGCGAGCACCGGCGACATGCTGATCAACGGCGGCGTGACCGTGACGTACCCCTACGGCAGCGCGATCGCGCTCGGCAACACGGGTACCGACTTCGTGATGCTGCTCGGCAGCGACGGGGCGACGATCATCGATAGCGTGACCTACGGAACGACCGTGGCCTCTGGATGGCCGATCACGTCCGGGCGTGCGAAGGCGCTGCGTCCGCCGACGCTCGACGCTGTGACCAACGATGCGGCGACCGCGTGGTGTTCGGCCGCGACGGTCTACGGCAGCGGCGATTTCGGCACGCCGGGTGCCGCCAACGTCTGCCCGTAGGGACTCTCCCTCCGACCCTCAGCGAATCGCTACGGACTCCAGGTGCAGTCGCGTCGGCCGCGGAACCCGCAGGCGCACCCACCGCGCGGAGGTCGGCGCGAAGCGGGCCTCCCAGCGGCGGAAGTCTGTCGTCCGGCGGGTGACCTCGCGCCAGGACAGGTTGTTTTCCGAGACCTCCACCAGCAGCGGAACAGCGCGATCGCCGCAGCAGTCGCCGCGGTTGACGACCGTGACGGCGCGCACATCGACGATGCGATCGAGGTCGAACGTGATCGATGGCGAGGGCTGCTCGGTGGTGTGGAAAAACGCCGGGATCTTGAAGTCCGGCGGCGCGAACCCCCGTCCGGAACTCACGTAGCCGACCTCCGCGCTGCTCGCGATCCAGGGGGCGCCTGGCGCCCGATCAGGGTGCACGACGAACCACGCCAGCCGCGGCGACAGCGCCGCCAATACGAGCGCCACGAGGAGCCCACCGGTGCGCACGAAGCGCTGGGCAAGAAGCGGATCAACGTCCCCCTGGAGGCGCGCGATCTCCTCCAACTGCATCTGCACGAAGGTTCGTATCGCATCGAGCGCCTCGCGCGAATCGTCGCTCGCGCGGTCCGTCGGCGTCGCCTCCGGGAGCACGCGCCGCACCTCGCGCTCGGCGTCGCGGTAGAGCGCGAGCGCCACTCCCACGGCGGTCTCTGGGGTGCCCTGCTCACCGTTCGTCCATGGCTCGCTCTCGGCGAGGTTTCGCTCGGCCAGGCCCACGAGAGTGCGAGCCCGCTCGCCGCACGCGGTCGCCTCAGCGTCGAGGGGACGCGCGTCCGCCCGGGCCCGCCCGATGGCCGCGGTTCGCCATAGCCACTCCCGAACACTGCTCACGGACGCTACCCCCATGGTCTTCATCGTGGATCTCTTCGCCGGGATACCCTATTCCAGCGCGCGATGCAGCGCTCATCGGCGACGCGATCGCACCCCCCGGAGATGGCCCGCCACCGCGAGGGATGGATGCCGTGGCACGTCGCGCTCGCGCTCGCGGTCACGGCCTTCGGGCTCGTGCTGCGATTCCTCCACGCACGAAGCTTCCTCTCCGCGGGCCACGCCTCGGACTACGAGTCCGCAATGGAGCGCGTGCGCTGGATGATCACCCACCGTCGCCTCTTCGACGCGGGCGAAGACCTCCACGTGGGCTACCACGCGCCGCTCTGGTACGTGCTCGCCGCGGCCATCTTTACGGTGTGCCACGCCGTGCGCCCCATCGCCTACCTCTCCGTCGGCGCATGGTTGGTGCGCCAGGCGGTGCTCGCGAAGATCGTCCGCGCCGCGCTCCCGCAGCGTCCGGTGGCGGGCCTGCTCGCGCTCTCGCTCTCCGCGGTGCTGCCCATCAGCGTGCTGGTGGACGGCAAGATCTACAACGAGGGGCTGCACGCTGCGTTCTTCTCCGTCGCGCTCTGGTTTCTCTACAAGATCGAGCGTCAAGGGGCGGTCGATCTGCGCTCGGTGCAGCGGCGCGACGCGCTCGCATTTGGCGTCTCCGCGGGCCTTGCGCTGCTCACCAAGACCACGGCCCTGGTGCTGCTGGGCTGCTTCGTCGCGCTGCTGGTGTTCTGGGCGTGGCGCGCTGGTGCGCGGCGATTTCGCACCGTCGCACGCCCGCTCGCCGAGCTCGCGCTCGCCGGCGCAGCGGGGTGGATCGCGATCGCCGGATGGTGGTGCCTGCGCAACTACCGCAAGTTCGGCCACCCGTTTCCGCACCAGTACGTTCTTCGGCATCTGGCGGTGATGCGCAACCACCCGATCGTGGGCGAGCCTCTCTTGTACCGTCGGCCGATCGGCTGGGTGCTGCCTGTGCAGTTTGATTGGCTCGCCTGGCCCTACGGCCCGTGGAGCCGCCCGAATTTCTGGGCCAACCTCATCGCCGGAACCTGGTCCGACATCCTCAACCGCGGCCTCTGTCGTTCGCGCCTGCCGGGGCCCACGGTGGCCGCGTGGCGCGACGCCACCCTCGTCAACCACCCCTGCCTCAACGCTTCGCGCGCCTGCATCTGGATCGGCTGTTTCCTCACGGCAATCAGCCTCTACGGGATGTTTTCTCTCTTAAGGCAGTTCGTTGGTTCGCGCGGACGCAATGGCTCCCTGGTGGTGCCCGCGAGCATCGCGGCGACGGTGCTCCTGCTGATGCTATTCGGCATCGCGTACCCCTTCGATCATCACCCGGTGATCAAGGCCAACTACGCCCTCGGCGCGGCGATGCCGCTCTGTGCGTGCTTTGCCTTCGCGCTTGCAGCGCTCGGTCGCACGGCGTTTGGGCGCGTCGCGGAGTCCCTCGTGGCGCTCGGCATCGCGGCGGTGGGTGCGCTGGTCGCGTTGCAGGTGCTGGTGCTCTGACCGCACCAATCGTCCGTGGGAGGGGCCTTCGTGGGTGGAGCCGGAGCGCGGAGTGGAGTAGCTTCCGCGCCCTTCTCATGAGCAATGTACGTGTCGGCACCGCGGGCTTTGTCGTCCACCGCGAACGTTATCAATCCAAGCTCCGCTTCGTGGAGTACACCCTGCGTCCCCCGGTTCCTTCTCCGAAGGTGCTCGCGGGCTGGCAGCGCTCGGCACCCGAAGGCTTCACCTTCGCCGCCGTCGCTCCCGACTCGCTCTACGGCGAGCGCGATTGGCCCCTCCGCGACCCCGTGAAGCTGCAGTCCGAACTCGACCGCTTCGGCAATCAGGTCAACGCCCTTGGGGCCCGCGTGGTGGTGCTGCGCACGCCGCTCGCCGTCTCGCCGGGCAGCGTGGCCCTCAAGCGCTTCCTCCCGGTGCTCGAGCGGGCGCGCACCTTCGGCGCCATCCTCGTGTGGGATCCGGCCGGGCTCTGGGAGCGCGAGGAGGCCCTCGCCGTCGCGAGCGACTTCAACGCCGTCGTCGCGTGCGATCCGCTGCAGGTCGAGCCTGAGGAGAATATTGTCTACGCCCACATGCGCGGGCTCGGCACCGACCAGCGCTACACCATGGGCCGCCTCGAGGCCCTCGCGGTGCGCATCGCGGGCGCCGACGAGGCCTTCGTGGTGTTCGACTCGGGCTCCGCGTGGCGCGAGGCCGTCGGCTTCGCCAAGCTCGCGGGCGAACTCATCGGCGGCAGCGACGGTGAGGACGACGGCCTCGAGGAAGACGACGAGGACGAGGACGACGACGAGGACGAGGACGACGACCTCGACGCGGACGGCTGAGCCGACCATGCGCAACGCAGTCATCGCTCGCGACACGGTCGCCCAGGCGGCAGCACAGGTGATTCTCGCCGACCACGGGACTGCCGTGGACATGGCCCTCGCGGGGCTGCTCGCGGGCGCCGCGCGCGCCTCGTCGGCGTCGCTGCTCGGCGCGGCGGGAGTGCTCCTCGGGGGCCCCGGGATGGGGCTGCATTTCGTCGATGGTCGCGCCCGCGCGCCCGGCATCGGCACCGTGCGGCCGAAGTCTCCCGAAGCCCCGGGGGACGCCACCCGCGCGGTGGTCCCGGGATTACTTGAGTGTGTATTAGCGGCGCACGCGCGCTTCGGATCGCTGCCGCTGTCGGTGATCACCAAGGCCGCCATCGCGGCGATCCGCGAGTCGGGACCCGACGCCGCGACGAAGCAGCGCCTCGCGGTGCTTGAGCAGTTTCACCGCACGGGCATCGCGGTGCTCGAGCGCGTCGGGGTGCTGCGCGCGATTCTCGAGTCCGTCGGCCCCGTCGCAGGCGGAACCTTCACCCTCGATGACCTCGCCCCGCGCGCCGCCCCGGTGGTGTCGCCCATCCCGTGCACCGATGGCGCGCACGAGGTGGCCGTCCCGCCGCGGTACCATGCGCGGCCGAGCGTGCACGCCCCGGAGCCTCTGCCTGCAGTGGGAGTGGAGAGCATCGTGGTGGCCGACATGCACGGCGTGATCGTGACCGCGGCCTGGCTGGTCGCGCCGCCCGCCATCGCTCTGCCGGAGGTCGCCGGGCTGAGCCTCGCGGCGCTGCTGCCGCCCCCGCGCAAGGGTGTTCCGCGGTGGCGTCCCGGGACACCGCTGCCATCACCGTTGCCGCTGGCCATCTGCCGCGCGGAGTCGCGGGCGTGGGCGGGCGTCGGGGTATCCGGCCACGGCGACGTGGTGACGCTTCGCGACGAGGCCGTGAGCGCACGACTCCGTAGTGTCGGCATCGACTGCACCCTCGGTGACGGCGACTCCGCCGTGAGTCGCGACGCGGTGGCGCTGTGGATGATCCGCGATGCGACCGGGGACAACGTACAGGGCTCCATGAACTCTGCCGGGGCTCTCTTCTCTCCGTAGGTTTTCCCGCCCCGGAGAAGTATCGTGCCGCGCGTGAACCGACCGACGCTGCTCCCTTTCGCGTGCGTATTGGGCGTGGGTTTCGCGGCGACTTTCGTCGAGGCGCAGCCCCTCCCGCCGAGCGCGCCGACCCCGTCGCCTGCGGTGCTGGGCGGGCGCGAGACGATCACCACCTCGCCGACGGGCTTCTCCTTCGGCTCCTACGGGCGCGTCGGCGTCGCGAGCGACCTGCGCGGGCGCACCGGGCGCAGCACTAACATCGTGGCGTTTGGGCCGCGCTTGCAGGCGCCGCCGTATGCCGAGTTGCAGTTCAACTACGACGCGCGTTTCGCGTCGGCGCGGTGGCGCGCGGTCACCACCATCGCGATGAACGAGAACCTCTTTCACTTCACCGGCCGCTTCGACGGAACCTTCGCCGTGCGCAACCTCTACCTGGAGGAGACCGGTGTCGGCAGTGACAACCTCACGCTCTGGGTGGGCTCGCGGATGTACCGCGGCGACGACGTGTACCTCCTCAACTTCTGGCCGATGGACAGCCTCAACATGGTCGGCGCGGGGGCGCGCTACACCGCCGGCGACCACGTGGTTCTCCAGGCCGCCGTCGGCATGAACCGCCTCGATGACCCGTACCAGCTCCAGACCATCAACGTTGCGCCGCGCGAGGGCTTCGGTCCGCAGACGGCGTTTCTGCTCGATCGGCCGCGCGTACTCGGGTCGGCGAAGGCCACCTGGTATTCCGTCGGTCGCACCGCGCGCGAGGGGCTGAAGCTGTCGGTATACGGAGAGTTCCACTCGATGGCGGCGGGCGTGCGGCAGCTCAACGACGCGGGCACTCGCATCGAGCTTCCGAGCGATGGCGGCTGGGTGCTCGGCGCGCAGGCGGGGCTCTACCGCGGGCCGTCGTTCATCAACGTGTTCGTGCGGTATGCGCAGGGCCTCGGAGCCTACGGCGACCTCGATGTGCCGGTGACGCTCGCGAGCGCGCGCACCTCCTCGCGCTCGTTGGACTTCCGCGTGGCGGTCTCGGGCAACTGGGAGCGCGGAGCCTTCGCGCTGATGTTCGGCGGTTATTTCCGCTACTTCCGCGACGCCGACGCGGGGGTGTTCTCGCGCGACGCGCTGGTCGAGGGAGCGATCGCGGCGCGGCCCATCGTGTGGTTTGGCAACTACGTCGGCATCGCGGCGGAGGTGAGCTACCAGCACATTGTCTACAACGCCATCGACCCGGTGACCGGCAACGGCGCGCTCGCGGGCTCTGTGTTGCGCTTCGCCGCGCTGCCCTTCGTATCGCCGGGCGGGCGCGGCAGCTACACCCGTCCGCACCTGCAGATCATCTACGCCGCGAGCCTGCGCGATGACGGCGCGCGACGGCTCTACGCGCCCGATGATCCCGCGGGTTTCAACAGCGTCGAGCACTTCCTCGGGGTGGGCACCGAGTGGTGGTTCAACAGCAGTTATCTCTGACCCACCGGGTGTGTGATGACACCGTCGGCGCGCGCGCCCTCGCCGCCGTGATCAGAACTCCACGACGCTGCGAATCGACTCACCAGAGTGCGTCAGGTCGAAGGCCTCGCTGATGCGCTCCAGCGCCAGTTTGTGCGCGATCAGCGGGTCGATCTCGATCCTGTGTTCCATGTACTGATCGACGATATTGGGTACGTCTGTGCGGCCGCGCGCGCCGCCGAAGGCTGATCCCTTCCAGACGCGCCCGGTCACCCACTGGACGGGCCGCCTCGCGATCTCCGCGCCCGCCACGCCGAAGACCGCGCTCACGCCCCACCCGCGGTGGCAGCACTCAAGCGCCTGGCGCTTCAGCTTCGCGTTGCCGACATCTCGACGAGCACCTCACCGTCGCGCGTACCTTCGAGTTCGACTTCTTCGGTCGTCAGTGGCGTGTTGGCGGTTCAGCAGGGATCCGGGGAAACGGCGGTCTACCGTCAGACTGCAGGGAAACAAGCGTGAGAAGCCGTCGCGTTTCGCGCGGACTGGCACCCACAAGGCGGCCAGCAGTCTGAGCCCGCGCCGACGACTGGCACCCTCAGCACATGCCGACGGAGGTGCTCCGTGGGGTTCGCAAGGGTGGGGTTCGCAAGGGTGGGGGCTCGCGAACCCCACCGGTCACTTCCGCCGTCAGGTACGAGCGGTGGCTTTCTCCACCCAATGGGAGCCTCCGACTTCGATCCAGCGGCGTTCTGCGCGCAAGCCCAGTTCGCGACGGCGA
>CANJUR010000082.1 GCA_947477565.1 Deltaproteobacteria bacterium
CAGGGTCGTCGGACGGGTGAGCAGGGTCGTCGGACGGGTGAGCAGGGTCGTCGGACGGGTGAGCAGGGTCGTCGGACGGGTGAGCAGGGTCGTCGGACGGGTGAGCAGGGTCGTCGGACGGGTGAGCAGGGTCGTCGGACGGGTGAGCAGGCTCTGCCTGCTTCGCTTCCCATCACAGGAAGATCTCCGCAATGCCATGGCGGAGGGCGGACGCGCGGCTCAAACCCCGAAGATGAGGTCAACCATCAGGCTTCAGCCCGTCGGGCTACGTGAGTGGCCGGGTTCAGGACCAGTGCCCGAGCGTGAGATTGACCGCCACCCCGAAGCCCTCGTCGTACATCCGCTCGGGTTGACCGCCACCCCGGAGATTTCTGACGTTGCAGGCCTCCTGGTAGAGCCGCGACACCCCGCTCGCCGGTCAGCATCGCGGCGACGCGTCCGCCTACTCGTCGAGCACCCGCAGCCGTCCGTCGCTCCCGATCAGCGGGGCACGCGCGCGCCCGCCCTTCGACCCGCGCTCATCCCGATGGTCTTCCGCCTTGAGCGCGAGGCTGCGGTCGAGCAACTGCGTCGGTCGCACGTTGCCCAGCGCCGCGAATACCGACGCCTTCACCCCGGGGTGCGACGTCTCCAACTGCCCAAGCAGTGCCTTCACTTGCTTGCGCTGCGCCTGCGACTGCGATCCGCAGAGGTTGCAAGGCAATATCGGAAACCCCCGCTCCACCGCGTACTCCGCCATCCACTCCTCGGCGCACCCGATCATCGGACGAATCACCACGTTGGCCCCGTCGTCCGAGCGCAGACGCGCGGGCATGGCCGCCACCTTCCCTGCGAAGAAGAGATTGAGCAGCAGCGTCTCGATGGCGTCTTCACGGTGGTGGCCGAGCGCGATCTTCGTGCACCCAAGCTCCGTCGCCGCGCGGTAGAGCACGCCTCGCCGCAGCCGCGAACAGAGCGCGCAGTACGTCGCCCCTTCCGGAACCTTCTCGACGACGACGGAGTACGTGTCCTCGCGCAAGACGTGCCACTCCCCGCCCTGCGCCTCCATCCACGCGCGCAAAGGGACGCCGTCGTAGCCGGGCTGCCCCTGATCGAGGTGCACCGCGACGAGCGTGTACTTCACGGGCGAGCGCCGCTGCAGGATGCGCAGCGCCTCGTGCATCGCGTAGCTGTCCTTGCCGCCGGAGAGCGCGACCATCACCCGGTCGCCCTCTTCGATGAGACCGTGCTCGACGATGGCTCGCCCCACCTCGCGCACGATGCGCCGCTCCAGGGGGGAGCCCGTTCCGACCGGCGGCGCAGACATCTCAGCTCTCCCGAACTTGCAGCGAACGCGAGCGAGCGCGGCGCACCCGCGACACCACCCAGAGCATCGCCGACAGCGCGAACAGCACCGCCGCCACGGATAGCACCGGCACCACCACCTCGCGGTTGCGCCCGAGGTGCAACCGGTCGATCGCCGCGAAGCGCCCAAACCTCGCCCGCAGCCAGCCACGCATCCCGGTGCCCTGGCCCTGCTCGACGTCTCCGCTGCGGGTCGGCACCCGATGCGCACGCTCGGCCTCGGCCACCACCGAGGCCGGGGTCGCTTGCACCACCGGCGCGATCGCCGCCGCCGGGGCGGGCGCGAGAACACCAATGTGGTTGATCACCTCGCGCTCCCAGCCGCGCGACGGGCGATTCACCACGCCGCCCTCACCGCCCACATACATCGTCGTCGATCCGCCGCCGTCGAGGTTGATCGCGCGCACGGCACCGAGCTCAATCATGAGTTGGGCCATCTCCGTGAGCGTGCCTCCGTGGCTCGTCGCGCGACGCCCATCGACGGTCACCAGGATCACCTTGCGCCCATCCTCGGAGACGCCCACCGCCGAGCGCGGCTCGCGGCTGAACGTGCGCGGAAACGTGTACAACTCCTGCGCGATGTGGCCGCTATCGACGATCATCGGACGGCCGGAAACGCCGTCGGTGATGCGCCGTCGGCTGGCCTGCACCACGTCGCTCGGCGGCGACACAAACGCCCGGCCCGTCGCGGTCACGGCGAAGAACCCGTGCTCGGCGTCGTCGCTTCCCCAGATCTGCCCGCCGCCGGCCGCGAGCCCCTCGGCCCCTTGCCCGAAGAGCCCCCAGAACCCGCCGTTCATCGCGGCGGAGAGGTTGGCGTCGCGGGCGTAGGCGCTCGTGCTCTTCCAGCGCTCGCGCGGGGGGGTGCAGCGAATCTGCACCCCGGGCACATCGAGGTCGATCACCAGCGCGTGAAACTCCGCGGGCGCCGGCGTCGTGCGGTGCAGGTGGCGAATGCCTGGGTTGGGCGTGGTCCAGACGTCGACGGCCGACGCGGAGCACGCGTAACAAGTCACGGTCAGCGCCCAGGCAAGCGCCTTCTTCCCGGCGCTGTGATAGAGGGTTCGCACTGGATCTGTCCTCGAATGCTGCGCACGCTTGTCACACGGCTTCTGCATCGTCAATCGTCGGCCCATCTGGTCTCGGCCATCGTGGCCTGCGTTGCATGCCGTGATCCAGATTCCGTCCATTCCCCCGACGCCGTGGCGCGCGCCACGGTGGACGCGAGCATCCGGCGAGAACTCCCGGCGCCGCGCTCGCGCCTCGGCCCCCCGATGCCACGCCCGACGGCCCCGGACGCGGGCGTGTGGACACGCGGCCGTGGCTTCCTGGGCATGGATGACGCCGCGCCGCTCGCGCGCATCTGCCGCGCCCCCATCGAGCGCATCGAGCGCAACCGCGGCGGCAGCACCCTCTCGTTTCGCGTCTGGCTCGCCGGTGGGCAACGCGCGCTCTTCAAGCCCCAGCAGCGCGCCGAGGTGGCCAACTTCCGTGCCGAACTCGCATCGTTTCGCCTGAGTCGCCTGCTCGACCTGCACCGCACGCCGCCCGCGTGTGGGCGTCTCGTCCATCGCGACCTGCTCCAGCGCGCGGCCGACACCTCCGGCGACACCGCCTTCTCGCAGCGCGTGATGACCGAGCTACTCGGGCGCTCCGAGGAGGTCCCCGGGGCGATGCTGTTCTGGGTCCCCGGGGCACTCGAACCCGTACCCGGCGTCGAGCGCTACGCCCAGCTCCTAGACATCACGCGGCCACTCCTGCCCGCGGACGTGAGCCTCGCCGCCGAACTGTCCGCACTGCTCCTCTTCGACTTCCTCGAAGACAACGTCGATCGATGGTCCGGCGGCAACATTCTCCGCCCGCGCGCCGCACCCGGCGAGCCCTCGGCGCCGATGCTCTTCATGGACAACGGCGCGTCCTTCAGCGCCCTCAACGGCGGCCTCGGTGCGCGCCCCAGCGACCAGGCCGCGCGCCTCGACCACGTGCAGCGCTTCTCCCCGTCGCTGCTGCGCTCGCTACGCGCGCTCACGGCGGCCTCGCTGCAGTCCGCCGTGGCCGAAGACGCGCTGGGCCCGTGCCTCACCGAAGCGCAGATCCAGGCGCTGCTCACGCGCCGCGATCGCATCGTCGCGCACGCCGACGAAGTGGCCGCCGCGCACCCGCAGGCGGACGTCTTCACCTTTCCGTAACGTTGCGTAATTCACGCTGGGCGCTAAGGTTTGGGCGATGTCCAACGTGCTCACCCTGGCCGAAGCAAGACGAGCCTGGCGCGCACGTCAACACCTCTCCCCGACGCCTCTGCTCCCTCTCCCCGAGCTCGTCGCCTCCGTCGGCGGCCTGCCCTGCCCCGTCGGCGCGACACCCGCTCTCGCCCTCGTCGCCCGCCACGCGCTCATCCACCGTAGCACCCTCGATCAAGCCATCTTCCGCGACCACACGCTGGCGCTCGTGCCCGGCCCGCGCGGCATCTCCTGGGTCGTCGCCGCCACCCACGCGCCTTCGGTGCGCGCCTTCGCCGTCGCCGAGCACGCCGCCCGGGAGGCCCGCCTCGCCGCCGCCTGCGGACTCTCCTCGCGCGACCTGCTCAGCACCCGCGATGCCCTCCGCGCCGCGCTGGCGAAGCCCCGCACCTCCGACTCGCTGCGCGACGCCCTCTCCCCGGAGGTTCGCCGCGACCTCGGCGAAGCAGGCCGTCGCGCGGGATGCGTCACCCTCGCGGGCCTCGTACTGCGCGGAATGTGGGCCGTCGGCGAGGTGTACCGCGAGCCCGCGGAGGGGCGCATCGACCGCGACCCGTGGCGCTATCGGCTCGACCCCATGCCCAGGGTGGTTCCGCCCGCGGCGGAGGCCGTCCCGCGGCTCAGCCTCGAGTGGATCAACGCCCACGCACCGGTCTCCGCCCGCTCCTTCGCAGCGGCGTTCAGCATCGCCAACAGCCGCGCCACCGCCGCGCTCAAGCCCCTGAAGCTCCGCACGGTGACCATCGAGGGCCTCGCCGGCGAGCACCTCGTCCCGGAAGATTTCTCCGTCCCCGCCGCCGACGCAGACATCGCCGTAGATCTCCTTCCGGTGCGCGATCCGTTCATCGATGCGCGCCCCGACCTTGCGGGTCTCTCCGCATCATCGATCGCTCGCTCGGCGCTCACACGCCAGGGCGCGCTGGCGCCGCTCATCCTCATCGACGGCGCAGTGGCCGGCACATGGGCCTTCGACGCCTCCCTCTCGCAACTTCGCCTGCAGCCGATCTTCCCATGGAGCGAAGCAGAGATCGCCGCCGTCAACGCGCGAGCCGCGACGCTGGCGGACTTCATCGCGCGCGAGATCGATGCACCGGCGATGCACCTCACCGTCGCCCAGCGCGCGCCGACTCCGCGCACCGCCAGCGCCGATCTGGAGCTGTAACCGGGCCATGACCGGGCGACGGTGGCCCTTGACCCCCCAACCCGTCCTCGCGCATCCACCACCCCGCCCATGCGCGCTCCCTTCCTGATCATCGGCATCCTCGTCTCGCCGGGCTGCAAACGACCCACCGCGCCCGCAGCCAACGCTCCGCAGGTGGTCGGGCCTTCCCTCCGTGCCGACGCGTCCGTACGCCGGGCGCTTGCGCCGTGCGCGCGTGCGGCGAGCGAAAACCATGCAGCCCTCGATCGCGACGGCGGCGTCGGGCTCGACGCGCTGCGGAGCATGTTTACCCAACGATGTATTCCTGACGCAGTCGGCGACCGCGGGTGGGCCCTGGTGCTCGAACGACTGCGCTCGGAGTCCACCGCTGCGAGCCGCGGATGGTGGGCCCGCTACGCCCTGGTGCGGCTGGTCCCGGGCGACGACCACTTCCGAACGTGGCCCGCCGCGCCGTCGGAAGAGGAGTCCGCCGTCAGCGGGACGCCGTTCAACTTGTGGATGCAGGCCGGCGACTCGGACGTCGGCGTCGAGTCGATGAACGCCTACGATTACGACCACGACGGCTCACCGGAGATCGCACTGGTGCTGCGCACGCACAACCACGAGGGCCCGACCTACACCCATGCCCACGTCTGGACCTTCACCGAAGGGGGAGTCTTCCTCTACGAGCGCACCCTCGGGACGCGCCTCTCCGGCGTGCGCGACGTAGACGGTGACCGTCGCCCAGACCTCCTCACGCATGCCCCCTACGACGAGCCGAGCGTCTCCTGCGGGCTGGACTTCCCCACGCAGGTCACCGGTCCCGAGCTAGCACTCCACGCACTGCCCGACGGGAGCTTCTCAGGAACCGATCCGGCCGCCCGAGCCGTCGCCCGCGCGTCGTGTCCTGCGCTCCCTTCACGGCTGCTCGCGCGAACCGCGGAGGGCAGCGTTGACAACGAGGCAACCGCCCGCAACGTCGCCTGTGCGCGGCTCTGGGGGGCGCCCGAGGCCGAGGTCGCAGCGGCGGTCCGACGGGAGTGCCCGACGCCCGACGCCGAGGCGGCTTGTACGGGGTGCGACGACGTCGATCTGCTCCTGCGATGGGCACGCGCGGCGCCGCCGTTCACGCTCGCCGAGACGACCCCAACCGCGGGGCAGTAGCGCTGTGGCGCATGCCGAAGGTTTGTCATGCACAGACAAACCATACGGCAGCCGGATCGCCAGAGATGAAAGCGATGCGTAAGGTGCTCGGCTTGATTGGGGTCAAGCAGAGGCTCGCGGCGACGGACCTTCACCCTGGGGTTTAGCCCCTGTGCTTGAGCCTGCGGGCGGTGGCCGGACGGTCACCGGGATGAGGTCAACCACCCGACTGGTGGGGCCGGGGGTGCTGGCTCGCGTTGAAGCGGTGAAACAAGGGCTCTGACGGTATACCGGGGGCTCCACGGTTCCCTGGTAGACCTCCCCATGGGATCCCCGCTGGGCGTTGTGGGTCCAGCAGGGATTCGCTCGGCTGGTTCTTTCGAGCAGCCGCCTTCGTCGTCCCTGATACGTTCGTTGGCCTATGCGTACCTGGTTACGGGACGGCCGTTGGATCTCCATCCTCGCCTGCGTCGTCCTCGTGGTGGCCTTCGTCGCGCCCACCGCCCGGCTCTGCCTGGGCGCCGCGGAGGGTCACCTCGTGTGCAATTGGGTGCTCGACCGCACGCCCTCCACCGACGACTGGCGCTCCTTCGCGGGCGCCTGGGAGGCCGCGCGCATCTCCCTCCGCGACTTTCACCAGTGGCCCTCCTGGAACCCCTACCACTGCGGCGGAATCCCGCTCTATCAAGACCCCCAGACCCCGGTGCCCGGGGTGATGTTTCTCCTCACGTTCGCCTGGCTCCCGACGCCGGTCGCGATGAAGCTCTGGCTCTGGGTGCACCTCCTCGTCGGCGCACTCGGCGCACGCGCGCTGCTCCGACATCACAACGCCAACGTGCCCGAGCAGATCTTCGGCGCAGCCCTCGTCACCGCCTGTGGCTTCTGCTCCGAACACTTCGGCGGCGGTCACCTCTCCTTCACGCCGTTTCTTTTTCTCCCGTGGGTACTGCTCGGCCACCGCCGCGCCCTCACCGACGCCCGCTGGTCGGTGCTCACCGCCGTCGCCCTCGCCTTCGCCGTCTGGGAGGGCGGCACCTACCCCGTTCCGCTGCTCTTCGTGGCCCTCGCCGCAGACACCGTGCTCCGTCTCGGCGACCCCGCCTCCCGCCGAGCCTTCGTTGTCACACTCCCCCTCACCAGCGGGCTCTTCGGCCTCCTCGCGAGCGTGCGCCTCCTCCCGGTTCTTCTCTGGCTACGCGAGCACCCGCGGCTCATGCCCCTCGACGACTCCATGACCGTCGCCGAGGTCGTTCTCGCCTGGACCGCCCGCGCCCACGATCGCCCCTTCCCCGGGCACATCTTCGTCTGGCCCGAGTACGGCGACTACATCGGCGTCGCGCCCGTCGCCCTCTTCGTAGCGGCCATCCTCGCCGCCTTCGCACGCCGCGACGACGGCGCCCGCGACCGCCGCGTCGATGTCGGCGTGGCCCTCGCGCTCGTCTGGTGCGCCCTCGGAAACATCCCGGGCTTCTCCCTCTTCGGCCTCCTCCACGAACTCCCCGTCTACCGCTCGCTGCGCGTCCCATCGCGCTTCCTCTACCCCGCCACGGTGCTGCTCGCCCTCGTCGTGGGCCGCGCCCTCGCCGACCTCCGCGCGCTGCTCGTCGCCCGCCGCACGCGCCCCTCCCTGCGCCGCGCCTTCGTCGGCCTGGAGTACGCACTCGCCCTCGGCGTCATCATCGACCTCGTCGCCGTCAACAGCCCGCGGCTGCAGGTCGGCGCCGACCCCCCCATCCCCGCCGGGCGCGCCGCGACGGCCTTCCACCAGATCGACGGCGGCGACTACTGGCGATGGCCCACGTACCCCGTGCGCGGCGTCGGCACCACGGTCTGCTACGCCGCCTTCGACTGGACCCCAGCCCCGCAAATCTGGCAGGGACCTGGCCCGCAACAGCGCCTCGAGCCCGCCGACAGCGGATCCGTCCGCGCCCTCGAGTGGACCCCCAACGTGCTGCGCTTCGAGGTCGATCTCGCGCGCCCCGCTACGCTGCTCGTCAACCAAAACACCGACTCCGGCTGGACCACCTCCCTCGGAACCGTAGACCGCGCGCAAGCCCTGCTCGCCGTGGACCTCCCCGCCGGACGCCGCGCCGTCACCCTCACGCACGCCGTCCGCGGCCTCTGGACCGGCGCACTCTTTACCCTACTGGGTATTCTCGCTTCGGTGTGGCTCGTGCTTCGTGCGCTCCCGGAGCGCGTCGAGCAGTGGCGCGACGCCCTCGCGCGGCGGATCTTCGAAGGCGACTGATCCGGTAGTCAGGCCAGCGCGGCGGGCGCCCGCGCCTTGCCCGAGCGCCCCGCCACGGCCAGCAGCGTGATCGCGAACGGCAGCGCTTGCAGCAGCACCGAGGGCACCTGGCCGCTGCTCGCGAGCGTCGCCTCGAGCGCCGACAGCGCGCCGATGCCCGCCGCCCACACCGCCGCCCGAACCGGCCGCCAGCGCCCGAGAATCACCGCTGCCACCGCGAGAAATCCCCTGCCCCCGCTCATCGCCGCGATGAACCCATGCTGGTGCAATCCCAGTTGCGCGCCGCCCAGCGCCGCGACGGCGCCGCCCAGCATCAGCGCCATCGTCTGCACCCGCGCCACCGGGACCCCCTGCGCCCGCGCGGCCATCGGGTGCTCGCCGCACGCCGTGAGGCGCAGCCCAGACACCGTGCGCGACAGCAGCAGCGCCGCGAGCGTGACCAACACCGGGGCGATCCAAACCGTAGGCGTGGTGAGCGCGTCGCGCAGGGCCGTCCATGCGAGGGACGATCCGCGCGCGCCCGCGCTGGTCGGCAGCGTCGGGCTGTTGGAGGCTGAGCCGTAAAGCACCTTGAGCGCCGCGCGCGTGCCCGCCACCGCGAGGAGGTTGATCGCCACGCCGACCACCACCGCGCTCGCCCGCCGCCACACCGCGAAGACCGCGAAGAGCGCTCCCGCCAGGGCGCCCGCGAGGGCCGCCGCGAGCAGCGCGACCAGCACCGATCCGCTCGCCAGCCCCGCCACCACGGCGGCAAACGCACCGAGCAGCAGGTACCCCTCGAGCGCCAGCATCGTCACGCCCGCGCGCTCGGAGAGCACCCCACCCAGGGACGCCAACACCAGCGGCGTCGCCGCGCTCAACACCTGCGCAAGAAACACCACCGCCATCATCGCGGCACCGCCCGCCCTGCGCCGACCACCGCCACGGCGATCAACGTCGCGGCCTGCACCACCACCAGCGCGTCCGAAGGAACCACCGCGTTTACCGCGAGCGCCCCCTGGGCCAATACACCGAAGAGTAATGCCGCGAGCGCGATGCCCCACGGTCGCCCGCCGCCGAGCAGCGCCACCGCGATGCCCGTGAACCCGACGCCGCTGCCGAGGCCGTGCTCTGCGTAGCCCTTCACGCCCAGTACGAAGTGCGACCCCGCGAGGCCCGCGAGCGCGCCGGACAGCGCCATCGCCCGCACCGTCGTGCGCGCCGGGTCGATGCCCACGGCGGCCGCTGTCCCGGGCGACGAACCAAGCGCGCGGATGTGCAACCCGCCGCGGGTGCGCGCGAGATACCAGCCCAGCACCGCGAGCGCGACCAGGCCGAGCGCAAACGACGCGTTGAGCCCGCTCCCACGAAACGCACGCAGCGCAGCGCCGGCCATCGGGATCCGCGCCCCGGCTACCACGTCGCGCGTATGCACCTGCGCGCCATCGCGGAGCGGACCGCCGTAGAGCCAGGTGACCACCACCGCCATCAGTCCGTTGAGCATCAGGGTGCTGAGCACCTCGTTGGTTCCGAAGCGTCCGCGGAGCCAGCCCGCGAGGCCGCCCAGCGCGGCGCCACCCGCCGCCGCAGACGCGAGGCAACACGGAACCGCAAGCACCCACGGCGCGCCCGCGGGAAGCGCAGCACCGACCACCGCGCACGCCAACACCCCCGCGAGGCACTGCCCCTCCGCGCCCACGTTGAACAGCTTCGCCCGCAGCGCGAGGGCCACCGCGGCACCCGTCCAGAGCAGCGGCGTTGCCTTCGCGAGCGCCTGTGCGAACCCGTAGGACGATCCCACCGTCCCGGCGAGCATCAGCGCCAGCACGCGCCGCGGCGAGGCTCCCGCGAGCCACACCGAGAGGTTCATCGCAGTCAGGACTGCCGCCGCGGCAGCCACCACCTCCAGCGCGCGCAGACGACTCACAGCGCGAGACGGTACCCCATCTGCATGCCGGAGTGCGCCCTTCGCGCGCGGCCTCGTACCGCTCTCACGGAGTGCAGGCGCCAGCGACGCAGGTCTGCCCCGCGGTGCACCCGGTGCCCATCGGGCAACGGCGTCCGCCGACTCCCGGCAGGTCGGGAATCATCCGGGACACGCACACCCGATCGCTCGCGCACTGCAGCGTCGCACCCGAGGTCGCTGATCGAAGCGTCCATCGCGGCAGAAACATCACTGGAATCGCACGCGCTGGTGAGCGAAGTGAGCAAGGCCAGAGCCTCGAAGAGTCACGGTTTCGTCGGATTCATCGGGTCAAAGAGCGCGATCAAGCTCACCACCGATCGCCCCTCGAAGGCCTCTCAGGTCTCACTTACCCGATGTGGATCTGCGCCGCATCGACCTTCACGAGACCCTCTGCGGTGACCATGGCGTGCTCGCCGTGCATCTCGAGCATCCGCTCGGCGCGATAGTCGATGTGCCCCGCGCGGAGCCGATCGACCTCCGCGACGAATCGTTGCGCGCTCCCGATTCGCTGGGTGAGCCGCTCGACGGTGTGCTCTTCGGTGCTGCTTCGGACGACGAGACTCCCGGCGTCCAGATCGACGACGCCCGCGGCGAGGCTGGCCCGATCAAACGAGGCCTCGCCCTCGGCGGCGCGCAGGTGCACGCCCGCCACGACGACCGTGAGCGTCGACTCCGAGGACATCTCGACCCCGTCGCGTGCACCCATCCGGAGCACCCCGTTGGGCGTCACGATCTCGAGGTCGCCTTCCACCGAGAGCCGCGTCGGAGCGTCGCTTGCGCGCTCGAGCACCGAGAGCACCCAACACCCGCGTGGAGACACCGCGACAAACACAAGATCGCCCACGGCCGGTGCCACCAGGCACCCCACCGCACGTCGCGCCCGGTGCACGCCCGCCCCAGCGCGCACGACGCACGTGACACCCTCGAGCATCGTGACAGTGCCGATCTCCTGCCACGTCGCGCTCTCGTCTAACTTTGTCGCCTTGTGTTGCATCACTTTGCATCGACTCCCTTCATTCGTCGCTCGGCGGCCGCAAGCTCCACATCGTCGCCGATCCAACCAACCGACCGACCGACCGTGTCGAGCGCGACCGCTCCGTGAAACATCGCACCGTCGAGCGAAGCGCCGGTGAAGTTGGCGCGGGACACGTCGGCGTACGAGAAATCAGCCCCCGCGAGCGCGGCCCCCATGACGAGCGCCCCGGTGGCGTTGGCCCGCTGCAAGACGCACCCCCGCAGGTCTGCGTCCGTGAGGTTGGCGCCGCGGAGGTCTGCGCCGACGAACAGCGAATTGAGCAACCGTGATCCACGCAACGTCGCGCGCCGCAACTGAGCATCGACAAAGACCACCGCGGTGCCCGTCGCGCGCTTTAGATTGGCCTGCGCGAGGTTGGCCCCCGGAAAGCCGCACTGCGTGAGCGTCGCGCGCTCCAGGATGACGTTTGCCATGTCGCAGCCGGCAAACTGCGTCTGCGTGAGGTCGGCGCCCGTGAGGTCGAGCGCGGTCAACACACAATCATGAAAGATGGCGCCGCGTAGCGTGGCCCCGGTCAACGTCGTGGTGTTGAGATCGACCTTGAAAAGCAATGCACCCGCGAACGATGCGTTCGTGAGGTCGAGGGACTCCACGACGCACGCGAGCATGGTCACGCCGTCGAGGGAAACACCCCGCAACGACGCACCGGTGAGGTCACATCGATCGAGGGTGGTGCGGGCCAGGTGCACCGCGGTGAGGTCCGCGCGCACGAGCGATACCTCGGAGAGCCGCGCACTTCGCAGGCTCGCACCCCCGAGACGCGCGGCTGTGAGGTCGCAGCGCGAGAGTACTGCATAGTCTGCCGTGGCCTCGCCGAGGTCGGCATCGGTGAGGTCGCAGTCCTCGAACACAACCTCTGCGATGTGCGCGCCGCGGAGAGACGCCCCACGGAGCGAAACCCCGGTAAACACCGCACCCGCGAGGCTTGCCCCCGCGAGATCGACGCCCGCGAGGTCGAGATCGGTGAGGGCCGCGCCCGCGAGAAGCTTCGCCTCGACGTCGGCCCGATTCACGAGACGCCTTTACGAAGAGAGGTACGCGTCATCATGGCCCCCTCGAGTGACGCTGGATCGCCCCGCCATCGTGTGAGATTAGCGCCAAAAAGCACCGCATCGCGCAGGTTTGCTCCCTGCACCGTGGCCGCCTGCATCACGGCTCCGAGAAGGCCCGCGGCGGTCATCATGGCGTCCGTAAGATCGGTGCGGATGAGCAGCGCGTCGCGCAACGAGCATTGGGTGAGGATGGCCCCCCTCAGGTCGCAGGATGAGAAGTCCGCGCGGTCCGCGTTGGCCCGCGTGAAGTTGGAGCGCGCGAGGTGTGTGCCGCGGAGTGTTGATCCCTGCATTCGCGTGCCCTGAAAGTCTGCGCGCTCAAAAGAGCAGCCCTCGACCATGCGAATGTTTTCAGCATCGGCACGGGCGAAGCACGTCTCCTCCCCGTGCGACCCTACCCACGTCGCACCCTTCAATCGCGCATCGCGCAGGTCGGCTTTCGAGAGCGTGCACTCCACAAACAGCGCTTTCTGAAGGCTCGCGGCGGTGAACCGGACGCCCGTGAGATCGACCCTGTTAAAGGTCGCTCCGCGAGCGCTCAGGCCTTCGAGTTGTGCATTCGAAAGGTCTGCCTCGGTCAACGTCGCGGCGCCTAGCTTGACCCCGCGCAACGAGCACCCCGCGAGGTTCGTCTTCCAGAGCGTCGCGTCGGTGAGGTCAAGGCCCTCCGAAGCCCGCGCGCCGCTAAGCGTTGCGTACCCCAGGTTGGCCCTCGCGAGTCGTGCGCCGGTGAGCGTCGCATCGTCGAGCACCGCGCGAACGAGCACCGCGCCGGTCAAGTCGGCGCCGGTCAAGTCGGCGCCCGTCAGGTCGGCGCCTTCGAGCAGTGCTTCCCGCAGGTCGATGTTGACGAGGCTCAGCCGCGAGAGATCGGCGCCCGTCAGGTTGGCCCCCGCGAGGCTCTCACCACGGGCGACGCGCTCGATCAAGTCTTGCCGCTCCCGAACGCGGTCGGCCTCTCCGAGGGGTCGCGCCGCCGGACGCCGGTGAGCCGCAGTCCGGTATGCCGCGAGTAAACGGGCCGCGCCGCGAGGGGTTGTCACTTCGGGCGGTCCACCGTGGGGGGCAGCGACGGCGGCGTAGTCGACGCCACAACGATCGCAGAGCGCCTTCGCGAGAGCCTCGACTTCGGCGCGATGGGTCTCGGCCTTCGCCCGGGCCGCCTCGTTGCGCTCGGACGCGAGGGAGATGGCCGCTGCGAAGTCTTCGGCGGGCGGCGCGGCAAGCCCAGACTCGTCGGTTGGCTGCTCCCGGGCGAAAGTCGCCGCATCGACGCCGAGACGACCGAGCTTGTACCGCAGGCTTCGCAGTTCGGCGGCGGCGCGTTCGCGCTCCCGTGCCAGGGCCGCGCCCTCGCGCCTCGGTGCGCCCGAGGCCGCCACGATCGCATCGGCCCCCGGTGCGCCCTCGATCGATAGCTCGTCGTCGCGGAGCGCAGCGCGCCCTCGGCCGGGGCCGTTGGTTCGGCGCGTGAAGGCTCCCTGATAGTGCTCGACGGTGCGCGGTGCATCGAGGTGCTCCCAGGCCAGAAGAAGGTGCGTCACGTCGTCGGCGTCGTGTTCGGAGACCTCCGCGACGCCACGAAATATGAGCACCGCACGCAACTCGTCGACGAGTAGATGCACGGTGTCCAGTCGCATCGGAACCTCTTCGAATTGCGAGTGCCGAGAGACGAACGCACGGGCGGCGAGGCCCGGTAGACACCCCTCGATGCGCGGTAGATCGCGACTCATGCCCACGAGCGAGAAGTCTTCGTTACCCCTAAAGAACCCGTCAATCTGCATCGCGTCCGGGGCGACGTTGAAGCCTCGTCGGTCGAAGTTTTTCGGGAGGCCCGAGTGGTCTTCACGGATCCACTTCGCCTCGTCGGTGCTGAGCCTCGCCCGACGCGTCGAGTCTCCAATGCCCAGTGGGGAAAATGATGCGAGCGCCAGCGGTCCGACCGGCGCACGCTGCAACAGCTCGAGCGATCCGATTCGTACCCCCACGGTGACCTCGGTGGCGTCGTCGGGGGCCCATGCGCAGGCCGTGACCAGCACCTCGCCGCGCCTCTTTGGCATCGCGTCATCGAGCACCGCCGACGGGCCCATGGCGCGTTCGAAGCTGCGCCAGATTTCAGCCTCGAGCAGCGGCCCCGCTGGGCCCAGGAGGGGCACGCACGCGAGCGCCGAAACGGTGAGAAAGAACCGCTCGTTCGTCTCAAATACGCGCTGCAGCACGCTCATCGAAACGGGCTTCAGGGTCTTCATTCACCGAGTATCGTCGCTCGCAAGGTGTTAGCCAATGACGAAGCACCTCCGAGGGGTAACAGCCCAGATCGTGCGCCCTCGCCCGGCGCTTCCCTGCGCCTCAGCACTGAAGTACGAGGTCTTCGGACATGTCGATTACACCGAAGACTTCACGCGGATGAAAGGTATCGATATTCAACCCATGAGCGACTTCGCACCCGACACCGTCCTTGACGGTCGTTTCCGTCTCGTCGCGCCGCGCGATGACCGTGGGCTGGGCGACTGCTGGTCCGCACACGACTCCCACGACGGAGCGGAGGTTCTGGTCAAACTGCTCCCTCCGTTGGGCGGCGACGCCCATCGGGCCCGCGCGTTGGAAGACCTTGCCGATCGCCTCGTCGGGTGCTCGCACCGCGCGATCGCACGCACCCTCGCGCGCGGCACCTCGATCGGACGCCCGTGGCTCGTCCTCGAAGCCGTCCCTGGCCACTCCTTGAAACACGTCTTCACGCATGCTCGCGACGGCGGCATGACTCCATCGCCAGGCGTGCTGGCCAATGTCCTCGATCGCGCCTGCGAGGCCATCGCCTACGCCCATGCATGCCTGCCTGCGCTCGTGCACGGCGGCCTGGATCCCGCATCGATCGTGGTGTCCCTCGACGACGAGGCGCTTCGAGTGTCGATCCTCGATTTCGGCCTCGCAACTCTCCTGGGCGGCCGCAGCGGCGATTACACCGCTCCAGAACTCGACGACGATCCGAGCGCGGCGACCGTCGCCTGCGACGTGTTCGCCCTCGGTGCAATCGCGATGGAGTGCACCACCGACCCGACCGTGGGCCCGTCTGCCGAGTCCGCGAGCAACGATGACTGCTCCGCGGTGAGTTTACGGCGAGATGACATCCCTCCCGCGGTGACGCTCGTCGCGAGCCGCGCTACGCAGCTCGACCCTGATCGTCGGCCTCCGGATGTGGCATCCCTCCGCGTAGCGCTGGCCGAGGCCTGGGCGTCCGCTCGCCGAGCAACTGCGCCCGCAAACGTGCTCGCCGAGCCCCGGCCCAGGCCTGTCCCGGCATTCACCCGCGCCGAGGCTCACGCCCCGCAGCCGAATGACATAGACGATAGCCTCGATCATACGATGATCGACTCCGCGGACCCATCGCTCGCGTGGCCGATGGCCGCGGCAGGCCCGGCCGACCACCCATCCGATCTCGATGTGACTCATGCCATCACAACGATGGTGACCGACTCTACGGAAGCCTACTCCGATGGGTGGGCCGCCCCCCTGGTCGCCCCATCCCGAATCCGCGTTGATGAGGCATCCGGCACCAGACCCACACCGAAATCACCACATGAGGTCGAGCCACCGAGGCGACGCGAAGTCGGCCCTGCGCCGACCCTTGCCGATCGCGGCACCGAGCACACCGAGCGCGTCGATTTGGATGAACTTCAGGCAAGATCCGCGGCGGCCGGGTTCGCGATGCGTGAGCCAGTGACACCCCCGCCACAACCGGTTGCGGCGGTACATGCAAGCAACAACCGTGTCGCAGCGATCGCCGTGGTGTTGGTATCGATTGTGCTCATCGCGGTGCTCGGCTGGCTGCTCACGCGGCGTTGAGAGAAATCGGTTTTCTCCGTCGCCAGCCGCGCACTCACAACGGGCACGACCGGCGCACCACCCCGCACGCTCGAAGATCGCTCGCTGAGCCCTGCGCCGGAGGTACCGCATGGCTTCGTGACACTCTGCGCCGGGGCGTGTTACGGCCTACGAATGGTAAGAATTGATGGCATGGGAGAGCGTGCCGCGCCTGTTCTGTCAGACCCATTTTCGCTGGTAGGCACCCTGCTCGCAGGGCGTTTCGAGGTCGAGGCGCTGGTCGCCGAAGGGGGATTCGGGCTCCTCTACCGTGGCATGCAGGTCGGACTCGACCGGCATGTGGCGATCAAGGTGCTCAAGGTGCCGGCCGACCCGGCTCAGGCGGAGATCTTCCTTAGCGGCTTCGTGCAAGAGGCCAAGACCATCGCAAAGCTTCGCCACCCGGCGATCGTGCAGGTGCTCGACTTCGGCGCAACGAAGCTGCCCTCCGGGACCGAGGCGCCCTTCATCGTCCTCGAATGGATCTCCGGCGGCACACTCGCGGCCGATCTCGCGGCGCGCGAAGGGCAGGGAGGCCGCTCTCCGAAAGAGACTTTTGGAATGTTTCGTCCGGTGCTCGAGGCCGTCGAGGAGGCCCACCGAGAGGGCATCGCGCACCGGGACATCAAGCCGATGAACATCATGGTGGTGGCGGCCTCTCACGGTGCCGTGCTGCGCCTCCTCGACTTCGGTGTCGCGAAGATGATGGAAGAAGATGTCGATCTTCCGGTGAGCGGCGCCACTCGCACCGCCTCCTCCTCCGTCGTATTTTCGCCACGCTACGCAGCCCCGGAGCAGGTGAGTGGAGCGCGAACGGGCCCGTGGACAGACGTGCACGCACTCGGGCTGCTGATCGTCGAGGTACTCGTCGACCGGCGTCCTTACAAGTCATCGAATCGCACCGATCTCTTTCGTGAAGTGATGTCTCCAGACCGTCCCACACCAGCGCATTTCGGTGTCGATGTCGGAGCCTGGGAGCCGGTGCTGCTCCGTGCACTCTCGCCGCACCCGGCCGATCGCTACGCAAACGCCGGGCTCCTGCTTGAGGCGCTCGCAGAAGCACTTCCGCAGGCTACTCGCAGCGAGGTTCAGGTCACGCCGCCGGTCGATGCAGTGGTCCTGGAGGCTCCCGCCGCCCTGGAAGCGTCGACCCCGTCCGTAAGCGCCGCAGCCGTGGCCGTGGCACCTGTCGCCCGCGGGCGCTTCGCGGCGATCGCAGCGATATCCCTCGCTGCCATCGCGGTGAGTGCGTGGTTTCTCCATGGAGCCGGAGCACCCTCAGACTCGACAATCCGCGATCGCGACCGGCCCCTGTCGGTGTCCGGCACCAGAGCCCCGCCCGTCATTGCCGCTGACCCAGAACCACCCGAAGCAGGAAGTCTCGACGCCGGAGTCGCAGACATCGTGGACGTGGGTTCGATCGAAGCGGGAGTTGCATACATCGCAACACCCGATACGGTGCTACCGCGGGAGCGGGGGAGTCATCATCACTCACGAACAGCCGAGGATGAAGAAGCCTCTCCCGTGGTCCCGGACGCGCGGGAGACCAGGGCGAGGCACCGACACCGCCGATTCATCGTCGAGTAGTGGGGCATACCTACGAAGTTGGCAGTCTCCGCTCGCTCGACCGAGGACTGTCGTCCGTTCTTCGCAGCTAGAATCCCCGGACACCACCCGGGCAAAACGTGACAACGTAATCGGTTCCATTGGGATCGCTGTCCGTGCGGCATCGGAAGGTGCTGCTGGCTTCGTCGTCCGCGTAGCTTCGCGCGGTAGGACAAGCGTTTTTTAGAAACGCCGCCCAAGGTCGCGCGACGGCGGTCCACGCGGGATTGGCAGACACACACGCAGCGATCGATGGCGCCTGGGGCCACACGGCACACCCACAGCACGTCGACGAGGCACCGGAGACACGGCACGACGGCGCGTAGGCACCTGTGCAGGAGAAGAGGTCACTACGGCTTCCGACATCCCCCGGGGCGGACTCTGCACACCGTAACACATCAACGTAGGCGCCCGCGGCGTCGCGGCAGAGTTGTTGCGGGGTCGCCCAGCCGATTTGTCTTCCGCAGCGCAGGCTTGGGCGCGTCGGAGCGTCCAGGATGGCCGTCCCGCAGACCTCCGGTGCCATGCAGCCTGCCGCGTCGGTGCAGGAGCGAACGGTCGGCACGACAAACCGCAGTGTCGTAGAGCGATCGGAGCCATCGACCGTGGTGGGATCGAAGTTCCAGGAGCATCCGGTCAATGCGGCGCTGGAGGGCATCTGCGCGCCGCTGTTACCGCACCAGTAGTCGCCGGCCGTCCCGGTCGGCCCGAGCCGGTAGGTGCCCGCGGTGTCGGCTCCGATGGACATGGGCAGATTCACCCCATCGACGATCGAGATGCCGTAGGAGTCGTCGGTATTATCAACCAGCGTCAGCGCTGCCTTCGTCGTGGGACCGATCGGGCTGACCCCGGGAGCGCATTCGCCTCCGGGGCAGCGACCGGTCTCGCAATTGGCGGTGCCGGTGCAGCCCGTGCGACCGTAGATTTCACCGCCCCATCGCACATGATTGACGGCCGGAGTGCGAAGTACGTAGGTGGCACTCTCTCCACTACGGAGTATGCGCGAGCCGACCTCCGGGTCTGGCAACACCCAGAAGCACCCGGGTGGCGTGCGTGAGGGAAGGCAAGCACTGCCCGCGGGGCAGCTTCCATCCGTGCCGCATACGCCAACGAATGCGCCGGTTGTTCCGACGGTCACAGTGGTACTGGGACACGCATTGCGGACCGTGAGTATCCGATCCGAGGCCATCGGAAGTGGCCCCGCGTCAACTGCATCTCCAACGTCGCGGCCCACAACGTCGCTCCCTCCGACGTCGGGGACTCCGACGTCGCTCATGCTGTCGGTGACTCCGACGTCGCTCATGCTGTCGGTGACTCCGACGTCGCTCATGCTGTCAGTGACCGCCGCGACCTCGGCGTTATCGACTGTGGAGGAGGTGTCCGTGAGCTCAACATCGATCACACTCGAGTCGGTTACATCGCTCGACACGGGCACGTCCGCCGCGCCGACTTCCGTGAAGGAGGCGTCGGCACCAGCATCGATGGCGCGAGGGAAGGGTTTCGGTACGCACGCGGCGCACGCGAAAACAGCGGTGAATGCGAGGTAGCCGAGTGAGCGTGAGAGCGGGAACTGCATGAATCTCCAGTGAACAGACGGCTTAGGGCGGACTTTAGCAGCGTATGATCGTCGCAGTCAGCATCACCAGGGCGCCATACCTACCCTCGTGAAGCACGAGCACTTTTGGCTAGAACAGACCTGCAACACCGAGCGAAGCGCCGCGGGAGGTCGGTGTCACTTGAAGCATGGCGTGGGGCGCGCTCGCCGGGCGCGCTCGCCGTCCAACGGCCCACCACACCACGGCCGTCGCGAGGGCTGCGGCGCCGGTGCCAAGGGTAATCTGCGCGGAGACAGAGTAGCGAGCATAGCTGTCGTAACTCTCCTCTTGCGAGCCGGGGCACCCCAGGGCTGAGTCCGCGCACGACGGGTAGGCCGCACGACTCAACCCATAGAAAAGACCGGCGATTCCGAGGCTTGCGAGCCCAGCGCCGCCGACGATCCATGGGCCTATACCCGCAGTCGGGGGCGGTGCGACGGGGTGTGGAGTCACCGGACTCACCCGCATCACCGGAATCACCGGAGCCACCGGAATCACCGGAGTCACCGGAGGCGCTATCCTCGCGGTCGCCACTGGAGCGAGCTCGGCGCGCCGCTCGACAGTCTGCCCTGCGCCGACGTCGATATTTGAACGATAGGTTTCATACCCGTCTGCACTGACCTCCACTGCGATGCTGCCCGGAATGACGACGTACGGCAGACCCCACGCTACCGGCGGAAGCACCGCGCCACCGATCGACACGTGAAGCCCATCGGGCCGCGGCATGGGCAAGCGTAACCGCAACTGGCCAACTTCGCGCTCTGCGCGGGCGATCAACCTCCGACACTCCTCGATGACGTGTTCTCGGTCGGGAATCGCGACGTTGCGAACCGCTTCGGCCTCGCACTGCGAAGCCTCGCCGAGCGCGAGCACCCAACTGCCGAGGTATTCAGCCTCCCGGGCGATGATTGCCCGCAGCGATGGCGACGCAGCGATGCGCTCGGCGCGCTGTGCGAGATCGAGCGACCGCACATGGTCTCCCGCATCGCTGGCAGCGAGTGCATCCCGGATCGCCTCGCGTCGCGAGGCCACGAGAGCAGGATCGATTGCCTGCGCCGCGACGCCTGCCGGCCACGCGACCATTGCAGTCACGACGAGCGCGAATTGCAGCCCGACAACGCGGGTCACAGCTTTAGTGGGACGGAGCCCGTGTTGCACGTTGTCCAAGGAAAAACCGACTACCACACAGAGCTTCGGCCGTCACGATTGTAGGGAAGACAAGGCATTGGGAAGAGGCAGCGTGGCCTCGGAACCCGCCTCCGCCTTATCTTTTCCGAACATTGCTCCGAAGGCGGGCCCTCATGCCCAGACTTGTCCAAACGCAACAGGCATTTGAGCTCCCTCTCCTCCGGGGTTTACCTCGGGACACATCTCACGATTCGTCTGTAATTCTCGGCGACCCGCCGGAGGGGTAGTCAGGCCCTCGAAGGATCGATACACCTTGCGAGACCTCACCCCCAACCCCCTCTCCCAGGAGGAGAGGGGGCTCGGATCGAGAAGAAATGCCATAAAATCAAGCTTTTTAGCCCCCTCTCCCTCTTGGGAGAGGGGGTTGGGGGTGAGGTCTCGGAAGTGGGGTCGATCCTTCGGGGGCCTGTCTTTAGCCCTCCAGCGGGTCGCTGTTTCCGCAGGAAGGAATTTAGGGGCGCCACGCTCAAATTCAGCGTCGATCGCAGGGACTTTCACGCGAATCGCGAGATGTGTCCCGAAGTGAACCCAAGAGGGAGAGGGGGGCACGCGGCAGCGCGGGGTGAGGTCGCGCAGGCTTCGACGAATCGGCGGAATACAGACATCCCATCGAATGCGCGATACCACGTCCGGGCGTATTGAAATCGCTGGAGAATTCGAGGTCAGGTCAGGATCTCTGAAAAACCCGTGGATGCCCGCGGGTAGTAGAGCGGCTCTAGAATCCGCGCCGGCCGCCTGGGCAGAACGTAATCACGTAGTCCGTGCCGTTGAGGTCACCCTCGCTACGACAGACGAATGTGCTGCTGGGGTCGTCGTACTGATAGCTATACGCCGTCGGGCAAGCGCTCTTCGCAAACGTCACCCACGGGAGCACCGTCGAGTTCCAGTCAGGGTTTTGCGACTGGCACGTACTGGTCACGGGATAGCCCGGCCAGACGGCGCAACCGCAGCATGTCGAGGTCGCTCCAGCAGAGTAGCAAGACTGACTGTACGGGCCCGAACACGCGAAGAGATTATTCCGGCGTCCACCGCCCGGGCCGCTCACGACACCGCCGCAGTCGAGGGGAGCACCGAGCGTACCCGCGGTTTCACTGCATAGTTGGTTGGCGGTCCACCATCCGATTTGTGCACCGCAGCGCCGCTCGGCGCGTGCCGTACCGGGCACGATGATGGTGCCGCACACGCCGACACCGGCGCAGTCGGTATCGGTGGTACAAGCGCGATCACTGGGCATGACATATCGCAACAGGTTCGAACGGTCTGCGCCCGCGACGTTGGTGGGGTTGAAACTCCAACTGCAAGACGTCAGCGTCGGATGCGATGCCGTAGAAGCGCCGCCGGTGCCGCACCAGTAGGCACCGTTCGGGCCGGAAGGCGCAGCACGGTAACGCCCGCTCGGATCAACGCCCATGGACATCGGAACATTGACGCCATCGATCAGCGAGATGTCGTAATAGTCCACAGTGTTGTCGAGAAACGTAAACTCACCGCGGGTGGTCGGGCCTTCAGGCCCTACCCCGGGGTTGCAGACACCCCCCGGACAGCGCCCGGTCGCGCAGTTGCCACCCGAGCACTGGGTGCTTCCATACACGTTGCCACTCCATTGAATATGGTTGATCGCTGGAGTGTTGATCACGTAGGTCACGCTCTCGCCGGGCGCCAGGTCGCGGGTGCCGCTCGAGGGCGCGGGGAGTACCCAGAAGCACCCAGGCGGAACACGCGCGGCCGAGCAGGCCGTACCCGCCGGGCATGATCCTCCGGGACCGCAATCCCTCACGAAACCGCCCGTAGACCCTACCCGCACCGCAGTCGTGGCGCAGTCATTCCGAAACCTCAGCACCCGACTGGTGTCCGCAATCACCGGCCCGGTGTCCGTGGATCCAGCGTCCGTCATTGGAGTTGGCCCGGTGTCCGTGGATCCAGAGTCCGTCACAGGGGTCGGCCCGGTGTCCGAGGATCCAGCGTCCGTCACTGGGGTCGGCCCGGTGTCCGTGGATCCAGCGTCCGTCATTGGAGTCGGCCCGGTGTCTTGAGTTCGTGCGTCCACCACAGGGAGGTCCGCAGGCACATCCGCTACGGCTGTTGTGTCACTGGGGATGTCTGCGGGAGTGGGCCGGTCTTCCGGGGAATCTACCGGCACGTCTGCGACCGCATCGCTTGTACCGCTATCAACTGCGGTATCGTCCGGCGGTGTCGTCGAAGCTGAGTTACATGCCGCGACCAAAACCGCAGCCAGGAGTAGAGATCGATTGACCATTCACCTTTATTGCACGACATCCGCATCATTCCAAGCGGGTTCGACCCGACTTTGACAGTTCACCTCGGTTCCAGAGGTGCCGACTGCTTGAGTTCTCGACGTTTTCGATGCACCGAGGCTCCAGAAACCTAGGCACACGACACTGTGCGAAAATGTTGACGAATCAGCTTCTACCGGCGTAATAACGAGGCATGTACCTGCGCACGACGAAGCGCCGAAACGCGGACGGCTCCGAGGTCTGCTACTACCAACTCGCCGACAACGTCTGGGACCCGCAGCGCAAGTGTTCCGTGGCGA
>CANJUR010000083.1 GCA_947477565.1 Deltaproteobacteria bacterium
ATGCTGTAACTCAGGTCGATGCTTTCGCACCGCCTGATTGTGTTCGATTCTTCTACCGACGTCGGTCCCTCGTTGCCGAGAGCCGCCGTCCGTGGACCAACAGTCAGGTGATGACTGCTGATCTCCTTGCAACCTGATTTTCAAAGACCGGGTCGGGATCAATGATCCCTTCGGGTGCGTACCCTGGGCGCTGGTCTCGCTCTCGCGACACCGCCTCGCCTTGGGGGAGGGCGGTTCTACTCGCTCTCCGCCTGCCGTCAACCTTTTAGTGGTCGATGGCTTCTTTTTTTCCTCCTTCGTCCGAGCCCTTCGTCAGGGCCCCTCGGTCGGCGGGAGGCGGTGTCTACGCTCGTCTCAGGATGCCGTCAAGACTCTTGCGAAGGAATCTTTCAGCCCCCGGAGGCGACCGGCAGCCGCAGGCCTTCCAACTCGCGTGCAAACTTCTCAGCCATCAGGCGGTTGAGGTTGAACAGTCCGTAACAGGTCGACAGCGGCGGGATGCGCGCGTCGATGCCGTTGGAGAAACTCTCGACCGCGCGCTTGAGCAACTCCGTGGTCATCTCGAGGCGCTGTTGCACAACCGTTGCGCGGCTCGCCGAGGAGAAGCCCCAGAAGGTGCACGCATCCGTGAAGGAAAGCGGCTGGCCCCGCAGAAACTTCCGCAGCGCATCAGCCTTGCCGATCTGCTGAAGCGCGTTGACGTCCATCGGCGTAAGCGTGGCAGTGCTCGTCATGGGACGACCCTCCGCCACCGCAGCCGGCTTCGCCTCACGCACAGGCCGCGCAGCCCGCACGGGCGTGGGCCTACTCTCCTTCACAATCGCCTTTGCGATGGGCTCCGCCGCGACCCGCAGTGGAGCCGGGATTTCGACCGGTGCCTCCACGACCGGCTCTTCAGCGATGTCCGCGGCAGGCACCTCGATGCCGAGGTTGTCCTGCATCGCCGCAAGCGTGCGCGCCACGGTGCGCCCCTTGCGCGACATGCGATACGTGCGCTGGTCGGTATGTTCAAGCCACCCGAGGCCGCAGAGCCCGTCGGCACCCGAGAGCTTCGCCAGGACACGGTTGGAGTCAGGGTAAAGCCGCTCGAACCCGCGCAGCGAGAACGACTCGGGAAACATTTTCCACGACCGTACAATCAGGTTCTCGACGGAGAAGTTCTCGGTGTCGCTGCCCATCGCAACGGCGGCCATCAGGATCTTCTGTCGTACGGTCAGTTCAGAGCTCATCAGTGTGGTCCCTCGTTCCTCACGCCCATTTACGCCGCGGGAGAACCATCACGCCAAGAAGCATGCACACATCGTGGTTTGGTCAACTCGCGCGGCGGCTGCAATATTTTGAGGTAAGCAGTCCAGTTCCTGTCACTCGTAAGACCTCGTGCTCGCCGCCTAGCGCGAGGTGACGAAGAACACGCGCGACCTGCATTACGTCTCCCTCACCGATCGCCTGAGCCAGATCCGCGGCGCACACCGCCGCGTCTGCTTCAACCGGTAGCGCCGCCTCGATTCGCGCCTGCAACGCGAGCAATTCGTTCGCGGCGCGCTTGCCCGCCTCGACCCCCGGCTGGTGGTACGCGTTGATGTTCACCAGCGTCGCGTACAAACCTACCGCGCGCTCGTAGAGGGCGATGAGCATCCCCACGCCGCGCGCATCGGCGCGCTCCAGGGTCACCGTCAACGAAGGGCGACCGCGCTCCGCAAGCGCCTTGCGCGTGCCCTCGAGATACCCGAACAGGTAATCCCCGGAGGTCACGCGAGGCTCGACCTCGAACACCTCGCTCGACCTCGAGCGCAGCACCTCAATGAAGGTCACGAAGAAGTCGTCGCGCCCGTCGCGGAGCTGCTGCACAAACGCATGCTGGTCCGTGCTGCCCTTGTTGCCGTACACCGCGATGCCCTGGAGAACCGTCGCGCCATCGAGATCCTTCTCCTTGCCCAGTGACTCCATCACCAGCTGCTGCAGGTAGCGCGAGAACAACTCCAACCGGTCTTTGTACGGCAGCACCACCATCGCCCGATCGCCGTGCCCATCCCCCGTGAGAAACCACGCAACCGCCAGCGCCGCCGCCGGGTTCTGTTGCCAACCGTCGCGCCGCGTCGCCACGTCCATCGCTCGCGCCCCGGACAACATCGCGTCCACGTCCAACCCCTGCAAAGCCGCGGGAAGCAAGCCCACCGCGGACAACTCGGAGGTGCGGCCGCCGACCCAGTCCCACATCGGAAAGATCGCGCGCCAGCCGTCCGAGCGAGCCACCCGATCGAGCTCGCTGCCCTCACCCGTCACCGCCACCGCGTGCTCCGCGAAGGTGAGCCCGTCCGCCCGATATGCCCGAGCCACTTCGAGCATCCCGTTACGGGTCTCCCTGGTTCCGCCGGACTTGGAGATCACTACGGTCAGCGTGGCGCGGAGCCCAGCACCAGCCCGCAGCCGCGCCACCACTCGGTCAATTCCGTCCGGATCAGTGTTGTCAATAAACGCCGCCCGCATCGGGTCCGCCGCGCCACCAAGAGCGTGCGACACGTACTGCGGTCCGAGCGTCGAGCCGCCAATGCCGATCACCAACAACTGCTCGAAGCGCCCGCCAGACGGAGCACTCACCTCGCCCGCGTGCACCCGCGCAGAGAAGTCCAACACCTGGCGCCGCGCCTCCTCGATCGCCGCCGTCAACGCCGGCTCCGGCGCCAGCTCCGGGGCGCGAAGCCAGTAGTGCCCCACCTGCCGACCCTCGTCCGGGTTCGCGATCGCACCCGCCTCGAGCGCCGCCATCGCAGCGACCGCACGAGTCACCCGCGACGCCATCACCTCGACCGCGTCAGGGTCAAGCCCCATCGCCGTCAGGTCGATCGTCAACCCCAGAGACTCGTCCTCGACGCACCAGAACCCGTCGGCCGTTCGCTCGTCAGACATCACGCCTTTCCTCCGTTTACACAGCGAACCTAGCACGCCACAGGCATCCGCCCTGCCGCCCATTGAAGCTCTGGTAGCATCGCGCAATCATGCTCACCCGCCTCGTGGTGCGTCGTCTCCGAGTGCTCTCCGATGTCACCGCAGACCTTGAAACAGGCCGAATCCAAGGGGCATGCGTTCTCGTCGCTCCCGCGTGGCCCCTCCGGAACACGCCTCGACCCGCACCCCTGAGCCACTAACCAATGTCCCTGCGCCTGACGCCCCTCGCGCTCCTCCTCGCCCTCGGCTGTGCGCCGGGCGAGTCCGTCGTCGGGGGTCCTACCCTCGATGCCGCCGTCGCCATCGATGTCGTCACCAACGACCGCACCAGCCTCGATCGCAGCAACATTCCCGACGCAGCAACGCCGGGATGTCGCACGGACGGCGAGTGCAACGACGACGTCTCCTGCACCTTCGATTCCTGCCGAAGTGGGCGCTGCGAACATGCTCCATCAAGCGCTCTCTGCCCCATCGGCGCTGCGTGCGACCTCACCCGCGGCTGCCGCCCGGTGCGCGCGTGCACCGACACCGCCGGATGCCGCGACGACGATCCGTGCACCGTCGCCGAGCGCTGCGACGCCACGCTCCGCGTATGCGCCTTCGACGAGCTACCCGCGGAGACACCGTGCGGCACGCAAGGCTCCGGCCGCACCTGTCGCGGAGGCGCCTGCCAGTGCCCCGCGGACCGCGCCGCGCAGTGCGACAACGTCTGCGTCGATCTGCGATCAGACTCGGAGAACTGCGGCCGCTGCGGTAACGCATGCGTCGCCGGCGCGTGGTGCCGCGACCGAGCGTGCGTCTGCCCAATGCCACAGGTGCACTGCGCCGCAGTGGGGTGCGTCGATCCGCGCGTCGATAACGCCAACTGCGGCGCGTGCGGCGTGGGCTGCGCCGTAGGCTCGCAGTGCACCGCAGGGCGATGCCTCACGCCGTGCGCGGCGGGCACCCATCGCTGCGGGACGGACTGCCTCCAGGACAACAGCCCGGCCTCGTGCGGCGCCCGCTGCGAACCCTGCGTCGCACCCGTCGGCGCCACCGTCCGCTGCACCCTCATGGGCACCACATCGACTTGCGATTTCTCCTGCGCCAGTGGGACCCACCGCTGCGCCGATCGGTGCTCACCGGACAACAGCGTCGCCTCGTGCGGCGACCGCTGCCAGCCCTGTCCCATGCCCGCCAACGGCGCCGTCGCGTGCACCGCCGGACGCTGCGCCATCGCGTGCGCTGCGGGCTTTCACCTCTGCGGCGATCGCTGCCTCGCCGACGATGCCATCGCCTCCTGCGGCGACCGCTGTGAGCCCTGCGCAACCCCCGCCAACGGTGCTCCCCTCTGCACCGCCGGGCACTGCGAGATCAACTGCAACCGCGGATTCCTGCGCTGTGGCGACGTGTGCTCGGACGGAACCTCGCCCCTCGGGTGCGGGCCGACGTGCGCGCGGTGCCGCGTTCCGACCCACGGGCGCGCGACCTGCGTGGCGGCCACCTGCGGCCTCGTGTGCGACCCGAACACCCACCGCTGCGGCGACGAATGCGCCCGCGACGATGCTCCCACCGCTTGCGGAACCCGCTGCGATCCGTGCCCGGTCACAGCACACGGCGCGGCCACCTGCGTAGCCGGGATGTGCGGATTCGTGTGCGATGCCGGCTACGTTCGAAGCGGCGCGACGTGCCGCGAACTCCCGCGCCTGGAGTGGCCGCCGTCACACGTACACGTCACCAGTCGCCGACCGATGCTCCGCTGGATCGTCCCCGCAGACGTCGATCTGGACGCGATCGATTCGGTCGTCGAGGTGTGCCGCGATCGGGACTGCCGCACGGTCATCGCCACGCTGCGCCCCCGCGGCGGACGCGGCGCCCCGACGGTCGATCTGCCTCGCGGAAATGTCTTCTGGCGGATGCGCGCAGGGGACGTGTCGAGCGTGGTTTGGGAGTTTGCGTGCGGAGGCGTGGATACCCCAGAGGGCGTGACGCCGCCAGGCGGTTTCATGTGGGGCGCAGTGCCGGACTTCAACGGCGACGGCTACGACGACACCGCCGTAGGGCTGCCGTTTCGAAGCTCCCCCGGGCCTGGCGTCACCGTGCTACTCGGCAGCGCAACCGGACTGCAAGCCGGGGGCGCGTTGACGCTGGTTCCGCCCATGCCCGCGGCGCTGTACGGGTTCTCCGTAGCCGCGCTCGGAGACGTGAACGGCGATGGCTTCGGCGACCTCGCCGTGGGAGCCCCGTCGGCACAGCGGGAGCTCGGTCAGGTGTTTGTTTACCTCGGTAGTATCGGGGGGTTACGCGCCACACCAGACGCCATCCTCACAGGCCTCGGCGAGGCCGGCACGCTCTTCGGATCAGTGGTCTCCAGCGCCGGAGACATCAACGCCGACGGCTACGCCGAGCTCGCCATCGGCGCCCCCCGGGCGAGCACCACCGGGCAGACTTTTCTCTACTTCGGATCGCCGACAGGCATCGCCGCGTCGCCCAGCGCCGTGCTGATTCCGACGGATGCGACCATGGTCCGCTTCGGAGGATCCATCGCCAACGTGGGAGACGTCGATGGAGACGGAGACAGCGAGTTGGTCGTCGGCGCGGATGCCACCGGCGGATTCACCGGCGCGGCATACCTCTACACAGGCGCGACGTTTGGCGTGTCGTCCACCGCGACGCTGCGCATCGAGAGCCCGGAGGGAGGACAGTTCGGCGGGGCAGTGGCAGGCATCGGCGACAGCAATAGCGACGGGCTCCCGGACTTCGCAGTGGGCGCGGCAAACGTCGAGAGCGCCCGAGGCCGGGTGTACGTGTTTCATGGCGAACGCCTGTTGCGAGTGTCCACCGCAGCAAGGGTGATCGTCGGCCCCGGCGGGACCGAGGCGGAGTTTGGCGGCGCGATCGCCGGTGCAGGCGACGTTGACGGCGACGGCGACGACGAGATGATCGTCGGCGCGCCGCGGCGCAACGGGTATGCGGGGGCGGCGTATTTGTTCCTTGGAGGGAGGGCGGGGCTGCCGGGGACGCCGGCGCAGACGCTCGATGGAGCCGCGATGGGATCGTACTTCGGCGGCGCACTGGCAGGTGCGAGAGACCTCGACCGCGATGGCTTCGCCGACGTTGCCATCGGCGCCGAACGGCTGATGGGATTCCAGGGAAGAGTGACCGTCTACCGCGGCAGTGCGATGGGCCTCGGGATGCCAGTCGTGGTGGACGGGCCGACCGCAGGAGCGCGCTTCGGATTCGCGGTCGCGATGTTGAACAAACGACGCCGCGGAGGCTGAACGCCCCGGCAGCGCGCGCTCACCACTCCACGTCCGGGCGCGCAAATACCTCGGCGAGAAACGCCTCCAGACGCCGCGCCTCGACCGCGCCAAATGCCGCGGGCGAGTGCGAGTCGAGGTCGAGCACCGCACGCACCTCCCCGTCACTGCCGCGCACCGGGATCACCAGCTCGGAACGGGTCGCCCCGTCGCACGCGATGTGCCCCGGAAATGCCGACACATCTGCCACGATTTGCGTTTCCCCGGTGCGCGCGGCGGCTCCGCACACGCCGCGATCGAAGGCGATGCGCAGGCAGCCGAGGGAGCCCTGGTAGGGGCCCACCGCCAGCTGCGATGCCCCCACACGGCGATAGAACCCGCACCAGCTCGCCTGCGCAAACACCTCCCACAACAGACACGCCACCGTCGATTGCAGCGCCACAGCGTCGGTCTCGCCCACGAGCACCGCACGCATCTGCGCCAGCGCCGCGTCGAACCGCGCGACCCGCGACTCCTCCGGGAGCAACGCCCCGCGATCGACGCGCGGCAGGTCGAGACCCTCACTCATGAAGCGGGTCGTACAACACCGACACCGCGAACTCCACGCACCGATCAGGACGCCGTAGTTGGTAAGCCCGTCTGGCGCCGTTCCCAGCGGAGTGCCCAGGAAGTTCACCTGGAGCGATGGGTTGGGCCAGAGCGCAGCCGTGATCACGTCGAAGCGCGCGCTTCGCACCTGCGTGCGCAGCGAGGGCACCTCCCCGCTTCGGCTCAGCCACCGTCGCAGAATCTCCTCCGCAGTGATCGTCGAAGCCTCGATGGTCTGCGCCGCCACACGTCGCAAAACGCCCCGTGGATCAGGGAATTGTCGCTCTGCATCCCCGAGGCCCAACCTCCCCGGGAACCTGACGCACACCCACCCTTACTTGGATCTTCCCGATCGCCTGTGCGAGTTGAGATTGTTTTGGCTCGAACGCACTCCGCGCGCACCCCTCAATCCATCCCATCAGGATCATTCCCAAATGCTTGAACGAAGAAAATCGAGCGGCCTGCCGCTCTGGCTGACCCTGTTCGCCTGGGCCACCATCGCGGGCTGTACCGACGGCAGCTCCATCGTCGGCGGCCCCCGCGACGCCGCTGCGGACATCGGCACCGACCTCGGTCCGCGCTGCGCCTCCAACGAGTCGGCGTGTGGCGGACGTTGTCTCGACCTCCAGGCCAGCCGCGACAACTGCGGCACCTGTGGCAACTCGTGCCCGGGCTCGCAGGTATGCGTCGCCGGAAGCTGCCAGATCGGCTGCCCGCCGTCCCAGCGGGCGTGCAGCGGCGCCTGCGTCACGATCTCCACCGACCGCATGAACTGCGGCGCGTGCGGCACCGCGTGCCCCGCGGGCCAGGTGTGCGCCATGGGCGTCTGCGGCGTGGAGTGCGGCCCGACGCTGGCACTCTGCGGCGACGCCAGTGACGCCGGTACCACCGACGCCGGCGCGGGCGTGCGCTACTGCGCGGACACCCGCACCGACCGCCTGAACTGCGGTACATGCGGCGCGATGTGCCCGGCCGGTCAGGTCTGCAACGGCGGCGCTTGCGAGGTCTCGTGCCTCGCCGGACTGACCACCTGCGGCGGCATCTGCCGCGACCTCCAGACCGATCGCAACCACTGTGGCGTCTGCGGCAACGTCTGTCCCGGCGGCCAGGTCTGCAACGCTGGCGCTTGCGAGGTCTCGTGCCTCACCGCACAGACCACCTGCGCGGGCGTCTGCCGCGACCTCCAGACCGATCGCGCCAACTGTGGCGCCTGCGGCACCGCCTGCCCCTCAGGCCAGGTCTGCGCGGGCGGGTCGTGTGAGGTCTCGTGCCTCTCGGGCCTCACCACCTGTGGCGGCTTGTGCCGCGACCTCCAGACCGACCGAAACCACTGTGGAGCCTGCGACACCGCGTGCCCCGCGGGCCAGGTCTGCGCGGGTGGCGCTTGCGCCGTGTCGTGCCTGACGGGCCTCGACAACTGCACCGGAAACTGCCGCGACCTACAGACCGACCGCGCCAACTGCGGAAGCTGCGGCATCGCCTGCGCCGCGGGCCAGGTCTGCAACGCCGGCGCGTGCGAGGTCTCGTGCCTCTCGGGCCAGACGGCGTGCTCCAGCGTGTGCCGTGACCTGCTCACCGACCGCGCCCACTGCGGTGCCTGCGGGACCGCCTGCCCGTCCGGCCAGGTGTGCGCCGCGGGTTCGTGCCTGGTGTCGTGCGGCACCAACCTCGAGGCCTGCTCGGGCGTGTGCCGCGACCTCCAGACCGACCGCCTCCACTGCGGCGCGTGCGCCAGCGTCTGCCCCGGCGGCGAGGCCTGCGTGGCAGGTGCCTGCGTGGTGTCCTGCAGCACCGGACTCTCCAACTGCACGGGCGTGTGCCGCGACCTCAACAACGACCGCCTCAACTGCGGCGCGTGCGCCAACGTCTGCGCCGCGGGGCGAATCTGCAACTCGGGCGTCTGCGAACTCTCGTGCGTCGCAGGCCTCAACAGCTGCAGCAGCACCTGCCGTGACCTGCAGACCGATCGCGGCAACTGCGGAACCTGCGGAAACACCTGCGCCGCGGGGCAGATCTGCAACGCCGGTGCTTGCGAACTCTCCTGCGCCGCGGGCCTCACGAGCTGCGGAGCGAGCTGCCGCGACACGACCACGGACCGCGCCAACTGCGGCACCTGCGGCAACGCCTGCGCCGCGGGCACGGTCTGCGTGGCGAGCGCCTGCGTGGTGACTTGCAGCGCGGGTCTCACCACCTGCGCGGGCGTCTGCCGCGACACGACGACCGACCGCGCCAACTGTGGGATGTGCGGCAACGCCTGCGCTGCGGGAACGGTCTGCACCGCCGGGGTCTGCGTGGTCTCGTGCGGCCCGGGGCAGACGGCCTGCACGGGCGTGTGCCGTGACCTCACCACCGACCTCGCCCACTGCGGCGCCTGCGGTCGTGCGTGCGCGCCCGGGCAGGTATGCACCGCGGGCGTCTGTGCAGCGGGCTGCGCTGCGACGCAAGCAGTGTGCGGCGGGGAGTGCACCACCGTCGCCCGCGACCCGGACAACTGCGGGATGTGCGGCCGGGTCTGCACGGTTCCGACAAACGCCTTCGGGGCGTGCGCGGCGAGCGTGTGTTCGTTCGTCTGCCAGGCGGGCTTCGCGGACTGCAACCGCGTCACCGCGGACGGCTGCGAGGTGAACACCCAGACCACCGTGAGCAGCTGCGGCACGTGCGGGACGGTCTGCGCGCCGGCCAACGCCACGGCGGCGTGCGTGGCGGGCGCGTGCCGCGTCGGCACCTGCAACGCGGGCTTCGCCGACTGCGACGCCAACCCGGCCAACGGCTGCGAGGTCAACCTCGCGACCAGTGCCACCAACTGCGGCGCGTGCGGCAGCGTGTGCCTGACCGGCAGCTGCTCAGGCAGCGTGTGCGGCCTGCGCTGCAACAGCGGCGCCCGCAGGGTGCTGTCCATCGGCGTGGCGGCCTCGACGCTCACTCCGAACCTCCCGACGGGCGTGACCGTCGACACGGTGAGCGACGCGCAGTGGAGGGCCATGACGCTGGCGCAGTTTCAGACGTACCAGCTCATCATCATGGGGGAGGGCGCCTCGGCGGCCAACTACCAGAGCACCGTCGATACGCGCACGACCTGGGCGCCAGCGGTCAACGGGCGCGTCGCGCTCACCGGCCTTCACATGATGGGCCACTCACAGGGCCTGACGATCCTGCGCGCGACCTGGGCGTGGCTGCTTTCCGGTCCGGGCACGGCGCTGTACGTGGACGGCCAGTTTGGGGGCTCGTTCATTGGCTACAGCCAGTTGGTGCCCATCGGCACCTTCAACGGCGTCGGCGGCCTCGGCCTCGACCCGGTGACCGTGACCGACTCGACGCACCCGGTGATGGTCGGCTCCTCCAACACGACGCTCTCCAACTGGGGCCAGTCGGTGCACTCGCAGATCACCGCCGCGCCGGCCAGCTTCGAGGTTCTCGCGACCTCGAGCGCGGTGAGCGTGATGACCGTCCGCTCCACCGCCTGCAGCCCCTGAAACGACCTGTCTAGAAGCCTCCGGGGCGATGATCGTCGCCCCGGGGCCTTCCCCCCGTAATCCCCTCTCCTTCAGCCCTCCGCGTCGTCCTCGCGGTCGCCCGCAACCACGACCGGATCGCCCTGCCGGGGCAACCGCGCGCCCTCGTCGATGTCGATGAAGTGCCCCGACCGCGCGGCCTTCGTCTGCAGATAGAACCGGTTGTGCTCATTGGACGCCATCACGTGGGGTAGCCGCCCGCTCACGGTGATGCCGTGCTGCTCCAACTGCCGAATCTTGTCCGGGTTGTTGGTCATCAACTGAATCGACCGCACCCCGAGGCTCTGCAGCATGTGCGCGGCGACGGCGTAGTCGCGCTCGTCATCGCGAAACCCGAGCGCCCGGTTGGCATCGACGGTGTCGAGCCCAGCCTCCTGCAGCGCGTAGGCCCGAACCTTGTTGACCAACCCGATGCCCCTGCCCTCCTGCCGGAGGTACAGCAGGATGCCGCGCTCCATCGAAGCCAGCGCCCGTAGCGCCGTCTCGAGCTGATCGCGGCAGTCGCAGCGCAGGGAGCCCAGCGCGTCGCCCGTAAGGCACTCGGAGTGCAGCCGCGTCGGGACGTCCGCCGCGCCGATCACATCACCGTGCACCAGCGCGATGTGCTCTTTGTTGTCGCGGTTGTTCCAGAAGGCGACGATCTGGAAGTCGCCGAAGCGCGTAGGAAGGTGTGCCACCGCGTCCACCTTCACGCAGACGTGGTGCACCCCGAAGCCGCCGCAGTTGTGGTCGCGGTCGCGGTCCACGAGCTGCTGCAACCCGGTCGCTTGAGCCTGTGACGGCACCTCGGAAGGCTCTTTCATCGCATCCCTCTATACCCCACCCGACGACGCGTTGATGTCGCCGAAGACGTTCAGCGAGGGACGCCCACCGCGCGTAGATAAGCGAGCGCCGCGGAGTGCCCCGGATCAATGCGCAGCACCTCCGCCGTCGCCCGCTGCGCCGCCGCCTCGTCGTGCAGCAGCGCGCGATAGATGCTCACCAAATGCTCGATGGTGCGCACCTTCTCCGCCGCGTCGGCCACCAGCGCTACCCGCCGCCAGCACGCTGCCACCGCCTCGGCCCAGCGCCCCGCCTGCTCGTGCGCGATGATCTCTCGCTCCACCGCAGCGAGATCGGCCCCCGCGAGCGGCGCCGCCGGACGCCTTGCCGGTGCGCTCACAGTCACCGCCGCCGACGCCCGCCGCGCGCGCCCGCCGAACACCGGCGCTCCGCTCATCCCCTTCGGCACGTGAATCTGCGGCGTCTGCTTGAGCCCCAGCTTTGCCATCAGGGATTTCGTGCGCGCGTGAAGTTGTTCCCAGGTGAGGTCATCGCGCGTGCGGCGCAGTACGTCGAGCATCGCGTGGGTGAACGCACCCTCGTAGATGCCGCCGAAGCTGGCGTCCGCGGAGGTCTCATCGTCGGCGCAGCCCGCCAGCGACACCGCGGGAAACCCGTCGTGCACCAGCGAGCCCATCGCTCCGTGGTCGGCCCCCGCGGGCGCCTTCTTCTTCTTCTTTGTCGTCGGCTTCGCTGGCTTCTTCCGCACGGCCTTGTCGCCGCGCGCCACGTCGTAGCGCTCGGGCAGCGAAACGTACCGCGCGCCCAACACCTCGACGCCCGCCGCGAGGCCGCCGTCGCGCTCCAGGGCCCGGGTGCGGTAGCTCGCGGAGGCGGTGTCCTGCAGCGTCCCCGCGTGGCAGGTGTCCCAGATCGCCGTCAGCCGAACCCCCTCTGGAACCCTCGCCAACACCCGCGCGAGTTCGTCGTCCGAGAGCACCGCGCGCTCCCAGTCGTGGTCGTGCGCGACGAGCACCTCGTCGTAGCCGTCCTCGTCGTCGCCGTCCTGATCGGGGATGTGCGACCCGTGCGTCGATGCGAAGAGCACCAGATCGTCGCCCGCGTGCGTCCCTTCGAGCAGCGCGCCGATGGACCCGAGAAGCCCCGCCTTCGTGGCCTGCGCGTCGGCCAGCACGAGCACGTTGCGCGCGTCGAAGCCGAAGTCCCGCATCAGCATCAGAGACAGCGTGCGGGCGTCGTTGATCGCTCCCTTGAGCGGCGGCAGATCGCGGTCGACAAACTGGTTGATCCCGATGCAGAGAGCGCGTTTCGTCATCGGGCTACAGCTCCACCCGAAGGCCCGCGCCCTCGGTCGATGGATACATGGCCGTGTATTCCTTCGCCCGCGCCAGGGCCGGGTCGGCCCACGCCTCGGTGCGTTCGCAGCGGTAGTTGAAGCACAGCGTCGCGCCTGGTCCGCCGTGGGCGATGACCCGGGAGACGCACTCGTCGTCCGGGTGGCCAAACATGCTGCCGTCGGTGCTGAAGAGGTATCGCCCGCACTCGACGCGGTAGAGCAGCGGCCAGGTGGTGTTGCCGCGGCTTCCGTGGTGCGAAACCTTCATCGCGTCGAGGCGCAACGGGCTCGGGCCGCGCTCGGCGAAGAGGCGCTCGAAGGACTCCATCAGCACGCCCGGGTAGGCGTCGCCGGTGAGCAGGCAGCGCTTGCCGTCGTGCTCGGCGAGGAGCGCGATGCTGCTCCCGTTGGCCTCCGAGCCGTCTTGCGCGAAGGGCACGTCGAGGAGCTTCTCGAGGTCGGGCCGGACGCCTGCCCTGGGACGCTTGCGGGCCTCGCGCTTCGGCGGGGCGACGTCCCGGGCGCGGGAAGACCCCGGGGCGATGCCCGCCTCGCGGCACTCCTTCTCCCAGGCGTCGTGGAGGCGCTCAAGCCCCGCGCGCTGCGGAGAAAGAACCGTCAGGGTGAGCCCGCCGTCGAGCGTGACGCGCGGCAACGGACCGTCCGCCGGGAGCATGATGGCGTCGCCGTGGAAGGCGAGGTTCCAGGGGAGGTGGCGGGAGCGCAGGAGGTCCGTGAGGCGCTCGCCCTGCGCAGCGCCGCGGGTGCCCTCCGGGGCCGGGAGATGGCGAAAACCATTGAACCAGATGTCCCCGAAGGAGACGCCGAGGGTGGTGTCTTCGAGGAGTTCGATGACGCCGCCGATGTGGTCGGCGTCGATGTGCGAGACGACCAGCAACTCGAAGCGGCGATGCGCCGGAGGGAGCGCCGCGATGCGCTCCCGCAGGGTGCGAAACGTCCCCGGGGTGCCGCCGTCGATGAGAATCCGGTGGAGGGCGGAGGCGACGCCGTACTCGATCCAGAGGCAGTCACCGTGCTCGGCAGGGAGCATGTCGATCACGAACATCGGCGCGCACGCTAGCACGCACGACCCGCGGGCCCGGGCGCGAGATCCACCTGCGCGAAGGCCCTCAGGTCACGGGGCGCCCTCAGGCGTCAGGAGGGTTTCGCTACCGGCAGGTATTGAGCCGGCAGAGTGCGGTGCCGTTGCAGCGGCTGCCCACGCAGCAGGGCTGGCCGAGGCCGCCGCAGGTGCCGCAGCGGTTGGTGGTCGCGAGGCAGCCGAGCCCGATATTGCAGGTGTCGCCCGAGCAGCAGAGATCACCCGACGCGCCGCACGTCGAGCAGGTGTTGGCGGCGCACGCGAGTCCGATGTTGCACGTACTGCCCGCGCAGCACGCGCTGCCGGAGGTGCCGCATGGCGAGCACGTCCCGCCGGTGCACGCCAGCGAGGTGAGGTTGCAGGTGCTCCCCCCGCAGCAGGCCTGACCGCTGCCGCCGCAGGTCGACACCACGCAGTTGCCCAGACGGCAGGCGAGGCCGGTGCCGCAGGTCGTCCCACCGCAGCAGGTCTGGCCCGCAGCCCCGCACGCCTGACAGACGTCGCGGAGCGTGGAGCACTGGTATCCGTCGCCGCAGACGCGTCCCGTGCAGCAGGCCTGGCCCGCCCCGCCGCAGGCCGTGCATGTCCCGCCGTTGCAGGTGGAGCCCGTGGCGCAGGTGGTGCCGCAGCAGGCCTGGCCGGGAGCGCCGCAGGCCGTGCACGTCCCGCCGTTGCAGGTGGTGCTGGCGCCACAGCTGGGTGTCGTTCGCTGGCAGCACCGCTGGCCCGCTCCGCCGCAGGCCTGGCAGAGGGAGGGCAAGGTGAAGAGCGTGCACTCGGCGCCCGCCTCGCAGGTGATCCGCCCGCAGCAAGGCTGTCCGGGCGCGCCGCAGGTGGTGCCGGTGTCGGGTCGGCCGGTGTCCACCGGAACGTCCATCGCCACGCCCACGTCGATGCGCGAAACATCCATCAAGACCCCGACGTCGCGAGTCATCGGGACATCCAAAGCCACGGGCACATCCATCGCCACGGGCACATCCATCGCCACGGGCACATCCATCGCCACGGGCACATCCATCGGCCCACCGACGTCCGGCGTGAACCCGAGGTCCGGCGCGAACCCGACGTCCGCGACTACCGGCGCGTCCACGGGAACGTCTCTCCCGACGGAGGTGTCCGTCGCGCTGGGGAGGTCTGTCGGTGCAACGGGGACATCGGTGGCCGGTACGTCCACCTTGGTTCCTGCGTCGATTACGCCGGGGTCCACGTCCCTGGAGACCTCGACGTCGTCCTCGAAGAAACCCGTATCCGGCACCTCCACGGGCGTCCCGCTGTCACCACAACCCGCAGACAGCACCGTCGCCAGCGCGAACCACTTCATCCATTGCGCACGCACCATAGGCGCGGACGATAGCAAAGTCGGCGGTGCAACCGTCAGCGTCGCGACAGGATCGCCGCGAGACGCTGCTCGATCGCCGCGCGGTCGGGCGAGCCGCCGACCTGACGCCACATCTCAGTGCCCTGACCGTCCACGAGCACATAGGTCGGCGTCGCCCGCAGGCCGTACCGACGCACCACCAACTGCGCGGCGGGCGACTCGATGTCCACCCGCACTACCGTCATCCGTCCATGCAGCGCGCGTTCGAGACCGTCGACCGACGGTCGTGCCACCAGGCAGGGGCCTCACCAATTGCCGTAGACGTCGATGAGCGCGGGGGTCCCGTTGCCGATGGCCGCGGCGAAGGCAGCCGGGGAGTCGTGGGTTCCGTGACCGGGGCGCAGCACGAGCACTGCCGCGGCGACCGCAGCGGCCTGCGCCGCGAGGGTGAAGCGACGCCAGCCCGCGAGGCGGTGACCGTCGGGACGACCGTCGATCCACCACGCCGCGAAGAAGGCCGCGACCGCGAGCGAGACGAGGGCGTAGCTGACCACGGGGTGCATGCGCGTGGACGTAGCGCACCGCAACCGCGGACGCCATCGGTGCGGGGCGAGCGCGTAGAGTCGGCGGGTGATGTCCCCTCAGGAGAGCGTCGATCACTTCCGCGCACTGGCCCAGCGCGATCCCGCGGCGCACCGCGCCGACCTGGCCTGCAGCCTCAACCAGTTGGGCATCGCGCTGCTCACTGGGGGACGCAAGACCGAGGCACTGGCCGCCGCCCGCGAGGCCGTCGATACCTACCGGGTGCTGGCGCAAGAGAGCCGCGAGGCGACGCTTCCGGGGCTCGCGATGAGCCTTCACAACCTTGGCAATGCGCTCCGCGGACTGGGCCGCAAGACCGAGGCGCAGCGAGCCGCGCACGAGGCCGTCGCGCTCTACCACGCGCTCTCAGCAACGGACCCACAGGCCTTCGGACTGCACCTCGCGAGTAGCCTTGCGGGCCTCGGCGCCACGCTCGACGACACGACCGCACGCGCGGAGACACTGCGCCTGGTCGAGGTGAGCCTCGAGAGCCTCTGGCCGAGCGTCGAGCGCGATCCGCAGGCCGCGAGCACCGCCGTGACGATGCTGTTCGAGCTGGCGCTGGATCTCTCCGACGCACTGGGGCGCGCGCCGTCGGCGGCGCTGTTGGCGCGGGGAAGGGCGTTCAAGCGATGGCTGGGAAGGTAGAGGGCGGTGCCGTGACGTCGATTCGCCTGTGGAGCTGCATCCCTCGACGCTTTGGCATCGTTCTCAAGCTCCCAATGAACCAGATGCCCTTCTGGTCGTCGGGGGTGATCATGCCTGTAGGGAGCGATGCGGGGGGAATGCTTCAACCCCACACGTGAAGGGCGCGGACCCTACACGTATGGGGTTGGTTCAGCGCGCGGTGATCGGGAGTGATCGGGGTTGATCGAGGGGAGAGGCGTCATCGCCCCGGCTTCATCACCGGTGATGAACTCAGCCGTTCACTTGAGCGGCAGCCCGAAGGCCAGGTGGAACGGAATCCCCGCCAGATCGGCCCGCGCGCTCACCGAGAGCACCACGCTGCGCTGCCCATCCTGCGTCACCACCTGAGCCTCCAGCCGCGCCGCCTCCTGCGCCGTCGGGAAGAGGAAGACCGCCGCGGCCTGCTCGAACATCAGCTTCACCTCGGGCTCCTCGGCGCCCGGCGGAAGCTGCGCCAGCACCCAGCGCGCGAAGCGCACCACGCGCCCGGTGAGCACCTGCGCCGAGAGCGGCACCACGTCCTCGCCCTTCCGCGCCGTCGGCATCGACGACAGGATGATCGCGTCGCTGTTGCGACCGCTCCCGAGTCCGATGATTCCGAGCTCGGCCAGCCGGCTCTGCGCGCGAATCGAATAGAACGCCTCCGTCGGCACCAGGTTGCCCGCGTCGCGACCGCTCGGCAGCTCGTACGACCCGGCGGCCTTGAGCGCCCCCGGCGGCCCGACGATGCGCGCGAACGCCCCGCTCTTGTGGTAGCTCGCCGACAGCATCGCTCCGAGCGCCGCCACGGGCGAACCGAACACCACCCGCCGCGCCGCGCCGCTCCCCTCGGTGCGCACCACCGGGCGGTTGCTCACCACCGCGAGCCAGCGCGCGGCGTCATCCGTGCGCAGCTCCTGCCACGCCGCCGGGAGCGATCCGTCGTCGTCTTCGATGCGGGCCGACACGGCGAGCGGATCCTTCTGACCGAAGATCGCCTGCGTCACGCCCGCCACCACGGGGATGTCGTTGTCCGCGCCGAGGTTGGCCAGCGCCAGCAGCCGCGCCGGGTCGTCCACCGCATCGAACACGAAGATCGCATCGGGCGCCTCGTCTTCGGGCACCTCCGGCAGCGCCTCGCGGATGGCGTCGAGCGCCTGCGCCGGGCCCACGTCCACCACCTCGACACCGATGCCCGCGTTCTCCGGGCACTGGTCGAGCAGCAGCTTCAATCCGCGCCACGCTGACTCCAGCGCCGCGACCTCCGCGGACCGCAATAACTCGACCGCGGTGCCGAACACCTCGGCCTCGATCACGTCCCGCGCGCTTCGCCCCAGGGCCGGTGGCGTCGTCGTCGTCGCCGGGCCGCGCATCGCCTTGAGGAAGCTGCTCACCGCGCTTCCGGCGGACGGCGGCGCGAGGGGGGTGCTGTCCCCGGCCAGCAGCGCGTCGAGGGTTGTCACCGCCGCCGCAGGAGCCGCCACCGGAGCCTGCGCCGCGGGGGCCACCACGTTGAGCTTCGCCTTGAGCGCCGCGGCCAGCTTGCCGTCGCCCACAAGCTCGATGACCATCGCTACCGCGCTCACCGGATCGGGGCGCTTCGTCGCGTCGTTTTGTGCGAGCGCGAAGCCGAGCGCCGAGAGCCCCGCGAGCGTCGGTACCGAGGCGATGAGTTCGTTGGCCTGAAACGCCTTGAGCGACCCGAAGCTCACCACGTAGGCGCGCGTCGCACCGTCACCGAGGCGATCGGGAACCGTCGCCGCGACCTTCAGCGCCGTCGCTTCGAGGGTCGATGCGAAGGTATTCGGGGTCACCTTGAAGCGCCGCCCGGTGGGGTTCGCGGTAAACGCGCCCGCCACGAGCCAACGCACCCGAACGCCAGTCTTGTCGTCTGTGCTCATCACCGTCACTCCAAACTTTCAGGGGATTGGAAAGGTCTGCGAAAGGGGAATCAGAGACCGGCGCCGATGAGGTCCATGTCGGCCTCGTCGTCGGCGTCGGGCGCGTCGTTGCTCGCATCGCCGAGGCCGCCGTCACGCACCAGACCCGTGCGCGCGTCGGCGCGAAGCACACGGTTCCAGAGAGAGGGGTCGCTCGCCACGAAGGCGTTGTTGATCACGTAGATGGCCCTGTCCGCGGCGGCCCGGCGGAAGACCCGCGCGGGCACCTGCGGCCGCGACCGATCGCTGTCGGACACGATGACCTGCTCGCTCACCTGTATTCCCTCGGCGCGGTACTGGAGCGACGTCTGCAAATCGAACGTGCGCTCCCAGCCCGTCTCGTTGACGACCACCGAGTAATTCTTCTTGAACTCGAAGCGCGCCGGCCCGAGGCAGCGTCCGCTCGTCGAGCGCAGCGGTTCGGCCACGAAGCGGTCGCCCTGGAGCATCATCAAGCGGGCCTGCCGACGACAGGTGAGCGGGTTGTTCTCGTCGGTGCAGACCTCCCCTTCGGCGACGAGCACTCGACGCGCGCCGATGGACTCCAACCGCAATCGCGGCCGCCGGGGGAAGGTGCGCAGCGTGCCGAGGGCGCGAACACCCACACGGCCGTTGGCGAACTCCGTGATGGCCACCGGGCCGACGGCTTCGCCGTTGTCGAAGCGGTCCACGATGACCCAGACGAGGCGCAGGCTCGGGGAGAGCCGCTGCACCACGACGTCGTCTTCGGTGACGGCGCGCTGCGGCACCGGGGCGCTCGGCTCCGCGGAGTCACGGCAGCGCACCGTGGGCTCACGCCACACGATGGGCTGTTCGGTGCAGTCGCGCACGTTGCCCTGCGCCATGCCGGGCGTGTACCCGCGGATGAGCAGCCGCGCCCACGCATCGGCGCGCAGCGTGGGGACCGCGCCAGCGACCGCGGCAGGCGCTGGCATCGCGCACAAGGTAGGCGCCGGCAGCGGCACCGCGGGCGGCGGGCGGTTGCTCGAACAAGCGGACGCGACGAACGCGCCGGCCAGGCCCAGCGCTGCGCAGAGCCCGAACCAACGAACAACCCCGTGGGTGGAGAGCACTCTCATGGGAACAACAACCCCTGCGCGCCTTAAGACAGATGATCTGAGGCCGGTCTAGTGGCCCCGACCGGATGGTACACGCCTCGGATCGTTATCAGCGAAGTTTTCTCCGAGCGCGGCGGAGTATGCGCGGGCGAAGTCGCGACCGAAGATGGCAGAGGTGATTTCTTTGTCCTCGGTGAGCTCATCGTGCAGGGCGAGGTAGCGCTTCCACGCCGCCGCGGCCTTGAACGGACCGAAGCCGAGTCCGCCTTCGCCCTCGACGTGTCGGAGTATCCCCGCGGGGGCGAGCCGCACCTGCAGCAGCTTGCGCACGCCCTCCATCACCGCCCCGAGCAGGGCGACCTGGTGGGTCATGATCTCGGCGTACTGCCCGCGGAGCTGCTGCATCCGGGCGTCGCCGTCGCCGGTCCAGTCGAGGAGGTACTCGAGCACGGGCCGCGGGTCTTGCGCGTCTTCGATGGGAGTCGGGTCGGCGCTGCGGCGGGACGATCCGACCATCTCCGTGCCGAACTCATCCTGGCTCCGGCGGAGGCTGACGTACGCGGTGCCGAAGGTCTCCAATGCCGCGAGGGCGCGCACCAGAAACCCTTCCATCTCCTGCGCTGACTGCGGCGCCGGGCGAGACGGGACGAGGTACTGCGCAAGCTGCTGCACGAGATGCCCCGCCGCGCCGCCGCTGCTGTCCTGGGCCCCGGGGAGCGTGACGTTTTGCGACTGCGCCAACGCCTTGAACTGCGGCTCGACGGCGACCTCCGGAAAGCTCTCCGCGAAGAGCGTGAGCGCCGCCGGAACCTGCCCCGCAGACACCTGCGAGAGCACGCCGAGAAGACCCTGATGGAGTTCTTGCCACGCGCGGCGGTGCGCGGCGTAGAGCGGGCGCAGCGCGAGAATCTGGTTGCGCGCCGGGCCCATCATCGAAGGGCGCGCGGTCTGCGCGGCGGCGTGCTTCGCCATGATCGCCGCGGAGTCGATCATCATGGTCGACGACGTGTCGTTCTCGAACGAGCTGGGATTGCTCACGGCGGACTGCCGCACCTGGGTGCTCTTGAGGAGCCCCGCGGAGACCGACGTCTGGTCCGCGTTGGCCCCGGCGGAGCCCGTGATCATGTTCTCCGGCACGTTGGCGAGCTGGAAGGTCAGCCGCAGCGCCCCGATGCGGAACTCATACTCAGGACCCGGGATGCCCACCGCCTGGTTGGCTGCGAGGCGCTGCCCCCCGACGGTCGTTCCGTTGGTCGATCCGAGGTCGTAGTAGGCCGCGTTGCTCTGATCGAAGGCCACCACGGCGTGCCACTGCGACACGAAGGGAAACGTCAACGGCAGGTCGTTGAGGGCGTTGCGCCCGATGCGCACCGGCGTCTTGCCGAACGCGAACGACTGGGTCGAATTGTCCTGAAAATTATCGACTCGGACGAGCAGGGCCAACATCAAAAAGGCGCCTTCATGGTCTTCGTTCGGAGGGTTCTGGGGCGACGGCGGCGGACGCTATCACGTCACCTGTGCGAGGGTCGCAACCGTGCCACGCCTCTCGTCCCTACTCCTCGTCCTCCTGAGCGGATGTCCTTCGCGGACGCACGCCCCGCCCGACGCTTCGGCCACCGTCAGCCCCCCCGCGGTTGCCCTCTCGCCCACGCACGTCTGCTTCGGCGCCGGGGGGTCGGCCGTCGAGGTCGATCGCGCTACCTCCTGCGCCTCTCTCGGCGGCAGCGAGACCGCGCCGATGGAGGTTCGCGCAGGCCCATCAGTGCGTCGTGACGGTGGCACCCCGTAACCTCTGCGATGCTGTTTTTACAGTAGTTTTCTCACCGCCAGTTCGTCGCCGTCGGCGCCACACCTGGGCTATGTTCGAGGCCATGAAACGGCGGTCGTTGGTACTCTCAAGCCTGCTGCTCCTCGGGCTCGTGGTCGGCTGCGGCGGCGACGAGGCGACGGTCTTTCCCCCGGGGTTGCAGCCCTTCGAAGCGGTGACGGTCCCGGCCCCGGCAGCGGTGCCCGGCGACGCGCACCCGGAGGTGTTCAACTCGCGCTCGGGCGAAGGCGCAGACTACGAATGGGCGCAGGGCCACGGCTACGTCCACGCCCCCCTGGAGCGTGTCTATGAAGCACTGCGCGACCCGGAGGTCACCACCGATCGGCGACGCGTGTCGAGCTTCACCGTCACCCTCAACACCGAGCCCGAGTACCCGTTCAGCTACCGGGTCCACAACGTGGTGCACGAGCTCGTCACCATCGAGTTCGACATGTCCTGGCGGCTCGGCCCCAACGAGAGCATGGAGGCAGCCCCCACCGCGGTGAGCGCGGTCTACCAGAAGACCTTCGGCAGCTCCTTCATCGACATTCTCCGCGGCAACGTCCTGGCGCGGCGGGTGGATGACAGCACCACGGAAATCGAAATGGTGCGGCACATCCTTTCGTCCGGCGCAGGCGGCCCGGAAGCCGAGATCTACCTCCGTGACATGTACAACAGCATCCTTGCCCGGGTGCGCGGCCGGCCGCTCCCGCGCTACTGAAGTGCGCTGATGGCGATCCGCTGGCTGGGCCCCACGCTCCGTTTTCCTTCTCCCAATAGCGCCGATGTCGATGGCGTCGTCGCCGTCGGTGGCGACTGCTCCACCGCCCGCCTCCTGCTCGCCTATCGCAGCGGAATCTTCCCGTGGCCGCTCTCGGACACCATGCCCCTGTTCTGGTTCTCCCCAGACCCGCGCTGGGTGGTTCCGACCGCGGAGGCGCACCTCCCCAGGAGCCTACGCAAGCAGATGCGCCGGGGACTCTACGAGGTGCGCTGCGACACGGCCTTCGAGGCGGTCATCGACGCGTGCTCCGCAGTGCCGCGAACCGGACAATCGGGCACGTGGATCATCCCAGAACTACGCGAAGGCTTCGTGGCCCTGCATCGGATGGGATACGCCCACTCCATCGAGGCGTGGCAAGACGGCACCCTGGTGGGCGGGCTCTACGGGCTCGCGCTGGGGCGGGCCTTCTTCGGGGAGTCGATGTTCGCGCTGGCACCCGACGCCTCGAAGGTGGCGTTCGCGACGCTGCTCGCCAACCTGCACCAGTGGGGCTTCGACTTCATTGACTGCCAGACGCGCACGGAACACCTGCTGCGCTTCGGCGCGATCTCCTGGACACGGCGGCAGTACCTCGACGCCCTGGCCACTGCGCTCAAGAGCGAGGATCGCGTCGGGAAGTGGCTGTTCGAGTTGGACCCCGCGGCGGCTGCACTCGCCATGCGGGAGTAAGCAGGGATGCGGGGAACGCTCGTAACTCTGCTGAAACACAGACCCGGAAACCGTCGCACAAGCGCGGTCCGAGGAAACTGAGCTTGCGCGCGCAACGCCGCTGGATCGAAGTCGGACGCTCCTACTGGATCGAGAAAGCCACCGCTCGTACC
>CANJUR010000084.1 GCA_947477565.1 Deltaproteobacteria bacterium
AGACCGGGGCTCCTACAATGTCCCGATGGAGAAGCGCTGCCCCGTGGGACCCGGGATGGAGCCCGCTGCGGGCTTTCGCTGGGGTGCCGTGTGCTTCAGCACGCGGCACGGCGGGCCGAGGCGGCGTACTCCGAACCTCAGTCCCGTCGCGCCGGTCTTGACGCCTCCCACCGGGCGTGGCTCGCTCCCGGCCCCGATGCACCCCAGTCTCTTGTTTCAACCCCGCGCCAACAGCTGGCCCGCCGAACCCGTCGCCCCCGCCAATGGCGCAGACGCCGGCGTCGCGGCCCCGCTGCAAGATCCCACGCCCGTTCCGGCTGGCGACGGCAGCACCTTTGCAGCCGTCTCGCAGGCCGGGTACCTCTCTCAGGAGACCTGCCAGCAGGCCAGCCGCAGCGGAATCGTCGCCGCCGCGGGCTACACCATCGGCGCGTCGCTGCTGGGCATCGTGATCTTCGTGGTGATGCGCAAGAAGCTCTGGGGCAGCAAGTTTGGGCGCTACCTCACCGGCGTCGGCGTGGCCTGCGTGATCGCCACCACCATCGCGGGCATCGACCCGGTGCGCGCCGACATCCTCGAGCAGTGCATGCACTCCGCGGACTTCTCGCAGTATGTCTTTCTCGGGACGCAGCTCTTCGCGCGCGCACTGGTGCTGGGGCTCATCCCCACGCTGGCCGTGACCCTCGTCGGCTGTGTCGTCGCCAACCGCACCTGAAACCCTAAGAGGGGAGTTCCCACATCCATGGATCTCGTGATCGCCATCGGCGGCGGCGGACAGCATATCGCCCTCAGCGTCGCGCGGCTCTTGCGCATCGGCGCACTCGCGGAGCCCATCGAGGCGTTTGTCATCGACGCCGACAGCGACTCGCGTCTCGCGGGAAAGCTTCGATCGTTTGGCAACACCGTCAGCGCCGGGTGCCAGCACCCACTCGAGGGCGCCGAGGCCATCATCCCGCCGTTTGCGCGCGACACCATGAAAGAGACGGCCTTCCGCCGGATCTTCCTCGATGATCGCGCAGACCCGCTCGAGCGCGAGCTGTTTGAGCTCTTCTACGATGAAGAATCCGGCGGCGTGGACGGCGGCGCAGGGCTCTCCGCGGGCGTCGATATCGGCAAGGGGATGTTCGCCAACCCGAGCGTCGGAAGCGCCGTGTTTGCTTCGAGCAAGGGCGGCGCGATGGACCCGCTCTTCGGCCGCGCCCGCACCGCCGCACGCATCTTCGTGGTGGGTTCCTTCCTCGGCGGAACGGGCGCGGGCATCACCCACCAGCTCATCAAGCTGGTGCGCGAAGCCGTCGGCCCGGCGAAGCCCATCTACGGTGCGTTTCTCCTGCGATGGTTCGACCTGCCGGCCACCACGGGACAGACCGTAGACACCTCCACCCTGCTCGCCAGCATGGGACACGGGCTGGAGTACTTCTACCGGTACACCCGCGCGCTGCTCGACGCGTCGGTGCTGCTCGGCGTGCCCGACCACCCGACGCCGCACATCAAAGCCGTCCCCGCCGCACTGGAAAACGACGAGACCGTCTCCATGTACCCGTTGCTCGCCGCCTACGGGCTGCTGATGCTCCCGGACAAGACCGACACGCAGGCCCGCGCGATGCACCGCACCTATGGCCTCTCGCACGACGAGCACGACCCCGCCTGGCCCCTGCGCCGCAAGTGGAACACCCCGCGCGGTTCGCGTGACGCCACGCTCGGCGCGCGCCTGGTGGAGGCGCTCGTACTGCAGGAGGTCTACGCGTCGTTTCGCCAGAAGGACTCGGACTTCGTGGACTTCGACTACGAGAAGGCCCGCAGCACCTGGGGGTCGCTCATCAGCAACGCCGCCCGCTTGCAGCACGACCGCGAGTCCGCCTTCGCGCGCAAGGTACTCAACGCCCTCGAGGCCCGCGGCGCCCAGCTACGGTTCGTGACCCAGTGGTTCAATACCGTCTTCGGCGATCCCGACCTGTCGCTGTTCGGTGATCCGCGGGCGCGGCAGTTGTATGCGCTGCGCAAGCACCGGCAATGGAAGGCGCCCGATGCGTTCAAGCTGCTCATCGATGCGTTTCAGTTCGAGTCCGCCGCCGGGGCAGAGCGGGCACGCGGACACCAGCCCGACCCAGACGCCGAACTCGCCATGAAGATCGAACGCTCGCTGCTTGCCGCCCTCCGGAGCTGACGCCGTGATTCAACTCATCCCAGGCTCCAACGACGCCGCGACCACCGAGACCTTCGCCCTCGACCAGAAGAAGGGCTCCTGGCAGCCGGCGCCCGCCCACCTGCGCACGAAGAGCTTCCCGACGCCCTACGCGCAGGCCGAAATGATGTCCCACGTGCTGGGACAGCTTCTCCTCGACGCAGGCGCGCAGCAGCCGCAGCCCGAGCTTGTCAACGCGCGGTTGCAGCAGTCCTTCGAACGATGGCGATTGCTCCTCCTCGGGCTGGTGCTCGGCGAACTCACCCTGGAGACCGTCGATCTGCGCCGCCCGGAGGTGGACAACCTCGGCGCGATGCTCGCCGACCTGCGGCCGGAGTGCCGGTTTCTGGGCCTGCTGCGAGACGCCCGACGGCAGGGCTCGGAGGGGCGGCGACTGCTCGTCGGCGCGGCGGACCCGATGTGCCTCTTCTGGTGCGCGCCCCGCGTCGGAAGGGAAAACTACTGGAGCGATCTCAAGACCCGCATCGACGCCAGCGCCGAGCGGGCCGACGCGATGCGACTGCTGGCCGAGTGGCGCGGGTGGTTTGAGCGCAACGGGCTCTGGTCGCCGGGGCACGAGAGCGCGCCGCCGTGGCAGAAGGCGCTGCAGGTGCTGCTCGGCGAGACCGCTCCGTCGACCGGTGTCCTGTCGAGCGATGCGCGCGGCGTCGGACCGCTGCGCCTCGGCGTCGTCCCACGCAACGGCAGCGACGGGAGCGAGGTGATCGTGTTTCTGCCGCAGCGCGATATCGGGTGGGGCGCGCGCTTCGCGGAGTTGCTCTTCTTCCAGCCGATTCGCGGAGACGGGGGCACCGTCAACCTCGTGGATCCGAACGGTCGCTCGGTGGTCACCGTGCGCATGGCGCCGCGGGACGCCTCGCGCGATGTCGGCGCCGGGCGCGGCAACGGTCGGGCAGACACGGCCACCACTGCGGGCGTCGAACTTCTCGCGGGGGTCGGTCGCCTCGAGGCGATCGCCAACGTCGCGCGCGGTCACGGCCAGGCCCATTGGCTGGAGGATCACCCCAACGCGCAGGGCTATCGCTCGCTGGTTCTCAACCCGCTGCTCGCGGCGGCGGCGGCGTCCCATCGGCGCGCGGCGGTGACCGAGGCCGACGTACTGGCGTTTCCGATGCTCTTCCCGGACAGCGTGCGGCTGGTGGTGGCGCAGGCCGCGGAGGCCGAAGCCGGGGGCGTGCGGATTCATCTCTCCCGCGAGGTGATCGCGAAGGTGGAGTCCGGCGTCGCGGCGCCGCAGTCGGGCGCGCTGCTGAGCCACTGGACACCGGGGGATACGGTGCCGCGCATCGTGGCGGTCCCCGGGGGCGAAGGGGCGCTGGCGGTCGGTCTGGTGGAGCGCTTTGGGACGCCGGCGCGCACCATCGACGTGGGTGAGTTGCGCGCGCTGGGCTTCGCGCTGTGGCTGTACTTCCTTGGCGAAGCTGAACTCCGCTCGGACGGCGCGCGGGTGATCTGGTCGGCCGACGAGGGCAAAGAACTCTTCGGCCGCGTGGTGCTCCCCAACGCCGAGCGTCCGCTCGATGTGCTGCGTGACGCGCTGCTCGCGGTGCGCACCGACGCCGAGCGCGCCCGGGCGCGGGACCGCCTCGCCACGCTGCAGCGCTTCGCCATGACCTGGCGCGCGCTCGGCGACGGCGAGAGCGATCGGCCGGAGGTGATGTGCGCGCGCCTCGGCCGCGTGGCCGCGGAGACGTTTCTCGCGTGGGTGATGGACGGCTCCGGGCTCGTCCTGGGGCGCTTCGGACAGCGCGCTGCCACCCCGGTCGAGCACTACGTCCTCAACGGACCCTTTCGCCTGCCGCTCTTCGTCGATCCGCACGTGCGGGGTGAGTAGGGTGCCCTCCGGGCGGTCGATCGCTGGAGTGGTCGGTAGCGTGGCGGTGGCCTGCGTGGCGCTCGGGCTGGGGCTTCGCGCGCGGCGCGACCGGGCGACGTGGTGGTCGCGTACCGAGCGCATCTGCGCATGCGGCGATGCCACGCGGCGTGCGCTCGGGCGACTGGCGCAGGAGGCCTCCGGGGGCCTCGCGGAGGTAGCCGGTGCGCAGCGCGCGCTGCTCCAGGCGGACTGCGACGACCTGCGCGTGGCGGTGTCGCGGCGCGCCTGGTCGGACGAACTCACGCGGCGCCCGATGCGGGTGATCGCGACGGAGGTGCACTACCAGCGGGCAGCGGCGGTCACCGCGGCGCTTGGGGCGATGTGCGACAGACGCAACGAGGAGTTCTGGCAGCGCCTCGCGCTCGACCTCGCGGCGCACGCAAACGACCCCCCGATGGACGATCCGTACCGGGTGCGCGCCACCGCGCGGGGTCACCTCGCGATTCGCGGGGCGATGTGCAGCGACCGCGGGCCGCTGTCGGTGCAGCCGCGCTCGTACGTGCTCTCCCCGATGGACGCCGAGCAGCAGGCTGCCGAGTGCGCTCGCTCGCTTCGCGCTGGAGCGCAGTGAGCGGCGCGGCGGAGGCACGACCATCGTCGCTTCCGGGTGTCGCGCTCGCGGCGGTCGTCGTGTTCGCCTGGGGGGTGTCCCTCGTCGGGGCGCTGCGCTTCCCTGCGACGACGATCCCGTGGTTTCTCTGGCTGCCGCTGATCGCGCTGCGCACGTGGCTTCATACGGGCCTCTTCATCGTCGCGCACGACGCCATGCATGGCACCGTCGCCCCGAGGCATCCGCGTCTCAACGCGCTGCTCGGTCGGCTCGCGGTGGGCCTCTACGCGCTCTTTCCGTACGGCACTCTCGTGCGCGAACACCGCATGCATCACCGTTCGCCCGCGAGCACTGACGACCCCGATTTCCACGATGGCGCGCACTCGGACTTCGGCCGCTGGTACCTGCGCTTCATCGGTCACTACCTGCGCTGGCCGCAGTTCGTCGGCCACGCGGTGATCTTCAACGTGTTGCAGCATCTCCTGCACGTCTCGCAGGTCAACCTGCTCGCGTTCTGGGTGCTGCCCGCGCTCGCCTCCACGACGCAGCTTTTCTACTTCGGTACCTTCCTCCCGCACCGCCCGATGCCCGGCGGATACGCCGACGCGCACCGAGCGCGAAGTAACAATTACGGCCCCGCGCTCTCGCTGCTCACGTGCTTCCACTTCGGCTACCACCGGGAGCATCACGAGAGCCCAGGCGTGCCGTGGTGGTCGCTGCCGGCGGCGCGGGCTCGTAGGGTTCCCGCACCTCCACCGCGCTGAATTCGACGTCGAGTCGCTCTGCCCCCGGCGACGGTGGTGAGCGCTCAGGGGCGTCGATCCCCGGTACGACGGCGCCGTGTCGGTATCCAGGGCCGGACCTTGACCGTGGGCGAGGGGCAGCGACCGCCCGGGCCGTCCGTACGCGTCAGGAATCGCCTCCCACGCCGGTTCGGGGGCCATCGACGTGCCCGCAACGCCCTCCGACGCGGCGCCGAGGCCATTTGCGGGCGTTCCGGGGGGTTACGGGGCGTTTGCGGGAGCTTCCGACGCTTACGCGAAGGCGTCGGAAGCCCGATTTAGGCTATCAGGCCCTCATCGGAAGCCTCGTCGGCGCGTCGGAAGGCGCTGCGCCCGCGTCGGAGGCCCTCGAAACCCCGAAACCCCGGTGTCCCGCACGGCCGTCGATGTTCGGTGCGTCCCTGGTCGACGTGAAAGCGCCGCGGTACGGGTCAATGTAGTTCTCTCCTCCATGGAGGCCGGGGAGTGCGGGCCGAGCCGAAATGCTTGATCCGCGGCCAGATTGCGGTAAGGGGAGCCTCCCCGGCGGGTGGACAACTCCCTGACCACCGGCCGATGGAAAATCAGGTTCCCCCGGCGTGCGACGCTCTCCATGGTTTATCTCGGCTCGAGCCGCTCTGGCGGGAGCACTTCCGGCTGCGGTCTTCTTCGCCCTCTCGGACCACGCGCCGACACCTCGCGCGCCATCGCTGCGCCCGGAGCCCGTCGCTCCGCCCACGCCATTGGCCGAGCCCATCGACGCCTCGACCCCGATCGCCCCGCCGACCGTCGCCGCGGAACCCATCGACGCCGGCTTTCCCTTCGAGCGGCCGACGCAACTCATCGCGCTCGCGACCTGGACCCCCGTGCGCACCGAACCCCGTCGCGACGCCCAGGCGCTCGGCTACCTCCGCGCCGGCGCCACGGTCGATATCCTCGACGGCCCGGCGGGGCGGGACGGCTGCGTGGTGCACCGCGACCATCCCGAGGGCGGCTGGTACCACGTGCGCGGCGGCGGCTTCGTCTGCGTCGGCGGCAACTTCGCGATGCCCGCGCCCGCCCGCAGCTATCGCCCCCCGACGCAGCCCAACCTCGACGCCGGGATGCCGTATCTCTACGCCATCAACTACGGACGCTCGGTGATGTACCGGCGTCTCCCGACCCTGGCTGATCTCCACGAGTACGAGCCCTGGCGGTTTTCCCACGCCACGCCGGAGAGCGAATCCAGCGCCACCGACCTGGACGCCGGAACGCCCGCGCCGAGCCCCGCAGGCACCCCGGCAGACCCTGGGGACACCGTGGAAAACCGCGCCGCCCGGAGTGTGGCGGAGGTGCGCGACGCGGGCGGTCCGCCGAGGCTCACGGACCTCGCAGGCGAGCGCGGCGGGCCGGTGGTTCGTCGGCTGCTTTCGGGGATGTACGTCGCGACCGATCGCACGGTGCGGGACTCCGCCACCGACGAGGTCTACTGGCGTACGCAGAGCGGCGGGTTTGTGCGCAACGGGCGGCTATCACCAGTGCGCAATTGGTCGCGTTTTCAGGGCCAGGTGCTCGACGAGACGCACCATCTCCCGATGGCGTGGATGGTCAGCGAGACCGGCTGGGAATACACCCCGTTCGCCAACGGAAACGGCGCATCAATGCACCGCCGCGTGCCTCGTCTCACCAGCTTCGCACTCAGCGACGCCCCGCCCATTCGCTCTGGGGGACAGACCTTCTGGCGCACCGTCGACGACCACGCGGTCAACCAGCGCAACGTGCGCCGCGCCGTCGTCCGCACGCCGCCGGACGGTGTTGGCCCCACGGAAAAATGGATCGACGTCGACCTCGATGAGCAGGTGCTCGTCGCATACGAGGGCACGCGGCCGGTCTTCGCTACGGCGATCTCTTCGGGCCGCGGCGACCGCAGCAGCGGCGTGCGCAACTACGAGTCGCCGAGCGGGAGCTTTCGCATCCAGTCGCGGCACATCACGACGACCATGGACGGGGACACGGCAGGGGATGGTCCGTACAGCATCGAGGACGTTCCGTGGGTGATGTACTTCAACGGCTCGTACGCGCTCCACGGAGCGTTTTGGCACTCGTACTTCGGCTGGCGGATGTCCCACGGCTGCATCAACTTGAGCCCGGGCGACGCGCGCTGGGTGTTTCTGTGGGCCGACCCGGTGCTGCCACCGGGGTGGCACGGCGTGTACGCGGGCTCCACGCAGCCAGGCGCGCGCGTCGAACTGCGGCACTCGCGCGCCAACGCCCCCGAGGAAGATCGACCCGCGAGCGCGGCGCACGCGATGCCCGTGCAGCCCGCGCAGTAGTCGCTCAGTCGCGGACGTTGAGCGCGAGCCGCCGCGCCGTGACGCCGTTGGCGAGGTAGAGCGTGCCGATGATGGAGACCGCCGTGCCCGCGGGCTGCGGGGGAATCTCGAAGAGGCGCGTGCGCCCGGAGACGGTGCCCGAGGCGCCGACCTGGGTGAAGGTCCAGTCGACGCAGGAGGCGGAGTTCTGACCGATCACGGGGTTGGTGCAGCGGCCTGACAGGTCGCCGTCGAGGTTGTACTGGCCGAGCGCCCGACCGCTGGCCGTGACCGTGAGCATCCCCATCAGTCGCAAGCCCGCCGTGTGCGCGACGTCGAGTTCGAGCCACGCGCCGTTCGCCCCTTTACCTGGATCGGTAAATGTCACTACGGCTCGCGCCCCCGGGGTGAGGGGGGACGCTGCGAGGCTGGTGCCGGTGAGCTTCGCCTTGAGGAAGAAGACCACCGCCACGGTGCCGAGCACGGTCATCAGAACGAGTCCGAGGCAGCCGAACGCGAGAAGCTTGCCGGTGCCATTGTCGGCGGACGACGGCGTCGGGGGAGGCGGCGCCGACTGCGGAGCGGAAGGAGGAAACGGTCCAGGCTGCATTTCAGTGGGAGAGGGGAGCGAAGCCGCGGGGCGGGGTCAAGCGCAGGTCAGGGGGTGACGGCGAAGCGACCGCGCCGGGAGCGTTCAGAACAGATCTGCGAGACGCCCCACGACGCCGTGCCGACCGAAGACGGTGCGCAGCGCGCGAATGGCCACCTGCTCGCGTAGGGGCGAGTACGGCGGCCAGGCGGGATCCCGCGCGGGCAGCGCCAGGCTGGGAACGCTTCGGTGCTGCGCGCGACACATCCGGCTGAGCCCATCCGCGCCGTGGAGCGTCCCGGCCGCGCCTGGCCCCGCGGCGTCCATCGGCGCGTCCACCGCGACCTCCGCAGCGAATACGTCGTCGTGTAAGACGACGGAGGCGCGGAGCCCGTCCGCCATCGCGGAGGCGCGCTCCGCGGACTCCGTGAACACATACGCGAAGGGCCCGCCGACCCCATCTTCGGCCAGTGCCAGAGCATGCGCGTTCGAAGTGGCGATCATCAACGGCAGCACCGGTCCGTGCACGATCTCCCGCGCAAGTCGCGCGCTCTCCGGGACGCCCAGCAGCACCGTCGGGGTGAACCATGATCCTTCGCCACCCTGGTGGAGAAGCTCTCCCCCGAGGCCCAGCGTGGCACCGAGCCGCACGGCCTCTTCGGTCACCACCCGAAGATACGTCGCACGGGAGTGGTGCCTCGATGGGCCCATGTCCACCGCCTCGCGCCACGGATCGCCCACCCGCAGCGACGCGGCCAGCTCGATCACCCGGCGGCTGAGCGCGTCCGCCACGCTCGCATGCACGATGGCCCGCTCGACGGAATCGCGCCGCTGTCCCGCGTGCACGAAGCGCCCTGCGACGATCGCCCGAGCGGCCCGCTCGATGTCGCAGTCGTCGCAGGCGATCAGCGTCGTTTTGCCCGCCACGGATGAGAGCGACGGAACCGACGCCCGCGCGCACCGAGCCGCCACCCGCCGCGCGGACTCTTTTGAGCCAAGGGTGATCGCGAGATCGACCCCGCCGTCGATGATCGCGTCGCCCACGTCGCGCTCGCCCACGAGCACTGCGAGCAGGTCTGCCGGGAGGCCCTCGCGCACGGCGATCTCCCGCGCTCGAAGCGCCGGGAGGAGGGCGAGGGAAGAGGGCTTCCACACGACCGCGTTGCCCGCGAGCAGCGCCTCGAAGATGAGGGTGAGTGGCTCTGCCAGCGGGGCGTTCCAGGGCGAGAACACCGCGACGACGCCGCGCGGGACAAACCGCACCTCGCCGCGCCGATGTCCCCGGAGGTGCGGCTCGATGGCGAGATCCGCCAACATCGCGGGCGCCTCCGAGGCGTACCACTGGCCCGCGTCCACGCACGGCAGCAGCTCGCGCACGATCGCATCAAAGCGGCACATCCCCTGCGCCCGCTGGAGCACCTCGGACATCGCATCGGCCTGCTGCACGATGGCCTCGGTGACCCGCCGCACCATCGCGGCACGCGCCCCGACGTTCTCCTGCGACCACGCCTGCTGCGCCGCCGCCGCAGAGCGAAGCAGGGACCGCGCCTCGTCGGCGGTGTGTGTGACCACGGTTGCGAGGGCCTCGCCGGTGCAGAGGTCTGCCACCTCGATATCGTCGGCTGCGCGCGCGCCCGGCGGACGGCTGCTCGGGCTGGGCGTCGGCGAGTCGGAAAGCATCTCCATGGAGCACGTCGATGCCCTGCCGGTGCCCCGGTGGTCAACCCGGCGATGGCCCTGTTGCGCGCCGCGCGCGGTGTGTGGGAAAGCAGCGTCGCCCTGCCATGGAAGACACCCCCGCACCGAAGCCCGCGTCCGCGTCTCGAACCGTGATGACCTTCCTGGTCTTCCCTGAGCACGCCAATGCGCTCGGCAAGGCCTTCGGCGGTCAGATCATGGCGTGGACCGACATGTGCGGCGGCATCTGCTCGATGCGCCACTCGGCCGGCACGACGGTCACTGCCGCGCTCGACGATCTGCAGTTCGAGCGCCCGATACTCATCGGGGACATGGTCACGTTGGAGGGCCGGGTCAACGCGACGTTTCGCACGTCGATGGAGGTCGAGGTCACCGTGCACGGCGAAAACCCCGCGACCGGCGCGCGTTGGCGTTGCGTCGAGGCGCTGATGACCTTCGTCGCCATCGATGAACTGGGGCGGGCCCGAGGCGTTCCGCAGTTGAAGCCGGAGTCTGAAGACGACGCGCAGCGCATCCGCGAGGCTACCGCCCGCCGCGACGAACGCCTCGCGCGCCGCAAGCCCCGCTGAAGATCAGCCCTGCAAATCAGGGATGACGTAGCGCTCCACCGCGAAGACCCGCTGCGCCTCGCTCACGGCCTCTTCGAGCGTCGCGACAGCGCGCCGCAGGGTGACCTCGTACCAGACGTCGAGCACCGCGCCGTCGTTCACCGAGCAGATCTCTCGCGGCTTCGCATCGATCTCTTCATAGCCGCACTTCGAGAGCACCACGGCGTGCCGTCGAACCATATCGAGCATGGTGTTCGGAGCCAGCTTCGGGGCGTCGGCGCGCTGGGCATGGACCACCACGGTGACCGAGGGTTCGACCCCTCCGGCGACCTGCACCCGGGCCTCCATCAGATGGAGGTTTTGCCGCTCAGCGAGGTGCACTTCGTTTCCCCGAACACGGAAAACTTCGAGCCCCACAGAGATGAGCGCCTGCTTGAGTTCTTTCACGTCGATCGTTGCGTGCGACTGCGGCGCTTTGTTCACAAAACGAACTGTACAGCACGCATCGGCGATGTGAGCAGCCAACCGAATCCTGCCCGTGTCACTGCGCTGCTTGCGGGGGCACTCTCCGCGACGATAGGGTCGTAATGACACGAGCCTTGCCTGCCAGCCGAGCCCTCTCCTGGCGCTGTCTCCTCCGGAGCTTTGATGCGAACGCTGCTGCTGCTCGCCCTCGACCCCACCCCCCTTCTTGAGCTCGGTGAGGCTCGGCGTATCGGCGATGGAGAGGTCGAGTTGGTTCGCCGACTGGACAGCGGGGAAGTGCGCACGTTCCGGGTGATCGTCGAGCGCGACCCGTCGAGGGCGCTGCGCTGGCTGGCGGCCCGTCCGGTCGATGTGGTCCTCCTCGACGCGCGGATCGGCACGGGTCTGCCGATGGCAGAAGCCACGGCGATGCTTGCCCGACTCTATCCCAACGACGACTCCCACGGCCTCGCTTCGCGGGACCGCACGCTCGTCTTGCTTGACCGCCAGGCGGCCTCTACCGCAGTCGCCTATCGGGCTGGCTGCGCGCGCATTCGCGAGCCGCTCTTCGACCCAAACAGTGCCGAAGTTCTCGATGCCGTCGAGGCGCTCGTCGCGGATCAGGGCCGCGGTAAAATCGCGCTCTGCCTCGCCGGGGGCGGCATCGAAGGGCTGCTCTACGAGGTCGGCGCGCTCCGGGCGCTCGACCGCTTCGTGCTCGACCGTCGGCTCTGTGATTTCGACCTCTTCCTGGGCATCAGCGCAGGCAGTTTCCTCGCTGCGCTCCTCGCCAACGGAGTCACTCCCGACGAGATCGTCGAGGGCCTGCGCAAGGGCACCGACCGGGTACCGCGCATCGGCCGCGGCGATCTCTTCGACCCCAACTTTCGCGAACTGGGCAGCCGCGCGCTCGGCCTTGTCCGGTCGCTCGCCGGGGGTGGCAGCGGTCGCAGTCCCCTCTCGGCGCTCTACCGCGCGCTCCCCACGGGCATCTTCGCGGGCGATCGGCTGGAGCAGTACTTCGCCCGCGCGCTCGCTTTTCCAGGGATGAGCGACCATTTCGAGGAGACGCGCCGCCCGGTGTTCATCGGCGCGACGGACCAGGACACCAGCGAGGCCGTCGTCTTCGGCGAACCCGGGTGGACCGACGTGCCCATCCACCGCGCCGTTCGGGCGTCCTGCGCGCTCGCGCCTTTCTACGCTCCCACGAAGGTCGGCGGCCGCTGGTACGTCGATGGCGCTTTCACGCGCACGACCAACATGCGCGTCGCGGTGAAGCACGGCGCGTCGCTCTGCCTCATCGTCGATCCGCTGGTGCCCATCTACTCGCAGGAGGCCGGGTACGTGCACTCTCGCGGCGGACTCTTCGGCACGATGCAAGGGCTCAAGGCGCTCATCAACGGACGCTTCGACAAGGCGCATTCGACCATCGCCGAGATGTATCCGAGCGTGGCGTTTCACCTTTTTCGACCAGAAGGGGAAGAAATGAAGATCCTCGCCGGGTCGCCGATGAAATTCCTCTACCAGGAGGAAATCGAGGAGCGCGCCTACGAGAGCACCCTCCGCCAGGTGCGCGGCGCGATGGACCGACTTCGACGTGATTTCGCTCGCCACGGGGTGCGCTTCGGCGAGGCCGCGCAGGGCCCCACGCACGACGCCTGGCTCGACGGCGCGATGGCCTTCGCGTGATCGCCCGCAGAATCGTCTCGTTGGTGCCCAGCATCACCGAGAGCCTGTTTCTCCTGGGTGTCGGAGACCGCGTCGTGGGACGCACGGACTACTGCCTCGAGCCGATGCCCGCGGTCGCGTCCGTTTCATCCGTGGGCGGAACCAAGAGCGCCGACATCGACGCCATCGCCGCGCTCTCCCCCGACCTCGTGCTCTTCAACCAGGAGGAAAACACCGAAGCCCTCTACCGCGACCTCCTCGCGAGCGGGCTACGAGTGCACCTCTCGTTTCCCAAGACCGTCGCTGACTCGGTCGCTTTGATGCACGAACTCGCGGTCATGCTCGATGTGCGCTCCGACCATCCGGCGCTCGTGCGCCTCACCGACGCCGTCGCAGCCATGGAGCGGCTGCGCGCGAATACAACACCATGTAAAGTGTTCTGCCCCATCTGGATGGATCCGCTGATGACCATCCACGGCGACACTTTCATCTCCGATGTGCTCGACCTCTGCGGTGGGCAGAACGTCTTCCTCGATCGCCCGCGCCGCTACCCCCTCGCGGCCGACCTCGGCCTCGCCGCCGCCTGGAGCAACGACCGCGTCGGCCTGCGCGACACGCGCTACCCCCGGGTGTCCCTGGAAGAGGTCATCGAGCGGCAACCCGACCTGGTGCTCCTCCCGGACGAGCCGCATCCGTTCTCTGAGGCGGACGCTGCGGTGTTCCGCGCGTTGCCGATTCCCGCAGCGGCGCAGGGGAGGGTGCTTCGCGTCGATGGGAAGGCCCTTTGCTGGTACTCGCCGCGCCTTGCGGAGGCCCTCCCGCAGGTTCGCGCCTGGCTGCATCCGACAGTTTCGAGGGAGACCTCCTAGCGCCGTAGTCTCTCGCGCAGGTGCGCACAGACACACTGGCGACGGACGCCCTCTCGCGATAACAACGTCGCGCCGCGAGGCAGAGGTCCCATGTCGAAGACTACCCCCAAGGTTCGTGACGCGCGCTTTCGTGACCGCCCCTCCAGGGGGCCGACGCCGCCCCGCCCGTCGTCTCCCGGCGAGGCCCGCGCCCCGCGGGTTGTGACGTCGATGGAGCCCCATCGCTCGCATTCGGGCGCCGCGAAAACCCCGTGGTGGCGCTCCCCGGACGTGATCATCCCGATCGTACTGGCGGTCGGCGTCTCCGTCGCCGGGTGGCAGTTCTACCGGGCGCAACAACCCGCGCCCGAGGTCGCGCCTTTGGTCGAATCCCCGAGTACCGATGCTGGTATTCCAACGACACCAGACGTACCGGGCGCGACGCCGGACGTCCCCTCGGCGCCCGCGGCCCCGGCGCCTACGGCGGAAGACCGCGCGCTCGACGGATCACCGGTGGAGGCCCGCACTCCGCAGCCCACGGCCCCGGACCCGACCGGCGGGCGCTTCTCGCTCGCGCAGGCGACCGAAGGGCTCCCCGGCACCGGGGCGCTCAGCGCGGAGATCGAGACATCCGTCGGCAACTTCTCCTGCACCCTTCAGGAGCGCGAAGCGCCGATCACCGTAGCCAACTTCGTCGGCCTGGCCCGCGGCCGACGCCCGTTCTGGGATCCGGTCACGGCCACCTGGGCGCGCCGACCTTTCTACGATGGCTCGATCTTCCACCGCGTGATTCCGGGCTTCATGATTCAGGGCGGGGACCAGTTGCGCTCTGGCAGCGGCGACACCGGGTACACCATCACGGATGAGCACGTGCAGCCGCACAACGCCGGGGGCCAGCTCTGCATGGCCAACCGCGGGCCCAACACCGGCAGCGCACAGTTCTTCATCACCGAGACCGCCCGCGATCACCTCGACGGCACGTATTCGATCTTCGGCAACTGCACGCCGGTGGAGCTCGTGGCGCGCATCACAGCGTTGCCACGCAGCGCGAGCGACCGACCAGAGACACCGGTGTTTATTCGCCACGTGCGCGTGCGGCGCGGCTAACCCACTCGGTTTATTGGGCGAGGATGCGCGCGACGCCTTCGATGCTGGAGAGAAGCATTGTCGCGAGCCCTTCCGGCGCACCTTCGCCCCGTAGCAGCAGCAGGAGCTCTTCGTCGTTGCGTACCTTGAAGGTGTGGACAGACACGCCTGCGAGGCGGCGAGCGTCCAGCACATAGCCTTCGCCGCGGGCAATGAACGGCGCGTACGCGGCAAGCTCCTCGCACTCGGTGACGTCCCCGTCCCAGGCGATCAACATTCCGTCTTTGTTGGCCAGCAAAAGGTGGGTCAGCCCAGCGCGATCACGCTGCGAAGCGAGCAGAAACCTCAATGCCGTGGCGAGATCATCCGAGCGGCAGTTGCGGCGTTCGGATGCGGACGAATGGACGATCTGCATGAAAGAGACGTTGTCCCATCGACCGGGACCGCGCCCACTTTTCGACACGGCCGACGCTACCCGTTGGAGGGGGGCCCCAGCTCGTCGCCCTCGCGGATCGCCCGCAGCGTGTCGTCGACGTACGCCGTCGCGCGGCCTTCGCGAATGGCGGCACGCATCCCCCGCATCAGCGAGCCAAGGAAATAGATGTTGTGGAGCGACATCACCCGCGCCGCGAGAATCTCCCCGGCCACAAACAGGTGCCGCAGATATCCGCGTGTGTAGCGTCCGCCCGCGCCGTTGCAGCACTGGCCCTGGCAGAGCGGGTCGATGGGTCCGTCGTCGAGGCGATGCCGCGCCTGCTTGATGTTCACGCGGCCATGCCAGGTGAGGCATTGCCCGTTGCGTGCGTTGCGCGTCGGCAGCACGCAATCGAACATGTCGATGCCTGCGAGCGCGCCCACCAACAGGTCGCGCGGCGTTCCGACGCCCATCAGGTATCTCGGTCGCTCGTCGGGCATCTGGTGCGCAACGGCGTTGAGTACGCGGTGCATGTCCGGCACCGGCTCCCCCACGGAGAGCCCACCAAGCGCGATGCCGTCGAAGGGCATCGCCGCGACCGCTTCGAGGTGCTGCAAACGCAGGTCTTCATGGATGCCGCCCTGCACGATGCCGAAGAGCGCCTGCTGCGGACCGCGCGGTGCGTCGAGGCAGCGCTGCGCCCACTTCGTCGTGCGCGTCATGGCCCGCTGAATCGCGTCGCGGTCAGCATCCCCCGGCGGGCACTCGTCGAGCACCATCGCGATGTCGCTTCCGAGCAGAGCCTGCACCCGCACGCTCTCCTCGGGGGTGAGCCGCTTGAGGGCGCCGTCGATGTGCGAGCGGAAGGTCACGCCGTCGTCGTCCATGGTGCGCAGCTTTGCGAGTGAAAACACCTGGAAGCCGCCGCTGTCGGTGAGCATCGCGCGGGGCCAGCGCGAGAATCCATGGAGGCCACCGAGCGCCTGCACCACCTCCGCGCCGGGGCGCAACCACAGGTGGTAAGTATTTCCGAGAACGATGCCCGCGTCGGAGGTGGCGACCTCCTCCATCGTGAGGCCCTTCACTGTGCCGATAGTCCCGACCGGCATGAAGGTCGGCGTCTCGACGGGACCGTGCGGCGTCTGGAGGGTGGCGACACGCGCGTGGCCGTCGCGCGCTTCAACGTCGAAGGAGAACCCTGGTGTGGACATCATCGAAGGGCGCGGACCATACCGCGCGCACTTCACAGGACAAGCATCGCGTCGCCGTAGGAGAAAAACCGATACCGCGAGGACACCGCGAGCGCGTAGGCATCGCGCACCCGATCAGCGCCCCCGAAGGCCATCACCAGCGCGAGCAGGGTCGAGCGCGGCAGGTGGAAGTTGGTGAGCAGTGCGTCCACGACCCGAAACGAATACCCAGGCTGGATGAGCAACCGCGTCTCGCCGGTGCGCTCGCCTTCGAGCGCCCAGGACTCCAGCGTGCGCACGACCGTGGTTCCCACCGCGACCACCGGGCGCCCGTCTCGCTTCGCCGCGCGCACCGCCGCCGCGGTGGCCTCCGAAACGTCGTACCACTCGGAGTGCATCGGGTGCGCGTCGAGGTCGTCCACCATCACCGGCGCGAAGGTTCCCGGCCCGACATGCAGCGTGACCGCCACTCGCTCGATGCCCCGCAGCGCCATTGCGGCGAAGAGGTCGTCCGTCAGGTGGAGCCCCGCGGTCGGCGCTGCCACTGCTCCAGGGCGGTCGGCATACACGGTCTGGTAACGTTCGCGGTCGCTCGGATCCGGCGCGCGATGCATGTACGGCGGCAACGGTATCTCGCCGTGGCGCTCGATCGCCGCCCGCGGGTCGTCCGCCAGCAGTTCGACGTCGAGCATCATTCCGTCGCGTCCCAGAATTCGCACCGCGAGGCCGTCGCCAATCGCGATGACCGCGCCGTCGCGCATCGGCTTGGACGCCCGTCCGAGGGCCTCCCAGCGTCGCCCGTCATCGCTCTTCGCGCGCACTAAAAGAAACTCCGCTTTGCCGCCGCTCGGCTTCACCCCACGCAGCCGCGCCGGAATCACCCGGGTGTCATTCACCACGAGTAGCGCGCCTGCTGGCAGCAGCGTCGGCAGCGCACGGATCACGTCGTCCGTCAGCGACCCATCGGTGCGGCGCAGCACCAGAAGTCGGCTCGCATCGCGCTCCGCGAGGGGCTCCGAGGCGATCAGTTCGGGGGGGAGATCGAAGAGGAGTTCATCGGTTCGCACGAGGGGCTTCTTGCGCCACCGGGGGCGGGCTCGACAAGCGCAACAGGTTGCCATCCACCGCCGTGACCCATGCATCACCGTCGGCGCCGAGCACTATCCGCGGCACGATCGCCCGCCGCAGGTCGATCACCCAGCGCTCGCTTCCGTCGGGGTCGAGCGCGACTAGCCGCCCGAGCCGGCTCGCCAGCAGGAAGGCCCCCGAGGAATCCCGCAGCGCATACTCGGTGAAGGGCGGAGCGACGATGCGCTGCAGGACTCCACGGAGATCGACGCGCAGCATCGCGGAGGGCGGTCCATCCATCCACGCGAGCGCGGTGCCGTCCGTCGAAGAGGACCACCAGCGGGTCCGCGCGGGCAGCGGCCATGGGGGCGCGGCGACCCCAGAAGCATCGAGCGGGAAGATCGCGTCCTCGGTCACCGCGAAGACAGCGTCATCGATACTTACCAGGTGTTGTAATCCGTCGACACCCGGGAGCAGCCGGATGGTCCCTGCGGGGTCGAATACCGCGAGGCCACGCGGGACACCGACGGCGATGCGCCCGTCGCGGAGGGCGGCGGGGGCGGTGGTTGGGCTCGCTGCGAATGTGCGTGCCGCGGCGATGGTGCCGTCTGTGCGCAGCGACACGAAATCGACGTGTTGCCGGTTGGCGACCACCGCGACCTCGGTGCCATCAGCGCGCTCGACCACGCCGAGCAGCTCGCCGACGAGTTGCGCCGCGCCGCGGACCCTGCCGTCGTAGCCGAGTCGGAAGAGCGTCCCGCCGCCGCCGAGAATCACCAGGCGGCCGAGCGCGTCGCAGCGGGGCGCGATCCGATCGGAGGGTGGTTCCTCCAGAGGGCTTGAGCGCACGGTCCCGCGGGCAGAATCGACGAGGGTGAGTGTGGAGGGCGCCCGGGTGAAAACCGCCACGCGGCCATCGGGCAACGGTAGCGGCGGAGTCACACCGGCTCCCCCAAGTGGAAACGGATCCACCGTGGTCCAGGGAGTGCGCGGGACGGTACGCCGTGGTGGGTCCGAGCGCGCGGGTGTTGCAAACCCGAGGAGCGCGAGCGCGATTGCGCCGGCCCGACGCAAGCTCATGGGCGCAGGATGAAGAGCGCGCGAATGACCGTGTCGGTGCGGCGCTGGCCGGTCTGGTTCACGTAGCTGCGGGTGCCGTGGGTCTCCCCGACGACCTCGACGATTTCGTTGATGCGAACGGCAGATCCAGGGGCCAGATCTACCCAGGCGAGGCACTGGAGGCTCGGGCAAGTCCGGTCGCTGACCAGTAGTTGAAAGGTCGGCATCTCGCCGACGGCCTGCGTACTGTTGATCACGCGTCCACGCACCCGCAGTCGCACTGTGCTCGCCGGGGGCGATACGAGCGGAGCGAGCCCCCGATCGCCGCCGCCCGAGGCGAGATAGTCCTGCGGCGTGACCTCGCGGTAGACCATGAGCGTTGTCGTGACTGGCGCGCCGCCTGGGGCGAACCCTTGCACCGTGAGCATGTTGGCGCCCGGCGCGATCGGAACCTCCGCTCGGAAGTGACTGCCCATAAGCGTGGCCAGCTGCGTGCCGACGAGCACGCGGGCGGCGCGCGGCAGCGATCCCTCGACCGTGACCATCGAGGCGTTGATGAGGCTCAGAGGCCCTGGCGATTCGACCCGCAGTGGGAGCCGTGGGACGCGGAGTTCGTATTCGCCACGAATCACCACGCCGGAAGCCGTTCGCACCTCGATCGGAAAACGATCGCTCCGCACCGCGGTCGGCGACTCCATCGCGAGGGCCGCGGGGGCCGGAATCTCTGCGACCCCGAGTTGTCCGGAAAGCGCGATGGGCTGTCCCGCGATGGAGAGTTTCGCGCCCGACGGAACGCGAAAGCGCAAGTGAACTCTCGGCGGATCGTCGCCGAGGTGATCGAGGTCTGCCACGACGCGATACCCGATCACGATGCGCAGTGCGCGAGCGGTGCGCGCCCTCGCGGCGTCGATCACTTCAATCGGTAGAACGATCTCGCCGACCGCATTCGGATCGAGTCCCGACAGCGGAAACTCGACGGCGCCGCTGGCATCGACCGGAAACTCCGCCCCGTGGTGCCGCACGCGCCACCGTGCGTCGGCGCCCGGCAGCGTCGCGTGAACCCGCAGAGTCCCGTCTGCGAGGCGCACCTCGGCCTGCAACGGAGGGGGGCCGCTAGCCCCGAACAAGTGCACTCCCATCATCACGGCGCCGCCAACGAGCGCGAGGCCGACCACCGCCCCCGCGATCCAGAGCCCCAGCGGCGTACGCTTCGGAAGCCGCAGTTCATCTTCGGTGCGCGACGAAGGAAAGTGCGTAGCGGGGGGAGACCCGGGGCCCACTCGCTGTTCTCCGACGAACGGCGGCGACTCCCTACGACGACGCGCGTTCGGGTCCATCAGAGGTGTCGTTGGCTCTTGCGGTGGCAGCGCAACGGACGATGGCGCGGGCGGCGCGAACGATCGCGCGGCCGGTGGCGCGACTCCCATCATCGTGCGCGACTTGGGGACCACCGACGCCGACGGCTCCAAGGGAGGCGCGGGCACCGAGGTCGGGGGACGCTCGGACTTAGGCACCGGCGGCATCGCCAGAGCTTCTCGCGCAACCCCGATCATCGTGCGCTGCTTGTTTGCCACCGCCGCCGGGAGCGTCGGTACCGGCAGGCTCGGCGCAATCGAAAGTTCCGCCGGGGCCGGGACGACGTTAGCGGCTGAACCCGCGGGATGCGACCCTAGAAGGGTCGCGTGGAGCTGGGCTGCCGCGACTGCCGGCGCGGTCGGAGCGACGCCGAGCATGGTCGCGTGTCGTGGGGCAGCGACCGACGGGGCGACCAGCGGCAAAGAACCAGTGGCAGGTGTCGCCGCAGGGGAGGTGGGCACGGCGCGCACCCGCGACCCGCACTGGAGACAAAACGTAGCGTCCTGGGGAAGTTCGGCGCTGCAGATGTGGCAATGCATCTGCGGTCCCCCCGCGCCGGGTCTGTCATCGCCGCTCATAGTCCCGGGACTCTATCGCGGACGAAACGCCATCGCGTTCGAGAACGATGAGCCTTCGTGCTGACTCATCCCCAATGCCTCCTGGTTCTCGTCGTGGCGACCGCGCTCTCGACGGGGTGCTCGAACTTCCGAGCGAACGACGAGGGCGTTACCCTCCACCGCATGTCTACTCCTCCGCGCTGGTCTCCTTACGACGGGCCCGAACTGCCTTCGCCTCGGCAGTTTCCAAGCGTCACCATCGTGCCGGATGGGGCGATCGTATTTGGTGGCGTTGGCGCAGGTGGTCCGATGGGCGATGGCTGGCATTGGGATAGCGGTCGTTGGCGGGCGCTTTCCGCCGATGGCTCCCCGCGCGGCCGCTCCGCCCACGCAGCGGTCTGGACCGGGGCAGAATTTTGCGTTTGGGGTGGCGAGGCGCGAGGAGAGTGCTTCGACGATGGCGCTTGCTGGAACGCCCTGAGCGACCGGTGGCAACCGCTGGGCGTCGACGGTCCTCTCTCGCCGCGCAGCGCGATGGCGAGCGCCTTCACGGGACGGGAATGGATCCTGTGGGGTGGTCGCGACGCCGATGGCAACGACCTCGCGGATGGCGCGCGGTACGACCCTCGTACGCAACGCTGGGGCGTCTTGCCAGACGGGGGGCCGCGAGCGCGGCACCGGGCGTTCACCGCGGTGTCTCCGGACGGATCCCGGGTTCTCATCTGGGGCGGGTCGGGGGAAGCACTGGCGCTCGGGGCCGAGGACGCATTCATCCTAGATCTCCAGGCTTTCCGTTGGATTCAGGTCGCTCTCGATGGCGCGCCGCCTGCGCGCACGGGGCCGGTCGCTGTGGAGGTCCCGGCTGGACTCGTCGCGGTGAGCGGTGAGCAGGTCGTGATCTTCGAGTGGCTCACGGGCCGATGGCGTGCGCTTGAGCCGCTACCGCTCTCCAGCCGCTGGGGGATGACCATCGCAGCGGTCCCCGCGGGTGTGATTGTCTGGGGTGGCCGCGACGAATCCGGCATGCTCGATGACGGTGCGACGCTCGACCTTGCGACCGGTCGCTGGACTCTCCTCTCGACGGACGGCGCGCCGTCTGGCCGCACCGACGCTGTGCCGATCCCCGATGACGGCCGGATGCTCCTGCTCTGGGGTGCGGGCGTAGAAGGCCTGCGCGCGGACGGCTTCCGTCTGCGCTGACGGTTACTTCACCGCGTATTCACCAACACCGACAATCTCCGCCGAGGTGGGGCCCCGTCAGCGGGGACGAGTGACCACGAAGGCGACCGGCGGCGGCAGCTTCGAGAGCCGCCTGACCAGTCGCTGCGTGTGCACCGGCCTGAGCAGCGGCACGCTGGCCTCGACCTCGTGGGCCGACTCAAACGCCTCGATCACCATCATCATCAAGTGGAGGGTGATACCCGCTTCGACGGCAATTGAATCGCCCGCGGTGTCGTCGTGTCCCGTGAGTTCTTGGAGTTCTGCCTCTCGTGCGACGAGGTCATGTCCGAGCGCTTCGAGGGACTTTACGTACGCGTCATCGAGCCCGAGCAAGCGAGCACGCACCGCGATTTTTGGGTCTGCGTCGGCGAGCACCCGGCGGCCGAGTTCGGCCAGCGCCAACATTGCCGCGCTCGCCGACCCTCCGCCCTCCGCCGCCGTCGCCGAGCGTCGCACCTCTTCCTGAAACGAGACGTCATCTCGGGCCATGCCGCCGAGAAGGCGCCGCGCCTGCTCACGCGTCGTGAGGGCGCGAGAATATTGGGTGCGCAGGTGCGCCATCGACTTCTCGATCACTTGCGCCCGCGTCGCTTCCTCTTTCGCGCGCTGCTCGCTGCGCTCCGCAAGCCTTAGAACTTGTTGGCTCATCAGTACGAGCAGCTCCAGCGTGCAACCTCGCACGGCCGATCGCTGCGCCTCACCACCGCGCCGGAGCGCATCGAAGGCCTTCAGGTAGATCCCGATGGAGTCATCCACGATTTTCGCCGTGGGGACACAGCGGCCACGGTTTCGGCACTCGGTCTCGTTGAG
>CANJUR010000085.1 GCA_947477565.1 Deltaproteobacteria bacterium
ACGACACGTCGCGGCGGCGCTCCCCAGGTTTCTCGACCATCTCGGCCGATCCAATGAGCAATGCCGAAAACGACGAATCGACACTTTCCGGGAGACGATCGACGCCTATGCGGAAAATGCTAGTAACTAGCAGCTTAACGCCTATGGGGAAGAGCCCCCTGCGAAACAGGGAATTGGCGATCACAACCGACCTTCGACGCCGTAGGGATTCCTTGGGACCTTTGAGCAGCCACCCTATGCGAACTGGAGTTCTGCCCCGCGGAACCGCTGCCGGGGGTTTCGGCGGTGAACGACCAGCGTGATAGCCTGTCGGGACTGTGAAATCGGCCCCGCGCTCAGCCCTTCCCACGCTGCTTTTCTTGCTCTGCTCCGCCGTGCAGACGCGTTGCTCGTCTCCGACGCCAGTCGCAGACGCATCCATCGACCTGGGCCCAACCGACGGTTCAGCAATCGTCGACCCCACCCTGGAAGTAGGCACCGGGCAATCCGCCTGGGAATCCCTCGCGGATGGGGATTCGGTCGAACTGATCCACGGCCCGCAAGGGGGCTACCACCTATTCGCTCGAATCCGTGAACAGCGCCTGGGCAGCGACGTCCAGGTGACCTTCCGGGTGACCCCCGCGGAGGGCGGCGACCCTATCAACGATGTTACCGACCGCATCCGTCTGATCGAGGGCCGCGGCCTACTCCGAACTTCACAGGGGTGGGAGTCGACGAGTGCGCTATTGGTCATCCTTGTGCGAATCCAGGGGCCTTCGGAGGTCGTCGGTCGCCGCTACGTACTTGAGGCAAACGTTGTCCGGACCGGCTCTACGGTGCCCACCTCGGTACACCGTGCGATCACGATCGTAGATGAGACGTGAATCACTGTTCAGAGGGGTGTGGCCGCTGATCGAGGGTCGGTGGTAGGCTTTGCCCTGTGACGGCAAACCCATACAAACCACGCTCGACCATCCTCCGTGCGCCCGGTGTTGAGCCGATCGGTGCACCGCCCCCACCCCCATCGCCAGTGATGGCCGGAGGTCCGGCCCGATCGCTTGCACCAGGGTCGATGGTTCTCGGTCGGTACACGATTCAAAAGGTAATCGGACGGGGCGGTATGGCCACCGTTTATCTCGCCAGAAACCAGGAGACAGAGCGTCTCGTGGCGCTGAAGATCCTCGACCCAGAGATCTCCGGCGACCCGAGTTACGTCGAGCGCTTCCGGCGAGAGGCCCGAGCCGCCGGGCGCATTCGCAGTGACCACGTGGTCGCGATCTATGACCTTGGTACGGACGAAAGCGGCACGCTTGTCTTGGTAATGGAGTACCTTGAAGGTCAGACCGTCCAACAGGCGCTTCGGAATGGTCGGCTACCGATTCCGCGCGTCGGCCACCTTGGTAGGCACCTCTGTGAAGGACTCGCTGCGGCCCATGAATGCGGCGTCATTCACCGAGATCTGAAGCCGGCTAACCTCTTCATCGAGCGAATGATCGCCGGCGCAGAGAAGCTCAAGGTTCTCGACTTCGGTATTTCGAAGTTGGCGGACGCCTCATCGCAAGAGCTCACGCGGGCTGGTCAGACGCTTGGCACACTCGCGTACATGGCGCCTGAACAGATCCGCGGAACCGTCAAGGGCAACGACCCACGGATCGATATCTACGCGGCCGGTGTCTCGCTCTTCCTGATGCTCACGGCCAAGCGCCCCATCGACGCCGACGACACCGTGCAGTTGCTGCAGGCCGTGCTCGAGAAACCGCCGCTGACGCTCATGCAGGCATCGGGGGTTGAGTTTCCCTCGGCCCTCGAGGCCCTTGTTGCGAAGGCGCTCCAGAAGGATTCCTCACGCCGCTTCCAGAGCACCATCGAGATGCGTGACGCTTTACTCTCTGCGGTAAACGCGCCGGTGTCCGTGAGCGGTCCTCCGATCGAGGAAGTCATGGAGGTCAACTCCACGGTCATGTGCGAGGCACCACGCTTCGACGATCCGCTGCCCAACCCGACATCCTCCGGTGTCATGGCACGAAGCGCACACGACGCAGCGCCGGCGTCGCTCGTTCTGCCAGCATTCGACGACGAGGACGAGGAAGGCAAGACCGTCGTCCGCGCTCCCCAATCCTCGCCTAATGAGACACCCTCATTCCTGCCCGCCGCCGGCCGTCGGCTCGGAGCGATGCCTGATCCTTACCTCCCTGCTCAGCCCGTGGGCGCGCCGATGCGCGCGGCGACGATCGCCCCTACCGGGCTCCCAAGTGCTGGCATCGGGTCGATGTACCCGTCGGCGCACGGCGAATCGACCATGATCGCCGAACCGCCGAACACGAATCCGTCTGGCGGGTTTGGCGGTCCTGCTATCCAGCCCCCCCCCGTGATGGGACCGCCGCCGTCCGCCAACCCCTTCGGTCCACTCGCCGCCGGTTCTCTGTTCGCGCCGGCGTACCCACTCCCCGCACCCGCACCCGCACCATCGCCACCATCCCCGCGACGCTCCGCCATGGTCTTCCTTCTTGGCGCTGCGGCTATCGCGGCGGTCCTTCTCGTCGGCGTCGCTGCCAAGGTCGCGCTTGATGGTCACGCCGCGCCCGCGAACACCGCAGCGCACATCGACACGCCCCGTACTCCGGCAACGGCTGCGGAGGCATCGCCATCGATCGCTCAACCCACCGCAGCGCCGGTTCCCACGCCTGTCGCCGAAGTCGCCCCTGCGGCGGCAGCTCCTCCAGTCGCCCCCATTGCCGCGGCGCCTATTGCTGTCGCGCCCGAGCGGTCTGTTCCGGCGCTACTGCCGACCGTCGCCGCACCCGCAAGGCCCCAGGTGGCCTCCACCGCAGGCCGCGATCGTCCCGACCATGCGCCGCGCGCGCCGCGCCCTGTCACTGCCCCCGATCCGGCGGCGCCGCGGGTGGTTCGCATCGCACCAGTGGCGACACCCACGCCGGTCGCCGCTGCCCAGCGTCCGCCCCGCGCGGGTCGCCGAGGTGGAAGAGGCGTGATCACGGACGTTCCGTTCTGAGCCGGGCGACGTTCTTCGGCTTGACGCTCGGGTCGGCGCAGGACGAACATCAGCTTGTGCAGCGCTCAGCGACCATTGGTTACCTTTCGTTCTCCCTCCTCCTCATTTCCTCGCAGGGCTTTGCGCAGCAGCCCGCGCCGGACGACACCCGGTTGGAGGAGGCCCGCACCCAATACCGGAGCGGAGTGCAGGCCTTTCAGCGCAACCGCTTCGGTGAGGCGACCCTGGCGTTTGAGCGCTCTTTCCGTGCCCGGCCGCACCCCGCGACGCTCTACAACGCCGCCGAGGCTCGCATGCGCGCAGGGGATACCGAGGGAGCGCTAGGTCAACTGCGAGAGCTCCTCGCGATGACCAGTCCTGCTCCCGATGCTGACCTTTCAGCACGTGCACGCAGCCTTGCTGGCCAGATGGGACAGGCGGACCTTCTTCCTGCTCCTCGTCTTGTCGAGAGCATCCCGTGCCCCTCCTGTCCGGTCTGTCGCCCGGAGGAGCCCTCATGTCCGCCGCTGCCATCACCCGAGTTGGTGACGACTCGCATCAGTGGCGCAGCCTGGGCCATGGGAGGCGCGGCGCTTGTGTTTACCGCCGTCGGCGCAGGGCTTCTCGGAGTGGCCATCGACAACTCATCGACTTACGCGGACAACGGAGCTTCGCTCGAACTACAGACCCGCATCCGTGACCAGGGCGAGACCTTCCGAGCGGTCGGCATCGTGGGTCTCGCTCTCGGCGTTGGAGCAGCAGTCGGAGCGGTCTGGATGTTTACGCATCCACAGGAGCACCGTACGGCGGCCGCTGTCGCGCGTGTCGATTTTGGCATCGCTCCTGGCGGTCTTTCCGTCGCAGGAAGCTTCTAGGACAGCGCAGCGACGCTTTCCCGCCGCCGATCGCCTCATCTACGGACTCCTCTAACCCCCCCACTTCAGAGATGCCCATCGAAACCCCGCTGCCTCTTGGCGCCTCGTTGGTTCCAGCGCTGCTTCAGCGTCTCAACCGCAAGGCTGACCGCTTCGCAGTGATTACCGCCGGAGCGGTCCACGCGGACTTCCCTGGAGGTGCGGTGGAGACCTACCGGCTCGGTAACGGGCTGCAGGTGCTGCTCCAGATTGACGGGCGCGCCCCGGTGCTCTCGTACAACGTCTGGTTCAGTGTGGGTTCGCGCAACGAGCGCAAAGGCAAGACCGGACTCGCTCATCTCTTCGAACATCTGATGTTCAACGAGACGAAACTCCTGCCCGCAGGGCGGTTCGACCAACTGCTCGAGCGAGTCGGCGCAGAGACCAACGCCGCCACCTGGACGGACTGGACGTTCTACTACGAGAACATTCCTTCCGATCAACTCCCCCTGGTCGTGCGGCTCGAGTCAGACCGCATGCGTAACCTTGTGCTGCGTGCCGCGCCAGTTGCGAGCGAAAAGGAGGTCGTCGCCAACGAGCGTCGATACCGTGTCGAAGATGACGTCGATGGAGCGGTCTCCGAAACCCTTTGGTCGCTGGCCTTCACCGAACACCCGTATCACCACCCCACCATCGGCTGGATGGCGGACATCGAGAACTTCACACCTGCCGACTGCCGCGATTTTTACAAGACATGGTATGCACCCAACAACGCCACGGTGGTGCTCGTGGGCGACCTTGATCGCGCGAAAGCGTTGCGGTTGATCCAGCGTCACTACGGCGCGATGCGTCCGGCGAAGTTGCCCGATGTGCCGGTGCCGGCCGAGCCCCCGCAGACTGAGCATCGCCTGGCGGTTCTCGATCGACCAACTCCCACGGCCAAGGTCGCACTTGGCTTCAAGTGTCCGGCGTTCGCCCATCCCGACCACGCCGCGCTCTCGGTACTTGTAGAAGCGCTGATCGGCGGCCGCTCAGCTCGACTCTACCGCGAGCTTGTTACTGAGCAGGAGATCGCGACCGACATCTCGGGGTGGGCATCAACCTTCCGCGATCCGGGGCTGCTGGAGATTAGCGCGAACGGCCGCGGATCAGTGCAGCCCGAAGCATTACGCGAGGCGATCGACCGGTGCCTGGCCACCGTGGCCGCAGACCCTATTAGTGAGGATGAACGCGACCGAGCGGTGGCCCGCCTGGAGCTGGGATTTCTCCGCGGGTTGGAGACCGTCGGCGGCCGTGCGGAGAGCATCGGCTTTCATTCCGTCGTTGTCGGTGATCCGGTCGGCAGCGTCGCGCGGATGGAATCAATCAGGGCGCTGACTGCAGACGACCTGCAGAGGGTGGCCCGACATTACCTCTTCAATAAACCGTGCACCGCCGTCTTGGTGCGCTCGAGTCTCGCGGTGGGAGCAGCGTGATGATCCCTTTGTCTCCCGTGCACTGCGAGCCCTCGCGCGACCTCCCGCTGGTCGACCTCTTCCTCATCGCGCGCACCGGCGCGCAACACGATCCGACCGGCAAGGAGGGGGGCCTCAACCTCGCGCTCCGCTCACTTCGCCGCGGCACCCGAACACGCTCCGCGATGCAGATCGATGCTCTCATCGACCGACTGGGTGCCGAACTCAGCACCTCCGTTGATGCTAGTTCCGCCATGCTTCACGCGGCGGTCATTCGTCGAAATTTACCAGCGCTGCTCGACCTCCTGGAGAGCCTCATGACCGAGGCGACACTCCCGGAGTCGGAGGTCGCGCAGGTGCGACGCGAAGTTCAGGCGGACATCATCGACGGCCGAGACGACGACCGCTCCTTGGCAGGGCGCCACTTTCGCCGAACCCTGTTTGCGGGACATCCGTACGGTCGACCATCCGCTGGAACACTTCATGGACTCGCCGCGGTCGATCGCGATGCCGCACTGCGAGCGTTTCAACGAACCTTCTGCCGGGACAACATCGTCGTGGCCGCAGCCGGTGACATCTCCCGCGAAGAGCTTGCGGGTTTCGCCGGACGCATTCTCCCGGGCCTCGCCGTCGAGCCTGCACCATCATTGAAGATGGAGGCACCAAAGCCGATTCGCGGACGCCAACTTGTCATCGTCGACAAGCCTGACCGTACACAAACGCAGATCTACATTGGCAATCTGGGAACGCACCCCCGCGACCGCGATCACTTCGCTCTGATGGTCGGCAACACGCTCTTTGGTGGGACCTTCACTGCCAGACTCACTCGTGAAATCCGATCGAAGCGCGGGCTCTCCTACGGAGCCTCCTCACGCCTCGGCCGCGACCGTGCGCGAGAAAGCTGGTCCATGTGGACCTTCCCCGCGGCCGTCGATGCTGCGCGCTGCGTTGGCCTCCAACTTTCTCTGCTCGAGCGTCTGCTCGACAAAGGCGCCACCGCCCGCGAGGTATCGTTCGCGCGTTCGTATCTCACTCGGGGCTATGCCTTCGAGCGAGACACGGCCTCGAAGCGGCTCTGGCAGCGCCTCGACGTTGACCTGCTCGACCTCCCGAAGTCTTACTATACTGAGTATGTTGATCGCGTGAACGCAGTGACCGTCGATGATGTCAACGCGGCGCTCCGCCGCCGACTTTCGGCGGAAGACCTGCTGATCACGGTGGTGGCCACTGCAGACACGCTGCGGGCGCCGCTAGAAGCCGCAATTCCGAAGCTCCAGCGCACCCACGTCGTTCCCTTCGATCAAGACTGATCTCGCCCCCGGTCGGGATGCCACTGCGACGGCAGTCAATCTCACCTCCGGCGGCCTCTACGCTCGCTGGGGCGCGAGATGCGCCCGGAGTTGCATACCAGCAACCAGCAACTGCAAAGCACCCGACGAGGGAGACACTCAATCGGCAGGCTCGCATTGAAGACCTCGATTTTTACGCCTTGCTCTGTCTCCACGTTGAAGTTCCGGTTGATGCCGAACTCCGTAAAGCGCGAGATAGCCTTCGATGAGCAGAACGCCCGACCAACTCTCCACCGAATAATCAGTCTATTGGAGGGAGATGACGGTCTCGCATACGCCACGCAATTCTCGTGGCGACAGTCATGATCGATAGTTGAGGATTCACCCCTAGGCTGGTCGGCAGGACGCTACCATCGGCGATGTAGAGATCCTGCACGCCCCACACTCGACCTTCAGGATCGACGACTGAGTTCTCTCGCGAGCAACCCATTCGGGCGCTCCCGAGGGGATGTTGCGACGCGCATTCGATCCTCGACGCCGGAACCCGCGAGAAGTCCATCTGCCGAAACGCATCGGCGTCGAGGCCGCGCATTCCCAGCACTGGAATGAATACCTCCTCGGCACCTGCGGCAAAGAAAGTCTCCGCCAGAAGCGCGATAACGCGTGGGATCTTCGCGCGATCCTCCGGCGCCATCCGGTAGGTGACCACCGGTTCGCGCCCAGGGCCGCGGTAGACTGAACCGCCCCCAGAGTCGTGGATGATTCCGCCAAACATCGCGAGGTGATCGATATGGCTCGCGGCGGCAACATGCTCTGCGCCGACGCCTGGCATCGTCGCACCAAGTACACCGGGCGGAACAAAGAGCCCCATCAACGTGATGCGCTCTCGCTCGAAAGCATCAGTATATGCGCTCTGTAGCGCACCCACCCAGCCACGGACGGGGCGCGCAAAACGTCCTAGAACCCTAAAGCCCGGATGGAGGGTCATCTGCCGCCCGACCCAGCGGGGGTGCCCCAATCCGCTGCGCTGCAGAATGAGCGGCGTGTGCCATCCCCCGGCGGCGATCACAACACGCCGCGCGCGAACCTCAAGAAGGTCACCCGGGGCCGCACCGTCACGGTTAAGAATCCGCCCCACCACACCCACCGCCCGACCGTTACGGGTCATCACGCGCTCGACTAGAGCATGCGACCAAACGCTCGCGCCGCCCGTCACCGCCCGAGGGAGATAACTCAGATCGACGCTCATCTTGGCGCCATGTGGACAACCAAAGTTGCAGCGGCCGCAGCCATTACAGTTCTTGGTATTCCGACGAATCGGCTTCATGGGGACACCGAGCTGCTCAGCCCCCTCGACGAATAATGAGGTCGAGCGAGAACGCATCGCCACGGGCACCTCTTCGACGTGAATCGTCCGCTCGACATGACTGACGTAGGGCTCGAGTCCCTCCTCGGAATACTCTTCGAGTCCGAGGTCACGTTGCCACTCGTGAAGAACAGCACCGGGAATACGAAAGCAGACACCCCCCGTCAAAACAGACGAGCCTCCAACACACCTGCCCATCGTGACATTGATTGTAGGGCTATCGCCCAGCCCGACGGCGGCGGTAAACGCCCCGTCCCTCCATGCGTGCCGCATGGATTCGCTAGGGCGCATCTGACCATGAACTGATCCCTCTATACGGGGCCCCTCCTCAAGAACGATAACGCGCAACCCACTCTGGGCCAGCTCCGTCGCGACCACCGCGCCACCCGCTCCAGAGCCCACCACGACTACGTCGCAGTCGAGCCGAAGCGGCCCGCGATGGTCCCGAGCCGAGAAGTAGCCGCCGCTCACGCGGGCTCACTCAGGGAAAGAGCGTCGAATCCGACCTCTCGAGCAGCCTCCGGGTGCTCGTACCAGACGATGCAGAGCGCCGCCTTCGCGCCAAAGAACGCCAGACCCAGCGAACTCTCCTCAAAGCGCCTGAGGGAGTTGAAACGGTCCGCCATCGACAGATTCGAAAAACGGCAAAGGCGCCAGATCATCAGAGGTGCCACGAGTTCGATCGTGGTCAAACAGGCGAGAAAAACCGCCCATGAGCGCATTCCAGCGTGTGCGAAGAAATCGTCCAGGTCATCGACCAACCACAGAAGCCGATCAGCCGGAGGAGCGCCCGTCTCGCGGGCAAACAACACCTCAGCGAGTGAAAAAACGGCCCGCCTCACGCCGCGAGAAAAGCCACGACCGCCCCGCACACCGTCTGAGACAAACACACGATGCGAGTCTGACATACGCCAATCATCGCATGAAAGCGTCCAGCCTTAACGATTGAACTCCGGAGCGTACTGTCCCGTGGACGGATCGAAACCCACCGCGCGCAACCCATCGTCGAGAGTGGGCGGGGCACTCGTCGAAGGCGGCGGTGGGGCTCGGTTCCAGACAGTGACCATCGTCCGGTCACCCTCATCCCGAACACCAACGTCCACAATGAGATTAGACTGCACTCCTCGCACGATCGCTCGATGGATTACCGCCGCGAGAGGGTGAATGTCTGCGTCGTGGACCTCTAAGCGCTGCTCAAGGTAGCGCATCACCAGAGGCATCGGAGCATTCACGCGGAACATCTTCATATCACTGGAGTTCAGTCGCTCCTGCGTTACCGTCGGCATCGGAAGACCAAAGGCGCTCAGGGCACCCGGCAACAAGTCGTCACTCGTAGTAGGCGCCTCTTCGACCGAACGCACCTCAAGCAAGGCCGCAGGAACCGCTGCCGGAGCGACCCCACCTGTGCGCGCCCGACCATGACATGCCAGCAGCGAAAGAAGGGGCAGTAGGCCAGAAAACCGCGGGTGCATCACTCGAAGATGGTCGCGACCGAATCGACGCGCGACGGAATGATCGGCGCAGGGAGCGACCGTGTGAAAGTGGCCGTTGTAGTGCCACTCACCATTCCAGTCTGCGCGATCTGCAGGACAAGTCGGTACTCACCACCAGTAGTGGAACTGACGAAGGTTCGAGAGGTACCTGTAACCGGATCAATCACCACCGCACTGACGTTGCAGTTAGGGCGACGCGCAACTGCGACACCAAACAACAGGCTGTTGGCATCGTCGGCCTCGGTGCCGTTATTGTTCAAGTCGCGGGTCACCCGAACCACATCCGCCGTGGTCGCGGGATCACCGTCCCGATCAAGTCGGCCCTGTGGGTAAGTGGAGCCGATAGGATCATTGCGTGTCAGATCGACTCCCCAGAGTCGGGCCGCCCCGATCTGGCAGGGGTCTGTCCCCACTCGCGGCGCGAAGGTGCCGAAATACAGGACGTTGTTGAACAACGTCATCGAACCCGTGAGACGCTCTCCAGCGAGAAAGTCGCGATCGACCGTCTGGGAGCCAGGCCTGATGCCCCAGTTTTCCTCGATGTTGATTCCCACAGAGGTCCCGGCGGCGTCGGTCAAGGTCGTCTCGACAATAGACTCCACCCGGTTCTCGTCCGAACCCTCCAACAGGTCCACGTCACCGGAGCCAAAGGCAATGATTGTCCGTCCCAACTCATCAATACTCGTGGCTGGCCGCTCAATGATCGGCTGACCACTATTGTAGCCGCGATCCCAAAACAGATCGAACGCATCGCCCATCCACCAATTAGCGGGATTGGGACTCGACATGTCCACTCGCCAGAGCGTTCCATCGGCGTCGCCCACGTAAGCGCGGGTGGTCACAACACCAGCGAGCCCGTTGAATAGCGCGGGGGCACCAACAATCGGAGAATGCGCTGGCGGCGGACTGGTCGCGAGGGCCATCGAGGGAGTGGAGGTATCGTAGGGAACTGTCGCCGGAGCCCTGCCGATCTTCCGGATCAACGCGCCGGTTTTTAGGTCCACGACATAAAAAAATCGTCCCTGATTGCCATTCCAGCAACGGACGTATGGGCGTCGAGCACCACGTCCTCCGGTCCATCCCGTTAGCAGGGTGTTCGGCCGAGCCGCCCGCGGCGCGGCAGTCGGCGAGCAGCTTGAGGCGAGCTCGCCAGCACCACCTGGCAGAAAGGCAACTCCGCGCTCTACTGGAGTGCCACCAGTCGGAGAGTAGTACACCGTCCCGATGGAGGGAGTGCCGGAGGAGATTTGAAGATCGATGTCAGTGAACTGCCAGAGGAACTGAGGACTATACGGATCAGTCACGTCCATTCCGATGTACGCACCCCCACCGGCACGGAGACCTACCACGAGAATCGTGTGCCAGTTCGTGTCGTCCGTCAGCGATGACTGCGATCGCTCATAGTAAACCTCTTTCACTATCGGCGTTCCGTCCACTCCCTGCGTTCGCGTCGTCGGATACCCGTTGCGGAGATTAGGGACTAGATAAGGCGGAACGAAACCCCATGCCTCTTCGCCCGTATCCGTGTTGAAGGCGTGCAGGACGCCGTCATTGCTGCCGACATAGATCATCGGCTCACGAGTGCCGACCGTGACTGCAGACCGACGCCTTCCCGCGATGGGGAGAGTACGCTGTCGGTAAGCGAGGAACGTCTGATCCGGAAGATTGATCCGCGGTGCCGAAACATATGCCGGAGTCGAGCGGAAAATATCTCCCAACGGACGAAGTTCGCGGTTGGTTCCGGCGTCGCCACGGAGCCATGCGAGCAGTGTGGTCACCTGGGTGGAGGTCGTGTAGCCGAACATCGGAGGCGACATTCCGGGAGTGAGTTCGACCGAGGACCCCAATCCCCCAATGAGTCCGTTTACGATGTTGGCGCGCATACCCGCCGACGTGGTGACCCCAGTCGGAACATACGTCCAGAGGTAACGTCCACCCCACCCGCGACTGTCCCGAATCGTGCGCCGAAGGCTGTAGGCGAAGTCATCACCAGCAGCAGGGTCTGAATCGACCTGCGTGGGAACCGGAGCGCCACCGCCGGAGGGTGATTGGCACACCGTCCGCGTCCGAGAGAGCGAACCCGCCCACGGCTGACCAGGGACGACGTTGAATGACGCGTTGAACTGGTACTGCGAGGTACCGCTCGCTGCGGTGATCCCAGCCTCGCCGAAAACCGGGGGAGTACGGGTGGAAGTCTGTGACGTGATCGTGTCGATGATCGAGGAGAGAGCAGCCGCGAACGCCGGCCGATCGCTCGCGTAGTAAACACGCGCGGTGTTACCAGCAAGTGCGATCGGTTCGAGGGCGGTGACCGTATCCGGGTCACTACCATTGAAGGCGAGCACGTAAGTCTTGACATTCGGCAGACCCGCACCGGCCATGGACATCGTCATCGCCGTGAGTGCCGGAGGATCGTAGGGACACTGTCCTCCAACGCAGAACGGCCGAAAATCCGTGTTCGGAGCGCCATCCGTGATGAGGATATTGGCCCTGGTTCGGCAGTTGAAGTACGGATCGCCGGGACCACCAGCGGAGCCGTCGGTGACGTCCGGATGATTGCGCCAATAGTAGAGCGCGTCCTCAAGAAACGCAGCGATCGGAGTGGCTCCGAAAGGTCGCACGCCCGGGATCTCAGGGACGGAACCACTGGCAATCCGACCGGTTACGGTCTCCTGTACCTGCCGATTAATGAGCCCTAGAGCCGCAGTGTCTGCGCTCGACGGACCCACCGACACAAGACCTCCTGGGACGAGATCAGCGACATTGTTATCGCTTGAAGCCCGCTTTGCCCCGAGGTTTACTATCGTCGAGGTCAAACAGAGATTCGGACGGTAGGTGCGGTTGTCCGAGTACGAGAACATACCGTCGTAAGCATTAACACCTGACCGAATATCGTTATCGAATGTCATCAAACCAAACCGCACGCGATCATAATAGAGATCGATAATGCCATTTCCCTGCTGGGAGGCACCCAGCCGATGCAGAGGGATACCCCGATTAGATAAAGGCTGATGGTGGGAGTACGGATATCTGTAATCGTAGTTGAAGTCCGAGGTCGTTCGATCGGATTCTACACAAGTAAAATCATCGATCGTTCCGGTGAGGACCTCGATCGCAGTGGTCCAGCGATTTCGCCGCTCTTCTTCTGGACAGGCTAGCGCACACATCGAGACACCATTTGAACATCGATTGCATACACCTCCGTTGGTGCCGGAGCAGGTGTTGTTGAGAGTGTTCGTGCGAAACTCCATCGAACCCGAGGAGTCCAGAAGCACCATAATGTTCGGGCGAATCAGTCGAACATCACCAGGCACCGACTGAGCATCGGCCTTGAAGGGGGCAGCGAGCCACGCCGAAGCAACAGCAGCCAGGGTCCCAAAGAACTTGCGATTCAGTTGCATGGAATCACCGTGATGGCGCGGAGCGTCTCCGTGCCGCGCGCGACGTTGGTGGTGTCAGATCCGTAGAGTGTCGAATCAAGTTCGGTAGTCCCCTCCGACTCCACGAGGAGTCGGACAGGAAGAACCACGAGACTAGGGTCGCTCACGTCCGAACCACGTTGTGGAGAGGTGTCGGCACCGAGTTCAGTCACTCGAACCTGAAAGCGAGGAGAAAGTCCACCCTGACCGAAGGAGCCAGCGGTTCGACTAGTCCCCGTGCCCGAGGCAGCGATGAAGAGGGTCTGGGGTGTCGTAATCACATCGAAATCGGAAAGGTAAAACGTATAACACGGTGGCGTGATCGGGCCTCGCGAAGTTGTGATGGTGGGGCACCCAGGCAAACTAGTCATCGCCTGCACCCGCATGTTCGAACTAAAGTATGCAGCGCAGGCGGTACGCAAGCGACTCATCACGGAGGAGGCCCCCGCCTCTGCGACGTAGTGGGTCTGAGCAGACTGACGCACGTAGCCAGACGACCGAATCTCCAGTGATGAAGATCGGGTCACAAAGACTCCCGCCGCACTGACCATCATCAGGAGCATCATTACAACGAACATAGCGACACCACGCTCTCCGCGCCGCGCCTGTCGCCTCCGCCTGAATGCCGAGTGTGTCATCTGATCCCTCCGCCTATCTTCAACGAAGATTGCGAATCGCAAGGTTCGGAACCGCGATCTCAGTGACGAGCGATCGCACCCGCGCAGCACCCGTACGGTTGTTAAAAACATGGAACCGGGTAAGGGCGGATGTGGAACCACGCACTACCCATCCATAACTTGGCTCCTGCTCCCGGTCCCGAATAGACAATCTAACAATCAAGGAACGCACCTGCTGCGGACGTGCTGCACCTCCGGCAACACTTCCAACGAGCGTGGTGATATTCGAATCACCAAAAGCAAGCGTGCGCATTGCCGGCTGCGCTACAATGGTGTTCGCCGGATTGCCGATATCGTAAGCGACGGTGGCGTCGAAATCGACCGCGTACTCCCCGACGAGGCGCGCGGCAGTCGTGACCTCCACCGGACCCGGACGCAGATCGAACTCTCTTCGGATCAAGTCGGTCTTCGCGGCCCGAGCAGCCGTGTCCAACGGATACAATTCACCCAGACGGGAGACGAGGCTTCCAATCTGGTATTCGACCATCATCATCGGAGCCACGGTTGCCCCAACCCCGAGCCCCGCAAGTCCGCATCCAGCCCCCGCCGAACTCGAGGTTGCCCCCGCCCCTTGAACCAACGGCGTCGACGTCAACCGAATCGTTGGAAGAGTTGTTGAACTTGAGTTCACCCACGTCCCACCCATCGAAACGGCGAACTGCATCTGGCCCGAAGTGCTCATTATCCGGATGAGCCTCGGCGACATCGATGTACCGAAAATCCGATCGAACTCGTCCTGACTCTGGACCCGCGCCCACTGAGGTGTTTGGTTTTGCAAGGAGAGCAACGAACCCGACAGACCAGCCACCGTGTACTCGTCGGCAGTGACATAATTCCCAGTCATTCGAATGGTGACGGGATTGATGTAGAGGTTGTCCCCGGGCAGCACTGTCGGATTCGGCGAACTCTGAGCGATCTCAAGACCCTGATAGGCGGTGGTCGGCCTTGGACAAACCCGGGGATCGGTCGCGCTGTTCGGGGTAGACATGTACCCGGCTCGCGACAGATCTGCCCTAATTTGCTCCATCGCAAAGCGCAGTCGAAGCTGCATCTCAGCGGTGCGCTGCTGCTGATTGAAGGTATCGGTGGCGCTGCGAGATACCGCATACAGAGCCGACACCACAATCGATGTGAGCAATATCGAAACCAGAAGTTCGACGAGGGTATAGCCCCGGTGTCGTCGCCTCATGAGTCGTGCCTCTGAATCGTTTGACTCACATAAATCGACCGAATATTCGTCGTATCAACGCTGACCGCAACGGTCGCCGACCGGGCACAGTCGGTATACGTCATTGGACGAACGCCACCCTGCCGAAACCACCAGACCCGCACCTCCGCTCGTATGAGTTGGTTGGGAATCAGCGAAGTTAGCCTAACCTGCGTGCAATAGTACGCCCGCAGGTCTGTTGTCGCGACATCGTTTCCAAAGTAGTCAAATGCAGCAGTTTCGGGCAAGGCGGCGACCGTCGAGGAAGGCGGGTCAGGAACGTACCAGTTAGTCGTCGTGCTCACGCCGAGGCGTGAGAGATACCAAGTGCCGGAAATGTTGCTTACGGTGTTGGTTTGCGACGGTGCGGTCCATTGGTAGGAATCGCGGCGGAGTCGGTCCTGCCAGCGACGAGCGAGATTCGTCGCCATCGTGATCTCCTGGGCGCGCTGATTGGCATTTACTGCGGTGCTCTGCATCGCGATGATACCCAATAGACCGGTACCCAGTACGGCCATCGCGGCCAGTACCTCAACCATCGTATATCCGGCATCGGCGGTCCTGCCAAGTCTCATGTGCGCATCCTTGGCATGCCCCCAAGCGGAATGAGTATCCGGCGAGTCGCCCCACCCGTGGTCTGAAACACATTGATCTGAAACACACCCCCTATGCCAAGCAGGCTGGTATCGTTGCCCCAAGCCTGACTCGCGGTGACGACCGGAGTGGTCGAGAAGAATGCGGCCCCAAGAGGCGTATAGCAGATCTGTAAGTATGTCGTACCTGAGGGGAGCGCGATGTTGGCGCCAACATTGTCGCGCGCGAAGCGGGATTCGGTGAGGTCGAGGTTGGCAACTCTCTGGGCGGGATCGAGAGCTCCCGTGCCAAAGTTGGAGAGCCGACAGGACGACGAACTGCCCTCGTATGCATCCATTCGTATCGCAACACCGCTCTGCGTGATCACCAAGGTCTGAGCGCGACCGCGGTACATAGCCCGCGTGCGCACTTCACGAACGATGTCGACAAAAGTCACCGCGGCCTGTTGCACCCTCCGCTCTCTGGAGGCCTGAGCAACGCCGGGTAGCGCGAGTGCCGTCACGATCCCGATGATGACCACAACGATCATCAATTCGAGGAGCGAGAATCCTATTTGATGATCACGAAGCGTCACGGCACCTCTCGTATGCAGCGGATGTGCCTTCCTGTGCTCGTGCTGCAAAAGACAGCAGAAAACCTTAGAATGCCGCCCCTCTTTGGAAGCCGATTGCGTGACCTCGCAATGATTGCGGCCCCCCCCGAGAGGCCCGACAGCGGGACGTGGGTGTTCTCTATTTTTTGGCGCGACGACCATGGCCGAGTGTGCTTGCGGGTTCACCGATGTACACCGTATCACCTGCGGACCATGAATCGTACTCCCCTCGCTCTCATCTTCGCGCTCGCCACTACGTGCCGACGTGACCACGCTCCTCGCAGCCCCCTCCCCCCGCCCTCGTTTCCGCAAGGGACGGCCACGGAGGCGACGCCCCGTCCTGGGGCACCACCTGCTGCCTCCGTCGATCCGCCTACAGCATCGGAGAGCTTTCGTGAGACAGGGCGGTTTTTCCCTAAGAACGGGGAACTTAGCGGATGGCCTCAATCCGGCGCCGTACGGCTCGTCAATGGTCGGGAACTGTTTCAGGTCATCGACGGCGCCGGAGAAAAGTACCTCGGGTACGGATTTCGACAGCTCGCTCGCACCGACTACCGAAAGGCAGGCACTCAGCTGGTCGTGACGGCTGAGGTCTATGACATGGGTACGACGCTCGGGGCGTTTGGACAATACTCGATGCTTCTCAGCGACTCGCGAGACACTGCTTCCATGCAATCTCATTCGGTCTCGCATGGGGGAGGCGGTTTCCTGGGCACGAGCCAACTTGTGTTCTGGAAGGGGCAGTTTCTTGTTCAATTGAATCTGGCTGATGACTCAGGCGAGCAGGACGAAGCCGCCCTTGCAACCACCGCGAGGGAGGTATTGCCGACGCTCGCGACGAGGCTCGCGGGATCGATTTATGGGGAGACCGCTTTACCGATAGGAGCGCGCGTGCTCCCTGTGGACGGATTGGTTTGGGGCGGCGTGACCTATCTAGCCAATGGGGTTTTCGGTATCGATCAGACGGGCCCGGGATGGGTCGGGCACTATGCAGCCCCAGAAGGACGAAGGTATCGGGTCGCGATATTGACACGTAGCTCTGCGGAAGAAGCTCGGGCACTCCTGCGACGCTTCCGCGTCGGTGAGGCTGCAACCCTCCCTGGCGTTTCTGAGGAGGCCTTCTCGACGCCAGGCCTTTCGGCTGCCCGGAAGGGCGTCACTGTGGTGGTGCTTGGACCTCCGTCCCCCGATTCGCTTCCGGCGCTCCGAGCGACCGAGCGCAACGACCGACTGAGTGCCATCATCGGGGCGCTGCCGTGAGAGCAAGGGGTTCCAGACGCGGCGCAGACCACCGAGAATGAAAGCAACCCCCAGCTACTTGCGTACGCATGGGGCGGACGGGTAGATTCCAGCGACATCATGACTGCTGATATTCGACCAGGCCGCCGGGAACTCTTGATCCGAGGTGGGAAGGCACTTGCAGTCCTGAGCGGTGCTTGTCTTTCCGCGAAGATGGCGTTCGATCGTGGTGGTTGGAATGTAGGATCCTCGATTGGCGTGCGAGAGGTCCGCGATTATCATCGCAGCGACCACGGTGGACCCAGCGATTTCGTGGTGGTGCGTGGCGCCGCGACGACGGCACCGACGGTGCTGGTAGAGCAGGCGCTCACCGCACTCGGCGGAATGGCCCGCTTCATCTCCCGTGGAGATATTGTAGTGGTGAAGCCGAATATCGGCTGGGATCGAACTCCCCTTCAGGCCGCCAACAGCAACCCAGAGGTTGTCGCGGCGGTCGTTCATCTGGCGCTCGATGCAGGTGCTCGCAAGGTCATTGTTACCGACGCTAGCTGCAATGATCCGGGGAGGTGTTTTCAGCGGAGCGGTATCTGGGCAAAGGCCCACCGTGCTGGCGCCGAGGTAATGCTGCCCGCGGAGCATCGCTTCCGAACCATGCGACTGGGCGGTGAGGTGCTCGACGAGTGGCCGGTCTATCGCACTCTTATCGAAGCTGACAAAGTCATCAATGTGCCGGTGGCCAAGCACCATAATCTAGCGAAGTATACCGCCGCAATGAAGAACTGGTATGGAACCCTTGGCGGTCGTAGAAACAGACTGCACCAGTCGATCGATGTTTCCATCGCGGACTTAGCGACCTTCATGCGTCCAACCCTCACCGTGGTCGATGGTATCCGTGTGATGATGCGGAATGGCCCACAGGGTGGCAATGTCGATGACACCCAGCGGATGAATACCGTACTAGCCTCTATTGATCAGATTGCCGTTGATGCCTTCGGTTGCACGCTAATTGGGCAACGGCCGGAAAATCTGCCCTATCTCAGAATGGGGCAGGAGCGAGGACTCGGCACGATGCAGTGGCAGAACCTTCGCCCCCGCGAGGTCGAGGTCCTTGCAGATGGGAGTGTGGAACGCCGCGCGCTGATTGTACCGGAGGGCGAGGATCCGGCTGCGGTCGCATTCGCGCTCAACCACGCTCGATGTGAGAGGGTAATCACATGAGTGCCGAATACCTACCGTTGCCCATTCCGTGGCTTGGCGTCGTTGGCATGGTGCCATCGATCGACGGCGCCTCGGCAGGGCCGGGGCCGATCGCGATCTCCAGTGATCTGTTGTCGCCACCCATTGCAGACGCCGTGTTGGCGTCGCCTAAGGTTCGCGGGGATGACTTTGTTAATCGGTTCCGGGACTGGTGGCGCGGTCGCTTCAAGGCTCGCAAGCGCCCAGGCTCAGGACTCCCAGCGCGAAAGATTATCGTTGCGCTCCGTAACTCGCGACGGGTTTCCCAGTTTTTCTTCCTGGTTTTATTCCTCTTTCTACTAGTGCGGACCGAGTTTCGGGGGAGCTTTAACGGCGGCGCAAATGTCCGTATGCCCTATCCAGTCGAGGGCTTTCTCCTCGCCGATCCTTTCGTGGCGTTGATGACCTTCTTGTCTTCGCATACCGTGTACCGCGCACTCTGGTGGAGCGTCGGAATGGTTGCGATCACGCTGGTTTTTGGCAGGATCTTCTGTGGCTGGATCTGTCCATTCGGCACTCTTCACCACTTCTTCGCGTGGCTGCTGCCGAATCCGAAGAGCGGGACGGGCGGCTCGCGGCGCGTCCGTGCGAATATGACTCACCCCTACCAGAGCGCGAAGTATTATCTCCTCGGGGCGTTCTTGGTAGCCGCCGTTTGTGGCAGTGCGATCGGCGGTCTCTTCGACCCGATCTGTATCTGTGTTCGAGCGATTGGGCTCGCAGTGATCCCAGCGATCAACTATGTCACCAGTCGGGGTCTCGACCATGTTTCGCAGACTAATATTCATATATTGCAGCAATCGAGTGATGTAGCGAGGGATGCGCTGGTCGCGACTGTGCTTCAGCCTCGGCAGTACTTTTTTCACCAGACCTGGGTGATCGGAGGACTGCTATTCATCGTTCTTTTGGCAAACCGGTGGATTCCGCGATTCTGGTGTCGCGCTCTGTGTCCACTCGGAGCGACCCTCGGACTCATCGCCCGTAACGCCCTTTTCGGGATGGAGAAGGATCACTCCAAGTGCACCGACTGTAATCTGTGCCTCGTCGATTGTCAGGGCGCAGACAGCCCGCAGGGCGGCGTAAAGTGGAATCAGGACGAATGTCACATGTGTCTTAACTGTGAGACCGCCTGCCCTGAAGACGTTATAAAGTTTCGTTTCTTGCCGAACCGCCGCAGCGCGACTCTGGCTCAGGATGGCCTGGACCGACGAAAGGTCCTGGTTACCGCCGTGACCGGTGCTGCGGTGCTCCCGCTCGCACGGACTAGTGACACCATCGATAGTAATTACTACGATCGACTTATTCGGCCCCCGGGATCACTTCCTGAGCGCGACTTTATGGAGCGCTGCATCCGCTGCGCTGAGTGTATGAAGGTCTGCCCCAACAACGCCCTCCATCCCGCCCTCTTAGAGAGTGGTATCGAAGGCCTTTGGACCCCAATTCTTATTCCTCGAATCGGATATTGTGAGCCAACCTGCGTGCTCTGCGGCCAGGTCTGCCCGACCGGCGCCATTCAGAAGATCAGCGAGGAGCAGAAGCTTGGTAGCGCCGTGCGCCATATCGAGCCCATCAAGATCGGGACCGCCTTCTACGATCACGGACGGTGTCTTCCATGGTCGATGGCGACCCCTTGCATTGTATGTGAAGAGTTCTGCCCGACTTCGCCGAAGTCGATCTGGGTAGAGGAAATTGACGTACCAGATCGCGATGGGCATATGGTTCACGTGCAGCGCCCTCACGTTGATCCGCAACTTTGCATTGGGTGTGGAGCCTGCGAGAAGGTTTGCCCGGTTCAAGACCGACCCGCGGTTTACGTTACCTCAGTAGGCGAGTCCCGCAGTCGAACCAACGTGATCTTGCTCGAATCCACGAACTACAATCGACTCTGACCATCGATAGCGAGTTACCGTAGGGAGTCGGTTGTTCGTGGCTCGTTGATGCACTCGTGGTAGAGCGCTGGGTTATGTCTGGACACATTCCTCGAGAGTCGTTGCGCGGAGATGCACGTTTGCGAGCGGCGGAGGTGCTCACCCGCACCGAAGCCGATGGTGCCTTCGCCGCCGCTGCCCTCGATGTCGCCATCGCTCGGGCGCCGAGCCTTGGCGATCGCGATCGAGGTCTCGCTACGGAACTTGTTTACGGGGCGCTGCGGACGCTGCCGGTACTGGATGCCGAACTTGCCCGGTTCGCCAAGAACGGCGCGAAATCGATTGAGATCCTCGATCCGTGGTCGCGGAATGTTCTACGAGTGGCCGTGTACCAAGTGCTCGCACTCGATCGGATACCGCCGTCTGCTGCTGTAGATTCAGCCGTCGATGTCCTCAAGCGTTGGCGTTCCAAAGGACTTGCTGGCTTTGCCAACGCCGTACTGCGGAGAATTGCTGGAGAGCGCCCCGAGCCGCTACCAGCGGACCGGAGGGTCACCCTCGCGTTGAGAGCCATTCCGGTTGCGGTGAGGGTGCGCATCGGGTCATTGCTCGGACAGGAAGCCGTGGACTCAGTGCTTCGCTCGGCACTTGAGCGGAGCGCGATGTCGGCCGTGCGTGTCAATCCGTTGCGGATCGGACGTGAAGCGCTCGTGGAGCGCCTGCAAAGGGAGCGCGTGGGCGCCGCCATCACGCTAGGAAAGCATTCGGATTTGGCGCTCTCGATCGAACACGCGGGAGACCTCAGTTTCACTTCGGCTTGGAAGGAGGGACTGTTCGACATTCAGGAGGAAGGCGCCCAGATCGTTGCGATTATGGCCGGCGCGCAACCAGGCATGAGCGTACTCGATCTCTGTGCTGGGCGCGGCGGGAAGTCTGCCGTGCTTGCGACACAGATGGGCGGACGCGGGATCCTTCACGCCGTCGATTCACATCCTGCGAAACTTGAGGCACTCCGAGCGAATTTCGCCCGCCTTGGACTCTCAGATCACCTCGCGCTCGACACGTTCGCGGCAGACCTCACGGTTGGCGTAGGCGAGCTTGCTCGAGTGTCGCCCACCGGTGGCTACGACATCGTCATGGTCGATGCGCCGTGCTCAGGATTGGGTACGCTCGCACATCGTCCCGACCTGATGCTGCGCCTACGAGATGCCTCCGCATGGAAGGCTCTTACGGTAGTTCAGACCATGCTCCTCGAGCGGGCCGCTGGGTGGGTGAAGCCCGGCGGGGTCTTGCTCTACGCAGTGTGCACTTTGACGGCTGAGGAGGGCGACGCACCCGTTCAGGCGTTGCTCGCGAGTCACGCAGGATGGGCCGCAAAGCATGAGCGAACGGTTCTCCGCCCGGACATCGAAGGCACGGACGGGTTTGTCGTCCACCGCATTGTTCGGAAGGGCCCTACGACTACGTAGGGGCACGGGAGGCAAGCTCTTCGTAATCCCGCGGCTAAAGGCATCTTTTGTGTGCCCTCGGTCTCGGCCGACGCCTACGTGCGGAGGTCACGATGTCCCGACGCCCCACGCCCGCTCGCCGCTACTGGCACCCATCGACCGAAACTGAGGCGAGCGCCGTCCTCGAAGACTTAGCCACCGCGGTCTGAACATAACCCCTCGGCGAAGGGCGTCTTTCGGGCTCCCCTGGTCTCGTCCTACGCCTACGTGCGGAGGTCACGATGTCCCGACTCCCGACGCCCGCTCGCCGCCACTGGCACCAATGGACCGAAACTGAAGCGTAACCCCTCGGCGAAGGGCGTCTTTC
>CANJUR010000086.1 GCA_947477565.1 Deltaproteobacteria bacterium
GACCTCACCCCCAACCCCCTCTCCCAAAAGGGAGAGGGGGCTCGGATCGAGAGGAAATGCCATAAAATCATGCTTTTTAGCCCCCTCTCCCTCTTGGGAGAGGGGGTTGGGGGTGAGGTCTCTCAAGGGGGTCGATCCTTCGGAGGCCTAGCCTTTAGCCCTCCAGCGGGTCGTTGTGGAAAAAACTTGTTCAGCCCACCCCCCCCCTTCCGCGCGGGATCTGCCAGCCGGGGCATCTCGCCGGAGGTGCTCGCGGCGGACCGCCATGCGTGGGACTGGAGAACAACGCGAGCCACACAACCAGCACACGCGACCGCTCCCCGACCGACCGAGCGTGCAACATCGACCGCACCCGCCGACAGGCTGGGCGTCCTGGAGCTCAAAATCGCTGCGTTCGGGCCTGCCGGGTAGTTTCTCCCGTTGCCCCCCGGACGCGCCCCGTTCTAGTTTCTCACCCCGTGGCAGCACACAATTGCGAGCGGGTCGTTTGGGTACATCCACATCGATTCCGCAGCGTGGGAGCGCGCGGACTGGCGGGCTTCCTGATCGCGCTGTGCCCAGTCTTCGCCGCACACGCGCAGACCCCACCGGTCGCCGTGGTCGCCGCGATCCCCACGCCGGTCGCCCCCACGGACGATGCGGCCGCAGTGCAGACGCTCCATACCCGCCTCGAGGGGGTTTATCGTGAGGCCCCCGGGGCGACCAACGCGGCCAACCGCGACGAAGGCGTGCAGCACTCGGTCGATGAACTCTTCTTCGCCGTGCGACCTATCGCGTTCAGCCGAATCGTCGATGGCAACCCGGTGTTTCCCCTCGTTCGCATCGCATTTCACGATGGCCAGATCAGCGTGCAGACCCCGCCGGTCGCGGCCATCTCGCCAGAAGATGGCACCGAGGCCCTCATGACCGGCCTCGATCACGAGACCAACCACGTCGTGCAACGGCTCACCACCAACTCACTCATCCAACGGTCGTGGACCGAGGAGGGATCACGGACAACCCGCTTCGCGGTGAGCCCCGATGGGCAGACCCTCACGTTGCACATCCAGATCCGGAGCCCGCGGCTACCGGTGTCGGTGCGCTACACCATGTCCTACGTTCGCGTCGCCAACTGAGCAGACCCATGCCCCAGACCTTCACCGCACTCCCGAATCCGAACGTGCCCCGCGAGCAGACCGGCAACGCCATCGTCGGGACCCTCGGCCACCTCGGCTCGCCCATTTTTTATGTGCTGCTTCTGTTGGCCTTCGGGGTCACATCAGCGAGCGCAATCTGGGCATTTTTCGCCGTCTCGGTGGTCTTCATCCCACTGACCCTGCTGGGCGAAAAACTCAACGCCTCGATGGAGCTTCCGAAGGCCACCACCCACGAAATCTTCGACGGGATCTTCATGGTCTTCGTCAAGGGAGTGATCGCCGGCGGGGGCTTCCTCACGCTCGGCTGGTGGGCGCTGCACTTCGTCCCCCTGCACAAGACCCTCGGCCATAGCTGGTGGGTCATCGCGCTGGCCACCGTCGCTACGGACTTTGCCTACTACCTGATCCATCGGCTGATGGGGCACAGCCGCGGCAGCAACCCGCTGCGGCGCTTCTACCGCCGCAAGCACGCCGCGCATCACTCGGTGACCGAACTCGACTTCCTCCGCGGCAACCAATCGTCGTGGGTCGATACTTCGTTCAGCCAGTTTCAGCCGTCGCTCATCGTTATCTCGTACCTGCTCGGCATGGACCTCGCGGCGACCTGGGTCGCCTACGGATTGATCCTGTTGCTCCAGGCCACGGACCACACCAGCGTCACCTACAACATCGGCTGGCTGCGCTACGTGTTCATGGACAACCACGCGCACAAGTTTCACCACTGCAAGCGCGGCAACCTGATCAACCACGCGGCGGCCTTCTCGATCTTCGACCGGGCGTTTGGCACCTACTACGAGAACTGGGACATCTCGTCGAACTACCTCCACCACCACAAGATCGCGGTGCCGATCAAGCCCATCGATCACGACGATGGGGTCGGCGCTGCGGTGCCCGGGTGAGTGCGACGACCGCCGAGCCTCGCGGCTACGCCCTCGTCACCGGCGCCAGCAGCGGAATCGGCGTCGATCTCGCCCGCGAACTCGCCCGCAAGGGCCATCCGCTCCTCCTCGTCGCGCGCCGTCGTGAGCGCCTTGAAGCCCTCGCCGAAGAGCTGAAGAAGGCCCACGGCGTGGACGTCGCCGTGCTCGCGCAAGACCTCGCCGCCCCCGGTGCCGCGGTCGCCCTGCTCGACGCCGTACGCGCTGGCGGGTGGTCCGTCGAGGTGCTTGTCAACAACGCCGGCCACGGGATGCAGGGCCGCTTTCTCGACATGGACATCGCCGCCGTCGAAGGGATGTTTCAGCTCAACGTCACCGCGCTCACGCACCTCACGCAACTGTTCGCGCGCGAGATGGTCGCGCGGGGCCACGGGTACATCCTCAACGTGGCCTCCGCGGCGGCCTTCCTGCCGTCTCCGTACGTCGCCGCCTACGCCGCCACGAAGGCCTACGTGCACAGCTTCTCCGAGGCCCTGCGCTACGAGCTGCGCGACACCGGCGTGAGCCTCACGACGCTCTACCCGGGCATCACCGCGACGGAGTTCAACGCCGTCGCCCACGCGAAGACCCCGCCGGCCATGAACCTCTCCATTCTCTCCGCCGAGGAGGTCGCGCGCGTCGGTGTGCGGGCGATGTTTGCGCGCCGTCGCGCACTCGTTCCGGGACTGATCAACAAGCTCAACGCGCTCTTCTGCGCGCTGCTCCCGCGCGGCCTCGTGGTGCGCATGGCGGGGCTGCTGCTCGCCCGCGCCAACGGCTGGTAGCGCGCGCCGTCAGTGGCTCCGCGGGGGGCCGAGCCATCGCTTGAGCACCGCCGGGCACCACCAGTTGAGGTCGCCCAGCAAGCGCATCGTCGCCGGCACGATGAGCACGCGAACAAGCGTCGCGTCGAGGGCCACCGCGATCGCAAGCGCCACGCCCATGGCCTTCACCGCCAGCACCGACGCGAGCGAGAAGGCCGCGAACACCGCCACCATGATCGCCGCCGCGCTCGTGATGAGACGCCCGGTGTGCTCGAGCCCCTCGGCCACGGCGTGCGTGTTGTCCCCGGTGCGCACGTACTCCTCGTGCATGCGGGTGAGCATGAGCACCTCGTAGTCCATCGACAGACCGAAGACGGTGCAGAAGAGAAGCACCGGCAGCGTCGGGTCGATGGGCGCGGGTTCGAAGCGCAGAAGCCGCGCGAAATGGCCGTCCTGGAAGAGCCAGACCAGCGCGCCGAAGGAGGCGCCGATGGAGAGGAAGTTCATCAGCACGGCCTTCAGCGGCAGCAGCACCGAGCGCAGCAGCACGAAGAGCACGAGGAAGGTCATCACGACGACGAAGAGCACCGCCGTCGGCGCGCGCGCCCGGATAAAGGTGCCGATGTCGAGGTCGTCGGCGGTCTGTCCGGTCACCAACATCCGACCGTCGGCGACGGTGCGGCGCGCGCGAATCGCCCGCACGATGTTGCGCGCCCGGTCGCTGGCAGGAGCGCTATCGGTGAGCACCGAGAGCACCACCGCGGTGCGCCCCACGGTGGCGTCGCGCAGAAACTGAAGCTCCGGCGAGAGGTCGTCGCGCGGCGTCGTGGCGACCACCGCGGTGGAGGCGCGGTCGAACATCGGGCCGAGGTCTACGATGCTCTCGACAGCGCGCACCCCAGGGAGGGTCAGGATCCACTGGCTGCGATCGTAGAGGGCGAGCGCGCGGGTCTCGTCGAGCACCGGACCACGGGGAAAATCGGCGACGACGTAGATGCGCGTGGCGGCCTGATCGGGGAAGGCGCGGACGAGGAGGTCCCACCCCTGGCGGGCCTGGGCGGTGCGCGGAAGCGCGCTGACGTCGGCCACCGCGAGGCGCAGGTGGAGGAAGGGCACCGCGAGGGAGAGGAGCAGCGCGAGCGACGGAAGCAGCACCAGCAGTGGGCGTTTCATCACCCAGAGAGCGAGGCGCTGCCAGCGGCCGCCCGCGGACACACCCCGCCGCGCAAAGGGGATCTGCCCGGCATGGATGCGCGGCCCCAGGGCCGCCAGGAGGGCCGGAAGAAAGGTGAGCGAGAAGGCGACCGCGAAGAGCACCACGATGGCGCCCGCCAGGCCCATCGGCGCGAGAAATGACCCGCGCAGAAACACCAGGCCGGACAGCCCGATGCCCACCGCGAGGCCAGAGAAGGCCACGGCGCGCCCGGCGGTGTTCATCGCGGTGCGCAGCGCCTCGTCGTAGCCGAGGCCACGCGCGAGTTCGTCGCGGTACCGCGACACGATGAAGAGCGAGTAGTCGATGGCCACCCCGAGGCCGATGAGCGAGGCGACGTTGATGGCATACGCAGCGACGTCCATCACGCGGGAGAGCGCGATGACCCCGGCCATGCCGCTGACGACGGAGAGGCCGCCCACGAAGACCGGCAGCGTCGCGGCCACGGCGGTGCGAAACACCAGCAGGAGCACTGCGAGGGCGAGCGGAAAACTGACCGCCTCGGCGATGAGCAGGTCGCGCTCGAGGGTCTCGTCGAGGTCGTGGCGAAACGCGAGGTAGCCGGTGAAGAGGGTCTTCAAGGTGCCGCCGCGAATGCGCGCTCGGAGACGCGGATAGACGCGCGCGGCGACGCGGTAGTCGCCCTTGAGCGTGACCACCGCGAGGGCATGGTGGGCATCGTCGGAGCGGAGGCGCGCGGCGACCATGTCCGGCGCATCGTCGGCGGAAATGACCTCGGATACGTTTGGATCGCTACGCATCGGAGCGAGCGCGCGGTGCATCGCCTCGACGAACTCCGGGTCGTCGGCGTAGAGCGTTTCGCTCGAGAAAATCACCGTAAACGACGAGGCTCCCGGCAAATGGAGTTGTGCGTCGATGATCCGACGACCGATGTCGGCCTCGGTGCCTCGGGTGTCCCCGGAGGTCAGCGCCCCGCCCCGGAGGATCACCCCCCCAGAGGCCAGGAGCACCACCGCCGACACGACGATCACCAACCAGCGACGCGCGAGCGCAAGACGTCCAAGTGCTTCAAACACAGCCTGTTGGTAGCGGACCGGATCAAGAATAGCGAGACGGTTCGTGCGCCCCCGCGGAGGCCCCCCGGGGAGGCAGGCAGCGCCGTGCGACTCATCGACGGTCACCCCGATAGAAGTTCTCCGCGCGGCTCAACCCTCGTGTGGTCGCACCGGGGCGGTGGCTTCCGCATCTTTCGCCCGGTGCTGCCGCGTCGCTGAGCGCTACTCCGTCGCGGCCCCGCCGGCCCAGTTGTTGTTGTAACCGTTGAGGTTCACAAACACCTGGAATACGCGGCCCTCGGGAGCGTCTTGCGTGGCCGTGAGCGTGAGGTGCAGTACGTCGCCGTTGAGGCCGGTGCTGTGGTCCCAGGCGAAGCGAAACGCAGGAATCTGCCCGGGCAGGGTCACCTCGCGCGCGCTCACCCGCATCGACCCGGTCGTGGGACGCGTGCTGAAGAGCCGCACGTCCACCACGCGGCTCCCGCCGGCGGGGACGATCACTCCGCGCGCGGAGACGGTGCGCTGTCGGTCGCGACCATAGAGCGTGAGGGTCTCCGGGAGAGACGGGACGGCGTTGAAGTACACGGCCCCGGCGGGCGCCGGAACACACGGGTCGAGCGTCGCCGCGGCCGCGCGGTTGGACCACGAGCGCTGCACATCGAACTCCAGATCATCGGGACGAAACGACGCATCCGAGCGTTGCTCGCACATGTCGCCGACCTCGCCGCCCGTGTACGCCACCGCCCAGGCGCCCTCCGGCGGAACCTGCGTAGAGGGCTGAGTGAAGGCCGGGGCGAGGTTGGGAAACGGGTCCGTCGCGGCCTCGACGATCTCGTGCGAGAGCACGCGGGTGAGGGCGTCGGTCCCTCGGCCGCAGTTGGGGATCACAGCGTAGGCGACGCGCCGAAACGACTGACCGCGGAGGTCGCTGTGGTAGCCGCCGACGCCCTCGCAGGTGCGGTTGGTTCCCAGTTGAATCTGTCGGCTGCCATCGAGCATCACGATGAAGAGGGTGTTCTCGTCGGGCACGCCCCAGACGCCGGACTCGATCTGCGACGACAGCCAGGTGATGAACCGCGCGGAGCTCACCACGCCGACGTTGAGCCCGGCACTGGAGACGTGCACGGCGGACGCCACGGTGCCCGGCCCGACGCCGTACTCCTCGAGTTGCGTTCGCCACGTCTGCGATCGCGCGTAGGCCGACAAAAACAGCTCCACTCGCGCCACATCCGGATCGACCCCGATCGCAGGGTCGGCGACGAACACCGGCACCAGTCGGGGTGCCGCGAGCACCGGGCCACCGAGGCTCGCGACCTGCGGCACCATCGGAATAAACGCCGGGTACGGCGCCGCCACCCTGGGCTTGTCGGGCGCTACGTCCGGCGCTACGTCCGACGCCACATCCGGCGCGGCGGCCTCGACGGCGACATCGGCCGCGGCATCGAGCACCGGAACGACCGACTCGCTGCCGCAAGCGGCCACGAAGACAGCGCACACAGAAGCCAGGGTCAGGCGTGCCATTGGGGACGGTGTGGTCCTATACGCGAACGCGATGGCGCAAGCGACGGCGTGGACGGTCTCCGATGATTGCTCGCGCGGTGATGCACGGAGCCCGCACCCGTGAGGTGTAGTGTCCGCCGCCATGCCCGCATCCCGCGACCGCCCACCGTTGTTGTTCACCGCCGCGCTCGCGCTCGCAAGCTGCCACCACGCGACCGCGCGACCGACCGCCGTCGCCGTGACCGCTGAGCCCACCGCCCGTCACACCGTGATCGATCGCTACCACGGCGTCGCGGTCACCGACGACTACCAGTGGCTCGAGGAGACCGATGCTCCCGTCGTGCGCGCATGGGTAGCGGCGCAAAACCGTCACTCCCGCGCGGCGCTCGACGCGATCGCCGGACGCGAGGCCATCGAGCGGCAGCTCACGACGATCTACAACGCCGAGGTCGCGAGCTATGCCCGCGCGGTGCACCGCGGCGGACGGCTCTTCGCGCTGCGCACGCGGCCCGGTGGACAGCAGCCCTTCCTCGTGGTGATGCCCTCCGCAGACGAGCGCGACGCCGAGCGGGTGGTGCTCGACCCCAACGTGCTCGACCCGACGGGCCAGACCGCGATTGATCTGTTCACTCCATCGCACGACGGACGCCGGGTCGCGGTGGCCCTCGCGCGCAACGGCAGCGAGGTGGGCACGCTTCACATCTACGACGTCGACACCGGGCACGCGCTCGCGGACACCATCGAGCGCGTCAGCAACCCCACCGGTGGCGGCAGCATCGCGTGGGCCGCGGACAACGCGGGCGTCTACTACACGCGCTACCCCCGCGAGGGAGAGCGGCCCGCGGAGGACATGGCGTTCTTCCAGCAGGTGTACTTCCACGCGCTCGGCACCGACCCTGCGACGGATCGGTATGAGCTCGGCCACGACTCGCCGCGCATCGCCGAGACGGAGCTAAGCACCTCCGACGACGGCCGCTGGATCGTCGCAGCGGTGGCCAACGGCGACGGCGGCGAGTTCGCCCACTACCTCCTCGGACCCACCGGCGGGTGGCGGCAGATCACCCGCTTCGAGGACGGCGTCGCAGAGGTCGTCTTCGGCCCGGATGCGCTCTTCCTCACCTCGCACCGCGATGCCCCGCACGGTACCGTCCTGCGCCTGCCCCTCGACGCGCCGGACCTCCGCGCCGCCACGGTGGTGGTCCCGACGAGCGAGGCGGTGATCAAGCAGGTGGTGCCCACGCGCACTCTGCTCTACGTGGTCGATCTCGTCGGGGGCCCATCGCAGGTGCGCGTCTTCGACCACGCGGGCCACCCCCGCGGGACGCTCGCGCTCGCACCGGTCTCGTCGGTGAACTCGATGATGGCCGCAGGCGGAGACGCGGTGCTCTTCCGCGCGGAGACGTACCTCACCCCACCGGCCTGGTTTCGGGCCTCGCCCGACGCGAGCGCGCCGGTGATCACCGCGCTGCGCGACGAGGCGCCGGTGCGCTACGACGACGCTGAGGTGGTGCGCGAATCCGCGGTCTCGCGCGACGGCACGGCGGTTCCGGTGATGGTGATTCGCCGCCGCGGGACGGTGCTCGACGGAAGCAACCCGACGCTGCTCGGCGGCTACGGCGGCTACGGCGTGAGCATGACGCCGTCGTACTCGCTCACCAACCGCCTCTGGCTCGACCGCGGCGGCGTGGTGGCCGTAGCGATCCTGCGGGGTGGCGGGGAGTTTGGCGAAGACTGGCACCGCGGCGGCAACCTCACCCACAAGCAGAACGTCTTCGACGATTTCATCGCAGCCGCCGAGCGTCTCATCACGCTCCGCTACACCGCCCCGGAGCGCCTTGCGATTCGTGGACGCAGCAACGGCGGCCTGCTCATGGGCGCCGCCCTCACTCAGCGGCCGGAGCTATTCCGCGCCGTCTACGCGGGCGTCGGCATCTACGACATGGTGCGCGTCGAGCGCGATCCCAACGGGGCCTTCAACGTGACGGAATTCGGCAGCGTGCGCGACTCGTCGCAGTTTCGTGCGCTCTTCGCGTACTCGCCGTACCACCACGTGACGGACGGGGTGACCTACCCCGCGGTGCTGCTCACCACGGGCGAGCACGACGGTCGGGTGAACCCCGCGCACTCGCGCAAGATGGCCGCCCGGCTGCAGGCTGCGAGCGCACCCGGTCGGCCGGTGCTGCTACGGGTGAGTGCCCGCTCCGGCCACGGGATGGGCAGTTCGCGCAGTGAGGTCATCGCCGAGCAGACGGACGTGTGGGCGTTTCTCTTCGAAGAGCTCGGGATGCGCGCGCCCTGACGTGACTGCGGACCCTGCGGCCATGACAAGAGACACACAGGCTCGGCGCATTACGGGGCGCGAGTGAGTTCCGTGATCGGAGCGTGCACACCCGGCGCGAAAAGGCCGCATTCCGCGGGAGAAAGGCCGTAATTTCCCGTCCAACGAAAGGAGACGCAGAATGCGAGTCTCTCCACTGACCGTGACCATGCTGCTCTGCGCGATCGCGACCACCGGTTGCCCGCCGGCACCCTCGAACCCCGGCACGCGCGCCCCCGCAGCGCCCACCGTCGCAGCCACTTCCGAGGCCGATGCGCAGCAGATCTTCACCGAGCGCTGCACCCCTTGCCACGGCGCCCAGGGCGCAGGCGACGGAGTAGCGGCGGCGGCGCTCACCCCGCGGCCGCGCAACTTCCACGACGCGACCTGGCAGGGGTCGGTCACCGACACGCATATCGAGACGATCATCCAGCAGGGCGGCGCTGCGGTGGGCAAGAGCCCCGTGATGCCCGCCAACCCCGACCTCAACGACAAACCCGCCGTGGTGGCCGCGCTGCGGGCGATGATCCGCGGAATGCGATGATCCCCACGCGGCGCGGGACGTCAGCCCTCGTCGGGACGGCGCGCACGGGGAGCGGCGTAGGGACTTAGCGGGCGCGCTCGACGCGCTGGAAGAACGCATCGTCGGCGAGGATGCCTACGAGACGGGCGCGGGTACGGGTGAACACCGCCTGCCACTGGGTGCGCTGAGCCGCGGTGGGCGCATCGACGACGAGGCCGCGGGCGCGCAGCGGGGCAACGGTGCCGTCGTCGTCGCGGCGGACATTGCGCACGAGTAGAGCGGTGTACTGCGCGGCAGTCTCGCGCAGCGTGGCCTGCAGCTCAGGCCCGAGGCCCTCCATTTGCGCGCGACCGAACACCACGGCGCCGATCTCGACGGACACCGGGAAGTCAGTCATGTGCGTAAGGTGCGCGGCCCACTGGAGCGACGCCACGGCGATGGGGCTCGCGATGACGGTGTCGATCTGCCGTGTCTGCAGGGAGGTCAGCGCTTCACCGATCTGCAGCGGCACCCCCTGCGCGTGCAGTTCGGCGTAGAGCGGCGCAGCGATGAGGTCGTCGCGCCATTGGAAGGGGTGCGTCGCCGCGAACTCCGCCGGCCCAGGCACGGCGCGCGTGGAGAACACACGGTCGAGACCCGCATCGCCCCAGCCCGCGAGCACGAAGCCCGCCTGCGCAAACGCCGCGTCGAGTTCCGGCCGCATGGCGTCGCGCGCGCGATCGAGCTGCGCGTAGTCAGCGAACAGCCCCGGTGCCTGAAACACCAGCGTCGGGCGGTGGATCTCCCCCAGACCGACACCCGTAAGCGCCGCGCCGTCGAGGCGTCGCGCGCGGATCTTGCGCACCACCTCGGCCTCGTCGCCCTGCACCCCGTTGGGGTAGAAACGCAGCGCGAGGGCGCCGTGGGTGCGGCGGCGAAGCTCGCGGTTCCAGGCGTCGAAGTTGCGCATCCAGGTCGAGCCGATGGGCGCGAGCGTCGCGATGGAGAGCGTGCGCGTCGCGACCACCGGAGCGGGGGTCTGCGCGAGGGCGATGGGCGCCACAACCACGACCGCGAGCGCGAACACGAAACGAAGTGTCTTCATGGGGTCACCTGCGGGGCGGGGACATCGGCAGACGGGTCCGCCGGGGGAAATAGGGTGTCAATCTGGCCCAGGTACCGGAGCGCGCGGCGCTTCGCGACGATGTTGCCGAGGCGCTCGGACGGGAGCACGTCGCCGGCGTCGATCACCTCCTGGAGCAGCCGGGTGTAGAGCGCGCGGTCTTGCACCATCACGGCGTAGGTGCGCGCGTAGAGCACCTGGTACGTGAGCATCTGCCGGTGCGACACCGCCAGGGCAGCCTCAAACTCCGCGCGCGCGACGTCCGGCTGACCGCCGAGGCTGGTCGGCGTGCTGGCATGGTAGACAGCGAAGAGGGCATCGACGGCGCCGAGGGCGTAGTGCGGGTCAAGCTGCCGTGCGCGCTCCGCCAGGGCCACCGCGAAGGGCAGGTCGAGCAGCGCTTCGGAGTCGTCTACGGAGACCGAAATCAGCGAGGCCCAGGCGTTGGCGGTCCAGTAGAGGGCCGGGACGTCTTCGCGGGATCGGAAGCGCTGGAGGTACGCCTGCCACGCCGGGAGGCCGCGGCGCGTGACCGCCTCCGGGCCGCCGTCTACGTGCGCGCGCACATCGAGAAATACGAAGCCAAACATCTTCCCGCGCCGGTACGCAGCGCGAGCCCGGAGACACCAATACTCCTCGCGGGCCTCGTCGTCCTCGGCGCGGGCGCGCTCCATGTGGTCTTCGAGGAAGGCATACCCGTACGAGGCGTAGCCCTGCACGAGCTCTATCAAGAGGTCTTCGTTGTCCTGCGCGACACGCCAGACGCTCTCGATCGTGATGAGGCTCGCGGGAGCGCTAGCCTCCGCGAAGTCGAGGTCTTCGAGGGTGTTGAACTGGGGTGATCCTGCGTGGAGCAGGTCGGCGGTGGAGTCGGCGGTGAGCCGTCGCAGGTTGCACCCGTCGAGCGCGAGGGCGCCGACGACCGCGACCAGAGAGAACAGAACACGAGGCAGATGGGAATGTTTCACGCGGAGGTTTCGCTCCTCAAAGGGCGGACAGGGCGACGAGGGCTGCGAGGGTACAAGCCCACGGGGCGGGGATGTCAACGCACTACGGTTGCCGGCAAGCCGTGGCGAAGTACCGCCGCGGACCCGAGGAAGATCATCACCGACGCGATGGCACCACCGTCGTCATCGAGGGTCAGCACGTGCAACGCATCGGAGCGAAGCACGGCGGCCAGGAGACCAAAGGGTCACCGGTGTGCCAGGCGCGCAGGTAGCGGGAGAGGGACGAGGGCATCGGAGTCTGATCCGCAGAGGCCGCGCGCAGCCCGGACGCCGGAGCAGTCGAGCGCATCCCTCGCCAGGATCAGGCAGCGGTGCCCGCGCGAAACACCTGCTCACGATGCCAGCCAAAGAACTGCTCCTCGACGCGCTCGCACGGCGTCGTGGGTTCCCGCAGCGGGCGTTGGTTCAGGTCACGTACTATTCTCTGCGCGGCCTCGCTGCGACCGCTGAAAGCAGGGCTGACGACGATGCGCCGGGCGACGTCGATGCCCAGCAGTCCGCGATCAAAGAGGGTGTGGTGCAGGTCACAGAGCGCGAGCCCGTTGGAGACCTCGTCCGGCCCCGCGAGCGCGTGCCACTGCACATGCGCCGCCGCGAGCGCGACCGGCGAGAGCAGCGTCGATTCGCCGCACAACATCCCGTCGTACCCGCAGAACGCGCACGCGTGGTCGTACGCCCGCAAGACGCGCGGCCGAAACTCCGAGGCGCGCACCCGCTTCGGTGCATCCGCGGGCTCGTCCGGTGCCGCGGCGACGTCTAGCCCCACCGCCTCGCAGATCGGCGCCGCATAGCTGTCAGGGAAGTTCGCGGACAGCAACCGTCGCGCGATCGCCACCACCAACGCGGGAGCCCGGCGCAGCGCGTCCTCGACCTCGGGAACGAAGCGACCGACCGCGCGGCGATCGCGGAGCACCGTATGCCGCGGGGCGAGGCCGTCGCCCTCGGGCATCCAGACCGAGCGATCGAGGTGGAAGAAGGGCAACGCCGCACGGTGGGCGTCCCGACCGGGCGGTCCGAACTCCGTGATGAGAGCACTCACCACGGGCTCCGCGCTCGCGTACGGAACCACCATCGGCGTCCCCGCCGCGCGAGCCGACTGCTGGATGCGACCGAGGAGATAGAGTGCAAGCAGGGGCTTGTGTGGCGCCCGGCCGCCGCCGACCCTGGGTGCCTGCCGCAGCGACTCAAACCGGCGAATCACCTCCTCGGAAGAGAGCATCGACGCGATGCTATCGGATCGCGCGTCCGCTCACTCGATGCGGCATGCGTCCTCGAAGGCGAGGCGTGGGTTGCGCGGATACAGCTTCGCGGGATCGCCGTACCCGAGGTTGATGAGCACCGTCGAGCGCCACGGCAGGTCCGCGAAGAACGCCGCGTCCACCTTCTGCTTGTCGAAGCCACCCATCGGCCCGCAGTCGAGGCCCAGCGCCCGCGCCGCGAGGATGAGATACGCCGCCTGCAGCGTGCCGTTCTGGGATGCCATGGCGTCGCGCGCCTCCGCGGGCATGCCGCCGAGCGACGCACGCATCTCCGGCCGCGCGGGAAACAGCGTGGGCATGTGCTCGAAGAAGGTCGTGTCGTAGGCGGCGATGACGGTGACCGGCGCAGCCATGGTCTTGTCCACGTTGCCCGGCGCGAGCGCGGGACGGAGCCTCTCCCGCGCAGCCGCGGTGGTCACGAAGACGAAGCGCCCGGGCTGGCTGTTGGCCGCGGTGGGAGGCATGCGCGCTAGCTCGTAGAGACGCCGGAGAAGCGCAGCGTCCACGGGGCGATCGAGCCAGCCGTTGTGCGTGCGGGCCGAGAGAAAGAGCGAATCGAGAGCAGTGGAGTCCATGCGGCACAGCCTGCCTTCGGCGGACCGCCGAGGACAAGACCGAACATGCGCTCACCCGCCCCGGCAGAACGAGGCTGCACCTCCCGCGACGGAGGACGGCGCACGATGCCACGCCACCGCGGCGCCAAAGCCGAGCGCTGCGCCGAGGGCGATCCACGCGAGCGAGGTGACGCCGGACTCCGGGAGGCGCGACGTCGGCGACGGAAACTCCAGCGAGTGAACGCGGCCGGCATCGACGTCCACGAGGAGCACGCCGTCCACGTCGAAGGCCACGCGGTATTCCAGTAGTTGTCGGCGCGTGGCAGGCGTCTCGAGGCGCGGCGCAAGGCGGCCCGTCTTCACCTCGGCGACGAATCGACAACCCTCGCGCTCGACCAGGAAGTCCGCGCGCAGGGCGATGGCGCACCACTCGCCGTCAAAGGCGACGTCATAGGTCGTGGACGCCTGGCGCGCGACGATCGCATACCCGAGGCGACGCAAGAGCGGCTCGGCGCGCAACTCGCCGTCAACGCCGGACGCGCGGGCCAGCTGGATGCGACGGCGGGGAAGCCATCGCGTGAACGCCAGCCGCGCCGATTGAACAACCGCCAGCAGCAGCGCGAGCACCAGCGCGCCGACGAGCAGCTCTGGGGGAATGGCAGACAGACGCACCGGACCGCGACGGTAACGGAGCCTGCGTGCGGGGCGGGGATTTCGGGCAAAAACCCGTCTCCCTCCTCACGCCGTCACCCAGTTTCTTGCCTCGCACCCGATGCTCCGTCAGAGGAATGCCCACTGATTTCGGACGGACGCCCACGGTCGGCGGAGGCACTTTTCCCCGCTGGACTCGTCGCCCATGCGACCGCCCGCCCGCTCCAAAGGGGGGTTCGTATCCAATGCCTGTTCACCGCGTGTTTCTCGACTGGACCCGACCGGGGCTCGATGCCGCCGCCGAGCACCTCGCCGCTCGCTCGACCTCCGCGGAGTACGTCCATCTGCAGCACCTCGTCGTCGCCCTGCCCGGCGGCCGCGCCGGTCGCCGCCTCCTCGAACTCCTCTCCCGCCTCGCCGAGAGCCGCGGACTCCCGCTCGTGCCACCGACCATCACCACCGTCGGCAGCCTCCCCGAAATCCTCTTCGAGCCCACCCGCCTCGTGGCCTCTGCCTTCGCCCGCGACCTCGCCTGGCTGCGCGCGCTCGAAGCCACCCCCGTGGGCGATCTCGCCCTCCTCTCGCCGCGCCCACCGCCCACCGACGACACCCTCGCCTGGGCCGACCTCGCCGCCACGATCGCCGGCCTCCACGCCGAACTCACCGGCGAAGGCCTCTCCTTCGCCGACGTCGCCGCGCGCTGCCACGACCTCCCTGCCTTCCGCGAGGCCCCCCGCTGGGACGCCCTCGCCCGCCTCCAGGAGCGCTACCTCGCCGACCTCGCGGCCCTCGACCGCGAAGACCCCTACGCCGCGCGCCGCACCGCCCTCGAAGCCCACGCCTGTCGCGCGCCGCGGGAAATCGTCCTCGTCGGCATCGCGGAGGTGAACGGCGTTCTCCGCGCCATGCTCGAACAGGTCGCCGACCGCGTCACCGCCCTCGTTCTGGCCCCGATCTCCCTCGCCGACCGCTTCGACCCCATCGGGTGCCTGCTCACCGCGGCGTGGTGCGACGCCGCCCTCGACGTCCCCGACGACTGCCTCGCCCTCGTAGACACCCCGGCCGACCAGGCCGCCGCGGTCCTCCATGCGATGGCCAGCTTCGACGGCCGCTTTGCAAGCGACGAGATCGTCATCGGGGTTCCGGACGAGGAGGTGGTCCCGCCGCTGGAGCAGCAGCTTACGCTCCATGGTATTCTGTCGCGCAACGCCGCGGGTCTTGCGGTCTCGCGCTCGGCGCCGTTTCGCCTGCTCGCCGCCGTCGCGGAGTACCTCGAACACGGTCGCCTCGCCGACCTCGCCGCGCTGATTCGCCACCCCGATTTCGAGCGCCACCTCCGCGCCAGCTTCGGCGACAACGACACCCTCCGTTACGGCGACTGGCTCACCTGGCTGGACCACTGCGCCAGCCGCAACCTCATGACCCGCGCCGCCCCTCCGTGGCCTGCGGACGACCGCCATCCCGGTGCGCTCGACCTCCTCCACGCCGCCGTCGAAGCCTTCGTGGCCGGCCTGCGCGGACCGCCCCGCCCGATGCGCGATTGGTCCGACGCCCTCCTGGCGCTGCTCGCTGCGGTGTACGGCGCGCTGCCCTCCGCGGGTGGACTCCCGAGCGCCCGCACCACCGCCCGCTGTTGCCTCGCCATCGCAAAGAGCGTCCAGGAGCGCGAGGGCCTCGATCCGCGCGCCGACCGGGTGACCCCGGGCTTCCTCGCGTTGCGCTTCGCCCTGCGTGCGCTCGAAGGAACGGCCATCCCGTCGCCTGCAGGGGAGTCTGCGGTGGAGTTTCTGGGCTGGCTCGAGCTTCCCCTCGACGACGCCCCGGCGGCGATCGTCACGGGCCTCAACGAAGGCCGCGTACCCGCTGCGATGACGGTCGACCCGTGGCTGCCCGAACCCCTGCGACGCCACCTCGGTCTGCTCGACCTGGAGCGCCGCTACGCCCGCGACGCCTACGTCCTGAGCGTCACCGGCGGATGCCGCCAGGCCGTGCGCTTCATCGCCGGGCGACGGTCGCGGGCGTCTGATCCGCTGGCTCCGAGCCGGCTGCTGCTGACCGGCTCGAGCGACGCCGTCGCGCGGCGGGTGATGTCATTTTATGCAGCTGAAGGGACGCTGCCGCCGCTCGCGGGAGCGCTCGTCGCGGGCAAGCCGACCTCCGCGGTGGTGGTTCCCGGACCCGCCGCGGCCCCGCCGCGCACGTCCATCCGGGTGACCGAGTTGGGGCGCTACGTGAAGTGCCCGTACTCCTACTACCTGGAGTACGTGCTCAACCTGAAGGAGTCCGACGATATCGCGCGCGAGCTTGACCCCGGCGCATTCGGAACCCTCGCCCACGCAGTGCTCGCCACCTTCGGCGCACGCCACGGCGACCAGGCCACGGACGCCGACGCGATGCGGGCCGACCTGCGCGCGCTGCTCGACGCGGAGGTGGCCGGGCGCTTCGGCGAGCACACGCGACCGGCGGTTCGAGTGCAGGTGGAGTTGCTGCGCGCGCGGCTCGACGCGCTGGCCGAGTGGCAGGCCGGGTGGTCCGCCCAGGGATGGCGCATCGTGCACGTCGAGTCTGCGCCCCCGGCGGGCGAAGAGGCCACCTTCGAGGTAGACGGCGTGGCCATCACGCTCCACGGGCGCATCGACCGCATCGACCACAACGCCCGCACCGGCGAGTGGGTCGTGCTCGACTACAAGACCGGCGACACGTTGAAGTCCCCGAAGGAGACCCACCAGTCGAAGGACGCCTGGGTGAACTTCCAACTCCCGATGTACCGCCACATCGCGCGCGCCCTCAAAATCGATGGACCGCTCAAGGTCGGCTACATCGTCCTGCCCCGCGACGCCGGGAAGGTCGGAGTGCACCTCGCGCCGTGGAGCGACGCCGACCTGCTCGCGGCCGACGAAGCGGCCCGCGAGGTGGTGCGCGCGATCCAGCAATCGACCTTCTGGCCGCCGAAGCCATCAGCCACCGGGGCGTACGTGGGCGACCGCTTCGACCCGATCCTGCGGGCGGTCGTGGCCCCGGTCGCGGAGGTGGTGCAATGAGCGCCGGGCACACGGTCATTCGCGCCTCTGCAGGCGCCGGCAAGACGTGGCGACTCAGCAATCGCTACATCTCGTTGCTCGCCGCGGGCGTCGGCCCCGAGAACATCGTCGCCGCGACCTTCAGCCGGAAGGCCGCCGGGGAGATTCTCGAGCGCATCCTCACGCGCGTCGCTGCTGCGTCGCTCAGCCCCGAGGCAGGCGCCCGGCTCGCCCTCGACCTCGGCGCACCGGGCTTCACCGCCGAGACCGCCGCGGGGCTCTTGCGCACGCTCACGCGCAGCCTCCACCGACTGCGGGTGTGCACGCTGGACAGCCTGTTTAGCGACGTCGCCCGCGGCTTCGGCCCAGAGCTCGGCCTGCCTCCCGGCTGGGAGATGGCCGAGGAGGACGACAACCACCGGCTGCAAGTGGAGGCCATCGACGCGGCGCTGCGCGGCTACGACCTCGACGCCCTCCTGCAGATGCTCAACGACCTCGCCGAGGGCGCGGCCAGCCAGTCGGTGATTCTAGACTTCGACAAGGTCATCAAGGTGCTTCACGGCGTGGCGTGCGAGTCCGACGCCGCCACCTGGGGCGTGATCGTCGCAGAAGGGCGCCTCGACGGTCTCGCGCTCGCAGAGGAGGTGGCCGCACTGAGGGCCGATCCGGTCGCCCACAAGACGGTACTGAAAGCGCGCGACGGGGCTTTCACGGACCTTGGACGCGGCGCGTGGGCGAAGGTCGCGGACAACAATCTACTGAGGCAGCAGGCGATCGACCTCCCGTACTGCAAAGTTCAACTGGCGCCGCGCTCGCGGGCGGCGTGCGCCCGGATACTCGGCCACGCGGTGGCGGAGACGGTGGCGGTGCTGGCGAGGCGCACGATCAGCGCGCGACAGATGATCGACCTCTTCGAGGGGCCGTACCGGGAGGTGCAGTGGCGCCGCAAGCTGCTGCGCTTCGAAGACGTCGCCCGCGCCATCGGTCACGGCGCTCTCACGACGCGGCTCGAGGAGGTGTTTCAGCGCCTCGATGCGCGCACCGAGCACATGTTGTTGGATGAGTTTCAGGACACCTCGCCGGCGCAGTGGCGGGTGCTGCTGCCGTTCGCTGAAGTGGCCTCGAGGGAGGGCTCGCTCTTCGTCGTCGGCGACGTGAAGCAGGCGATCTACGGCTGGCGCGGAGGCGTGGCGGAGATCTTCGATGCGGTCACCACGGCGCTTCCGGGTCTACACGAGGAGACGCTCGAGAAGAGCCAGCGCTCGGCGCCGGTGGTGATCGATGTGGTCAACCGGGTCTTCGCGCACGTCGCGATGCCGGATGCACTGGGCGACTACGCCGACGCGGGGGCGCGCTGGGCTCCGGGCTTCCTCCCGCACACCACGGCGCGCGAAGGGTTTCGCGGGTATGTGCGCCTCGCAACCGCGCCGTCCGCTGCGGACGGGACGAAGCCCGCGGACGCCACGCTCGCCTACGCCGCGGAGTACATCGCCGACCTCGCCGCGCATCACCCGGGGTGCATCCTCGGGGTGCTCGCGCGCACCAACGCCGCGGTCACGGCGCTCACCGACCGACTCCGCGCGCTCGACGTCACGGTGAGCGGCGAGGGCACCAGCCCCCTCACGGGATCGCTCGCCGTCGATGCCGTGCTCTCGCTGCTGCGCTTCGTCGATCACCCGGGCAACACCATCGCCCGCTACCACGTGGCCTGCTCGCCGCTCGGCGCGGTGGTCGGGTTTGTCCACCACGACGACCACCGCGCGGCGCGGCGGCTCTCCCAGGAGTTGCGCGCTTCCTTGCTCTCCGACGGCTACGGCGCGTGCCTCTACCGTTGGACCACCGGGCTGGCGCCAAACTGCGACGCGCGCGACCTGCGCCGGCTGCTGAAGCTCGTCGAACTGGGCTACGAGTACGACCGCGACGCAACACTGCGTCCCTCGGAATTCGTCGCGTGGGTGGAGCAGAAGCGCGTTCCTGATGCCGAAAGCGCCGTCGTGCGCGTGATGAACATCCACCAGTCCAAGGGGCTCCAGTTCGACCTGGTGGTGCTGCCCGAACTCGACCAGGACTTCCCGAAGGCGCCAAAGGTGTTGATCCGTCGTAGTTCGCCGCTCGCGCCGATTACGGCGGTGAGCCTCCCGGGCAAGAAGGATCAGTTTCCAGGTACTCCGATCGAGGCGATTCGCCACGCCAACGAGTGCGAGAGCGTGGTCGAGTCGATCAACCTCCTCTACGTGGCTCTGACGCGGGCGGTGCATGCGATCCACGTCATCGTGGCCCCGGCGGAGAAGAAGCCGAAGGAGGGAATCACGATGGCGAAGATCGTCTGCGAGGCGCTCGCGCCGGGGGTGGCCCTCGCGCCGGAGACGGTGCTGTTTGAGCACGGCGATGCGGCGTGGTTTGCGCCTCCCACGACCTCGCCGGGAAAGGTGGCCGATGCCGCCCTGGTGGCGATGGTGCGGCTCAAGCCGTCGAGCAGGGCGCACCGGCTGGAGCGACAGAGCCCGTCGGCGCACGCGGCAGGCGGCGCAACCCTCGCCGCGGCGCTGGTGCAATCGAACCGCAGCGCGCTCGATCAGGGGACGCTGATCCACGCATTCTTCGAGCGAGTCCAGTGGATCGAGGACGGCCTCCCGGAGCGCGCGACGCTACTGCGCCTGGCGCGGGCGGCGGGGTTCTCCCCCGACGAGGCGACGCGGAAGGTCGATTGGTTTGCGGAGATGGTGACGGCCCCGGAAGTGCGTGGTGCGCTGAGCCGCGAAGGGTATCCATTGGGTGCCGGGGAGGCGCTGGAGGTGCGGCAGGAGTTCCCGTTTGCGCGGCACGACGGGGAGAAGCTGGTGCACGGGATCATCGATCGGCTCGTACTGCATCGCCGGGCGGGCAAGACCGTCGCAGCGGACGTGATCGACTTCAAGACCGACGGGGTGTCCGCCGGCGAGGAGAGCGTGGCGGTGCGGGTGGAGTTTCACCGCGGGCAGATGGAGGCGTATCGACAGGCGGTGGCGCGGATGGAGAAGCTACCGCTCGACCGGGTGCGGGCGCGGCTGCTGTTCGTCACCGCGGGCCTCGTTCGCGAGGTGTGAGCACTGCTCAGCGCTCCCGGAACTGCGGGCGAGCGCATCGGCCCGCTGCCGCGGGGTCGTTGGGGAAGGGCACCGATGGAGCGCGCGAGGCATCCGGGAAAGCTCGCGACGGCCGTTCCGGGCGCCTGTCACGAGGTCATCGCCGACGCGGGTCACGACATGGTCCGGTAGCAGCCCGACGTCACGGATCGGACTTCTTTCTTTCCCCAGACGCCCACCGTTGAAGCGACATGATGATAGCGTTAAAGGCCGTTATGGGAAGAACGCGCTCACCCTCCATGGGGTTTCTTGCGTCTGTGGTGTTGTTGACTGCCTGCTCGGCCGACGGTGAGGAGGACATCTCGATCATCGCTGACGACGTCCCCGCGTCTGCCGTCGATCGACCAGGCCCCCTCGACGCCGCGACGCCCGCCGTCGACGTCGTCTCTCCGCCCGACGCCTCGACGTCTCGCGACCTGCCGACCATCTTCGACATCCCCTTCGGCCTCGACCGTCCGCCGACCATCGTCGACGTCCCTCCGACCATCGTCGACACGGGCCCGCCTGACACCGGTTGCGCGCTACCGCCGCCCGTCGCGCGCCCGCCCGCCGCCGGGCCCGACGGGTCGGCCATCGTCCGCGCCATCGCCGCCGAACACCCCGACTGGCTGCGTGACTCCTGCGTCCCGATGGGGGGCAACTACCGCTTCCTCTTCGAGGCCGTGCGCCGCGGCCGCGCCGTCGACCCGCGATGGGGACTCGACCGTCGCACCGGCTCCCTCAGCGGCGACATCGTCACGTACTTCTACGGCGACGGGTGCCCGGAGGGCCGCCGCGAGGTCTACATGTTCGACATCATTACCCGGCACTGCGCCATCGCCGGGATGCACGAGCCCGCCGCGCCCGGCTGGATCGACCGCTCCTCCGAAGGCGGCCTGTGGACCCTCATGGGCTACGACGCCGGGGCGCCCCCCGACGCCGGAACGCCCCCCGATGTCGGAGCGCCCCCCGTCGACGTTCCGCACTCGCGCCCGCCGCTGCCCAACGGTCGCCCCACCGTGGAGGCCGTCGCGAGCGAGCGCTCCGACTGGCTCCGCAACTCCTGCGTCGCGACCGGCGGCAACAACGACTATCTCTTCGAGGTAGTGCGCCGCCTCCGGCGCATCGACCGGCGCTGGGGACTCAACTGGAAGCGCGGCCGCGTCGGCGACATGTCCCAGGACGTCGTGAACTACTACTACGGCCCGGGCGCCCCGGTGGAGGGCAGCCTCGAGACGTACGTGGTCGACATGATCTCGGGCCACTGCGGCCCCACGCCCGGCACCACCTGGATCGACCAGACCGGCGTCGGCGGCGCCGAGGCCCGCTGGACCCTCGCGGGCCGCACCGACCTCTGACCATCAGGCCCGGTCGGCGAGCATCTCTTCCATCGCCCTCCGCCGCGCCTCTCTCACCGCAATGGCGGCCCATCGCAGAAGCTGGGTGGTAACCCCTCGGCGAAGGGCGTCTTTCGGGCTCCCTCGGTCTCGTCCTACGCCTACGTGCGGAGGTCCCGATGTCCCGACGCCCGACGCCCGCTCGCCGCCACTGGCACCAATGGACCGAAACTGAGGCTAGTGCCGTTCTCGGCGACTTCGCCACCGCGGGGCTGACCCCGGCCAAGTTCTGCGCGCGACGCGGCATCTCGCGAGGGCGCCTGGCCTACTGGCGTGAGCGTCTCTCGACCGCCTC
>CANJUR010000087.1 GCA_947477565.1 Deltaproteobacteria bacterium
CCCGTCCGCGATCACGGAGCCGGCGCTCTCCCTCCGCCAACGCCAAAAACCCATCGAGCGCACGAATCAGCATGGATTACAGCCGAATCGTGAGATGTGTCCCGAGGTGAACCCTCTTGGGAGAGGGGGTTGGGGGTGAGGTCTCGCAAGGAGAATCGATCCTTGGTGGGACTGTCCTTTAGCCCTCCAGCGGGCCGTTGTCTGGAGTTCGGACCGGGCGGTGACGTCGCCCCGGGGGAAGCGCCGGCTCCGCATTCGCGACGGGCCTTCGTCCCTGCTCATGCTGCAGCCGAAACCCTGGACTGAGCGCCCCTTCTTCCCGGGTCTCTCTCTCGGAGCGTCGGTCGAGCCACGACATTCCTTCTCAGGAATCCCGACATTCCTTCCCAGGAATCCCGACGCCCGAACCCTACGCCGTCCCGACGATCACCCGCGGATGCAGCAGCGAACCCGCGCTCCCGGCGAGCCGCAGCCCAGGCATCACGCACGCCACCACCAGACCCTCGTCCGCCGGCTCGGCACGCTCGCCTGCCTTGTCCATCGTCGCCGCACCGAAGCGCGCGCCCACCGCCGCCTCGACCAGCTCACACCCCGCCGCGCTCGCCGCGCCAAGCAGTCCCCGCCGCTCGTCGTCGGTCAGCGATGCGCGCACCGCACTCCGCCCGCGCTCGCGCATCGCCGCTGCCAGCACCGCGTCCAGGCGCTTCGCCTTCAGCGCGCCGTAGCACACCGGCGTCGCCTCCAACGCCACGCCGAGCGCCGCCTGCGTCGCTTCGATGAGCTGCGACCCAGACACTCCCACCACCGCCGCCACGAACTCCCGCTCCGCCGTGAATTGCGCGTCCAGGGTCTGCACCTGCGCCGCCAATGTGCGCGCCTCGTCGTCGCGGTCGCGCAGCGAATCCCGCAGCGCGGTGAGCTCCACGGACTGTCCCCGCAGGGTGTCCTGAAGCTGCTGCGCCTCGAGCATCCAGCGCTCGCGCTCGCCCAACAGCCGCGCGTGCTCGACGCCCTGCTGCGCGTGCGCGGCATGAGCGGCTGCGAGGGACTGCTCCAACTCAGTGATGCGCCCGCGAAACCCCGCGAGGTCGCGCGCGTGCTCGGCGTTGCTGTGCGCGACGTGCTGCCGGAGCTGCGCCTCGAACTGCGCCACGACGGCGTCAAGCTGCGCGCGCAACGCAACCGTCCAAGCCTGCGCGATCGGATCAGTGGGAGGTGTATTCATCACGCGAAGTACGGCGCGAGGTTGAGCGACGAGCGCACCACGGAGCCGTCCGGCAGGACCAGTTGCACCATCACCGACGTGGGCGAAGCAGGGCACACATACAACCGACCCGCCGCCTCGAGAGGGATGTCCGGACGCACCGACACAATGCGCGGATCGTTGGCCCCCATGCGGCCGGGCTCGTACTCCTTGGCGATGCGTAGGGGCTTCTGGCCGTTCCAGGCGCCGAAGTCGAGGTAGTGGGGACCGAAGGGCTCTGGGTCCTGCGGCAGCGTTCCCATCGGCAGAAGCGCCGTAAACTTTGGCGGAAACCCGCGCAGGTCGCCCACGAAGAAGCTGAACCCCTGCGCCGCCCGGACGAGGTGCACGTCCCGGTTGGCGATGCGCAGCGCCCCGAGGGCCACCGCGGTCTTCGGCGTCACTCCGAGAATCTCCGCCCCGCGCTCGAAACGCGTCGGTGTCTCGTAGCGCACCACCCCCTGCGGCGCGAAGTCATCCGTCGGGGTCCATACCTTCAGATCCGGCGCGTCCAGGGCCTGCGCCAGCGCCCGCTCGACGTAGTCCGACCGCGAACTATTGCCCGCCAGGAGAATCACCACCCCGCGCTCGCGCCAACCGCTCGCCGGCACGTGCGTCCCCGCCGCTCCGGGCTCCCATGGGGTCGATGCGATCATGTTGGCGAGCAGCCGCGCCCCGTCGCGCACGCGCTCCTCGAGGTGCGTACTCAGCCGCTTCTGCACCCCCGCGAGATCGCTCTTGAGCGACTCCACGGCCACCTCCGACTCGTCGAGCCGCCGGGCCACCAGCGAGTCCACCCGCGCCATCTCGTTGGCCCGCTTGAACTTCACCTGCTCGAGCGCGAGCGCGTCCTGGAAGCGCACCTTGTTCTGCCGCGCGGCGAGCGAGCGCTTGTAGAGCTGCGGCGCATGCGCGAGCTTGTTCTCGGGGATGGTCACCGGCCGCTGCATCGGAACCTCCCGCGCTTCCATCTCCGGGAGGTGCTGCGGGTGCTGGTGCACCAGCCAGACAAGTTCATGCGTGAGGTAATCCCCGCCCAGATGGTCGTCGCCGGTCACCTGCAGGGTCTCGATCACGGACGTGCAGCCCGACGAGACCTCCTCCTCGGGCGTGGCAGGGCGGTAGCGTCCGCACGCGATGTCGAGGGTGCCGCCGCCGAAGTCAAAGACCGCGAAGCGCAGCTCGCCAAACTTCTCGATCAGGGGCGCAAACGCCGGGTGCGCCGCAAGCTCCGGGCACACCTCCGCGGCGTAGGCCTCGGGCTCCGTCGCCTGCATCTGGACGGTGACCTCGTCGGCAGAAATACCCTCCGGAATGGAGAGAATGATACCCGCGCGCAGCTCTTCGATGAGTAGCCCCCGCGCGCGCTCGTCGAACTTCGCGGGGTAGGTCAGCCAGTAGCGGAGAAACACCTCCTGGCCGGGGCGGTTGATGGCGCGGCCGAGGAGGTACGCGTACGCCCGCACCACCATCCGAACGCGGGGCTCGTCGAGGAGGAAATCCGCTTTCTTCTCGCGGTCCCGTAGCTGCGGCGCCTGGTCGAGGGAGAACACCCGCTCCGGCAGCGACTTGATCTCCGTGATGACCGCGTTGGGAAACTCGCTGAGCTTCTCGCGCGCCGCGTGCGAGGCCTGAACCACCCGCAGCAGGTCCGGGAAGCGCCGGCTGGCGTCCCGTGCGCCAAGCTCCGCCCACAGGCGCTCGTGGTCCTCGATGAGGAGCACGGTGGGGTTCTCCGCGGGGTTGGTGTGGATGTCCGGCGGTGATCCGAGGCGCATGAGCGAGCGGTAGCCCTGGTGCGTGAAGGCCGCGACGGTGGCGGTGGTGCCGAAGTCGATTCCGACGCCGGACAGACGGCGGAAGGTCGCCAGCGAGGGCCGCGGATCACGCAGCCGGAGGGCCACCGCGCGGGTCCAGGTGAAGCGGAGCGCGGGGACGTCGAGGCCCTCGACCGGCGCCGCGGACAGCGGGTGCGACACGGCGATGCGCAACGGAAGGTTGACGCCCTCCGGGGGGACGGCGTCCTTCAGCGACGGGTGCGAAGTGTCGACATAAAGCTCGGTGTAGGTGCGCCGGCCGCCCGCGCGGCGGGACGGGTCTTCGCGCACGGTGTCGTTGGCGAACGTGGCGTGCTCGACGCGCAGTCCCACGTCGATGGGGCGGGCGTCGAGGGTGAAGGGCTCCCCGTCGGGGGCGCGTTGCCAGTCCACGAGGAGGCGCAGACGCCAGCGGCCGGTGCCGATCCAGAAGCCCTCCTCGGGGTTCTGGAGGTCGAACAGCTGGCGCTCCGGGGCGTTGACGAGGATGGAGTCCGTGGCCTCCCGAAGCTCGAAATTCTCGGGCTCGAGCGTGAGGGAAGTCGGCACAAACTGCAGCCGTGCAAGCTGGAGGGAGCGCCCTGCGATGACCAGATCGACGCGACGGGGATCCCCCGTGAGGGCGCGGAGTTCGGCGAAGGGGACGGAGAGTTCGATCTCGAAGGAGAGATCGTCACGAACAGTGGCGGCGACGGTGGACGAGCGGGTGGCGCGGTCGATGGCAAGGGCGGCCTCGAAGGGCTGCTCGCAGAGGCCCGAGGCGCGCACCACAAGGCGGGCCGGAGCAGGCCACCCCAGGGGCAGCGGGAGCCGCACGGTGTGGAGGGCATCCAGCAATCCATCGGGGTGCACGACGAGGTCGGCACCGTGGAGTTCGTAGGTAAACGCATCAACGCGCACGGCATCGTTCATGGCAGTGGACGCGTTTGTAACATGGCCCGCCGGGAGCCTCCGCGGCGGAGTGGCGTGCTCTCGGAGCGCTGCGGCACTCTTCGGGGGGGTTGCGGCACTCTCCGGGGCGGGTGCGGCACTCTCCGGGGGGGGTGCGGCACTCTTCGGGGCGGGTGCGGCACTCTTCGGGGCGGGTGCGGCACTCTCCGGGGCGGGTGCGGCACTCTTCGGGGGCGTTGCGGCACTCTTCGGGGGGTATCAACAGGTGCAGAGTGATGTGTGCAACGCGCCGTAACGGCGGGTATAAGGCCTCACGATGACTAAGTTGACCCTCGAACAGATTCGCAAGTTGCCCAAGACCGACCTCCATGTGCACCTCGACGGCTCGCTCCGGCTGTCGACGATCCTCGACCTCGCGCGGCAGGATCACATCGAGCTTCCGGCCACCACCGAGGCGGCTCTCGCCGAGGCGATGCACGTCGGGCAGAACACCGGCTCGCTGACGGAGTACCTCAAGGCCTTCGACGTGACCCTCCGGGTGTTGCAGACCGAGGCGGCGCTCGCCCGCGTGGCCTACGAACTCGGCGAAGACGCAGCGGAGGAGGGCGTGCGGTACATGGAGGTGCGCTACTCGCCGATGCTCCACACCCGCGGATCGCTCTCGCTGACCAAGGTCGTCGAGGCGGTGATCAACGGCCTGCGCCGCGCCCAGGACGACTTCGGCATCCACTCCAACGTGATCATCTGCGGCATCCGAAACATCTCTTCGGAGAGTTCGCTGGAGATGGCCGAGCTCGCGGTGGCTTACAAGAACCGCGGCGTGGTGGGCTTCGACCTCGCGGGGGCCGAGTACGACCACCCCGCGAAGCATCACCGCGACGCGTTTCAGCTCATTCGCAACAACAACATCAACTGCACCATTCACGCGGGCGAGGCCTACGGGCCGGAGTCCATCGAGCAGGCGATTCACGTCTGCGGCGCGCACCGAATTGGCCACGGCTGCAGGCTCCGCGAGGACGGCGACCTGCTGCACTACATCACCGACCACCGGGTTCCGCTCGAGTGCTGCCCGTCGAGCAACGTGCAGACCGGCGCAGTGCGCGACCTGCGCTCGCACCCGTTGAAGTTTTATCAAGACCTCGGCGTGCGGGTGACGGTCAACACGGACAACCGGCTCATCACGGACACCACCGTGAGCAAGGAGTTGTTCATCGTGCACACGGAGATGGACGTCGATTGGCCGAGCCTGAAGAGCATCATTCTCAACGGGTTCAAGAGCGCCTTTCTGCCCTTCCACGAGCGGCGCGAGATGCTGCGCACGGTCGCCATCGAGCTTGAGCAGTTCGAGCGGGAGTTGCACCTCACGGCCGGGAACGATGGCCCCAGCCCGAAGCTCCAGCTCCCGGCCAGCTCCGTCTCCTGAGTCCAGAGATCCTGACCTGACATCGAACTCTCCGGCGATTTCAACACGTCCGGACGCGGCATCGCGCCTTCGATGGGATGCCAGGATTCCGGCGAGGCGTCGAAGGCCGCGTGGGGTCAAGGCCGCGTGGCATCACGACCGACTTCTCAGGTCAGGATCTCCTGAGCCGATCTCCTCCCCGAATACCCACTTGAGGGTATGTTCGGGCCCATGGGTTCCACTTTGGAGTTAGACGATTCCCTCGGCCCGACGCTCGCCGTCCCATCGATGCGCACCAGTCAACCGGCGCCGATAGCGCCTGCGACGCAACCATCGCCCTCCATGGTCACGCGCACCGGCGCGGTGCTACCGAGGTCGGTCGCGACGGACGATGGCATTCAGCTCGTCGAGGAGGCCCGACCCCGGTACGCCATGCTCAAACGCCTCGGGGAAGGAGCCTTCGGCGAGGTCGAGCTATGCCTCGACAACGACATCGATCGGCACGTCGCCGTGAAGCGCCTCAAGCCCGACATGCAGGACCCGGACACGGTCTCGCGCTTCGCCTCGGAGATTCAGACCGTGGGCCAGCTTGAGCACCCGGGCATCGTGCCAGTACACGATGTCGGCCTCGACGAACGTGGGTTCTTCTTCGTGATGAAGTACGTCGAGGGCGACACCCTCGAGCACGTCGTCGCGCGCCTCCGCGCGAAGGATCCCGTCTACGTCAGTCGCTTCAGTATCGATGTGCGCGTGGAGATGTTCGGACAGCTCTGCCGCGCGGTGATGTTCGCGCACAGCAAGGGCTGGGTGCACCGGGACATCAAGCCCGCCAACGTCATGGTGGGCCCCTTCGGCGAGGTGGTCTTGATGGACTGGGGCCTCGCCAAGCAGGTCGGCCCCAACGGGCGACGTGACATCATCGGTAGCGGCGGCGGGCCAGCCCCTTCGGCCTACGGAACCATGATCGGCCACGCCATCGGAACACCCGCGTACATGTCCCCGGAGCAGGCCCGCGGCGAGCACGACAAGACCGACGCGCGCAGCGACGTGTACTCGCTCTGCGCAGTGTTTTACGTGCTCCTCGGGCTGCAGCACTACCTCAAGCCGAAGCGCAACCTCGACGAAATCCTGGAGGCCGTGAAGACCGAGAGGCCGATGGGCGCGATCGCCATGCACCACAAGCTGGAGATTCCTCCCGAGTTCGCGTGGATCATCTCCCGTGGCCTCGAGAAAGACCCCGACCGACGCCACTCCTCAGCGGCGGCGCTCGCGCAGCGGGTGCAGGCGGCGATAGAGGGTCGCGGGCCGGTGCAGTGCCCCTGCACGGGCATGAAGCGCGTCGGCGGGACGTGGTCGCGGTTTATCGACCGGCAGCCCAACCTGGCCATCGTCCTGGCGGGGCTGCTGACGGTCTCGGCAGTGTTCGGGGTGGTCTCGGCGGTGTACGAGGTGGTCCCGGCGGTGCTGCTCATCGCGCGGTGAGCCGCGAGCGCGTAGCCGGCGCTCTCCCACCCAGGCGACGCTCATCACTGCTTCCATCACCTCCTCCGAACTCCCGTCGCGGGCTGGGATTCGGAGCAGGCGGTGGCGCCCCCCTGGGGGAAGAAGAAGAAGCGTCGGCTGCGCGTTCGCGGACGGGCCTATGGCCCATTGCTCACTCTAAAGCCGGGGCAGGCTTCATCTCATGCGATCGCTCTGTCGCGACGCACAGCATAAGCCGGGGCACTCCGGTGCGTTTGTTCACAACGACCCGCTGGAGGGCGAAAGACAGGCCCCCGAAGGATCGCCCCCCCTTGCGAGACCTCACCCACAACCCCCTCTCCCAAGAGGGAGAGGGGGCTAAAAAGACTGATTTTATGGCATTTCCTCTCGATCCGAGCCCCCTCTCCCTTTTGGGAGAGGGGGTTGGGGGTGAGGTCTCGCAAGGGGGTCGATCCTTCGAGGGCCTGGCCTTAGCCCTCCAACGGGTCGTTGTTTCGGAAGCGTTTCGCAACTCGATCCAGTTCGTTGGGAGCGTCGAGGAATTCAGCTCCGCGGGCGAGTCGACGTCCTTCCGAAAGCCCCGGCCGGGGCGCCTGCATTCGTTAGCCTGCGGGTGCAGGCGCGAGACGCGACCAACCCCAGTCCGCCATGCGCTTGCGCCCCCCTGGCCGACAGACCTCAGCGATCTGCGGCTGTTTTACGAAGCGGGATCTCCACGCTGAACGAACGCACCGGAGTGCCCCAACCTCTGCTGTCCGCCTCTCTCGCCAGGTGCGAGGCAAGGGTTCCGTCGATTCCGAGCATCGCTGTCGCTTCAAACTCACGCTCCCCCCCCGTCCGACCTTGACCCTCCCGCTCACCCCCGTCGCTTCTTCCCCGCCGCCGCGCCCTGCGCCGTCACCGCCCGCTTCGCTGCCGTCGTCACCTTCACCCACGCCTCGAGCGCCCGCACGTCCCCCAGCGTCGTCGCCGCCCGTCCTCCGCGCCGCACTCCCGCGACCGCCGCCGCACGCCCCGCCGGCGCCGCCGCACGCCGCCACGCAGCCTCCGCGCGCGCCGATGCCTCCGCCGCGCGCCCCATCTGGTGCACCTCGAAGTCCACCGCCTGCACGGCCTCTTCGATTCTCGCAAACCGCTCCACCACCGCTCCATCGACGCTCACCTCCCAGCGTCGCCCGCGCGCCCCGCGAGCCACCACCAGGGCCTCGCTCGGCCGCCCCGGCGCCCGCTCGAAATGCAGCACCAGCCCGTGGCCCCCCAGGGACGCCCACGCGTTGCGAGAGATCGCGCGCACCTCCACGTCAACCTCCTGCGTCAGCGGATCAAACGCCTCCGCGCGCGCTTGAATCTCCCCGAGGGTGATCGCTCCGGCCTCCACCTCGAAGGCCGGGTAATCAAACGCCAGCTTCGCAAAAAACCGCTCCGCCTCGCTGACCTCGCGGCCCTCCAGGTCAAGCTCGCGCGGCATCCCGAAGAGCGACGGCAGCGAACACAGACTCAGCTCGGACACATCGACGAAATCCAACACCAGGCAGTCGCGCTTCTCCGGGTGCAGCCGCGTCCCGCGCCCCACGCACTGCGCATACATTCCCGCCGAGCGCGTCGGCCGCGCCATCGCCACGCAGGACACCCCCGGGTCGTCGAAGCCCTCGGTGAGCACCGCCACGTTGGTCACCACCTGCAGCCGCCCCTCACGGAAATCCCGCAGCACCCGCGCGCGCTCGTCCGCGGGCATCTCGCCGTGCACCGTACCCGCGCGCACCCCCAGCGCCTGCAGCGCACGCCGCAGGTGCTGTGCGTGCGCCACCGTCACGCAGAACGCGAGGGTCCGCCGGTCTCGCGCCAGCTCTTGAATGGTGCGCGCCACGAGGGCGTTACGCTCCTCGATGTCCACCGCCTCGGCGAGCTCTTCCTCGCGAAAATCCCTCCCCGTACCGCTCAGCCGCGTGAGGTCGGCGCTCGTCGCCACGCGGTACCCGCGCAAGGGCACCAGATACCCGTCATGAATCATCTCCGGCAGCGTGCGGGCATACACGATCTCCTCGAAGACATCGTCGAGCCCCTTGCCGTCGCCCCGCGCAGTGGTGGCCGTGAAGCCCACGAGCGTGCCCGTCCAGCCCGCGTCGAAGCACCCAAGCTCGCGCAGCACGCGGAGGTTGTCGTCCGCCGCCGCGTGGTGGCACTCGTCGTAGATCACCAGCCCCACGTCGCGATCCACCAGGAGCCGCGCGAGCCGCGCCGAGCGCAGCGACCGGATGGAGCACACCACCACCCGCGCCTCGTCCCCCGCGCGCCGCGCGCCCTGCTCGATGGCCACCACCGCCTCCGAACCCAACGCGTGCTGCAGCTTCGAGCGCGCCTGCGCCAACAACTCCTCGCGGTGCGCGATCACCAGCACCGGTCGCTTCGCCAGCCTCGCGAGGTGCGCAAACACCACCGTCTTCCCCGCCCCCGTAGGCAGGCACACCACCATGCGCCGCGTGCCCCCCTTGCGCGCCGCGATCACCGCCGCCACCGCGTCGCGCTGGTACGGCCGCAGGCTCGGTGCCTCGTCGCCCCGCTCCCCTGATCGCTCGTCGCTCATCATTTCCCCCAATGGTTTCCGTTTCAAAAGCCGCGCTGCACCCGCGCGTGGCCGATGGTAGCTTGCGCCGCGTCGTGGTGGTTTACCGAAGGCAGTTCGTCCCGACGCCCGTTCTCGAGACACCCGACCTCGCGTGCATCGACACCCCGCGCGCCGAGCAGATCGCCGTCCTCCTCGCCCTCTTCGCCCTCTTCGCCGTCGCCGCCGCGTGGCGCACCCGCGACCGCGTGGCCGCCGCTGGGCACACCACCCTCTGGTCCATGTCCGCGCTGCTCGTGGCAGCCCTGCAGACCGTGATCTCCCTCGCTCTCGTCGCCCCAGGCTGCGCCACCGCGCACACCGTCGCCTGGATGCTCGGCTGCGCCTCCCCGTGGGCGCTCGCCGCAGGCTTCTTCCGCACCGGCGTCGCCCCGCCGCCACCGCCCCTCGAGACGTCGCCACCCTCATGAACCGCGCCCTCTTCGCCCTCGCCCTCGCCGTCGCACCCCGCCTCGCCCGCGCGCAGGCCCCCGCCCGCCCCTACGACCACGTCGTCGTCGTGAGCTTCGACGGCATGCGCCCGGACGGCATGGAACTCGCCAACGCCCCAACCCTCCACCGCCTCCGCACCGAAGGCGCCGCCGCCCTGTACGCCGAGACCGTCGGCGACTCCTCCACGCTCCCCTCGCACAGCTCCATGCTCGCGGGCGTCGAGGTGCGCGTGCACGGCATGAACTTCGATGACTTCCGCCCCGAGCGCGGGTTTATCCGGGTGCCGACGGCGCTCTACGTCGCGCACGATCTGGGCTTCGCGACGGCGATGTTTGTGTCGAAGACGAAGCTCCGGCACATCGCGCTGCCGGGCAGCCTCGACCGCTGGTCGCTGCCCCACTGGTCGTGCGAGCGCGTCGCCGCCGCCGCTGCGGAGTACCTCGCCACGGCCCCCGCGGGCATCACCTTCATCCACTTCTCCGAGCCCGACGACTCCGGGCACCGCTTCGGATGGATGCGCGAGCGCTACCTGCAAGCCATCACCCGCAGCGACCGTTGCTTCTCCACCGTGATGTCCGCCATCGAAACGCGGCCCGACCACGACCGAATGCTGGTGATCGCCACCGCCGACCACGGCGGCCACGGCCAGGGCCACGGCACCCACAACCCGGTGGATCTGCACATCCCCTGGGTGGCCTGGGGCGCACAGGTAACCCGCGGGGATTTCACCCACCCGGTGCGCACCACGGACACCGCGGCGACGGCGCTCGCGGCCCTCGGGGTGGCCATCCCGGCTGCGTTTACCGGGCGGCCGGTGCTGCGGGTGCTGACGCGCGCCGCGGCTCCAGCGCGCTGACAACCCAATCTCCCCCCAGGAAATCCCATGATGAAGCTCTGCGCTCCAGCCATTTTGACGCTCCCGGTGGTCGTCGCAGCGCTCGCGTCCACCGCCGCCGCCGCGGACCTCTACGTCGCCCCCACGGGGCGCAGCGGCAACGCTGGCACCCTCGCCGCACCCCTCGACCGCATCACCACCGCGCTCTCCCGCGCTCGCCCCGGCGACCGCGTGCTGGTGCGCGCCGGAACCTACCCCGGCGGCGGTTGGATCACCGCCGCCGGAACCGCCGCGGCGCCCATCACGGTGCTGTCCGTGGACGGTCCGCGGCGCGCGGTGCTCGAGGGCGGCAACGAGACGCTGCGCATCGGCCAGGGCGCGGCATACCTGGTGTTTGACGGACTCGAAGTGCGCAATGCGGGCAACAACGTGGTGCATATCGACGGCGGCGCGCACCACGTCTGGCTGCGCAACGTCTACGCACACCACGCAGGCGTCGAGGGCGACGTGGTGAAGGTCAACCAGGCGCGGAGCGTCTACCTCGAGCGCTCGGAGTTCGCCTTCCCCGGGGTGCGGATCAACAACGAAAACCCCTCCCAGGAGTGCGTCGACTTCCTCGACACCGACGACGCCGCCGTGCGCGACTCGTACATCCACGACAGCGGCAACATGCTGATGTACGCCAAAGGGGGATCGCAGGGCGTGGTGTTCGAAAACAACGTCCTCGCCGTGCAGGGAGCAGGGTCCATCGACCCGATGGTGGGCCTCGGCGCAGTGACGGATGCAGCGCTGCTCGACGGGGCCGAGTTCGAAGTCATCGACGTGGTGTTTCGCAACAACATCGTGCTCGGCGGCGTGGCCGGCGCAGTGGGCGTCTACGACGGCCGCAACGTGGTGATCGCCAACAACCTCTTCCTCAACAACGACGGCGGCGTGGTGGAGTTTCGCGCGGGCGCCGGCCCGCTACAGCGCAGCGAAACCGTCGCATTCATCAACAACCTCGTGATCGACACCCGCGGCCGCATGCCCACCCCGCTGCGCCGCAGCTCCCACGACCTCACCGGCCTCGTCGTCTCCTACACCCTCTTCTGGAACGCCGGCCTCGACATCCCGGACTCCCCGTTGCTCGCGCTCCCGGCGCAGCCCGGTCACCTCGTGGCCGACCCGGGCATCGCTCTGCCCGCCGTCGTGGGCGACCGCGCCGCGCTCCTCGTCGCGCTCATTCCCGCGGCCGATGGACCCGCGTCGATGTCCGGCGCCGACACGGCAGTCGAGCCTTTCCGGGTGGTCCGCGACATCCGCGGCGTCCCCCGCAACGGACGCCACGACCGCGGACCGTGGTTTCTCGGGCCGGTTCCAGTGACCGCCGACGCAGGTGGCCATGAACCCTCCAGTGGAATGGGTTGCACCACGCACCCGGCAACCACCGTGCGCGGAGGGTGGCTGACCGTGGGGTTGCTGCTGGCAGGGATGTTCTGGCGGCGGCGCAGGGGCTGAACGGACGCCCGCCTCCCCGGGCTCACCCTTCCCCTCATCTTCAGGATTCGCGTGGAAGTCGAGCGTTTCGTGCAACTGCGGTCCGCGGGCTGAAGCCCACGGACCTCCGCTGCACGGGAATGCCATATTTCCATCAGAATCCCGAAGATGAGGGGAACGGTGAGCTCCCCGGGGGGGGCCTCACCAGGGGCCCTGAAGCGCTCTGGTCACGCTGGACGGAGGCTCTCCAGTGGCCCTGAAGCGCTCTGGTCACGCTGGAAGGAGGCGCACCAGTGGCCCTGGAGCGCTCTGGTCACGCTGGACGGAGGCGCATCAGGGGCCCTGAAGCGCTCTGGTCGCGTTGGACGGAGGCGCATCAGGGGCCCTGGAGCGTGTGGGTCACGTCGAACCGACGACCTGAGCGGCGCGCGCGCCGAGGCGGCGCAGTCGTGGAGGAGAGAGAAGAAGCGGCGGGAGAGGGGGTAGGGACTACGCGACGAGCGGGGCGATGAGCAGAGACGCGACGCTCATCCCCGGAGTGCGACGAGCGGGGCGATGAGCAGCGACACGACGCTCATCACCTTGATGAGAATCGCGATGCCGGGGCCGGAGGTGTCCTTGAAGGGATCGCCCACGGTGTCCCCGACCACGGCGGACTTGTGCGCGTCGGAGCCCTTCTTGTGGCCCTCGAGGCCGCCCTTCTCGATGTACTTCTTCGCGTTGTCCCAGGCGCCGCCCGCGTTGGCCATCACCAGCGAGAGCGTCGCGCCGACGGCGAGGGAGCCCGCGAGCATGCCCGCGAGCACCTCCGGGCCAGCGAGGAAGCCCACCACCGGCGGGGCGAGCACGGCCACTGCGCCCGGAAGAATCATCTCCTTCAGGGCCGCCCTGGTCGCGATGTCCACGATTACCCTGGGCTGGGGTTCGACGCCCTCCTTGCCCTCGCGCAGCCCTGGAATCTCCCGAAACTGACGGCGAATCTCCTCGACGATGGCGCCCGCGGCGCGACCCACGGCGGTCATCGTCGCAGCACCCACCACGCACGGAAGCAGCGCGCCAAAGAGGATGCCCAGGAGAATCGGGGCGTGGGTGATGTCGAGGTTCATGTCGGCGAGGCCGCTGTGCGCGCGCACGGCGTTGACCTCCATGTTGAAGGCCGCGAAGAGGGCGATCACGGTGAGCACCGCGGAGCCGATGGCGAAGCCCTTGCCCACGGCGGCGGTGGTGTTGCCGACGGAGTCGAGTTCGTCGGTGATGTCGCGCACCTCCTTGCCGAGGCCGGACATCTCCGAGATGCCGCCGGCGTTGTCCGCGATGGGACCGTAGGCGTCCACGGTCATCACGATGGCGGTTCCGGCGAGCATGCCGACCGCCGCGAGGGCGATGCCGTAGAGGTCGAGGAAGTGGTTGGAGACCCAGCCCACGGCGACCAGGGTGAGCAGCGGGATGACCGTGCTCTCGAGGCCTACAGCGAGGCCTGCGATGACGTTGGTTCCGGCGCCCGTGAGCGAGCTCTGGGCGATGCGCCGCACGGGGCCCATGGAGGTGTAGTAGTCGGTCACGAGTCCGAGAATGGCGCCGCCGAGGGCCCCGGCGCCCAGGGTGAATACGGCGCCCCAGCTGAAGCCCGCGGTCGGCAGAAACGCCGCAGCCGCGCCCGTCACGAGAAACGGCGGAACGATGAGCGCGATGCGCAGCACCCGAGCGGGCGGGAGCTTCTTGAGCATGCGGGTGATGAAGATGCCGACGATGGAGACGGCGAGCCCGATGGTGGCGAGCAGCAGCGGGAGGGCGACGGCCATCACGCGCAGTCGGCTCTCCTCGGAGACGCTCGGGGCAAGCTGCTGGAGGCTCGCCATGGGCATCGTGAGCCCGAGGGCCATCGCGGCGACGACCGCGGCGACGTAGCTCTCGTAGATGTCCGCGCCCATGCCGGCGATGTCGCCGACATTGTCGCCCACGTTGTCGGCGATGACGCCGGGGTTACGGGGGTCGTCCTCCGGGATGCCAGCCTCGACCTTGCCTGCGATGTCGGCGCCGACGTCCGCGGCCTTCGTGTAGATGCCGCCGCCGATGCGCGCGAAGAGTGCGATGGAGCTAGCCCCCACCGCGAACGAGTGGATGACCGTGCCGAAGTCGTGCCTGGAGCCCTCGGCTGCCATCGTGGCCACGTCGCCCGCGTGGAACATTCCGTAGAGTCCGCCCATGCCGACGAGCCCGAGGCCTGCCACGCAGAGTCCCATCACGGCGCCGCCGTCGAGGGCAGTGACCAACGCCTCGGCCATGCCCCTGGTGCGCGCCGCTTCCGCGGTGCGGACGTTGGCGTAGGTCGCGGCCTTCATGCCGAGAAACCCTGCACCCAGCGACAGCCCCGCCCCGGCCAGAAACGACAGCCCCGACGGGAGTCCCAGCGTCGCCGCGAGGACTCCGAAGACCACCAGGGCGTAGACCGCCAGCACCTTGTACTCCGTGATGAGGAAGGCCATGGCCCCCTCGCGGATGTACCTGGCGATGCGCGCCATGGACTCGTTGCCCTCGGGGCCGCTCTTGACCTTTGCGTAGAAAAACAGCGCCACGACGAGGGCGAAGGCCCCGGTGCCAAGCGATTCGATCGTTAGAGACTCCACACGTTGCTCCTTGCGGCGTATCCAGCGCGCGGCCCATCCCGCACAACGCCTCCGCGCGAAGCACCCTCCGATGGCCGCGACGATCGCGCTTCCCGGCTGTGCTCCGTAGTGCGGGAGCCTTTACATCACCCCGCGCCCGGTTTGTAGTCTCCGGTGTAAAGAGTCGGGAAGTGCCCGCCCCGGCACACCGTGCGGAAAAGGCCCGGTGGCACATCCACTGGCACAAACCCTCCGCAGGGCTCGGAGAGGTTTCTCTCCTGCCGTATCTCCGATAGAACCGCTCCGAAACGCGGGAGAGTCTGTTGGTTGGCAACCTCTGGCACGCGCCTCGCTATAGGACCCCTCAACGAAGGCCGTGAGAATAGTTCTCGGCCCTCACACGGAGTGACGACCATGAAGCCTTGGATCTCGGTATTGGCTCTCGGGGCGATCGGTTCGGCGGTGACGCCCTCGACGGCGTTGGCGTGCGGCGGCTGTTTCGCGCCCCCCGGGGCCGTGCAGGTCGTCACCGACCACCGGATGGCCCTCTCGCTCTCCGCCGACCGAACCATCCTCTGGGACCAGTTCCGGTACAGCGGGCGGCCGTCGGACTTCTCGTGGATCCTGCCGATTCGCAGCGGTCCCGACGTGCGCATCGAGGTGGCGGACAATCGCTTCCTGACGGCCCTCGACAACCTCTCCGCCCCGGTGCTCAACGCCCCGGATCGACCGTTTTGCGAGACCGACTCGGACCCGTCGTTTTTCGGTGGGGCGCGCGACTCGACGGGCACCTCGGTGCCGTCCAACGAGGGCGTCACGGTGCTCCAGGAGCGGGTCGTGGGTCCGTACATGACCGCGGTGGTTCGCAGTGACGACCCGACCGCGCTGCGCACCTGGCTACGGGACAACGGGTACAGCGTCCCGAGCGCGATTGAGCCGGTGGTGGATTTCTACGTAGCCCAGCGCATGGACTTCATCGCCCTGCGGCTTCGCATGGGCGAAGGGGTCGAGCAGATGACCCCGATCCGGGTGACCACCCCGGGGCTCAACCCGACGCTCCCGCTGCGGATGATCGCCGCGGGCGTGGCCGACAAGGTGGGCCTGATGCTCATGGTGCTCGCGTCGTCGCGCTACGAGGCGATGAACTTCCCCAACGGCATGCTCACCCCGGCGCAGCTCACCTACGACTTCAACGCGCCGACCACGCCCGCGGACGACTTCCGCCGCGCCTTCGAGGCCCTCAACCTCAGCAACCAGAACCGCCTGTGGCTCACGGAGAGTTCGGGCGAAGTCAACCGCTTCACCGTCGAGCGCGCCTCGCAGATCGGCGGCGGCGGTGCGCCCGTCGGCGGCCCGATGGTGACCAGCGACGACGCCCAGGTGGCCTTCCAGGGCATCGGCGAAAACGCCACCCTGACGCGGCTGCGGGCCAACCTTGGCGCGAGCGCTCTCGACCGCGACCTGCAACTCATGGCGAGCGACCTCGGAGCGAAGGACCGCGTGCACACCTACGGCGTCGTTCGCAACACCCCGCCGCCATGCGGCTCGGAGTCGGGTGCTCGGGCGGAGTTTCTTGGATGTTCGGTGACGCCGGGGATGAAGGGATCGTCGGGCGGACTGCTGGTGGCGGGCCTCGCGGGTCTGGGACTCGCGTGGCGTCGCCGCCGCCGGTCGCTGGTCAGCGTCGGCGGCGACGCATCGAAGTAAGCACTGCGGCCATCGCGGCCAGGGCCCACGCGCCCTGCGCCCGCGACGCGCCGGAGGGTCCAGGTACACGGCACCCGCAGCCGCTGTCCGGGGCCGCGCCCATCCACCCCGGCAGGGTGCCCGCATCGGCGGCGCCCGCGTCCACCGACTTCATCGAGCCCGCGTCCTGCGCGGCCATGCCCGTGTCGGCGCGCATGCCCGTGTCGGCGCGCACGCCCGTGTCGGCGCGCACGCCCGTGTCGGCGCGCACGCCGCTGTCGACGACCGGGGTCGTCCCGGAGTCCATGGAGCAGCGGTTGGTGCCGGGCACGCAGACCGTCGCGCCGCTCATCAGCCGACCGTTGCAGGCGTAGCCCCGCGGGCAGGTGCAGTCGTCCGTGCAGGTGCGCGAGCAGAACGCCGTCGTCGCGCTCGCGCCCACGCAGAGCCCACCGGAGGAGCAGTCTGTGGGTGTTCGGCACGGCTCACCGAAGGCCGCGGTGCCGCCACCGGCGGGGCAATCGGTTGGCTGCCACGCCCATGCGCTGCCACAAGCGCCCGCGGTGGGACCGGTGGTCGAGCCGGACTGGCAACGGCTCGTGGCGCCGCACCATCCGCAACCTTCGTTGGGGGTGCAGGTTCCGCAGGCGGCGAGGGTGGCGCACGGGTCGGCGACGGCGCCGGCATCGACGGGTGCCACGGTGGAGCAGTCCCTGGGCTGCCACACGAAGCCGCCGCACGCGGCGCCTACGGGGCCGGTCGCGGTGGAGGTGACGCACTGCGCGGTTGCGCCGCACCAGCCGCAGTTGTTGACGGGCGTACAGCCCGCGCAGGAGGTGTATCGGGCGCACGGATCTGCGGGCACGACGGTGCCGGCGTCGGGCGTCCCCATGCCGGACGGATAGATGGCGCAGACGCCGGCCTGGTCGTCGGTGGTGAGCGTTCGCCTGATTCCGCCGGAGTACGACGCGTACATCACCGCGGCGGGCTGCGCGGAGTGGTCGAGGCCGAGGAAGTGGCCCTCCTCGTGGGTGGCGATGGACTGCGTATCGACGGTGCGCGCGCGTCCGTCCGTGCTCCAGGTGAAGCCCACGTTGTTGAACTGGATGTCGGCGTCGATGTAGTAACCGCCGACGGTCCAGACCGGGGTGGTCACGCCGATGACGCTGTTGACCGGGCCGAGCTCCGGAGGCCAGGCGCTCGAGATCCAGAGGAAGGTGTTGACCCGGTCGTTGGCGTTGCCGCGGGCGACGGTGGTGGCGCCGCCGTTGGTCGTGCGCCATCGGGTGCACACCGGGGCTGCCCAGCTCGCGAGTCCCGCGTCGAGCGCGGCGATGGCGGCGGCGCCGCCGATGGTGGACGGCGCAGAGGAGGCGTTGACCAGGTAGCGGATGGGAAGCTGCGCGGGGTTCCATTGGGACTCGCTGCGGGCGTAGCCGGAGGCGAGCGAGGGGGCGGAGGCGAGCGCCGCGAGCGCAACGAAGCGGAGGCGATGCGCAGGCATCAACGGGCACCCCCGGCGAGCGAGCGCACATCGATGCGCAGGTGCTGGAGCGACTCGGCGGGCTCCGACGGGGCTTCGTAGAGCCGCATCGGCGCGCCGGAGCTGAGTTGCGCGAAGGTCAAGCCCACGAGGTCACGGTGCACCACTGCGACGCCCGCGATCGGCGGATCGACGTAGAACACGGCCTGCGCGAGGCCCGTGAGGTACACCACGCCGGGGCCGCGGCGGACGAAGAACACGGCCTCCTGGCCTGCGGAGAAAACAGGGTTGCCCGCGATGCGGGAGACGAGGCCATCGACCTCGCCGCCGAGCTGACGGAGCACCAGTTCGGGCTCTACGCCCGCGCCCTTCACGGTCTCGCTCACGCGCAGCGTGGTGAGGCTGATGATCTGGGTGTGGTCTTCGTTCCAGCGGCTGGTGACGCCGACGACGGTGGCGCGAACCACGAGGTCGGACTGGGCCACGAGCTCGGCGCGCGAGAGCTGCACGGCCACGGTGGCCTGGGCCGGCGCGGCGAAGCAGAGGGTGAAGCCGAGGGCCAACGCGGCGCTGGTGTGCCGCCATCGCGATGTCGTGTTCACGATCAGAATACCTCGAGGAATGAAGATGAAGGAACGATCGCCCATCGGGCGGGCGCTAGTTACAACGCCAATGCGCCGGTTGCGTCAACCAAGAGGATGATTGGCCACGATGCCGAACAGGGTCACGGAAGATAGTCGGGCCGCGACAGGACGCCACGGCCTCTGGGGGAGAGATCAGGAGGGGAGGAGGGCTACTGGTTCATCGATTCGAGAAACTCCCGGTTGCTCTCGGTGCGGGTCACCTTGTCGAGCAGGAATTCCATCGAGTCGATGACGTTGAGCGGGTGCAGCAGCTGGCGCAGCAGGTACACGCGCTGGAGCGTGAACTCGGGGAGCAGCAGCTCCTCCTTGCGGGTCGCCGACTTGTTGATGTCGAGGCAGGGGAAGATCCGCTTCTCCATCAGCTTGCGATCGAGGTGAATCTCGCTGTTGCCCGTGCCCTTGAACTCCTCAAAGATCACTTCGTCCATGCGCGACCCGGTGTCGACCAGGGCCGTGGCGATGATGGTGAGTGATCCGCCCTCTTCGAGGTTGCGGGCCGCGCCGAAGAAGCGCTTCGGCTTGTGGAGCGCGTTGGCATCGACGCCGCCGGAGAGGATCTTCCCGGAGGCCGGCACCACGGTGTTGTAGGCGCGGGCGAGGCGGGTAATGGAGTCGAGGAGGATGATGACGTCGTGCTTGTGCTCGACGAGGCGCTTGGCCTTCTCGATGACCATCTCGGCGACCTGGACGTGCCGCGTGGCGGGCTCGTCGAAGGTGCTCGAGACGACCTCGCCCTTGACCGAGCGCTGCATGTCCGTGACCTCTTCGGGCCGCTCGTCGATGAGCAGAACGATGAGCTTCGCCTCGGGGTGGTTGGTGCTGATCGCGTTGGCGATGTTTTGCATGAGTACCGTCTTGCCCGCGCGCGGCGGCGAGACGATGAGGCAGCGCTGACCCTTCCCGATCGGCACCAGCAGGTCGATGATGCGGGTCGAGTTGTTTTTGCGGTCGTGCTCGAGGTTGAAGCGCTGCTGGGGGTAGAGCGGCGTAAGGTTGTCAAACAGGATCTTGTCCCGCGCGGCCTCCGGCGCCTCGAAGTTGATTCGATCGACCTTGAGCAGGGCGAAGTAGCGCTCGTTGTCGCGCGGCGGGCGAACGGTGCCGACCACGGAGTCGCCGGTGCGGAGGTTGAAGCGCCGGATCTGCGAGGGCGAGACGTAGATGTCGTCGGGCCCGGGGAGGTAGTTGTAATCCTGCGCGCGCAGGAAGCCGAAGCCGTCGGGGAGGCACTCGAGGACGCCCTCGGCGGTGACTTCGCCCTTGCGCGCAGAGTGCGCCTGGAGCAGCGAGAAGATCAGCTCCTGCTTGCGCAGGCCGGGGGCGTTTTCGATTGCGAGCTCCTTCGCCATGGCGAGGAGTTCGGGCATCGGCTGCTGCTTCAGTTCGCGGAGGTTGATTGCGTCCATCGTCTCTCTTTCACTACGGCCGCCGGTCGATGCCGGTGCGGCCCATCGGGGGGGGCAAAGGGTCTATCGCGCCGCGAAGAATCGCTGGACTGATAGACGTGTTCGGGGCCCACGTTCGCGCGTCATCGGGAGGGGAGTGCGCCCTGCGTCATCGGATCGGTGCATCTCTGGAGCGGTCTCTTCGAGGGGGGGGGAGGGAGACGGGCAATGGCTTTCGGTGAGGAGCGGGTCGATCGACCCAACCGGTGCCAGTGATCGTGTGCGCAGGGGAGGACACTGCCGCGACGGACGCGTCGAACGGGCGCGGAACCTACGGGCGACCACGCGAGGGTGTCAAGCACTGGCCGGAGCCGACCCCTGTCCCGGGATTCGGAGTACGCGGTGGCGACGCCTGAGGGGAGGCTCTGACCTCCTGACACCCTCGTTGTCGCGAGTGCAATCGCAGAGGGGCACGGAGGGTCTTGCACGGCAGAGTTCCCCCGGAGGCATCCCCTCGTTTTTCATCGAGGAGCGTCGGTGTTTGCACGAGCCCCCTTCCCCGCTGCCGCGCGCCCTACCCCCGCGCAGCGGGGGCAGGGCTCAGGGTGCTGATAGGTTCGCGATTGCACTGCAGACGTGGGAGCCCTGCCCCCGCCCCGCGGCTGAGCATTCGTCACATCTCCGCGGGAAGGGAGCGCCCACTCGGCGGTTGCGGACACGCCCGCACGCGGGCCTGCAACCGCTGAAGTGGGAGCCTGGGATTGAGCGTCCCGCCTGCGCGGGACTTACTGCAGGAGCGCCGGTTGCTGGGGCAACCGGCGGGAGGTTCTCGGCCTTCGCGAGGTCACTCGACAAGACGATGAGCGGATCGTTCTGCTGCTGCGGGTGAGCACCTATTTCCCCTCATCGAGCGCCCCCGCGCTCGATGCTCCTTCAGGAAGTCCCGCGCAGGCGGGACGCTCAACTCCAGGCTCCCACTTCAGCGGTTGCAGGCCCG
>CANJUR010000088.1 GCA_947477565.1 Deltaproteobacteria bacterium
CGACCCACTGAGAGCCTCCGGCCGCGATCCAGCGAACTCGCTGCGGCAGCGCGTTTCCTCGGCCCGGGGACATGTGACGGTTTCCGGCGCTGTGTTTTCGGGGAGTTACAACCGTTCGCCGGATCCCTGTTAAGCCCTCCAGGTGCCCGCGTGAAATGCGTAGTACGATCTAGTGTGGCTTCCAGCGAGCGTGCGCGATACAGCGCCCGGCCATCGCCCCCGGTGCCTCTCTGAACACCCCCCGAAGACCCTCCCCGCTCTCGACCGATTCGCTGGGAAACAAGGGATTCTGCTAATTTCCCATAGGGTTCTGGAACGACGACTCGATGGAGGCTCCGCAGCTGCGTTCAACCGCGCCCTGGCGAAGTGCCTGATGCCGTGTGATTGACTATCAATCGACCGCGGTGGCGCATCGCCAAACCGCTATCTCTTTTGTAAGCTCTAGGGCGTGGTGTCGCAGACGCTGTGTCGCAAGATCGGCGGCGGTCGCGTCCCGGCGTACGAGGTTCTGCTGGTGACGCCCGCGGTGGCCAGGCTCATCCAAGAGTGGAAGACCTTCCAGCTCGCGGGGTTGATGCAGACGACGCGGCAGGCAGGGATGATCTCCCAGCACGACTCTCTCTGCGAGCTGGTGCGCTCGGGTCGGGTGGACGTGCGCGAGGGCTGACGGACTACACGGGCTCCCACGGCGCGGCGGCCGGTGGGTTGTCGCGCGGTTGCGTGGGGTCGCCGCCCGGGGTGAGGTGGTTGGCGCCGGCGCGGGTGAGCCACGCGGCGCTGAAGGTGGTGCGGCGTCGCTCGCGCTGCTCGACGCTGCCGTAGGGGAGGTGAAACCACTCGGCCTGGAGGCGCTCGGGGGTGACGTCGAGGAGGACAAACCCGCGCTTCGAGGCATTGCCGTATCGAAGGTGGGGGTTGTCTCGCAGGAGGCCGGGGATGTCCGCCTCGGCCTCGGGCGGCTGCCCCGGCGACGAGACGCCGGGGGTGGTGAACTCGACGGCGATGGAGCCCACGCCGGTGCGAGGGTCATAGGCGCGGCGGTCGAAGGGGTCGAGCGCGAGGTCCCACGCCCAGGAGGTGTGGATGTCGCCGGTGAGCACCGCGACGTCACGGGTGCGCATGCGCGACAGGGCCTGGAGGAAGCGGTCGCGGGCGGCGGGGTATCCCTCCCAGGCGTCGGTGTTGTACTTGGGCGCGAGGGCGGCCATGCGCACCTGCTGCCCGACGATCTTCCACCGCGCTGTGGAGGTTCCGAGGGACTCCAGGAGCCACCGCTCCTGGTCGTCGCCGAGGAGGGTGCGGCGGGGGTCGTTGATGCCCGGAGAGCCGCGCGGGAGCTGCATGGGCCTCGCCCAGAGGCGGGTGTCGAGCATGACGAGGTCAGCGAGGTCGCCGAAGGAGAAGCGCCGCCAGATGCGCCCGTCGGGCTGCTCGCGGACGGGCATCCACTCGAAGTAGGCGCGCACGGCGGCGTCGCGGCGATCGCGCCAGGCGCCCTGCGTGGCGGGCACGTGGCTCTCGGCGCCGGACATCGAGGCGTTGTTGGCCGACTCGTGGTCGTCCCAGATTGCGATCACGGGGTGCTGCTGGTGCACGGCGCGCAGGTCGGGGTCGCGTCGGTAGTGGGCGTGCCGTCGGCGGTAGTCGGAGAGCGAGACGGTCATGGTGGGCGGGTCGTACGGGCGCACGTTGCCGTAGAGGCCGGTGGGATACTCGTAGATGTAATCGCCGAGGTGAACGACGGCGTCGAGGTCGAGGCGCTCGGCGAGGTCGCGGTAGATGTGGAAGTACCCGTGGGCGAGGCTCGCGCAGGAGACCACCGCGAGGCGCAAGCGGTCGACGGAACCAACGGGCGTGGTGCGGGTGCGCCCGACGAGGGAGCGCGTGGTGCCGACGGCGAAGCGGTAGTAGTAGGTGGTCCCGGGGGTGAGGGTGGTGGCGTCGACCTTGACGGTGTAGTCACGCGCCGCGTTGGTGACGACATTGCCCGAGGTGACGAGGGTGGCGAAGTCGAGCGCGTTGGAGACCTCCCAGCGGACGTCGACGGAGCCGCGGACGTCGCCGCGCGGGGTGACGCGGGTCCAGAGGATGACGCGGTCGGAGAGGGGATCGCCGCTCGCGACGCCGTGGAAGAAGTCGACTTCTTCGAGGAACGGACCGCCGTCGGTGGGCTCGGCGGCGTCGGTGGGCTCGGCGGCGTCGGGGAGGGAAGGGACGTGGGGAGCGTCGCTGCTACAGCCGACAACGCCCGTGGCGAGGGAGACGCCGATGGTTGCCAGGAGGTCTCGTCGGGAGAGCATCGCTGTCGACGATAGCGCAGTCCGCGGAGGCGATGGGGGCGGCGGGCGCGGGGGCTTCGGTCTCGGCGTAGCAGTCGATGTCGCTCTGCTGGCCAACGTCTTCGTCGGCGTCGTCGTCGTCAGTGGTCGGGGCGGTCGGGGCGGTGGCGCTCAGAGGCGGAGTGATGACCGGACTGGCCGTGAGGGCCGGGCTGTTGAGCGCCGCGACGAGCTGCGTGACCCAGACCTGATCGCCGTGGCGCACGATGCCGACGCCGACCGAGCGCTGGGCGGGGTCGATCATGTTCTGGTAGTGGCCGGGGCCGCGCACGAGGCTTTGCTGCGCAGCCTGCGGCGACTGGTTGATGGCGATGTTTTCGGCGACGGCGTTCCGGCTCATGCCGAGGCCAGCGAGCCAGCTTCTCCAGCGCAGTGAGCGGGTGCTCTCGACGGCGCAAACCAAGGGAATTTCGAATATAAGGGAACATCGGTACCTGCAGTGGTGGTGCACGACCGACCGGACCGTCGTTGCGACACGGTGGTGGTGAACCCGCCCGGTCCGGGTGGTGGTGCGTCGTCGTCGCTGAGGGGCACAGTGATTGCGCCCCGGCCGCTCGCGGACTCACGAATCACCAAAAGGTGAGGTTGTTTCGGATATCGGCCCTCAGTGAGCCCCGGCCGTCGGGCGTAAGCCGCGCGCTGCCCTGCGCGACCCCGGAGCCGTACTCCGCGCTCTCGACCTCGCAGGTCCACACCAGGGCGCCGTTGCGAACCACCACCGGGACCAGCGACCAGTACGCGATCCGGCGCAGGCCGGTCGGCGATGCGAAGACGTAGTCGCCGTAAAGGAGCGCCCCGCCCTGCGGGAGCACCTCGCCCTCGTGGTCGCCGCCGAGCTGGATGCCCATCGGGTCCATGCCGATCACGATCCGGGCGGTGTTCCACGCCGGGATTCCCTCCGGAGGGACCGCGAAGTTGGAGGCGTTGACCACCCGGAAGCGCGTGCGCGGATCGAGGACGGTGTCGATGTACCCGACGCGATCGGCCATCGCAGGCGAGGTCGGATCGAGACCGTAGCGCGTCACGAAGAACTGGACGGCCGCAGCGTCGTCTGCGGCCACGCGCGCGTCGTCCCAGCCGAGCACGGTGCGATCGACGTGGTCGGTGCGCCATCGCCCGGGCATCTGCGTGGCCATGGCCCCGGGAAGCTCGGGCGGGGGCGTGTTCGGGTCGAAGCTACCGTCGGCTACGATTGCGATCGCGGCGGAGGCACCGAGGAACAGGGCGGGCTCCTCCTTGCCGACGCAGGCGGCGAGGGACAAGGCGAGCAGCGAGGTGGAGGCGTGGCGGGTACTGATCATCATCGCGTGACTCCTCGAGGCTACGGGGCCCCGGCAAGGTCTTAGAGGCCCTCTGGGCGGCCAGCCCACTCGATGCGAGCGGTGCGCCCGCAGGCATCGAGTACGTCGACGTGGAGCTGGAGCCGGGCGTCGCGGGGCGGTGCGGAAATCACGAGGAAGTAGCTCCCGAGCCAGACCCGGCCATTGTCCTCGCGCCAGGTGGGGTAGCCGGGCAGGGCCACCACGCTCGCCCGGCCCGCGCTGCCCGGCGTCGCGCACGCAGGGTCGCACCACTCCGCGGAGAACTCGATGCGAGCGCCCGACCGCTCGCGGCTCGGGTTCTCCATCGCGACGGTCAGCAGGAGGTGTTGACCTCCCTGCGGTCCGAACTGCACCCGCGGCGGCGCCGTGTCATCCACCCGCTCGAGCCCTCTCGCGCCGGCCGCCTCGTGAAGCGTGACGAGCAGCGACGGCAGCGGTCCGCACGCTCCGACCGCGAAGCCCGCACCGCGCGCCTCGCCCCCCGGATCGGCGCCGCAGGCCGAGGTCACCACGAGGGCAAGCGTGGCGACGATGAAAGCGGGTGATCGGGGGCACACCACTGGCGGGCTTCTACAACGCACGGTTTTCCGCTGCAACCGGCCCCCGCGTCGTGCCGGCGGCGTCGCTGACCGACACCGCGTCGCCCTGCATTGCCACGGAGCGGTTGATGCGCTTCACCCACACCCTCTGCCAGCGAGGCTCCTCCAGCGCGGTGAGCGGGTGCTCTCGACGGCGCGAACCCAGGGGATGTCAAACCAAAGTGGAAATGTCGGGTTCCTGTAGCCGTGTCCGCGTCGTCGCTGCGCGGTGCGATGAGCCACCGCGGCTGGAGCACCTGCGCCGCTACTCCCGAGTACCTGCGCCGCTACTCCCGAGTACCTCCAGAACTACTCCTCCATGCGAGTGCGCTGCGGGAGACCTCTGCGCTCACGAGCGCGCAACACGAGGTGCTCGTGGCGCTCGCCCGCTGCCGCACCGCCGCGCTCGGGGGCCACGCGACGCCGGTCTACAACTCGTGCCGCAACCGGCACTGCCCGACGCGCTACTTCCACGTCGCCTTCACGCTCCCGGAGGCGCTGCGGGCGATCGTCCGGTACGACCGCGAGGCCCTCCTCGCGATGCTCTTCCGGGAGGCGTCGCAGACGCTCCTGGCGTTGACGCACTGCCCGCCATCACGATGGTGCTGCACACCGTAGACGCGGGAACTGCTCTTCCATCCCCGCCTCCGCGCGGTGGTGAGCGCGGGCGGTCTGTCGCCCGATGGCACGCGTTGGGTGGCGACGAAGGGCGACTGCCTCTTCCCGGCGAAGGTGCTGGCGAAGCTCTTCCTCGCGAAGCTGCGCGCGGCGCTGATCGAGGGCCTCGCGTCGGGTGCCGTCACGCTGCCACCGAGCAGTGCGCCCGACGTACTCGAGCAGCTCCGCACGGCACTCTACCGAAGCGACTGGGTGGTCTACGCGAAGACGCCCTTCGACGGCGCCGAGCAGGTGTACGCATAACTCGGTCGGTACACCCGACCGCGTCGGCATCTCGAACGCACGCCTGCGCGCGATGGACGAGCACGGCGTGACCTTCGCCACGAAGGGCGGCCGCGAGTGCACGCTACCGGGCGTCGAGTTTCTCCGTCGATTCGTCGATCACGTGCTCCCGAAGGGGCTTCACGCGCATCCGGCATCACGGGCTGCTCACGCCGAAGCCGACCTTACTTGCCGTAGCGCGCGTAGGCCTCAAGGCACAGGCCCCACCATGGCCCACTCTGGGTGTAGAGCGACAACTCCTCATCGCTGAAACCCAGAATCGTGGTGGACTGATGGCGAATCGTGTCAGCAGGGGTGAACGCAAAGCCGTAACGGTTGGCGACGGCCACCAGTTCGGCCACGTTCTGCGTCTTCATGTTCTCTTCGCGCATCTCGGCGTTGCTTCCGGTTTCCACGAGGAAAGCGAAAATCTGCTGGCGCGCTTCGGGGCTAAGCAGGGATGCGGGGAACGTTCGTAACTCTGCTGAAACACAGACCCGGAAACCGTCGCACAAGCGCGGTCCGAGAAAACTGAGCTTGCGCGCGGAACGCCGCTGGATCGAAGTCGGAGGCTCCCATTGGGTCGAGAAAGCCACCGCTTGTACTCGACGGCGGAAGTGACCGGTGGGGTTCGCGAGCCCCACCCTTGCGAACACCACCCTTGCGAACCCCACGGAGCACCTCTGTCGGCATGTGCTGAGGGTGCCAGTCGTCGGCGCGGGCTCAGACTGCTGGCCGCTCGTCGGTGCCAGTCCGCGCGAAACGCGACGGTTTCTCACGCTTGTTTCCCCGCATTCTGACGGTAGACCGCCGTTTCCCCGGATCCCTGCTAAGCACCGTCTGGACATCCTGGGACATGGCACACCCCCTCTTGCAAAAGGAACGTTGACATCAAGGCCTGAGCACCCAGTGATGCCCGCTATCCGGTCACAGTTCCACCTTTGCGTTATGCAGGAATTCAACTCCAAAACTCTACGGATGCGGATAGGAAGAACAGGGGGCCTTTTCAAGCGAAGACCTCGCAGCACCTCCCGGCATAACTGCCAGGGCGGCGTCCCGGGACCTCCCGCCAATGCTTGCGGGCAGGCGTACGACGGATAAGAGGTGTTTCGGTAACTGGCGCGGATCCGTGCCAGCGAGGGTGCCGCGTTGGTTCGCTTATCCCCCCCAGTCGAAGCCCGTGCACCCCTCCGGCGGGCATCGGTCGCCCGAGCACACGCGCGCTTGATAGCCAGTGCCGCACACGCAGCGACTGTCGGCGGTGCACCCGCTGTTGGCCGGGCAGCGCCCCACTCCGCATGGCACGGTGAAGTTCGCCCCACGCACGCCGTGAACACGCACTCGGGAGATAGGCGATCCAACGCCGTGAGCCGATTTGCACGAATACGCTAGATTTTAAACAACATCCTATATGCGAAGTTCCGTTGGTTTGCGCCGTCGAGAGCACCCGCTCACCGCGCTGGAGGAGCTCGCTGGCAACCACGTGCGCCGCAGCGTGCAGCAGCCGGGCAGCACGAGGCACGCGACGACCAACGATTGGCGCCTGGCGGACCTCACGTCGCGGGCGCGCTGAGCGCAGCGATCAAGGCCTCGGTGGCCTCCCACAAGCGCGGGCCCATGCTGCGCCGCAGCGAGTGGGCGGCGAGGAGATACTTCGCCCTGCCGAGGCCGAGCGAGAGGTCCTGGCAGTCGGCGTAGTTGCCGCCGCCATGCTGCACCTGCAGCGACGCGCAGAGGAAGATCGAGGTGCGGGCTCCGACCTCGACGGAGACGCCCTGCTCTAGCCGCGCGCGCATCGCGGGGTCGTCGGTGATGCCAGCGGCGAGGCCGGTCTTTACGACGCCCGGCTCGAGCGAGTTCGACGTCACGCCGGTGCCTTGCAGCCGCTCGTCCAGCTCGCGGCTGAAGACCACCTGCATCAACTTGCTGGCCTCGTAGACCTTCTGCGACGCGTAGGCGGTCGGGCCGGGGTCGATGTGGTCGACGTCGATGCTGCCGAAGCGTGCGGCCATGGACGAGACATGGACGACGCGGGCGGGGGCGGAGGCGACCAGCGCGTCGCGCAGCAGTTGGCAGAGCAGGAAGTGCCCGAGGTAGTTGGTGGCGATCTGCAGGTCGACGTCGTCGACGGAGCGCCGCGGCGGCCCCATCATGATGCCTGCGTTGCACAGCAAGACGTGCAGAGGCTGCCCCTCCTTGTTCCAGGCGTCAGCGAAGGCGCGCACGGACGCGAGGCTCGAGACGTCGAGGGGCAGGAAGCGGGCGTCGTCGTCGCGGGGATCGGGGCGCTGCGGCGTGCGGCGCAGCAGATCGGCGACGGCGGCGCGGCCCCGGCCTTCGTCGCGACAGGCGCAGACGACGCGCATGCCGTGCTCGAGCAGCACCCGCGCGGTCTCCAGGCCGAGGCCGGAGTTGGCGCCGGTGATCACGGCGACGCGCTTCTTGCCGTCGACGCGGGCGGCGGCGAAGCCGTGGTCGACGGCCGCGTACTGCACCGTCGGCGCGCGCTGGAAGGAGCGCTCGTCGCCGAGCAGCCCAAGGGTCCAGCGCGCCAGATCGATCTTCGCGGGATGGTCCGACGGCGTGCCGGGGCCATGGTCGAAGGCCGTCTCGACGACCCCGCGGGCGGGCCCATCTTCGAGCAGGCCGGGGCGCGTGAGGGTCCAGTCGAGGTCTGCGCATTCGCGCTGCAGAAACGCGGCGACCTCGTCGTTGCCGGCAAGGGTCGCCTGCTCGTGCATCAGCGCGCCGAAGGCCGCCCTGGCGCCGCGCTCCACCCGCGTCGAAGCCTCGCCCGCGAGCTTCACGAAAGCGCCCACCTGCACGATCAGCCGCCGCACGCCGTGGGCGCGCATGCCGACGACAACGTTGCGGATCGCCCCGGGCAGCGGGCTCTCGCTGGCGCCTTTCGCGGCGCCGGCGAGGGAGACCACGGCGGAGACGCCCGTGCAGGCGCGGCCCACGGCGTCGGCGTCGCTCAGATCGCCGCGCACCCGCTCGAGGCGGGGGTGGTCGGCCCACGGAAACTGCGCGACGACGATGTCCTGGGGTCGTCGCGTAAAGAGCCGCACGCGCAGCCCTGCGTCGAGGGCGGCGCCGACGACGTGGCGGCCGCAACTGCCGGTGCCACCGAGAACGAGCAAGAGAGAAGATTCCACAGCCACTCCTGTGGGCAACGAGCACCATCGCCCCAATGCCGCGAAGGGGCGCTCTTACCATGGCCGTCACACGCTCGGAAGCGACCTCCAGACTATGAAGCGCGTGCCCTCGTGTGACCGACCACGCGGCGCGCGCCGCCCCGGCGAGACGCCTACGCCGGGGGTGATGGTGGAGATCGTTGCGAGGCTGCGGGGGAGTGCGCTGCGGGAGAGACGCGCCGTCCGACGTTCAGGGCGTCGGGCGCACGAGGACGCCGGCGCGGGGCGTTGCGCCGGGCGTCTGAGCCGAGGAGAACGCCGAATTGGTGATGTACATCGCCGGGCTGCCGCCGAGGGTGGCGAAGGCGATGGACGCCGGCGAGTCGAGCAGACCGCCGCGCTCGAGAACGGTCACGGTCCCGTCGAGCGCGACGCGCGTGAGGGTCGGCACGCTCGCGGTGGCGTACAGCGCGCCGTCGGGGCCGCGGGCCAGGCCGTCGGCCCCCGCGAGCGCCGCGCAGTTCTCCGCGACCAGCACCGCGGGCGTACCCGCCGCGCCGCCCGCCGCGACCGGGATGCGCACGACCGTCGCGCGGTTGGAGTTCGTCACGTACGCGTTCATCCCCGCGCTGTCGAAGACGATACCGTTGGCGCCGATCGGAAAGCCCACGCCCGGCCCGCAGGGAGTGGTGCCCATCACGCCGGTCAACAGCGGGCTCTGCACCCAGGGGGTCACGGTCATGCCGTCGGGCGAAACCCGAAGCACGCTGCCGCTTGCCGAGTCGGTGACATAAAGGTTCCCGCTCGCGTCGAAGTCCATCCCGTTCGGGAAGTTCATGCGACCCATCGTGTCGCGGGCGAAGAGCGTGGCCATGCCACCGGTCGAGGCGACGCGGTAGATGCCGGCCTGAAACGTTGCACTGAAGCTCGGCGCCGCGGCGTACAGGTTGCCCGCACGGTCGAAGATCAACCCGAGCAGGTACCCATTGGGCGAAGCCGGGTTCATCGACGGCGGAATCGGAACCTGCGCAAAGGGCGTCGCCGTCCCCGTCGCGTCGATGCGCAGGATCTGCCCGGTCGGCGCGAGCCCGACGTAGAGCGCGTTGTCGCGCGCGGCGATGCCCTCGGGCAGCTGGCCGATCATCGCGCTGAGCGCCGTAAACACGCGCACACCGGAGCCTGCGTCGCCCGCCGTCCCGCTATCCGTGACTGCATCGCTCGGCGTCGCGCTGTCCGTAGCGCTATCCGTGACTGCATCGCTCGGCGTCGCGCTGTCCGTAGCGCTATCCGTGACTGCATCGCTCGGCGTCGCGCTGTCCGTCGCCGCGTCGGTCGTGGGGTTGGGGGTCGAATCGCTGCAGCCAATCGCTAGCGCGACGAGGGATACAGTGAGGCAAGTAATTCGGGTAGATGGGTTCACAAGACAGCCCTTTCAAGGTGCGTAAAATGAAGGACCTAGTTGAGACAGGCATCCCTGTCAAAGTGGGTGCCCAGTGCCGGGTGCGGTTCACGAAAGTGGATCAAGCCGCGGCGTCGAGAATCTCCCGGCTCCTGCGACCCCAGTCGCCGTTGGAGAAGTCTGCGCGCAGGATCGCCATGCCCGCGGCACCGCGCTCCGCCCAGCGCATGCCCTGGCCTTTCAGGCGCACGCCGGTCATGGGGTAGTTCCCGCTCTCGACCGAGGAGGTTGTCACTCGCAAACCCAGCGATCGGTAGGTACGTCTTCAGCGCGTCGATCAGCTCCCGCGTGACCACGGTGCGGGCGGCGGGAAGATCTCCAGGCGCCTTGATCACCTCCGCCCCTCGGCCTTCCTCGATCAGATCATTCTGCGCGTGTGCCCACGCACTGCCCTCCTTCGTTCTTTCGCCGAAGACCGCGTTGGCCATCTCCCCTACTGAGATTCGGAGTACGTCGCCTCGGCCCGCTGTGCCGCGTGCTGAAGCACACGGCACGGTGTGGAAGCCCGGGGCAGACCCGGGCTCCTACGATGTCCCGATGGAGAAGCGCTGCCCCGTGGGCCCCGGGATGGAGCCCGCTGCGGGCTTTCGCTGGGGTGCCGTGTGCTTCAGCACGCGGCACAGCGGGCCGAGGCGGCGTACTCCGAACCTCAGTCCCCTACGCGAGGCTTGACGTGAAAGAAGTCGAGGATGAGCAGGACGTGAATCGGCAGCCACGCAGCGATCGAACGCACCCACTCGGCTCCATCGCTCAGCACCACGAGCAGCCGCGCTTGATGGAACCGAAGCCGCACGATCCGGACCCAGAGCAACGCCACGAAGACCTTCCAGTTGCCCAGATAGCGGACGTACTGCTTCTCCGTGATGCACCCCCGCGACGAGCTTTACTGCGCGCAGTTCGCCCGGTTGGAGTCGTCGTCGCGTCGTCGTGTCGTCGTTCGGCGTGGGGGGACTGCGGTCGATGCGTTCGCGGGTCATGGGGATCACCCCGTCGAGTTCCTCATAGGCGACGTCCACGCGTGAGGACGAGGTCGGAGGGGACTCGGGCGGCGGGATCTCCAGCGAGGCTCCTCCAGCGCGGTGAGCGGGTGCTCTCGACGGCGCGAACCAAGGGGTGTCAAACCAAAGTAGAAATGTCGGGTTCCTGTACCCGTAGCCGCGTCGTCGCTGCGCGGTGCGATGAACCACCGCGGCTGGAGCACCTGCACAGCTACTCCCGAGTACCTGCGCCGCTACTCCCGAGTACCTCCAGAACTACTCCGCCACGCGGGTGCAGATGGGTGACATCGTGCGCGTCTTCGCCGACGCGCTGCGGGAGACCTCTGCGCTCACGAGCGCGCAACACGAGGTGCTCGTGGCGCTCGCCCGCTGCCGCACCGCCGCGCTCGGCGGCCACGCGACGCCGGTCTACAACTCGTGCCGCAACCGGCACTGCCCGACGCGCTACTTCCACGTCGTCTTCACGCTCCCGGAGGCGATGCGGGCGATCGTCCGGTACAACCGCACGGCGCTCTTCGCGATGCTCTTCCGGGCCGCGTCGCAGACGCTCCTGGCGTTGGCGCACTGCCCGCCATCACGATGGTGCTGCACACCGTAGACGCGGGAGCTGCTCTTCCATCCCCGCCTCCACGCGGTGGTGAGCGCGGGCGGCCTGTCGCCCGATGGCGCGCGTTGGGTGGCGACGAAGGGCGACTACCTGTTCCCGGTGAAGGTGCTCGCGAAGCTGCACGCGGCGCTCCTCGAGGGCCTCACGTCGGGTGCCGTCACGCTGCCGCCGAGCAGCGCGCCCGACGTGCTCGATCAACTCCGCACGGCGCTCTGCCGCACCGACTGGGTGGTCTACGCGAAGGCCCCCTTCGGCGGCGCCGAGCAGGTCTATGCGTACCTCGGTCGGTACACCCACCCCGTCGACATCTCGAACTCCCGCATCCGTACGATGGACGAGCGCGGCGTGACCTTCGCCACGAAGGGCGGCCACGAGTGCACGCTCTCGGGGGTCGAGTTTTTCCGGCGATTCGTCGATCACGTGCTCCCGAAGGGGCTTCACGCGCATCCGGCACTACGGGCTGCTCGCGCCCTGCCACGCGACGACCACGCTGAAGCGGGCGCGCGTGCTGCTCACGCCGAAGCCGACCACGCGGCCAACAGGCAGCGCGCCGCATCTCGGGTCACCCAACGGAGCCATCACTAACTCGCACCGACAGGTCGCGGTCGATGTTGGCGCGGGCGAACGCACCGCTGCGGGTGCACCGGTCGATCCATGCCCAACCCTCTTCCCACATCGACGACTGACGAACGCTCGGAGGCTCCGCGGCTTCGTTCAACCGCGCCCTGGCGAAGCGCCTGATGCCGCGTGGTTGACTGTCACGCGACCGCGGTGGCGCTTCGCCAAACCGCTATCTCTTTTCGATAACTGCAGCGGACTCGTGCCAGCGAGGGTGCCGCGTTGGTTCGCCTATCTCCTTCCCCCGCGGCCCGGGGCACGGTACAGAGGTTGCTATGCGCGTCGACCTGCGACTAGATCGCTCTTTCCTGCGCGCCCAAAGCGTCCTGGGTGCTGTGAGCCCCTGCCTGCTTGCGCTCGCGCTCAGCCACTGCGGCAGCTCGATGCGCCCGGCCGTCGCTCAGCCCGATGTCCTGCTGGTCGACGTGCTGGGCGACGTGCTGGACGTCGAAGCGAGCCTCCCCGATCTCCCGGTCGACGTGGGGTGCCTCGACAGCTCGATGTGCGGCACGGCGTGCGCCGACCTCCAGAACGACCCGCGGCACTGCGGCACGTGCGCGACCAATTGCACGACCCTGGCGGGCGTCATCGCCGACCAGGCGCGGTGCGTCGCGGGGCGGTGCGAGGTCTCGACCGCGTGCCTGCCGGGCCGCGCCCACTGCAGCGCCAACGTCGCCGACGGCTGCGAGGCGCAGCTGAACTCCCCGAGCACGTGCGGCAGCTGCACAACCATGTGCTCCGAGCCCTCGCCGATGTGCGCGCTGCAGACCAGCGACGGCGGCGGCGGCCCGATGTACGCCTGTTCGACCGGCTGCACGCCCGCGGCGCCGTCGCGCTGCAGCGGCCTGTGCATCAACCTGCAGACCGACACGCAGCACTGCGCCGCGTGCGGCACGATGTGCTCGGCGCCGACCAACGCGCGCGCCACGTGCGCAGCCGGCGCTTGCAGCTTCGAGTGCAACGCGGGCTACGCCAACTGCGACGGCAATGCGGCCAACGGCTGCGAGATCGCGACCGACGCGGCGGTGCTGCACTGCGGCGCGTGCGACCGGCGTTGCGAGGGCTCGACCAGCGCCACGGCGGTCTGCCGGCTCAGCGTCTGCGGCCTGACGTGCAGCGCGGGGTTCGCCGACTGCGACGGCAATGCGGCCAACGGCTGCGAGATCGTGCCGGGCGACAACCCGATGAACTGCGGGACGTGCGGCACGGTCTGCCCGGGCGCCGTCAACGCCGTCCCGGCGTGCACCGCCGGTAGCTGCCGGATCGCCTGCATGGCCGGCTTCGGCGACTGCGACAGCAACACGACCAACGGCTGCGAGACCAACACCGACAGCAACGCAAACAACTGCGGGATGTGCGCCCGGCGCTGCACCCCGCCGGCCAACGCCACGGCGACCTGCACCGGGGGCACCTGCGGCTTCGCGTGCACCGCGGGCTTCGCCGACTGCGACGGCGTCGCCGCCAACGGCTGCGAGGCCGCGCTGGACACCGACACCGCCAACTGCAGAATGTGTCGGCGACTCTGCGCGACCCCGCCCAACGCCACGCCGACGTGCGCCGCGGGGGCCTGCGGCTTTGCGTGCAACGCGGGCTTCGCCGACTGCGACGACAACGCGGCCAACGGCTGCGAGGTCAACATCCGCAGCGACCCGAGCAACTGCGGCACGTGCGCGGAGGAGTGCCTCGGGGCCACCAACGGCGCGCCGACGTGCACCGGCGGCGTCTGCAGCTTCAGGTGCGCGACCAACTTCGCCAACTGCGACGGCGTCGCGACCAACGGGTGCGAGTCCAACACGCAGATCAGCTCGCTGAACTGCGGCACGTGCGGCACGGTATGCCGGGCGTACCCCCAGGCCCAGCCGGCATGCCGCCTCGGGGTGTGCGGCATCCGGTGCGACACGGGCCGCTTCGACTGCGACGGCGAGACGACCAACGGGTGCGAGAGCGACACGATGTGCCCCTGAACCCGTCTTCCGCACCCTGAACGTCCGCCCTCCTTGTAGCGGCTGCCAGCGAGGCTCCTCCAGCGCGGTGAGCGGGTGCTCTCGACGGCGCAAACCAGGGGGAACTTCGCATATAGGATGTTTAACAAAGCAGCTCCGCGGCAGCGGTTCTCCCGGAGCCTCGCGGTCACTCGCGTGACCTGCTGACGGGTTGGTTCCTGCGCATTCCTTCGAGCTGACGAGTGGCTCCCCGGACGCTCCGCAGCGCGGCGTCCGATGGACGGGCGCCTGCGATCGACGGAGGCGTTCGATGGGACAGATTCGGGATCGGATGGCCGCAGACCTCGCGCTGCGACGGCTATCGGCAGGGACGTGCGCGGCGTACCTGCGGTACGCGCAGAGGTTCGTCGCCTTTCACATGAAGTCGCCGCACGAGCTCGGCACCGGGTCTTGCAACTGCTGCAGGTAAAGGGTCGCAACGCCAACACGGTCCACGTCGCCATCATGGCGTTGCGCTTCCTCCTCGGGACGACGCTCCAACGCCCGGAGGTGATGGCCTCGGTGCGGGTGGTCCGCACCCACAGTCCGCAACCCGATGTGCCCAGTGGGAGTCAGGTCGCGGCGATCCTCGCGCACGCTCGCAACGCCAGGGAGCGCGCGATGTTCGTCGCTTCTCTACGGCGCGGGGCTGCGCGTCTCCGAGATGGTCTCGCTGGTGGCCGGGGACATCGACAGCCAACGCATGGTGATCCAGATGCGCGACACCAGGAATCGCCACGACCGCATCGTCCCCCTGCCGCCCACGGCGTTGGACGCGCTCCGCACCCACTGGCGAGAGAGTCGCCCGAAGGGGAAGTGGCTCTTCGCCAGTCCCTATCGCGCGGCCCCGGGGCAATGCGCTGACGCGCGCGGGCCTGAAGCTCCGCGTCTATCCCCATCTCCTGCGCCACGCCGTCGCGACCCACCTGCTGGAGATCGGAACCGACCTGCGCACCGTGCAGATACTGCTGAGGAATCGCTCGCTCCAAAGCACGACCCGCGACCCGCGACGGACGCCCCGTAGCCGTGGCCGCGTCGTCGCTGCGCGGTGCGATGAACCACCGCGCCTGGAGCACCTCCAGAGCTACTCCCGAGTACCTGCGCAGCTACTCCCGAGTACCTCCAGAACTACTCCGCCACGCGGGTGCAGATGGGTGACATCGTGCGCGTCTTCGACGACGCGCTGGGGGAGACCTCTGCGCTCATGAGCGCGCAACACGAGGTGCTCGTGACGCTCGCCCGCTGCCGCACCGCCGCGCTCGGCGGCCACGCGACGCCGGTCTACAACTCGTGCCGCAACCGGCACTGCCCGAAGCGCTACTTCCACGTCGTCTTCACGCTCCCGGAGGCGCTGCGGGCGATCGTCCGGTACAACCGCACAGCGCTCTTCGCGATGCTCTTCCGGGCCGCGTCGCAGACGCTCCTGGCGTTGGCGCACTGCCCGCCATCACGATGGTGCTGCACACCGTAGACGCGGGAACTGCTCTTCCATCCCCGCCTCCACGCCGTCGTGAGCGCGGGCGGCCTCTCGCCCGATGGCGCGCGTTGGGTGCCGACGAAGGGCGACTACCTCTTCCCGGTGAAGGTGCTCGCGAAGCTGCACGCGGCGCTCCCCGAGGGCCTCGCGTCGGGCGCCGTCACGCTGCCGCCGCATGCCGCGTGGTTGACTGTCACGCGACCGCGGTGGCGCTTCGCCAAACCGCTATCTCATATGCGAAGTTCCCCTTAGGTTCGCGCCGTCGAGAGCACCCACTCACCGCGCTGGAGGAGTTCGCTGGCCTCGAACCCCAGCGCCTCGGCCCCGATGGTCAATACGCGCTCTTCACCTTCCTCACCTACCAGCACGGCCAGTTCGGCTTCGGCGCGCTCCGACGCATGCTCCCGTCGCCCGTGCAGACCCACTGGCGCATTCACGTCGTCGACCCCCGAACGCAGCACCGCGGCATCTACTTCGTCACCAACGCCGTCACGAGCACCCCCGTGGCGCTGGGTGCGCGGATGCTCACCGAGGCGATGCCCATGCACGTCCTCGCGCGGGCCGGCGTCACCCGCGACGCCGACGGTGCGGTGCGGGTCTCGCTCGTCCCCGGGGAAGGCAGCGGGCCCGACTGCGAGGCCACGCTGCGACCCGCGAAGGCACCGTCGCTGGAGGGCGCGTGGCGCGAGTGCTGGCACGACTACCGGACCTTCCTGGCGTACTGCGTCCCGCAAGACCGGGCCATGTCGAGCCAGCCGCTGCGACGCCGGGTGTCGCGGCAGGAGATCGACCTCGGCATTCCCCTCGACGCGTGCGAGCCCATGGCCGGAGAGGTCGTCTCCAGCGCGGCGCGCGCCATCGCGGGCGAGGCCGAACTGATGTGCTTCAGGGTTCCGGCGGTGAGCTTCTGCTTCGCGGTCGAGGCCCACGACCCGGTGCGCTGAGGGGCCGCGCGAGGAAGCGCACAAATCGCGGAGGGCGCTTGAGCCCGCGGGCGTCGCCCCCATAGGCTCCCCCTGCCGGCGCGCGGTGGCCGTCAGGAGGACCGGAGTGATGAGAGACTTGCGACAGGCAACGTGTTGGTTCGCCGCGATGGTCGCGGGAATGATCGCAGGCTGTACCGGCTCGATCTCGGTGGTCGGGGGAGGTGACGCGAGCGTCGTCGCCGACATCGGCATGGACATCGTGGTGGCCGACCAGGGCCTCACCTGCGGATCGGGCCAGAGCCTCTGCGGCGGGCGCTGCGTCACCTCCACCACCGACGACAACCACTGCGGGAGCTGCGACCGGCAGTGCGCCGCGAGCGAGCGCTGCGTCGCCGGCGCGTGCCAGACCTCGTGCCCCACCGGGCAGCAGGCCTGCGCGAGCGGCGACGGCGGCGCTCGGGTGTGCGTGCTCTTCGCCACCGACACCAACCACTGCGGCGCGTGTGGGCTACGGTGCTCACCGGGCCAGGTCTGCTCCAACGGGACGTGCGCCACGAGCTGCCAGGCGGGACTCAGCACCTGCCCCGGCACCGATGGTCAACCCCGCTGCGCCATGCTCCACAGCGACCCGACCAACTGCGGCGCGTGCAACAACGCCTGCGGGGCGGGCCGCGCGTGCATCGCGGGCGTGTGCGAGGTGAGCTGCCTGCCGGGCCTCACGGCCTGCGCCGCCGCGGGCGACGCGGGGACGACGACCTGCGTCGACCTCCAGGCGTCGCGCGCCAACTGCGGCGCGTGCGGAGCGGCGTGCCCCTCCGGGCAGGTGTGTTCGATGGGCGCGTGCGTCACCTCCTGCCCGGTGGGCCAGTCCAACTGCTCGGACGCCTGCCGCGACCAGCAGACCGACCGGCTGCACTGCGGGGCCTGCGACCGCGCGTGCATGCCCGGCGAGGTGTGCTCGGCGGGCGCCTGCCAGACCTCGTGCCCCGCGGGCCAGGCCGCCTGCTCTGGGTCGTGCCGCGACCTCCAGAGCGACCGCGGGAGCTGCAGCGCGTGCGGCAACGCGTGCGCCGCGGGGCAGGTGTGTTCGAGCGGCGCCTGCGTCACCTCGTGCGTGACCGGGCAGACCGCCTGCTCTGGGTCGTGCCGTGATCTCCAGGGCGACCGCGCCCACTGCGGCGCGTGCGGCAACGCCTGCGCCGCGGGGCAGGTCTGCTCCGGGGGCGCGTGCATCACGTCGTGCCCCGGAGGCCAGACCGACTGCGGCGGGTCGTGCCGTGACGTCGCGAGCGACCGCTCCCACTGCGGCATGTGCGGGCGCGTCTGCGACCCCGGCCAGGTCTGCTCCGGGGGCGCGTGCGTGACGTCCTGCGTGGCGGGCCTCACCGACTGCGGCGGGTCGTGCCGCGACCTCACCAGCGACCGCGCCCACTGCGGCGTGTGCGGGCGTGCCTGCGGCGCGGGTCAGGTCTGCGCGGGCTCGACGTGCGTGACCTCGTGCACCGCTGGCCTCAACGACTGCGCGGGATCGTGCCGCGACCTCGACACCGACCGCTCCCACTGCGGCATGTGCGGGCGCTCGTGTGCGCCGGGCCAGGTGTGCTCGGCGGGCGCCTGCGTGACCTCCTGCCTGGCGGGCCTGACCAACTGTTCGAGCTCGTGCCGCGACCTCACCAGCGACCGCGCCAACTGCGGCGGCTGCGGCGTGGCGTGCGCCCCGGGCCAGGTGTGCGCGGGCTCGGCCTGCGTGACCTCGTGCACCCCGGGCCTCACCGACTGTGCGGGTTCGTGCCGCGACCTCCAGACCGACCGCGGCAACTGCGGGATGTGCGGGCGCGACTGCGCCGCCGGGCAGGTGTGCTCGGCGGGCGCGTGCGTCACGTCGTGCCCGGCGGGCCAGAGCAACTGCGGCGGCGCGTGCCGCGACCTCACCAGCGACCGGGCCCACTGCGGCGGCTGCGGCATGGCCTGCGCCGCGGGCCAGGTGTGCTCGGGCTCCGCGTGCGTCACGTCCTGCGTGGCGGGCCTCACCGACTGCACCGGATCGTGCCGCGACCTCCAGACCGACCGCGCCCACTGCGGCGCGTGCGGGCGCGTCTGCGCCGCGGGCCAGGTGTGCTCGGGCGCTGCCTGCGTGACGTCGTGCGTGGCCGGGCTCACCGACTGCACGGGATCGTGCCGTGACCTGACCAGCGACCGTGCCCACTGCGGCATGTGCGGCCGCGCCTGCGCCGCCGGTCAGGTGTGCTCCGGGTCGGCCTGCGTAACCTCGTGCACCGCGGGCCTCACCGACTGCTCGGGGTCGTGCCGCGACCTCGACACCGACCGGGCCAACTGCGGCCGCTGCGGCAGCGCGTGCGCCGCGGGCGAGGCCTGCGCGGGCGGGTCTTGCGTGGTGTCGTGCCCGTCGGGCCAGCGGGTGTGCGGCGGGCGCTGCATCGACGCGCTCACCGACCGCGCCAACTGCGGCGCCTGCGGCGTCACCTGCGAGGCGGGCCAGGTCTGCGCGAGCGGCGCCTGCGCCGTGTCGTGCCCGAGCGGGCAGTCGGTGTGCAGCGGCGCCTGCGTCGACCGCACACGCGACCCCTACCATTGCGGAGCGTGCGGCCGCGCCTGCGCGCTCAACGAGTCGTGCGTGTCGTCGGCCTGCGTGGTGCGCTGCCCGAGCGGGCAGACGTCGTGCGGCGCGCTCTGCATCAACACGACGGTCGAGCCCAACAACTGCGGCGGCTGCGGGGTGACGTGCCCGAGCCGCGCGGGCGCCGCGGCGGTCTGCCTGGCGAGCACCTGCGCGTTCTTGTGCACGCCGGGGCAGGCCGACTGCGACCTCTCCAGCGGCAACGGCTGCGAGGTGACGCTGGCGACCAGCGCCGCCAACTGCGGTGCCTGCGGGCGCGCCTGCGCGTCGCCGGCCAACGCCGCGGTGACCTGCGCGGCGTCCACGTGCGCGTTCGCGTGCAACGCGGGCTTCGGCAACTGCGACGGCGTCGCGAGCAACGGCTGCGAGGCCGCGCTCGCGACGACGGTCGCCCACTGCGGGGCGTGCGGCAACGCGTGCCCGGTGCCGAGCAACGCGTCCGCGGCGACCTGCGCGGGGAGCGCCTGCGGGTTCACCTGCAACGCGGGCTTCGGCAACTGCGACGGCATCGCGAGCAACGGCTGCGAGACCAACACCCTGACCAGCGCGGCCCACTGCGGCGCGTGCGGGGTCGTCTGCGGCGCGGGCTCGACCTGCTCCGCGGGCGTCTGCGTGTCGGCCACGGGGTGCGGCGCGGCGGCGACGTTCAACCGCGAGATCACGCCGGGGTTCTTCGCCTGCGTGCACACCGCGAACATCACCACGTACGCCCAGAACGCGTCGATGTGCGCGGCGGGCTACACCCCGGTGACCTACGACCTGGTCATCTCGCTCGGGCTGCGCATCCCCACGGTCGCCGAGAGCGACTCGTTCTTCGCGTGGTACCGGGGCCTCGGAACGAGCGGCGACACCAACTACATCCGCACAGGCCAGAAGCGCCGCGGCGGCTGCACGGCGGACGCGCACGGCGACCTGTACATCTACTTCTTCGACCAGTTCGGCAGCGGCACGAGCTGGCCCGACCTCTTCACCGGCGGCGGCTCGTGCACCACCGGGACGGGCTCGGCCAACAACATGAGCCACGCCCTCGCGGGCGTGCTCTGCGTGCGCGGCGTCGCCGTGCCCCCGCGCATGTGACGCCCCTCGCGGCTCCGCCACTCTCTGAAGCAGAGCGGAGCCGCTCGAACCCCCATCCCCGGTAGCATCGCGCTCGCTCTTCTCGCCGTGACTGGGCCAGGCATATCGTCCGTCGCACCGCCCATGCACCACCCCGTGAAGGTCTCGCGGGTCGTCCTCCTCTCGCTCGCGTTCTCGTTCGCTGCGTCGGCCCAGGCTCGCGCGGACGCCTCGCCGCCCGACGCGGCGATGGTGGAGCGGTGGCTGCAACAGGCCTGCGGCTTCGGCCGACCCGCCGACGCGGCGTGGGGCGCGGAGCAGGTGCGGGTGCCGGTGGCCATCGACGAGTGCGCGGGAGAGGTCCGCCGCAGGTGCCGTCACCGCAGCGAGCGCAACGCGGCTGCGGCGCTGCGCACGGCGTGCGAGGCCAACGTCGTCGAAGACCTCCGGCGCGGCACCCGCTCGCGCTGCGCGTCGCTCAGCGCAAAGCCACGCCGGGACGGCACCCGCAGAAGGCTCGCCCGCGCTCCCTCTTCGAGACCCGCCTCGCGTCGCTCGTCGAGTGCGGCGGAGATCACCCGGTTGCCCGAGGCCGACATCTCCCGGGCGACGGTGTCGTCGGCGAGCACGCGATCGACCAGCGTGAGCCAGCGAGCTCCTCCAGCGCGGTGAGCGGGTGCTCTCGACGGCGCGAACCAAGGGGAACTTCGCATATAAGGGAGTTGATAGGGGTAGGGACGGCCGGTTGTGACCCCGGCCGCCCCTCCCTCCGAAC
>CANJUR010000089.1 GCA_947477565.1 Deltaproteobacteria bacterium
GACGCCCGCCGTGCGCACCGCCGGGTCGCTGTCGAGCACGCTGAAGCCCAGCCCGTTGGGGCCGCTGCCGTCGCGCCCCGTCGGTGCGCAGAAAATCGGGTGGCCCTGCGACAACTCGTACGGATCCCCGGAACGCAACTGCACGGCGCGAAACGGACCCCGTTGGTACTTGATATGGCCGTCGCTCATGCGCTCGACGCTAGCACCGCGCCCGGTCATCGGGCGTGCGCCGCTTGAAAAGCGCCGGGTGCGACCGACCACGCCAGCGCAGTGCCGCCGAACGTTCGTGCACCCGGCTGCGACCGCGAGGCGTGCCTCGAAGACGATGACCCGAAGGGACGGGACCCCCGGCGCCACGGGCTGAGCACCCGGCGCTGCAGAGAAGACCCCCGGCGCCACGGACTGAGCACCCGGCGCAACCATCAAAAGGCTCCGGCGCAACGATTGAAAAGCTCCGGCGCATCCCTCCAAAGCTCCGGCGCATCCCTCCAAAGCTCCGGCGCAACGATGGAAAAGCTCCGGCGCATCCGTGGCAGCGACGCTCGTGCAGTTAGCCCGGCGCAGGCCCGGCGCTCCCCCTCCGGCCACGCCAACGACCCATCGAGCGCACGAATCAGGATCGATGGAGTCACTCCCCCGGCGCCGCGGAGGATGCCCGTCTGCTCGCATCGGGGGAGAGATCGCGCGGTGTCCACGGAGCGTCGCGCGTGCGAGATTCCCGACACGCCACCGATGAAAAACACGCTGCGGGTGCTGGGGCTCTCGATCGCCCTCGTCGGGGGGGTGTTCGTTGCGCTGTTTGTGGCGTTTGGGATGCGGGCGAGGTTGCCGCCGACGCTGCGCGCGATCACCCGGGCCGAGGCATTGGCGGCCTTCGAGGGCGAACGCCGCGTCGCCACGCAACTGGGCATGGCGCTCGCCGAAGAAGGCGAGACGCCCGTGACCCTCGTCGACGGGGTCGGCGTGTGGCGGCGGCCGATCGCCCTGGGCGCGCGCGAGTGCGTCGCGGTGATCGTCGCGGCGTACGGCCATCAGTCCCCGCGCGCGGTCGCCGTGCAGGACGTCCGCGCGGACTCGTCGCGCATCACGACATCACCGCTCGCCCCGCTGTCGGTGCACCGCGGAGCCGAAGGGATCGTCGCGCAAACCCAGTGGTGCAACTGGTCGGCGGAAGCGCGCGTCGCCGTCGCAGAGACCCGCCCGACAGACCCCGCGGCGGGATCCGCCTTCCGCGAGGCCGTGCTGCTCTTCGCGGTGTATCGCGGCACCTGGGAGCGCGTGGGCGGCCCGGGAAACCTCACCCGCGGCGACCTCTCGGAGTCGGGCCTGGCCTCCCTCGGGACAGAGCCCGCCGTGATCGCCGCACAATCACAGATTCCCGCCGGGGCGCGATCGCTGGGCGCGCCGATCGACCTCACCCTCGCGGGAGCGCGGCTGCTCCCGGCCAACGGCGTTACCTATCAACGACTCTACGACGCCGTGCGCGGAGACCTCGCGGGCGGGGTCAATCCACGGATTGATCCGTTTGTGCCGCCGGGCGATCGGTGGGCCCTCGGGCTGCCGGTGGACTTCCGCGAAGTGGTCGTGGCTGCCCTGCGCGGCGCGGTCCAACCGCCCCTGCACGACGCCGTCCTCGAGGTGGGCGAAGGGCGCTTTCGCCGCGTGGTGCTGGTGGTCGATCGCGCGCGCCTCGGGGCGTCGTGCGTGACGCTGCTCTTCACTCGGCTGGCCGTGGGACAGGGCGCCGCGCTGTGGCGTCACGACGGCGTCGGCCCCGGCGAGGCGCTCGTCGGGGAAGGCAACGCGGTGCGCGATCGAGCGTGCCCCGCGACCGGCGTGGCGCTCTACACCGCCGACGACACCGACCAGAGAACCTACCGTCTCGACGTGTACGCCACGCCAGAGTGACCGCGGCGTCGCCTACAGCCCCCCAAGCTCGCTCGTCTCCACCCACCCGACGGCCCCGGTGAGCGTGCGCACGCGGGTAAACACCCCGTCGCGCGACATTCGCACCACCCGCTCGCCCTCGCGCACCGCCGCGTCGGGGATGCCATCCACCCGCGCGGTCTGCTTCAGCCGCATCCCGCTGTGCAGCACCACCGCCTCCGCCGGGAGCGCCCGTCGCGCGGCCACCAGCCCCAGCGCGCCCACGGTCAATGTCAGGGAGAGCACCAGCGCGACGGTCGTCCCGACGCCCTCCAGCTCCGACGTCACCCGCCGTCGCCGCCACAGCGCGAGCACCACCCCCAGCTCGCCCAGCACCCCCAACATCACGCTCCACCCCGGCGGAACCAACTCCCCGATCTGCACCCGCAGCGGCACCGCCTGCTCCACCACGGCCTGCCCCGTGCGTCCCGCGTCCCGCCGCGCCAGGCGCATCCGCGTCGCGCGCAGGTTGTCCCGCGCCGCCCAGCGCATCGGCGCTCGCCGCAGCACCCGCTCGAAGCACCAGATCGCCTCGCCGAAGCGCTGTTGCCGCGCGTACACGGTGCCCAGGTCGTAGAGCACCCCGTCGCTGTCCACCCCTGCGGCGACCAGCTCTTCCAGTGCGCGCGCCGCCGTCGGCAGGTCGCCTCGCGCCTCCGCCGTCAGTGCGCGGCCCAACAACTCTCTCGCACTCACTGCGCCCGCCACCCCCGTCGCCAGCGTGAGCACCCCTGCGATCATCAGCGCCCGCAGATGTCCCCTCACGACGCCGCCTCCATCGCTGCTACCACCGCCCGCACCTCGCGCAGCGTCGCCGCCACGGCGTCCCGGTCCACCGCCGCGCCCGCGAAGCGCAATCCGTCGCCTGCCTCGCGCGCCGCCCGCGCCCGCTGCGCCAGCGGTGCATCCACGGTCTTTGCGCCCCGTTCGGCCCGGTCGAGGGCCCGCGCCCCGAGGCCCAGCGCCGCAGGCCCGTCACCCGCCGCCAGCGCCGCGTCGGCCTGCTCCAGCAGCGCGCGCGGATCGTTTTTCGTCGTCTCGGCCTGCACCACCCTGCGCGCCCGGGACCACTTCCGCAGCCCCATCCCGAGTCCCGCCAGGAGCAGCGTTCCGGGGATCACCGCGATCGCACCCCACACCCGCAGCGGCGTCGTGAAGAAGCTCGTCTCGGGCGTCAGCGATACCTCGCGTTGTAATCCCTCGAGCGCGATGGACGGGTCGAGCGGGTCGTCGGTCTCGTCCGCGGGCCGCGCCGCGCCGCTCGCCACGATCACCGGCAGCGGCACCTGCGCCACGTGGTAGCGCCCGCTCGCCGGGTCAAACCACGGCACGTTTAGCGGCTCCATCGGAAAGCGCCCCGGGCGGTCGGCCACCACGCGGTACTCGTTGGTGACGTTGCCGCGCAGCGGATCCACGGTGCGATCCACCTGCGAGCGCGATCCGCCGGGGAGCACGCGCAGTCCGTCGAGTCCGCGCGGGGAGGGCAGCGTGACGCTCCCGAGGTATCCGTTGCCCTGCGCGCGCACGGTCAGCGTCGCGGTCTCGCCCACGGGCAACTGCGCCCGGTCGATTTCCGCGGTGATGGACAGCGGCCCGATGGTGCCCGGGACGTACCCCGCCGGGCGTCCCTCCAGGGGCGGCTCGCGCGCCTCGATGGCCATCGCCGGCGAGGCCATCTCCACGCGCCGTCGGCGGCCGAAGAACCCGTCGCCTTCGATGTATTCCACCCCCATCTGCAGCGGCCCGATCTCGAGCCGACCGGCGTGCGTCGGGAAGAGGGCGATGCGCCGAACCATCCCTGCAGTCATGGTCCAGGAGCCGACGCGCTGCGGAATCCAGCGCTGCGAACACACCTGCCGCGGCTCCATCAGCACCTCGGACCAGAACCCGTCGAGGGTCGCCTCGTGCAGTGGTTCGCACGCGCCATCGTTGGCCGGGACGTAGATAAACGCCCGGTAGATCACCTGCTGCCCGACGTAGGGGTTGGGCACGTCCACCAACACGCGGAGGAATCCCCCGGCGGAGGCCTGTGCGCCGGTGAGGGATCCGTCGGGCGGGACGTCCGGGCCCGTGGGGAGGGAGGGCGGCGGGGGCGGCTGCTGCGGGTCGAAGAGCCCGGGGAAGGGGTTGGTAAACCCTGGATCCGGCGCCACCTGCTGCGGGTTGGGAGCGGCACGCACGACGGTGATGGCGAGCGGCGCAAGCTGCGTGACGGTGCGGCCCTGGTTCGAGCGCGCCATCGCGTTGCGCACCACAAAGCGCCCGGGCCGAAGCGCCCTGAGCACATAGGTGACCGACGAGCGAAACATGAACATCCCGCCGCCCATCATCATGTCGGCAGGGATGAGCGGCGGGTCGGGGCGGTCCAGCACCTCGATGCCGGGAGGGAGCGTGAGAGGCTCGACGATGGCATCGACGTTGCCCCGCACCGAGACGCCGTAGACGATGTGGAAGATCTCCCCGACGGCGGGCTGCGGCGGGTCAACGGAGAGTTGGAGCGACACCTGCGCGCGCGCCTCGGCGGCCCACGCCACGGTGAGTACGAGCACATGGGTGGAGAAGTGTCGGCGCATCGAACGGCGGGAAGAGAGCATCGGGGCCCATCGGTGGGGTTCTCGCGGAAGGAGCCGCTGGTACTAGCGCATGGGATTTCTGGCGTCACGGGTTCGTGCGATGAACCCGTCGCACCCCAGCGATGATCGACTCCATCCCAGCTTCTCTCTTTGTCGACGACCGCGGCGCGGGCACGCCCGTGGTGCTGCTTCACAGCAGCGGGATGTCGTCGCGGCAGTGGCGCTCCCTCGCCGCGCGCCTCGCCCCGTCGCATCGCGTGCTCGCGCCGGACTTCGTCGGCACGGGCAAGAACCCCCTCTGGGACGACTCGGTGCCCTTCCATTACGGCCTCGACGTGGCCGCGGTGGGGCGCTTGCTCGACGGCGTGGAGGGCCCCGCGCACCTCGTCGGACACTCGTACGGCGGGCTCATCGCGCTCGCCGTCGCGCGAACGTGGCCCGAGCGGGTGCGCTCGGTGGCGGTGTTTGATCCGGTGGCGTTTGGGGTGCTGCACGACCCGGCCGACGAAGCGGGCCTCGCGGACCTCCGTCAGGCCGAGGCACAGCCCGTCTTCAGCGACGAGTCGCTCGGCGGCAGCGAGGCCTGGATGCAGTCCTTCATCGACTACTGGAACGGCCCGGACGCCTGGCGCTCGCTCGCTCCGCCAACGCAGGAGCAGTTTCTACGAGTGGGGCGGACGGTGTTTCGCGAGGTGATGTCGCTGATGGCCGACCGCACGGGCGTGGCGTCGTACGCGGCGATGACGGCGCCGACGCTGCTGCTCGCAGGCGAGCGCTCGCCCACCGCGGCGCGACGGGTGACCGAGGTGCTGCGCGCGGCGTTGGCGAACGCGCGGCGCGAGGTGGTGCCGGGCGCCGGACACATGGGCCCGCTGACCCACGGGCCGATCGTCGATGGGCTCATCGCACGGCACATCGACGCCGCCGAAGCGTCGTCGGAGTAAAGCCCGATCGACGTCTGCCCCCGCCCGGCGGTAGCGTGCGCCGGGTGTTTCTTGTCAGCCTCATGGTCGTTGCGACGGTGCTCGGGGTCGGACTCGTCGCGATCGATGCGGCGGCTCGGCGCGGCGGTGTCTACGACCTCACCGCGCTACCGTGGCCGGCGCTCTACCGCGTGCACCGTGCGGGCCCCGCGGACGCCGACGCGCCGTATCGCGAGTCGCGGCCGACGTCGCACCTCCTCGTGGTGCCGGAGGGGATTCCCCGCGCGGCGTCGGTGATGCTGTTGCCCGCGGGGCTGCTTTCGTTGGCGTGGACGTTGTGTGTGGTGCTCGCTCTCGGGGATGTTCCCGCGGCGCTCGGCGGCACGCGCGGCCTCGTCCCCACCCTCGCTTCGCTCGCCCTGTGCGTCGTGCGCGCCGGGGCGGGTTGGGCGTCGCTCGCGGCCGCGCTCGGACAGCGCCGCGGGGCCTTCGCCGCGATCGTTCTCGTCACGCTGGGCCTCGACGCAACGCTCGCGCTCTTCCCGATTCCCTGCTCGGACAACCGCGCCTCCGATGTTCGGGTCGCGCTCGCGGGCCTGCTCATCGACGTACCCCTGGCGCTGGGGTTCGCGTGGTCGCAGTGGGAGCGCCGCGGGCTGATCCCAGCGCATCGACCGGCCGCGACGGATACCCGACTGAACTGAGGGACTCCCGCGTCCGGATGGCGTTCATCACCGGTGATGCGCTGTTCATCACCGGTGATGCGCTGTTCATCACCGGTGATGTCTTTGGAGCAACGATCCGTTGGAGGGCTAAGGCCAGGCTCTCGAAGGATCGATCCCTCTTGCGAGACCTCACCCCCAACCCCCTCTCCCAAAAGGGAGAGGGGGCTCGGATCGAGAGGAAATGCCATGAAATCATGCTTTTTAGCCCCCTCTCCCTCTTGGGAGAGGGGGTTGCGGGTGAGGTCTCGCAAGGGGGGTCGATCCTTCCGGGGCCTGTCTTTAGCCCTCCAGCGGGTCGTTGCTTTGGAGCGCTGCGACAACGGGAGCGGCTATCGCTGCCCGGCCTCCGTCGCAAGGGCGAGCGCCCAGGCGGCGAGGTCGGTGTCGTAATGCACCGCGCCGAAGCCCGAAGCCCGCAGCGACGACACCAGCGCCGCAGCCTCGTCGGCGACGCGCAGCGTGACGATCACCCACGGGGCCTCGCCGGTGAGGCGCATCCGCAGGTCGTAGACCGTCAGCCCGAGGCGCGTCGCGAGCGGCGGTAGCCAGCGCCCAGGGTCGAGCGGACGCACCGACGGCGCAGTGCGGTAGCCCCCGGGGTCGTACTCGCGAGCCAGGCGGGTGATCGCGACGGCAAAGGGCACGCGGGAAAGATACGCGATGGTGAACTGTAAACTTGACAGTGACGCTGGCAGGTTGCAGAGTAGGCCCCGCGATGGACGAACAGCGACGCACACGGTTCAAGCTCGACGAGCTGGCAGAGCAGGCGGGGGTGTCCCCGCGCACGGTGCGTTACTACGTGCAGCGGGGTTTGCTGGCGGCGCCGGAATTCCGCGGTCCCGACACGGCGTACGGGGCGGAGCACCTGCTGCGGCTGCGAGCGATTCGGGCGCTGCAGGAGCGGCACATGCCGCTCGACGCCATCGAGGCGATGCTGGCGTCGCGCTCGCTGGAAGACCTCGCGCGCATCGCCCGGGGGAAAGCCCCCACAGGGGTTGATTTGCCACTGCCGGTGTCACGTTTACCGACGCCCACGGGGGCGTCCATGTCCGAGCGAATCACCCGGCACACGCTCGCGCCGGGTCTTGAGTTGCACCTTTCCGATCATGCGTCGCCCGAGGTTCGGGCGCTCGCAGAGACTCTCCTGCGCGCCGCCGCGCACACCCAAGGAACGCCATGAACACAGGCCTCTATTCGAATCACGGGCACGCCATTCCGTTGAAGGGCGTCGAGGTCGATGGCGAGGTGCTCGGCGCGCACGCGCGGGTCCGGGTGCGGCAGCGGTACTGCAACGAAGCGAAGGCCGCGGTGGAGGCGGTGTACACGTTTCCGCTGCCCGCAGACGCCACGCTGACGGGCTTCGCGATGACCTGCGCGGGGCGTCGGATGGAGGGCTCGGTGAAGGAGCGCGAGGCGGCCTTCCACGCTTACGACGACGCGGTGGTGGCGGGGCACGGCGCTGCGCTGCTCGAGCAGGAGCGCGACAACGTGTTCACGGCCACGGTGGGCAACCTGCTGCCGGGGGAGGAGACCCTCATCGAGGTCGAGTACGTGCAGCGCGTGACGGCCGACGAGGGGGCGCTGCGGTGGATGATTCCGACGCTGGTGGCCCCGCGGTACATCCCCGGCGCACACGAGGGCGATCGCACGGCGCACGGCGTCCAGGGGCCCACCGATCGGGTGCCGGACGCCGACCGCATCACCCCGCCGCGAGCGGCGGAAGTGGGCTACGGGCTGAAGCTCGACCTGGTGTTTGACCTGGGGCGCGCGGTGACGGTGGAGTCGCCTTCGCACGCGATCAGCGCGGTGGTCGATGGCGCGCTGGTTCGGGTGCGCTTCGCGCAGTCCGAGGTGGCGCTCGACCGCGATGTGGTGCTCACGGCGCGCGGGGTCGGAGCACTCTCCGCCGGCGTCGTGGCGCATCGCGCTCTCGGGAGCGACGGGTACCTCGCGCTGTCGGTGGTACCCGACCTCGCGGGTCACGGGGAGAGCGCCGCGAAGGGGGTGACCGTAGCCTTCCTGGTGGACGTCTCCGGGTCCATGTCGGGCGATTCGATCGACGAGGCGCGCAGGGCTCTGCGGCTCTGTCTGCGCCACCTGCGGGCGGGCGATCGCTTCAACGTGATCGCCTTCTCGAACACCATGCGCTCCTTCGAGCGCGAGCCGGTGCCGTTCACGCAAGCGTCGCTCGCGAGCGCCGACCACTGGATCAACGGGCTCGTTGCGGACGGCGGCACCGAGATGCTCGAGCCGCTGGTGCTGGCGACGACGATGGTGGGCCCGGGCGGCGTGGTGATGCTGCTGACCGACGGGGAGGTGGGCAACGAGGACGAGATTCTGCAGGCGGTGCTGAAGCGTCGCGGGGAGTCAAAGGCGCGGGTGTACTCGTTTGGCATCGGCACCAACGTGAGCGATGCGCTGCTGCGCGACCTGGCGCGGGAGACCGGCGGGGCGGTGGAGTTCATCCATCCGGGCGAGCGCATCGACGAGAAGGTGGTCGCGCAGTTTTCTCGTGCGGTGGCGCCGCGGGTGACGGACGTGACGGTGCGCTTCGTCGGCGTGGACGTGGGCGAGGTGGCGCCCGCGCGCGCCGCCGACCTGGTGGACGGCGAGCCGTGGACGCTGCTGGCGCGCTACACCCGCGGAGGCGCTGGAACGGCCGAAATCACAGGCAAATGGCAGGGTTCGGAGTTTGCGCTGCGGGCTCCGATGGAGCTGCCCGAAGAGGTGTCGCGGCCGGTGCTGGCGAAGCTCTGGGCGGCGGAGCGCATCCGCGACCTGGAAGACGCGCGCGTCGAGGGGCGGCGCGCGGAGTCGATGAAGGCGCGCATCACGGCGCTGGCGATCGAGCACGGCATCGCGTCGCGGTACACGTCGTTCGTGGTGATCGAGCAGCGCAGCGGCGATCGGCGCGTGAGCGGAATGCCCGACACGGTGGTGGTTCCGGTGGGGCTGCCCGCGGGGTGGGCGATGTTCGGCACGGAGCACGCGGCCGCGGAGTCCGTGAAGCCCGTGAGGGGCGGCGTGAGGTTGGGCGGCGGGGGGTCGGCGGCGTCGTCGAAGAAGCATGCGATGCCACTGCAGAACGTGGCGTATGCGATGGCGCCGATTCCGAGGGTGATGGCGTCGATGGCGCCGATGGCGTCGATGGGGCCGATGCCGTCGATGGCCGCACCGGCCCCGTCGAAGGCGGCGTCGCCGCGGGGGCGCGCGCGAGTGACCGCCACCTTCGATGTGGTGGAGTCAGAGGCCCCGCTGTCCGTGCCGAGGGAGTCCGTAGACGAACCTGGCGCGGTGTTTGGTCGGCAGCTTGCGTCGGGGCTCTGGGACGACGCTGCGCTCGGCGCGGACAACGAACTGCGACGGCTGCGAGCCACCGCGCAGGTGCTGCGCCTCCTGGTCGAGCGCGGGGTGAACACGACGCACGCGCTCTACGGGGTTCCGCTGCGCAAGGCGCTGGAGGCGGTGGTGACGGCGGCGGTGGCGCTCGTCGGGCAGGACGCGGCGACGTGCGAGCGGGCGCTCGGTGCTGCGTGGTTGTTGGCGATGGGTCCGCGCACGCGGGCGGCCATCGAGGCGGCGATGGCTGGCGGCGGGTTCGCGACGCTGGCGGCGCTGGCAGGCGACGCCGCGAAGGTGCGCGCCTGGGTGCTCGCGTAACGGCGATGCCGGTCGGCGGGAGGAGGCTCCCGCGGATCGCTCGGAGCATCGATCGTGGGTCACCTTGCGATCGGATGATTGCTGTAGAGTCTCGCGCCATGAAATTCACTTCACTGGGTGCGATGGCTCTCGTTTTTTCGACCATGGCGTCTGGCTGCGAAAGCAATGGGGCAACGGGTACGACGCCCGCGGATGCTTCCGTCGCGATGGACGTCGCGGTCATTCCGCAGGGCGACTCTGCGCTGCCGACGGACGTCGCCCGACCGAGGGACACCGGTGTCAGAATGGATGTCCCCGGCGAATCTCCGGATGCGGGCCCTCCGGTCTGCGCGCCCATGGACATCGGCTCGATGGTGGGCCGTGCGGTCGCGCGCGGAGACTCCACGGGCACGATGTCCGGTTTTGCCGGAGCCTGTGGTGGCGCCGAAGCCCCGGAGTCTGCGATCACCTGGACCGCGCCCTCCAGCGGCGTGTTCACCTTCGACACCGAAGGCACCGACTTCGACACCGTGCTCTACGCGTTCAACGGCAGCTGTACCGGCACGGAGATCGCGTGCAACGACGACGTCGTCGAGAACGGTGCGAAACTCTGGTCGCAGATCACCCTGACCGTCAGCGCCGGTCAGCGCGTGACGTTGTTCGTCGATGGCTACGAGGACCAGGCGGGGCCCTGGGGCCTCAACGTCACCCGCGGCGCGCCAGACGGCGGCACCGCCTCGGATGGCGGCAAGGGCACCGACGCGACGACGGGCTCCGACGCTGGTTCGCGCACCGACGCCGTCGCCTCTCGCGGGTGATGGCCCCGAGGCTTGACGGCCTGCGATGGCGCGTGGTGTATCCGCCAATGGCTCCGTTCGGCCGCCTTCCTGGCGTCCGTTTTGACGCTCTCTTCCGACTATATTTCCCAGTGCTAGAGGCACCGACGCCGTGATGTCCTATCGAGTCCGCTCGGCGGCGATTCTTCGAACCATCCTGGCGGCGACCGTTGCCCTCTCGATCGCGTGCAGCGATTCGCCGACTGCGGTGATCCCCCCTGATCCCGTGGACGACGTACCTGACGCGGGCGCCATGGACGTGAAGCCCATCGATGCCCCCGTGGCCGACGCCACGCTCGACCGGGCCGATGTGCGTCGCCTGCGCGACAGCGATGGGCGCTGCACCACCAGCGACGACTGCATCGACGTCGGCGATACGCCCGTGTGCAACCCCGCTACGGGCATGTGTGTGCGCTGTTCCGCCGCGGACGATCGATGCCCTGCGGACGAGCACTGCGACGACGCCGCGCACCTCTGCGTGCCGGGTTGCCGCAGCGACAAGGGTTGCGGCATCGCCACCGGCGACGCAGGGCGCTCGCTCTACTGCAACGTCGCAACGCGCGCTTGCGTGGCGTGCTTGCGCGACGAGCACTGCACGCGCGGGTACTGCGAAAATGGCGGTTGCGTTCCGTGGTGCGAGCCCGACCGCGGCTGCGGTCCGAGCCAGACGTGCTGCACCCGCACCTGCGCCGACCTCATGACCAACCCGACGCACTGCGGCGCCTGCGGGGCGTCGTGCACTGCGGGTCCGCACGCACTGCCGGCCTGCACGCGCGGTGCATGCACCCAGCGCTGCGAGACCGGCTTCGCAGACTGCAACGCCAGCGCGGCGGACGGCTGCGAGGTCGCCACCGGTACGGACGCCATGAACTGCGGCGCGTGCGGCACCGCGTGTCCGCCCAGCGCCAACGCGTCGCCGGCCTGCGTGGCGGGGGAGTGCGCGGTCACCTGCGAGATGTTTTTCGCGGACTGCAACGGGCGATCGGATGACGGCTGCGAGGTCGACACGCGCATCACGGCCGCTCACTGCGGGGCCTGCGGCGCGGCGTGCGCGGTGGTCGCCAACGGCACGCCGGTGTGCGCGCGAGGGGCGTGCATGGCCCTGTGCGATGGGCCCTTCGCGGATTGCAACGGGCGCGTCGGTGACGGCTGCGAGGTCGATACGCGCGTGAGCGCAACCAACTGCGGAGCCTGCGGATCGCCCTGCCCTGCGCGCCCCAACGCCACGTCGAGTTGTAGCGCCGCTGCGTGTCAGTTCATGTGCAACGCGGGTTTCGCGGACTGCAACAACAACCCGGCGGACGGCTGCGAGGTGGACACCCGCACCTCCGCGACACGCTGCGGCTCGTGCAGCACCGTGTGCCCCGCGGGGGCCAACGCTGTGCCCCTGTGCGTGGCGGGCGCCTGCTCGGTTAGCTGCGGCGCTGGCTTCGCGAACTGCAACCTCCGCACGGACGATGGCTGTGAGATCGACACCCGCGCGTCGCGAATCAACTGCGGTGCGTGCGGCGCGATCTGCTCGGCGCGCGCCAACGCCACCGCGGCGTGCGCGGCGGGTCTGTGCGGTCAGACGTGCATCGCCCCCTTCGCGGACTGCAACGGGCGCTCGGACGACGGCTGCGAGGCGAGCGTCACCAACGACGTTGCCAACTGCGGCGCGTGCGGGCGGTCGTGCGGCTTTCTCCAGGGGTGCGTCGCGAGCGATTGCAGCTACGTCGGGCTCGTCGCGTACTGGCCCTTCGATGGCACCGGCAGTGACGTCGTGGGCAGTCTGTCGTTGCGCCTCAACGGCGGCATCGGATTCTCCGGCGGCCTCTTCGGGCAGAGCCTGAACTTCCCCAACGACGCCAGCCGCTTCGCCGACCGCACGATCAATGACGCGTCGCTCGAATTCGGGTTCGGCGACTTCACGATTCAGGTCTGGGCGATCTTCAACGGCTCGACCAACCAGCAGATGCTCTTCGAACGCTGGGGCGCCGCCGGGCCGGGGTGGACCCTCAGCCGCCTCAGCGACGGCTCTCTCCAGTGGAACAGCAGCCCGAGCGCCGTCCTGACCACCGCGCCGCTCGCGATCACCGCCCGGGTCTGGCACCAACTGATCGTGCGCCGCCGCGGGAGCAGCTTCGCGCTCTTCTACGACGGCGTATCCGCCGCGATGGTCACCACGGCAACCGCCATCCCGTCTTCGTTGCGACCGCTCATCGTCGGGCGGCAGTACAACGGCCAACTCCCCCTCGACGGCCGCCTCGATGAGCTGGCCGTCTGGTCGCGCGCGCTCACCGACGCGGAGATCACGGGCATCTACAACGGCGGCGCGGGGCGCTCGGTCATCCCCTGAAACGGGGCTCTATTTCCCGCGTTGCCAGAGCGCACGGAGCGCCTCGGGGATCCCGGCCAGGTCTGGCGCGGTGGTCATCGCCCCGGCGGCGGCGAGCACCGCGGCGGGCTCGCCCGTGGTGACACCGCAGGCGATCATTCCGGCGGCCACGGCGGCCTGCACTCCGAGGTGGGCGTCTTCGAAGACCAGCACCGCGCCGGGATCGACCCCGAGCCGCGCCGCACCCAACAAGAACAAATCGGGCTCGGGCTTTCCGCGCGATACCTCCTCAGCGCCGACGATCACGCGGAAGCGGTCGCGCAGGCCGAGGCGGTCGAGCACAAAGTCGCGGTTGGGCTTCGGCGCGGCGCTCGCGATGCCCACCAACACTCCGTGCGCAGCGAGGTCGTCGAGCAGCGCGACGGTGCCGCGCACCGGCGTCACGTGCGGGGCATATAGCTCGCGGTAGCGGGACTCTTTGGTGTCGGCGATCGCCCCTACCTCCGCGGGGGACATGGCGCGGCCGAGCAGCGCCGGGAGAATCTCCTCGTTGCGACGCCCGGCGAAGTCGCGCATCACCGTCGCAGCAGTGATCTCGCGGCCGAGGGCGCGCGCGGTCTCGATCCACGCTTCGATGTGAAACGGCATGTTGTCGACGAGGGTTCCGTCGAGGTCGAAGAGCACGGCGCGGATGGTGATGGTCTTCACGGGGCGCCGACCCTACACGCTGCGTCGTTGGGGCTGGGAGTACCGTGCGTCCGTGGTGGTGGCGGAGGTGCGGCGGCTACGGTAGGAGATCCGCGGTGAGCGACGACCGAGGGCGATGGTTGGCGTTCGAGCGAAACACCGTCGTGCGGGCTGGCGCAGGCACCGGCAAGACCGAGGCGCTCGCCACGGTGTATCTGCACCTTGTCGGCGGCCTCGCATCGACGGACGTCTGGGGCAAGGGCGGCGTCACGCCCGAGCGCATCGTGGCGCTCACCTTCACCGAGAAGGCCGCGCGGGAGATGCGCGAACGCATCACCGAGGCCGTCACTCTCCTCGCGACGGAGCGCCTCCCGGGCGCCCTGGAGTCCCTCGATGCAGCCGAGCGGCGCGGCGCGGCGGAGCGTTGGGGGCGGCTGCGCGGAACGTCCCCTGCGGTGGTCGCGCGGGTGCTCGCGCTGGCGGACGGCGCGGCCCGCAACGGGCGTCCGCTGCCGGGCCCGGAGACGTGGCAGCGCATCGCGTGGAGCCTCGGCGGCGCACACATCGGGACGTTTCATGGGTTCGCGGCGGGGGTGCTGCTGCGGGCGGCGGCGGACCTCGGGCTCGACCCGGCCTTCGCGGTGCTGGAGCAGGAAGAAGCCGACCAGCTGCTCCGCGCCGCGGCGCTGCAGGCGCTATCGACTTTCGCGCAGCGCGACGTGACCGCGGTGGTCGAACTCATGGCCACCGCCGGGGGGCTGGGCGAGACCGCCGAGCGGGGCCTGGTGACCCTCATCGCGAGCCTCGCGCGGCGCTTCGACGAGGACGGCGTGTCGCCCGCGCTGTCCGGCGTGGCGAGCGCGACGGAGCCCACGGAGGCCCGCGTGGCGCTCGTCGCGGACGCGCTGCGGGAGTTCGCGGAGGCCTGCGCGACGGTGCCTGCGCTGCACGAAGACGGCAGCGATCAGCGGGTGTTCGCGCTGGCCGAGGCGGTCGCGGGCCTCGATCCGATGACGTCGCCGAAGACGGCGCTCGAGCGCATGCGGCTGCTGCGGGGCCTCGGCACGCTGCCGTCCCGGTCGCGCACCCGGCGCATCGAGGTCGTGGCCGAGCAGGCGCGCGCGCAGTGGGCGGCGCTGGCGCAGGACGCGACGGCGATGGTGTCGCTGCATCTGGGCGAGGTGATGCGCGCGGTGGTGACCGCCGCGCACGCGGGCTACACGCGGGCCAAGGCGAAGCGGGCGGCGCTCGATTACGGCGACCTGATGCGGCGTTTGCGGGACGCCCTGCGCGATCAGACGGCGCTGCGCCGGGAGTGGAAGCAGCGGTACGACGCGGTGCTGGTGGATGAGTTTCAGGACACCAACCGGGTGCAGCGCGACCTGCTGTATCTACTGCGCGAGCGACGGGACATCGAGCACCCGCTGGCCCCGGGGCAGTCGCTCACGGCCGCGGAACTCGAGCCCACGGGGCTGCTCGTAGTGGGCGATGCCAAGCAGTCGATCTACGCGTTTCGCGGAGCGGACGTAGCGGTGTTTCTGGAGACCGAGCGGGAGGTGCTGGCCGCGGGGGGAGACCGGCTCGATCTGACCGAGAGCCACCGCGCGCTCGGGTCGATGCTCGAGGCGATCAATCCGGTGACCGCCGCGCTGCTCGGCGGATCGGGTGGGCGACTGGCAGGTCTCTACGATCCTGCGCGCGATGCGCTCCGTGCGCGGCCGGGACAGGACGCGGGCGCGGGCGATCCGCGGGTGGAGTTGCTGCTGGTGGCCGACGGACGCGCGGAGGATCAGCGCCGAGCCGAGGCGGAGGCCATCGCGCGGCGCATCGCGGCGCTCTCGCGCCCGGCGGATCACCCCGTGGGCTGGCGTGTGCCGCGGATGGACGACGTGGCGATTCTGGTGCCGACGTGGTCGCACCTCGAGCCCATCAAGCGGGCCTTGCAAGCCCGCGGGATTCCCTACGCCCTCCGCGGCGGACCGGGGTTCTGGGACCGTCGCGAGGTCGATGACCTCCTGACGTTGCTGCGCTTCGTGGCTGATCCCAGCGACCGTCTCGCGCTTGCGTCGCTTCTCCGCGGCCCACTGGTGGGCTTGTCCGACGCGGGGCTGGCGAACCTATTTTCCCGGGCTTCGGGCCTCGAGGAGATCCTTGATCCGTCGCCTTCGTTGCGTGCGGCGCTGGCGCCGGAAGACCTCACCCGCCTGGACGAGGCGCGCACCTCGCTGCGCCGGATGGTGCGCTTCGGTCCGACGCTCGGGCCTGCGGGTCTCTTGCGGCAGGCGCTGGCCGAGCGGCACTTCGCGGCGGTGATGGCGCAGCTCTCCTTCGGGGCGCAGCGCGTGGCCAACGTTGACAAGCTGCTCGGGCTCGCGGCCGCGGCGGAGCAGCGCGGCGGCGAAGGGTCCGACCTGCCGGGCTTCGTGCGATGGATCGACCGGATGCGGGCGGCATCTCAGCGGGAGAGCGAGGCCGACGTGGAGGAGGTGTCGGGGTCTGTGCAGGTGTTGTCCATCCACGCGGCGAAGGGGTTGGAGTGGCCGGTGGTGTTTGTGGCGCAGACCGCGCGGCGGCCGCCGGCGCGCACCGAACGGGTGCTCCTGGACAGCGCTCGGCGCTTCGTGGTGATGCCCGGCGGCGAGGAGTCCTCGGAGCGCTTCAAGGCGCTGCGCAAAGAGGCGCACGCGACGGAGGAGGACGACGCGCGGCGGATGCTCTACGTGGCCCTGACGCGGGCGCGTGACCTGCTGGTGGTGAGCGGTCCTACGGAGGGTGGCGAAGGAGACTGGGGGCGGCTGCGCGCGGCGTTGCAGGGCGAGGCGCCGTTTCGGGTTCGCGTGTGGGCCAGCGGTGAGGAGGGCGACGCGGTGGCGGTGCGTGCGCGCAAGGAGGCCGACGACGACACGGCTGCGCGGACACCGGAGGCGGTGATGCCGAGCGGCGGGCGGCGTCGGCTCGCGCTACTGGGCGGTGCGGTGCAAGACCTCGCGTGGTGTGCGAGGCGCTTCCATGCGCGGCACGAGCTGGGCTTGCGCGAGCACGGCGCGACGCACGGGGTTGCCGAAGAGGCGGGCGCGCTGGCGAGGCGGGTGCTGCTGATGCTCCCGTGGGCGCGGGTGGTGCACGACCCGGAGGAGGCCCTGCGGCGGGTGTGCGCCGCGGCGGGGCTTCATGCGTCCGGTGTCGGGGGCGTCGGAGCGCTCGCGATGCTGAAGCGGTTTGCGAAGACCGACCTGTCGCGCGCAGTGGCGGCGGACGAGGGGCTGGTGGTGGGGAAGAGGGTACCGTGGGGGTTACACGTGCTTGACACGGAGACGGATCTATGCATCACCGGGGAGCTCGATTTGGTGCTTCGGGGCGAGGCGTTGGGGCGTGAGGAGCTACTGGTGGTTCGCATCGCCACCGGGGTGGACGTCGACGAGGGCGACCTTCCCGGCGGGGTCGGGCCGTTGGATGCGGCGCTTGAGTTAGGCCTCGGAGGGCGCGCGCTCGGGCAGCGGTTGCGCGAGGGCGGGGCGGGCGGCGAGCGCCGCAGGGGTGAGGTGCGCGGCGCGGTGGTGGTGTTGAGCGAAGAGCGGGACGCCGGGGCGGTGGTGCTTCCCTGGTGGGACGACGAGGTGATCGAGGCGCGGGCGCTGGAGTTGGCGCGCGGGCTCGGCGAGGCGCGGGCGAGCGGACGCTGGGAGGGGCGGCCACGGCACGTGTGCGAGGGGCTCCGGTGTGGGTTCATCGGGCGTTGCCACGGGTGAGCGTTGGGTGTTGGCGCTACATCGGACCCAAAACCGTGGCGAAGTGGTGGTAGTCTGCGCGGGTCTTAGCGGAGGTACAGGCCGTCGATGAGTGAGTTTGCGATCATGACGGCCGGCACCCTGGTGGCCCAGCGATTCCGTGTCCTGAAGATCTTCGGGAAGGGCGGGATGGGTGCGGTGTACGAGGTGGAAGACACGCACACCTCGACGATTGTTGCGCTAAAGACGCTGCGCACCGACCTGTACGATCGGGAAGACCTCGTGAAGCGCTTCGAGCGCGAGGCCCGCGCGGCGGCACGCATCGGCCACCCGAACATCATCCAGGTGTACGCGGTGGGGCACGACGACGCGCTGCGCACGCGCTTCATCGTTCAGGAGGCCCTTCGCGGGACGGACGTCGCGGGCTGCTTGAATGAGTTAGGCAGCCTGTCGCCGCTCTCGGCCCTGGCCGTAGCGTTGCCCGTCATGGACGCCCTCATCGCGGCGCACGAAGCTGGCATCGTCCACCGGGACATCAAGCCCGAGAACATCTTCCTTCATGAAATGGACAACGGCACCGTCGTGCCGAAGGTCATCGATTTCGGCATCGCCAAGGTGATCGACGCGCTCGACCGCGCGGAGCGCACCGCGACGGGCATGGTCTTCGGTACGCCCTGGTACATGTCGCCCGAGCAGGCACTTGGTGACAGCGCCATCGACGGGCGCACGGACGTGTGGAGCGTCGGTGCGATGATCTACGAGATGCTGTGCGGCACGCTGCCGTTTGGCGGCAACAACCCCAATGCGGTGATGGCGCAGATCATTTTCGGACGCCCGACGCCGTTGCAGCACTACTGGGTTGATGCGCCGGAAGACATCCTGGCGGTGGTGCACAAGGCCCTCGAGCGCGACCTGGACAAGCGCTTCGATTCGATGGTGTCGTTTCGTGACGCGCTCGCCGCGTGCAGCCTGTGGAAGGGCGTCACGCCGGAGATCTCCCAGGGGTTCCTTCCGCGGCCGAGTTCGTTCGAGGGCATCAACGACCTCCTTCCGGAGGATTTCAAGGACGACCCGCACGCCCTGCAGGCGCCGTCGCCGAGCGCCGAGCCGCGGCAGCGAATGACGTCCGAGCCGTTCGATCCGCGGCCCGAGGTGTTCACTGCGCCGCCCCAGGCGATCGACGCCGCGCCGGTGGTGGAGTCCATCGTCCCGCTCGTCGCACCCGCGCCGCGGGAGCCCCGGGTGTCGATGGAGGAAGAGCGGATTCAGACGCGCCCGATTCCGCCCCGTGCCGAGGCCGAGCCGACCTTGCTATCGACCATGAGCGAAGCGGAGATCGGCACCGAACTCTTGCTATCGCCGCCGCGGCGTGACCCTGCGATTGCGGGCCTCTTTCAGCCGGCGCAGGTGAGCCAGCGACGCCCTCGGCTCGAGTCGGACACGCTTCCCCCGGAGCAGGGATGGAGCGCGCGATGGCCGCGGTTGGTGTCCTTCCTGAGCCTCTTGTTCATGCTCTTCTGCGGGGCGGCCCTGGCGGTGGGGGTGATGAGTTGGATGCAGCGGCCGCGGGCGGGTGCGATCACCCCTGCGCCCACCCCTCCGTCGTCTCGCTGACCGATCCGCCGACGCCGTGCGTGGGTCAGCACCCCGCGGGGCGCACGGTGCCGTGGGAGACCGTGAAGGCCGAGATCGCCGCAAAGATCGTCGCGGTTCCGGCGCGATGACCCCGACGATCGGTCCGGGGCTCGCCTGATTGGCCCCTGCCACCGACCCGCGAGGCGCCGATGGCGTGCCGGGCATAGCTTGCGGCGGGACCCGCAAAGTCGTACCCCTCGATGGCCCCTCAGATTTGAGGGAGGAGGTTGCGATGCGTCTTGAAGCCACAGTTCCAGACAGCCACGGCACGGCGGCGATCGAGCTGGCAGATGAGCTCGGCCTGAGTCGCAGCCAGCTCATCGACGAGGCGCTCACGCTCTTCCTGAAGGCCGTGCTCGAGGTACGCCGCGGGCGACGGCTCGTGACCGTCACCCCCGGGAGCGAGGAGCCTGCCTGCGACATGGCGACGCCCACCCTCGCGGCGCTGGAGTGGGCGCAGAAGCCCGAGCAGCTCCTGCTGCCGGCGAAGTCCGTCGCGCGGATGCGGCAGCTGGCCGAGGCCTCGGCCCGTCCCGGTGCGCGGCTGCGCGAGGGGGCCAAGCGACACGCCCGATGACACGGTCCGCGGCCGTGTACGTCACTGCTCGCGTCGAGCCGGACGATGCGAAGTCGAAGTTTCGCTGCGGCAAGCACCCGCTCGACGACTACTTCGCGCGGCACGCGGTCACCAACGACCGCGAGGGCATCGGCCGGGCGTATGTCCTGCGGCGGTCCGAGCACGACGACCCGGTGCTGCCCCGCGTGCTCGGTTACTACACGCTCAGCATGGCGCTGGTGGAGTCGCAGCAGGCGGCGAAGGCGGTCGCGAAGAAGTTGCCGCGGTACCCGATGCCGGTCGCGCTCATCGGTCGGCTCGCGGTCGATGAGCGAGCGCGTGGGCGTCGCGTGGGGGAGGCCCTGCTGATCGACGCACTTCGTCGGGTCGTGGATGCGTCGGCGCTGCTGGGATGCATCGGCGTCCTCGTCGATGCGAAAGACGAAGACGCCGAACGCTTTTACGCGAAGTACGACTTCGTGACGGTCCACGAGGAAACCTGGCCCCACCGGATGTTCCTGCCGATCGGGGTTGCGACGGCCGCGCTCGGCGGGGCATAGCGGTCGGGGTCGCAGCTCGACGCGCGGGGGGAACGGTACGGACGTGCGGAATGGATCGATCGATCAGGGGGTGTCTTCATGAGCGGTCACGTCTCCGCAACGCTCGAGCAGGAGGTCCCAGGCGAGCTTCGCCGACGGGGCAACGTGGTGTGGCTCGACAAGGACGCGTCGTACAGGCGCTTCGTCGACGACCTCGTCGCGCGCCACGCGCAGCGTGAGTTTCCGGTGCCCGTGGTGGGCTTCCGCGGGAGCTTCCTGGAGCTGCTCCTCCGCCTCGAACCCTACGGCAGCGGGCTCGACCTCCAGCCGCTGCTCCTCCAGCGAGCTCCTCCAGCGCGGTGAGCGGATGCTCTCGACGGCGCGAACCAAGGGGAACTTTGCACATAGGATGTTATGTAAAATCTAGCGGATTCGTACCAGAAGGACTGGGGCATTGGATCGCCTATCCCCTCCACGGCCTCCCCCAACGAGCGTGCGATGAGATCCCGGATGGCCAACGTCGAGCCGTCGTGGTTCGGCGTCACCATGCTTTAGCGGCGGCCTATTAGTGATCCAATTTCGGCGGTGTGGGGTGATCCATCTGGTGTTGCACGGGGGTGGTCCCGCCGCCGTGTTGCGGCGGGATCGTGATCCATTGGCGCGCCGGGCTGTCGGTGGATGGGAGAGGTCCCGTCGGC
>CANJUR010000090.1 GCA_947477565.1 Deltaproteobacteria bacterium
TTCGCTGGGGTGCCGTGGGCTTCAGCCCGCGGACCTCCGTTGCACGGGAATGCCTTATTTCCATCAGAATCCCGAAGATGAGGGGAACGGTGAGCCCCACTCGTGGGGGCGGGGCCGGGGGTGGGGGCTCGCGTAGAGACGGTGAACCAAGGGTACTGACGGTAGATCATGGTTTCGCCGCATCCCTGTTCAGTCTGGGTAGCACTGGGTGACACTTCGACGGTGAGTCCTCGTGATTCTCGGGCATGTCGAAGAAAACGAATGAGCCAGCGGATCAACGTGTGCAGTTCACCGCAGCTGCGACGGGGGGTGGGATGCGTACAGACCGCAGAGGCTCCGCTCCTCTCGCCCACCTACAGACGTCTGTAGCCCGACCTACAGACGTCTGTAGCTCACGCGCCGCGCTCGGTGAGCACGGCCACCTGCGTGGCGTGGCGTCGAACCCTCATCCGCTACATTCTCGGCATGCTTCACGAGCGGCTGGTCAAGATCATCCAGGAGGTGTCCATGGACTCGCACAAGATCCCCGTCAGTCCGGCCCTGCAGCGCCTCGGTGAGGAGTTCCAGGCCCTGTACGGCGCGAAGCTTGAAGCCCGTGGGGAAGCCCGTGGAGAGGTCCGTGGGGCAGCAAACACCCTTCTCAAGTTTCTCGCGGCGCGCGGGCTTGCGATCGACGAGGCGCGACGGGCTGAGGTGCTCGCCTGCCAGGAAGTAGCCCAGCTTGACCGCTGGGTCGTCCAGGCCGCCGTCGCGAACACACTCGACGACGTGTTTGGCCCGCGGGCGTAGCTGGCCGTCTACAGCCCCGCGAAAAAGTCGGCGAGACGATGTGCGGCCCGGCGTCGCGATTGCGCCCGCGGCCACGCTCGCGGCACACTCCGTCCGTGGGCGACGCAGCCACGCTGATCGACTGGAATGGAACCGATTTCCCCGCGGAGTTGGCGAAGGTGCCGCCGGGGCGTTACCGTCTGGTCGCAGTCGAGGACGAGGACGGGTTCGAACTGAGTCTCTGACATCCTGACACCGCCGATCGCAACGGCTTGTTTTCCCTACGAATGGAGCGTCCGGGCGGTGTCGATTCGAGGGAATCCGATTGGGCTTTCCGGCGGCGAGGCCGATGGAAAGTATCGGGGAACTCCTGAGGCATCCCCTCGTTTTTCATCGAGCAGCGTCAGTGTTTGCACGAGCCCCCTTCCCCGCTGCCACGCGCCCTGTACCCCCACAAGTGGGGGCAGGGCTCCCACGTCTGCAGTGCGATCTCGAACCTGTCAGCACCCTGAGCCCTGCCCCCACTTGTGGGGGTAGGGCGCGCGGCAGCGGGGAAGGGGGCTCGTGCAAACACCGACGCTCCTCGATGAAAAACGAGGGGATGCCTCAGGGGGAACTCTGCCGCGCAAGACCCTCCGTGCCCCTCTCCGATTGCACTCGCGACAACGAGGGTGTCAGGAGGTCAGAGTCTCGAGCAAGAGGAAGGCATCCGCGCCGCGATGTGCAGCGTCCCCGGACACGGCGTTCCCCTTGCGGCGGTGGACGCGGAGTTGCGCGCGATCATCACCGCGGCGCGATCCCGGTGACCGCGGATCGTGTCGGGTTCTCTCCCGAGGCGCGGGCGGAGTTCCTTGAGTGGGTGGCCTACCTCTCCGAGCAGAACCCCGACGCCGGGGAGCGCGCACGCCGCGACGTGATCGCCGCTGCCGAGCGGCTGGCGCAACCCTCACCAGGTCTCGACGGCCCGCCGACCGAGCTCCGCGACGGGGTCTCCTGCCGCCGATGGTTCGCGCACCCCGTGATGATCTACCACCGCCGCGTGCCCGGGATCGTCGAGGTGCTGCGCGTCGACCACCACGCCCGCGATCCGATCACGCGCGGAGAACCTTACTCTCGCCAGGTGACGAACCCCTCGCGTATGCTTTCTCCCCACTTCCGCACCGAAAGCAGCTACGGGCTGCATCGCTTGGTCTTTCCGTGATTCCAGATGTTTCAGGGCGATAAGGGGGTGTCTTCATGAGCGGTCACGTCTCTGCAATGCTTGAGCAGGAGATTCTCGGCGAACTTCGCCGACGGGGAACCGTGGTGTGGCTCGACAAGGACGCCTCGTACACGCGCTTTGTCGATGACCTCATCGCGCGCCACGCGCAGCGGGAGTTTCCCGTACCCGTGGTGGGCTTCCGCGGGAGCTTCCTCGAGCTTCTTCTCCGCCTCGAGCACCACGGCAGCGGGATCGACCCCCAGCCGCTGCTCATCCACATGCCCGGCTTCAACGAGGAGTCGATCCGCAAGACTCCGGTGCTGGAGTTGTACGAGCCCGGCGTGCGCTTTCGGAAGGGTCTCGACACGCTCATCCGCGAGGCCGCGACCGCGCGCGTCGCCCCGGCCGAAGTCGAGAAGTTCATCGCGACGCAGCCCAGCCTCGAGGCGGCCGATGTGTGGCTCTCCTCGGCGGTCTCGCAGAGCACCTTCGGCCTCGCCGCCGCGCTGCATGACTTCGGACCGGCGATGCTCGCCGACGCGCTCGCCCGATCCGACAGCGCCCTCGCCCAGCGGGTCACGGCCCCGGAGGAGGTGCTGGCGCTCACGAGCTACCTCCACACGCTCACGGGCATCGACGAGGCGTGGAACAACAAACCGAAGCCGCACACCCTGGGCCAGGTGCTCACCGCGCTCGGGGCGTGGGTGCTCTGCGTGGAGTACGTCCACGACCTGCGACGCGCCCCGCACCGGGCCGACCTCCAGCGCCTGCGGTCGCTCTCGGCGCCGCTGGTGAAGGCGTGCCGCGAGATGGTGGCGCTGGTTCGTCGCGACAGCCCGGAAGCCTATGAGCGCATCGCCGACGAGGTCGCGGGGTTCTTCGCGGACGAGCTCGCGGCGATGAGCCCGGACGACCTCGGACAGATCGACACGTTCCGCGAAGAGGAGAACCAGATTCTCACCGGGGCGGTGGCAGCACTGCACGCACAGCAGTGGTCGAAGGCGAAGACGTGGTGCGCGCAACGACAGGGGGACGGGTCGTTCTGGCTGCAGCGCGACCAGCTACGGCGGTGGGCGTGGAGCCTCGTCGCCGAGGCCGCGGAGTTTGGCGAGACGCTGGCGAAGCACCCGCGTCCGCTCGCCGACGCGCGCAGCCTCGAGCAGGCCGCCGAGCTCTACGCCGCGGGCGCCTTCGAGGTGGACCGGGCGCACCGCCGCTTCGAGCAGCGACGGCTCGCACTGCTGGAGTCGCGCCTCCCGCACTACGGCGCGCTGCGCGAGGTGGCGACGGCACTGCGCCACGCCCACCGCGCCTGGGCCAATCGCCTCACGGGAGACTTCTCCGCCCTCTGCAAGGAGCACGGCTTTCTCCCGCCTCCGGCGCTGCAACAGCGCACCCTCTTCGAGCAGGTCGTCCACCCACTGACGCTCACCGGCGAGAAGGTCGCGCTCTTCATGATCGACGCCTTCCGCTTCGAGATGGCGACAGAGCTGGTCGATGAGCTCGCGGGCGTCGGAACGGTGGTGGACCTCAAGCCGCGCCTCGCCGAGCTGCCGACGATTACATCGGTAGGTATGAATGCTCTCGCTCCGGTCGCGCAGGGCGATCGGCTCTCGGTGACGGGTATCTTCCAGGGCTTCAAGACAGGCGAATACACCGTGCGAAGCCCGGACAGCCGCGCCCGCGCGATGGGCCTGCGCAGCGCCGGCAAGCCGTGCCTGCTGATGAAGCTCGCGGACGTCTGCGAGGCGAGCACCGCCGCGTTGACCCGCGATGTGAAGCCGCACGCGCTGGTGGTGGTTCACTCGAGGGAGATCGACGACGCGGGGGAGGCCAACGTGGGCCTGCCGACCTTCGAATCGACGCTGCGGCAGATCAAGGCCGCGTGGCACCACCTGCAGCTCGCCGGGGTGAAGCACTTCGTCTTCACGGCGGACCACGGGTTTCTGCTGCAGGACGAAACGACGCTCGAACGGGCCTTCGGAGCACGGGGCGTCGCCCAGCGGCGGCACATTCTCGACGAGTATCCGCGCGCCGAGGCCGGGATGGTGAACGTCTCGCTCTCGTCGCTCGGCTACGACGGCCTCGGGGGCTACCTGCTCTTCCGCGACGACACGGCGGTGTTCGCCAACGGCAACCCCGGGGCGTCGTTTGTCCACGGGGGAAACAGCCCGCAGGAGCGCGTCATCCCGGTGCTTACAGTGACTCGTAAACACCGGGAGCAGGCGGGGCTGTCGCAGTACGCGGTGGAGGTCGAGACGCTGCCCGACGTGATGGGGCTCCATCGGTTGCGCCTGCGGTGTTGCTTCGCGAAGGAGACGACGACGAGCCTCGGTTTCGCGGCGGCCCGCACCGTGGATCTGAGCCTGCGCGTGCCCGAGCGGGAGAACGTTCGGGTGGTCTACAAGGACGTCGCGGGCGCGGCGACGCTGAAGACCGGGCGGCTGCAGGTTCCGATTGGCGAGACCTGGACGGAGGTCTTCTTCGGGCTCGAAGGGCCGACGGACGAGCGGGTTCACGTCGAGGTGTTTCACGCGGACAACCTCGAGAAGGTGCGCAGCGCGACGCCGGAACAGTGGTACGCGGTGAGCGGCGCATCGGCGGTGGTGGCGAATCCCGCATCGCCGCCGTCCGCGCCGCTGCCGCAGTCGGAAACGTGGGCCGACGCGATCGCGGACGAGGGCCTGCGCGGGGTGTTTCTGCACATCGCGAAGCACGGGGTGGTGACGGAGTCGGAGCTCGCGACGTTGCTGGGCTCTACGCGCGCGGCGCGACGCTTCTCCCAGGAGGTCGATGCGCACCTGTCGAAGCTCCCGTTTGGAATCCGGACCGAGCCCGCCGAGGGCGGCAAACGTTACGTTCGAGAGGCAGACCGATGACCAGTCAACGAGACCGCGAGCACATCTTCGAGCGCCTCCGATCGGGTCTGGTTCCCGATCGGGCGCTGGAGACCTTTGCCGTGGGAGTCGAGCGCCCGCGCGCGGAGATCAACCGCCTCCTCGAATACGTGGGCGGGGGGGAAGGGGCGTTCAAGTTTCTGCGCGGGGGCTACGGCTGCGGCAAGACGTTCATGGCGCGGCTCGCGCTGCATGACGCGCAGGCGAAGGGCTTCGCGACGAGCTTCGTGGTCGTCTCGGACAACGACCTGCACTTCCACAAGTTCGACGACGTGTACCGGAAGGTGGTGCAGGAGCTTGGCACCAGCACCTGTCCCCGCGGCGCCCTCGGCGACATCATCGACCGCTGGATCGCGAAGATCGAGAACGCGCTCTGCGCCGCCGGCGCCGACGAGAGCGCCGCGGACTTCGACGCGAAGGTGCAGGCGCGCATCGAGGAGGAGATCGTCTCGATGACCGGCGGAAAGGCACCGGAAGACCTCGGCCGCGTGCTGCGCGAGGTGTTCGCGCTGAAGCAGGCGGGGAAGGTGCGCGAGGCCGGGGCGCTGCTGTCGTGGCTGTCGGGCAGCGAGAATGTCGCGACCGCGGAGAAGAAGTCCGCGGGCATCAAGGGTGACATCACCAGCACCGACGCGCTCGCGTACCTCCACGGCATCCTCGAGATCGTGAAGGCCGCTGGATACAAGGGTTTGGTGATCGTGATCGACGAGGCCGAGACGATCCTGCGGATGCGCGGGGACGTGCGCGGGCGCTCGCTCAACGGCATCCGGCAGATCATCGACGCGGCCGAGCGCTTCCACGGATTGCTCTGGATCTTCACGGGCACGCCGGACTTCTTCGACACGAAGAAGGGGGTGCTGGGGCTGCCGCCGTTGCACGATCGCATCCGCTTTCAGGTCGAAGGCGGCCTGGTGTCGTTGCGGCAGTCGCAGTTGGAGTTGAAGCCCTTCGACCGGGAGCGCTTGAAGGACGTGGCCTTGCGGCTGCGCGAACTCTATCCCTCGGGGGATCCGAACCTCATCGCGCAGAAGGTCACGCCGGAGGTCATCGCGGCGAAGGTGGACGAGGTGACGCGGGGCTTCGGCGGCGACGTCGGCATCGTCCCGCGGCAGTTTCTGCGCAGCCTGGTGAACCTCTTCGACGTGGTGGCGGAGAACCCCGACATGGCCCTCGCCGAGCCGACGAGGACCGTGGTGGAGACGCGCGCGGCAGAGGGCAAGAAGCCCTACGAGTACGAGCCCGAGCCCGACGACGAGAAGGGCTACGCGACCGTCGTGGAGTTCTGAGCGCGTGACGACGTTCGCCCGATTTCCCCAGCGGCTGCAGGAGGCGATCGTCGCGCGCCTGGGCTGGACCTCCCTGCGCCCGGTGCAGGAGCTTGCGGGCGAGGCGATTCTCGACGGCAAGAACGCCGTGGTGCTCGCACCGACGGCCGGGGGCAAGACCGAGGCATCGATATTTCCCGCGCTTTCGGGGCTGATCGAGCGCGAGCCGGAGGGTGTCGGCGTGCTGTACGTCGCGCCCATCAAGGCGTTGCTCAACAACCAGGAAGACCGCCTCGGCACCTACGCGGAGATGGTCGGGCTTCGTCGTTTCGTGTGGCACGGGGACGTCTCCGACAGCGCGAAGCGGGCCTTCGTGCGCGAGCCTGCCGAGCTTCTGCTGACGACGCCGGAGTCCCTGGAGGTGATGCTGCTGTCGCCGCGCCTGCCGGTGCCGAAGCTCTTCCGCGACCTGCGGCTCATCGTGATCGACGAGGTTCACGCCTTCGCCGGAACCGACCGTGGAGCGCATCTGATGTCGGTGATCGAGCGCCTGGCGCTGGTGAGCGGCAACGATCTGCAGCGGGTGGGGCTCTCGGCGACGGTGGGCAACCCCGCGCAGATTCTCACCTGGCTCACTGGCACTTCGCGGCGTGCGGGCGTCGTGGTGGACCCGCCGAAGATTCCGTTGAAGCGCAACCTCGGGGTCGAGTTGCACGAGAGCGTGACGGAGCTCGCAAGCGAGGCGGCGGCGCGGGCGGCGGGCCGGAAGAGCCTATTTTTCTGCCAGTCGCGATCGCTCACGGAGGGCGTAGCGGACCGGATGCGTGGGCGATCGATGGACGTGTTTGTCCACCATGGATCGGTCGCACGGGAGGAGCGGCAGGCTGCCGAGGAGCGCTTCGCCCACGGCACCAACGCCTGCATCGTCTGCACGTCGACGTTGGAGCTGGGCATCGACGTCGGCGATCTCGATCTGGTGTTTCAGGCGAACGCGCCCTCGACGGTGTCGTCGTTCATGCAGCGCATGGGGCGCACGGGGCGGCGCGCGGGGACGACGGCGAACACCACGTTTCTCTGCGACGCACCCGAGGCGGTGCTGCAGGCCGTCGCGCTGATCGAACTGGCCCGCGCGGGCTGGGTCGAGGGCGTGGCGGTGCAGGAGCGATGCTGGCCCGTGCTGGTGCATCAACTGCTGGCGATGACGCTGCAGTTCGGAGCGGTGAGCGCCGAGCGGAGTTGGGAGCAGCTCTCGCGGGTGCCGGATTTCCGGGCGATTGAGCGGTCGGAGTTCGACGCGATGGTCGAGCACATGAAGCGGGAGGAGTTTCTCTTCGAGACGGAGGGGATGCTCTCGATGGGGCCGAAGGCCGAGCGCGTGTACGGGCGGAAGAATTTCTTCGAGCTGTACGCGGTGTTCTCGTCGCCGCTGCTGTACCGCGTGATGACGTCGGCGGGGCGGGATCTCGGCTCGCTCGAGCAGGACTTCGTCGATCGGCTCGTGGAGGAGATGTCGTCGTTCTTGCTGGGGGGCCGGGCGTGGACGGTCGAGCGGGTGAGTCACGACGCGAAGACGGTGGTGGTGCGCGCGGCGCCGCGCGGCGTGAAGCCGACGTGGGGTGGGTTTGTTCCGCAGCACCTGGGGTTCGAGGTGTGCCAGCGCATCCGGCGGGTGATCTCCGAGGAGGTGCGCTATCCGTACGTCGATGACGCGGCGATGCAGCACATCACGGAGAAGCGCGAGGAGCTCGGGGACCTGCTGCGCCGCCCCGGCGCCGCGGTGCAGATGGACGGCGCGATCGCGCGGTGGTGGACCTTCGCAGGCGGGCGCATCAACCACACGTTGAAGTACGGGTTCGAGGTGGCCGCCGGGTGGAAGGTGTTCGCGGACAACTTCCAACTGCGAATCGAGGGCGACGGGATCAACCACGAGACCGTGCGGCGGGCGATCGGACAGATGGCGGCTGCTGGGTTCTGGGAGGATCCAACGGTGCGGCGGACGGTGCTGGGGCGGCTGCCGGGATATCGGCTGTCGAAGTTCCAGAGGTGCCTGCCAGAGGGGTTTGCGCTGGAGGTGGTCGAGCGGTATCTGCTCGACGTGGAGGGGACCGCGCGATGGTTGCAGGGGTTTGGGGCAGGAAGCGACGCGTAACAACGACCCGCTGGAGGGCTAAAGACAGGTCCCGGAGGGATCGACCCCCCTTGCGAGACCTCACCCCCAACCCCCTCTCCCAAGAGGAAGAGGGGGCTAAAGAGCATGATTTCATGGCATTTCCTCTCGATCCGAGCCCCCTCTCCCATTTGGGAGAGGGGGTTGGGGGTGAGGTTTCGCAAGAGGGATCGATCCTTCGAGGGCCTGGCCTTAGCCCTCCAACGGGTCGTTGGGTATGTTCGCGCGATGAGCTCGCCGACCTCGAAGCCCGCCCCACCCAGGCGCGTCTGGGACGACGAGCGCATCGTCACGCCAGACGAGGCCACCTGGGAGCGCATGTCGCCGGAGGAGCGCGATGCGTTCGAAGCGCGCGTGCTGGCGGTCCTCGACGAGTACCGCGAGGCGATGGCGGAGGGCGTGCGGCAATTCCGCGCGAAGACGGGCGCCGCCGCCGACCTGGACGGGCACTTCCGGCGGAGCGGTCGGAGCGTGTTCCTCGCGTGCGAACTCACGGTGCTGTACCCCGGCGAGCCCGCGATCGTGCCCGACGTGCTCGCCGTGATGGACTGCGACCCGAACCTGGACCTCGACTCGTGGAAGGTGCTCGATCAGGGCCGCGGGATCGACCTTGTGCTCGAGGTTCGCAACCGAGGCAAGAAGCACAAGGACCTCCTCGAAAACGTCCGCGACTACGCGCGGCTGCGAATCCCCGAGTACTTCAGCTACGACTGCCGCACCACCGTGCTGCGCGGCTGGCGGCTCGTCGCGCCGGGGGCCACGAGCTATCAGCCGATCGTTCCGCAGGGTGGCTACTTCGCGTCGGGCGTGCTCGGGCTCGAGCTAGCGGTCTTCGGCGCGCGGCTGCGCTTCTTCGCGAGCAAGGCGCTCATACCCACGGCCGACGAACTGCTCGCGCGCGTCCGGGCGATGGCCGACCAGAGTCAGCAGGCCGCCATCGAGGCCAGCGAGGATGCTGCGCGGTCGCGGGCCAGCCTCGCGGGCGCGCTCCTCAGGATGTGCGAGCGGCGGGGCCTCACGCTGAGCAATGCGCAGCGCACCGCAGTGCGCGAAGAGACCGACGGCGAGCGTCTCGGCCGATGGCTCGATCACTGCCTCGACGCGCGCTCTGTCGACGACGTGTTCAGCGACGTGTGACCTCCGCAGTTCCGGCGCGGCCCAGCACTGATGGCGGCTTCCGCTCGCCCCGGGAACATAATAACCCTGCTAAATAAGGGGTTTTGAGCAGGATCTGAGCCCATGGTCACCGGGTCGAAACGTTCTTCCGTGCGCGGGGACGGCGTGGGGGTTGCTCTCGCCGGCGCGCGCCGAGTCCCCGCGGGGGTCTCGTACTAAATACGTGGGGCGACGGCTCCGGTTCGATCGACGGTGGTCGGGGTTGCTACGCTCCGGGGATGAAAACCACGCGCCCCGGTCGGCTCGTCAGCGTCGTGTCCGCGATGCTCGCGCTCGTGCCCGCGCCTGCGCTCGCGCAGCGGGTGCTCTCGATGGCCACGCTCGCGCCCGCCGGGTCGCTGCCGATGCGCGTCTTCGGGGCCATGAACCGCGAGCTGCGTCGACGCACCGACGCAGGGGTGTCGTTTCGCTGGTACCCCGGCGGGGTGCAGGGCGACGAGTCCGAGGTGGTGCGCAAGATCCGTTCGGGGCGGCTCGACGGCGGCGCTCTCTCCGCCACCGGGCTCGCGCAGGTGTTTCGCCCGGTGCTTGCGTTTCAGCTCCCGGTGGTATTTCGCACGCCTGATGGGTTCCTGCGCGCATTCACGGCGCTGCGCCCGGAGATCGAGGCGGGCTTCGAGCGCGAGGGCTTCACGATGCTCAACCTGTCGCCTGCGCCGGGGCCGCGGATGTTCTCGACGCGCGAGATCCACAACCCCGAAGACCTCCGCGCCGCGCGGCCGTGGCGCTGGCCGGACGATCCCATCCTCCCGGCCCTCTACGCCGAGACGGGTGCGACGGCCGTTCCGCTCGCGCTCCCGGAGGTGTTGGGGGCGCTGCAGACCTCGCGCGTGGACACGGTGTTCGCGCCCCCGTCGGCTGCGATCGCCCTCCAGTGGGCGGCGCACGTGCGCTTCATGAGCGAGCGCGCCTCGAGCGGATCGCTCGCGGCCATGGTGATCTCGCGCACCGCCGCGCGGTCCCTCACGCCCGCGCAGCGCGCCGCCATCGCGGACGTGATCGCGCAGGCGACGACCATCTACCGACCGGCGTTCCTGCGCGCCGAGGGCGACGCGGTGCGGGCGCTCGAGTCGCACGGCGTGCGGTCGGTGGCCCTCACGCCAGCCGAGCGCCAACGGTGGATCAACGTCTTCGCGCGGGTGCGCTCGCGGGTCGCGGCGACGCTGCCCGACCCGCGCTGGCTGGCGCGAGTGCAGGCCGCCGGCGGGGAGTGACGCCGCCGGTCAGAGCCAGGCCTTCATCGCCGGGACGGTGGAGTGCACGGCGCTGAGGTACGTTCCGCCACCGCCCGTCGCGCTGGCGGGGGGGATACGCGCCGTCGCGGGCCTGACCCGCCACCCTCGCGGGAGCGCTCGTGCGCTCGTTCGAGGTTGCCATCAACTATCGAGACCACGCTCACGGTAGATTCATCTGGAAATCAGGGGTTTCCGATGTGAATGCCGCGTCGCTGATAAGATTGGTCGTCGCTACAGGACGTTGCGGTCGCAGGTCGTTGGCGTCGGTCAGTTCTTCCGGTAGGGCCGACGGGTCCGGCGCGGACCATCGCCGGTGGGCGGCGACGGCGCAGGCTGAACGACGAAGACAGTGTTCGTGTGCGGGACCTCAGGATCGTCGTCGTCCGCAAACTGCTCTTCCGAAACCTCGACGGGCGCCCGAAAAGTGAGGAGGCTCTCGACGGTCTTCGACGCGCCGATCGCGAAGCAGACGAGTCCGAGCAGCGCGAGCAGCGTCGCCTCGAAGATCGAGAACGGGAGCAGGTGGGCGAGCACCTTGCCAACCCCGAACGCGAAGCACACCACGAGCACGGCGCCGAGCGTCACCACGAGGAAGACGACCAACATCACCAGCAGAATTCGTAGGATTTTCCGAAGCATCGAGACTTCAACGGGTGGGTTCGAGGTCATGGCGAGTGGCGAAGCAGGGAATCACAGGTCACATGTTCGCGCCCTCGCTATAAGTGAGAAGATAGGTTGGAATTCGTGACGCCCCGCACGGTCCTCCACCTCCGACCTGATGGTTGACCTCATCTCCTGCCGGGAAGGTTGGGTCATGCGTCGAAGCTCGCGCTGCCGCGCCCCTTACTCCCAGGAGGCTGATGATTGACCTCATCAGGGATGAAGCCCACGGCGGCGGACAAACACCTACGGGTAGCCCCTGGGCTTCACCCTGAAGTCGGTAGACGGACGGACCCGAATGAGGTCAACCACTCGCGCGCAGTGGCTGCGCCGCCGAACGCTACCCGTCGCGCAGTCCGCGGGGCACGAGCCGTCGCTCCAGCCAACCGAACACCGCTTGCGTCACCAGGGCGAGCACCGCAGCCGGCACCGCGCCTTCGAGAATCGTCGCCGTCGAGTCGAGTCGAATGCCCGTCATGATCGGCTGCCCGTAGCCCCCTGCGCCGACCAGCGCGCCGAGCGTCGCGGTGCCCACGGAGATCACCGCCGCGGTGCGAACGCCCGCCAGGATGGACGGCATCGCAAGCGGAAGCTCGACCCGGAGAAGCTTCGCGCGCGGCGGTAGTCCCAGCGCCTCGGCGCTCTCTCGGAGCGACGGCGCGATGCCGCGGAGCCCGGTGACGGTGTTCTGCACCACCGGGAGGAGCGAGTAGAGGAAGAGGGCCGCCACGGCGGGCCCGACGCCGATGCCAAGGAGGGGAATGAGCAGCACCAGAAGCGCGAGCGAGGGGATGGTCTGGAGCACCCCCGCGGCGCCGAGCACAAGGGATCCAACGCGGGGGCGACGGGCCGCGAAGACCCCGAGCGGAACCGCGCACGCAATCGCCGCGAGCAGTGACGACAGCACCATCGCGAGGTGCTCCCACGTGCGGGCGGCAATGCGGGCGATGCGCGAGGGTTCCGCCGCGGTCGCGCCCGCCCGCAGCCGCGTCGAGAGAAACTCCGCCGCCACGTCGGACTCCGTGCGCCGCGAGACCCGGACGGCGGCGTTCATCGCGATCATGGTGGGCGCGTCGATGCGCCCGGCAAGCGCGTCGAGCGCACGGGCGCACGCCGGGGAGCGGGCAGCGAGGTCGGCCCGGTACAGGATCACCGCGCGGTAGTCGGGAAAGTAATGGCGGTCGTCGCGGAGCGCGCGGAGGTGGTTCGAGGCGATCTCGGCGTCGGTGCTGTAGAGGTCGGTGACGTGCGCCGCACCGGAGGCGAGGGCGCGGTAGGCGAGGTCGTGGTCCATGCCGCGCACGTCGCGGGGAGCGAGGCCGTAGGCGCTGCGGAGCCCAGGCCACCCGTCGGCACGCCCGATGAACTCATGCGAGAGCGCGAGCGTGAGGTCGGGGTGTGCGCGCAGGTCGGTGATGGTGGCGAGGCCGCGGGCCGCCGCGAGGCCCTCCGGGACGCCGAGTGCGAAGGTGTTTTCGAACCCCAGCGGCGCGGTCATCGCGATTCCCTGCGCGGAGAGGGCCCGGCGCAGGGCGGGCAGATCGGCCGGATCGGCGCCGCGGACGATCTCGGCGGTGATGGTGCCCGTGTACTCGGCGTAGGCGTCGATGGATCCCGCGCGGAGGGCGCGCCAGAGAACCGCCGTCCCCCCGAGTTGCCGCCGGTGTTCGACGTGCTCGCCCGCGGCCCCGCAGACCTGCGTCGCGACCTCGCCGAGGAGTACTCCTTCGGTGAAGTTCTTCGAGCCGACGCGCACCGGGCCGGCGTGGCAGGCCGTGAGGGTGAAGGCGAGAGTGAGGGCGAGGCGCTTCACGCTGCGCCCACTCCCCAGAGGCTCTTCTGTGCGCTCAAAAAGCGCGTGACGAAGGGGTCCGCGGGCGTCTGTTCGAGCGCTTCGAGGGGGCCGTGCTGGAGCACCCGACCCTCGCGCAGGAGCACCACTTCATCGGCGAAGTGCGAGGCCTCGCCGAGGTCGTGGGTGACGAGGAGCACGGTCTTGCGGAGGGCGGCGAAGGCCTCGCGGAGGTCACGCTGAAGCTCGGCCCGCACCATCGGATCGAGCGCGCCGAGGGGCTCATCGAGCAGGAGCAGGGCGGGGTCGGTCATCAGCGCGCGAACGAGCGCGACGCGTTGCCTCTGGCCGCCGGAGAGGCTCTGGGGATAGCGTTCGAGGAGGTTCGTCGGGAGCCGGGCGAGGTCACACAGGACGGTGGCGCGCTCGCGGATACGGGCGTCGTCCCAGCCGAGCCACGACGGCAGAAGCGCGACGTTGCCGAAGCCCGTGAGGTGGGGGAAGAGCCCGCCGTCCTGGATGACGTAGCCCATGCGACGGCGAAGCGCGGGGGCGGTGTCTTCGCGCACGGGCGTTCCGAACACCAGCGCGTCGCCCGCGTCGGGACGCAGAAGCCCGTTGACGAGGCGGAGCAGCGTCGATTTGCCACAGCCCGAAGGCCCCAGGAGCACCGTGGTCGCGCCGGACTTGAACGACAGCGTAGTGGGATGCAGTCCCCCGCCGCCGGGGAAGCGACGCGCGACGCCGCGGAGTTCAACGATTGCGTCCATCACCGCGGAGCGTATCCGAAGGAGAAGTGACCGAGAAAGGAGGTGCGCCCTCGAGCGCACGTTGTCAGCGCGGGCATTGTCCTCGCGCGCGTCCGCCCGGCGATGATCGGCCCGTCATTCCCACAACCCTCACACGCTCGCTGACACGCTTCAGTGAGTGGCGTCATCCAAGGCCCCGATGCCCCGCCCCCTCGTCTGGTTTCGCCGCGACCTGCGCGCCGATGACAACACCGCCCTCCTCGCCGCGGCCGAGCGCGCCGACGACGGTCTCGTCGCGCTCTTCGTCCTCTCGCCGGGCGAGTGGCGCGCCCACGATGACGCCCCGGTCAAGATCGACTTCTGGCTCCGCAACCTCGCAAACCTCTCGCAGACCCTGCAATCACTGCACATCGCGCTGCTCATCGAGACCGCCGACACCCCCGCGGACATCCCCGCCCGCGTACGCGACGTCGCCCACCGCCACGGCTGCACCGAGGTTCACGCCAATCGCGAGTACGAGGTCAACGAGTCCCGCCGCGACGTGGCCGTGCGCGCTGCCCTCGGGCTGCCCTTCCACCTGCACGACGACCGCGTGCTGCTCCCGCCCGGCCGTGTCCGCACTCAATCCGATACTGCCTATACGGTATTCACTCCCTTCAAGCGACAATGGCTCACGGTGCTCGCCGCCGCACCCCCCGTGCCCCGCCCGGCACCCCACCCGCTGCGGCCCGTTGCTGGCCTCCAACCAGCGGTAATTCCACAGAATATCGACGGTTTTTCATCGCCGATGGACCCGGCCCTCTGGCCCGCCGGGGAGGGCGTCGCCGCGCGGCGGCTCGCAGAGTTCATTGAACAATCCATTCTCGACTACCGCCTCGGACGCGACCTCCCCGCCCTCCACGGAACCAGCCAACTCTCTCCCTACCTCGCCGCCGGCGTAATCTCTCCGCGTCGCTGCCTCGCCGTTGCGCGGGAGGCCAACCGCGGGCTCTTCGCGGGCGGACTGGAAGGCCCCGACACGTGGATCTCCGAGCTGTGCTGGCGAGACTTCTACACCCATGTCACCGTGGCATTTCCGCGGGTGAGCATGGGCCGCGCATTTCGCAAGGAGACCGACGCGGTGCCCTGGCGCGACGCCCCTGCGGAGTTTGCGCGCTGGTGCGCCGGCGAGACGGGCTTCCCCCTGGTGGACGCCGCCATGCGTCAACTTCACGCCACCGGCTGGATGCACAACCGACTGCGCATGCTGGTCGCGATGTTTCTCACCAAAGACCTGTTGATCGATTGGCGACAAGGCGAGCGCTTCTTCATGCAACACCTCGTAGACGGCGACCTCGCGGCCAACAACGGTGGTTGGCAATGGTCATCATCGACGGGCACGGATGCGCAGCCGTACTTCCGTATCTTCAATCCCTATACGCAGGCCACTCGGTACGATCCCGAAGGGACTTTCGTGCGTCGGTGGGTGCCGGAGTTGCGCGCCTGGAGCACGAAGGCGCTATTGAGCATGGAGAAGCTCAGTGCATCGGAGCGCCGTCGGTTGGGCTATCGGGAGGCGATGGTCGATCACGCGGCGGCGCGGGCGCGCACGCTGGCGGCCTTCAAGGGAGAGTGACCACGGCGACGGCTCACTTCGCCGTCACCTTCACCTGTCCAGGCACATTGATCTTGATGACTCCGCCCCAGTTGCACATGCACGTCGAGTTGGCATCGAGCCCAGGGAAATGGTTGACCAGAACCATGGCCTTTCCCGGCATCCAGGGCGCGGAGGTCACCGGGATGCAGGGCATCGGCGTGAGCACCCCGAGCGCCGCCGCCGTCGCCGCGATGACCATCGGGTTCGCCGGCGAATTGCACATCGCAAAGGGCATGATGTTCTTCATCGGGACGTGATCCATGATGGTGGCGACGGGCAGGTTGGTGCCCATGACCTTGTTTTCCGGGGTCACCATCAACGGCGACGGGGCCACGCCGAAGCTGCATTGGAGGAGGGCACCGGTAGCTACGAGCATCGACATGAATGGGCTCCCTTCGGGCGGCGATGGCACCGATGTTGAGAGGGACTTGCTACCACGGAGGTCATGGAAGGGTGGACGCTGAGGCATCCCCTCGTTTTTCATCGAGGAGCGTCGGTGTTTGCACGATCCCCTAATCCCCGCTGCCGCGCGCCCTAAACCCCCGCGGGGCGGGGGCTTGGCTCCCACGTCTGCAGTGCAATCACGAACCTGTCAGCACCCTGAGCCCTGCCCCCACTTGTGGGGGAAGGGCGCGCGGCAGCGGGGAAGGGGGCTCGCGCAAACACCGACGCTCCTCGATGAAAAACGAGGGGATTCCTCAGGTGCACGAGATGAAAATTCGTCTGCATGTCGATGAGGGCGCCCATCCATGCCGTCCCGATGGAGCCGCGTTGTGAGCCTGCGACGCTGCCGTGGACTTGCGCTATCACCGCTGCCTCTCATGATCAGTTCCAGCCCTCGCATCGGCGTCGTGCTCAACGCCAACGCCGGACGCACCCGCCGCGATCCTGGCCTCGCCGAACGCCTCCGCGCGCATCTCACGGCCGCCGACCTCGTCGTGGCCACGCGGTCGCCCGACGAGCTTGTCGCCACGGCCGAGCGCTTTCTCGCGCAGGGCGTCACGTTGCTCGCGGTGGTCGGCGGCGACGGTAGCGCGAGCGTCACTCTGTCGGCCTTCGCGCGGGTCTACGCTCCGGCGACGCTTCCCCCGGTGGCCCTGCTGCGCGGCGGCACGATGAACACCGTCGCCAACGGCTGCGGCGTCTCGCGCGGCAGCCCGGATTCACTGCTCTCCTCGCTGGCGTCCCGTGTGCGGGCAGGCGTGGCGCTCCACTCGTCAGCGCGATCGACCCTCGCGATCGGCGACCGCTTCGGGTTCCTCTTCGGCACCGGCGTCGTCGAGGGATTCCTGCACGCGTACTACGCCCACGGGACACCGACGCCGCTCAGCGCCGCGGGGGTGCTCGTGCGCGGCGTGGCCTCGGCCATCGTGGGAGGTGCCCTCGTGCGCCGCATCGCTTCCCCGTGCCGCGCGACGGTGCACTTCACCGACGACACGCACTGGCCCCTGCAGGACTACCTCACCATTGCCGCAGGCACTGTCGATCAAATCGGCTTGGGTTTCCGACCCTTCCTGCGCTGCGACGAGCGCCCGGAGAGCTTCCACATTCTGGGCATCTACGCGCCGGTGATGGCTCTCGCCCGCCAGCTCCCGCGCATCCGACTCGCGCGCCCGATGCACCCGGGTCACGCGCTCGACCGGGTGACGGACCACGCGACGATTCGCTTCGCGAGCGGCGTGGCTCGTTACATGTTGGACGGCGAGCTCTTCGAGACCCCGGGCGATCTCACGCTGCGCGCGGGCCCGACGATCGCGATCGTGCGCTGACGGTATTTTCTTCCCAGGGCATCGGGAACCCTCCGCGCGAGTCGCTGTCACACCAACCGTACGCAGCCCGCATGGAGACGTGGCTGCGTCGAGAGGTGATCCCATGACGACGCTGCGCCCCGTGACCCCTGCTCCCTCCGTCGCCGCCGCCGAGCACGAGGTGCTCTACCAGTTGGTCAAGCGCGCCGAGATCAACCCGACAGAGGTCGAGGACCTCGCCCGCACCGCCATCGAGGTCACCGTCCTCTGGAACCGCTCTGCCCTCCACGTCGCGCACCTCGACGACAACCACGGATTCGCGCTCACGAGCGTTGCGCCGTCGCTCCCGTCGCCCGCGAAGCAGATGCTCCCTGCGCTGGGCGTGGGTGGCGTCGCGATGCTCGGCGGCGCGGTCGCGGCGAGTCTGGGCGTGGCCTCCCTCGGCGCGCTGGCCACGGTGCTGGGCGTCGGCCTCGGGGTGCGCCGTCACCAGCAAAACGAGGCCGTGCGCCAGGACGGCGGCCGCTTCCTGGTAGACGCGGAGATGCTCGGCGCGGAAGAGCTTCCGGTGGTGATGCGAGAGGGTGCCAGCGCGCGCTTTGTCTTCGCGGCGGGCGCCACGGGCGACGTCGAGATCGACGGCGTGACGCGCTCACTCGCTGACCTTCTGGCGCACGGTCTGGCGCGTCCGTCTTCGGTGGTCGATGGGGCCTGCGAGGTCGCGATGGTGCCGGGCGGTCGGTACCGCATGGAACTCAACGGGCTCACGGTGGTGGCGAGGGCGGTGCACGCGGGCCGCCGGGCGCTGGTCTCGACCGGGCGCGATCGCACGCTGCGCGGCGCCTCTCTCGGCGCGGCGGTGGCGGTTGCTGCGCTGCTCGGCGTGATGCGCTTCGCCTCGCATGACGACGCCGGGATGCTCTCGGATGGCGACCACGACGACCAGCTCGCGGAGTTGCGTGACTTCCTCGCGCACCACACCGAGCAGGTCGAGCCACCGACGCCCCACGAGGGCGCGGCGACCCCCGATCACGGCGGTCAGGACGGCGCGGCGCACGCGGGCCCCGCTGGCGAAATGGGTCGGCCCAACACGGCCTCGACGCACCGACGCTACGAGATCCGCCGCACCGGCGAGACCCCGCACCTGACGAACCAGACGGCGCAGCAGCAGGTGTCTAGTCGCGGTGTGTTTGCGGCCCTGGTCGGCGCGACGGCGATGGCCGCCACGGGTTCGAGCGGCATCAGCTCGCCCTTTGGCATGATGACCGAGGCCGGCGACGCCGACGCCTCGCACCAGGGCAACCTCACGGGCGACCTCGCGGGCGACTCTGGCGGTTTCGGTGGGCTCGACGGTGCGGGCATCGGCTGGGGCGGCGGCGGCCCGCACGAGCAGGCGATCGGCACCGGACATCTCAACACCCTGGGTCGCAGCGCAGGCTGCGCCGAGGGCGAAGACTGTCGCTACGGGCAGACCCGCGGAACCATCCACAACAACGGCCGCGCGACGCACGCGCCGCCGCACATCGGGACGCTCGTTCCGACGGTGGTGGGCATCCCGGCGGAGGTGATCCGTCGGGTGGTGCTGCGCAACATCGGGCAGGTCAACCGCTGTTACGAGCAGGGCCTCGCGACCAACCCCGGGCTGGCGGGCCGCGTGGCGGTGCGCTTCGTCATCGGCTCCAACGGAGCGGTGCTCTCCTCCGCGCCGACGAGCGACACGCTGGGCATGCCATCGGTGTCTGCGTGCATCGCTGGAGCGGTGCAGCGATGGAGCTTCCCGGTCCCCGCCGACAGCGGCGCGATCACGGTGACGTACCCTTTCTCTCTGATCCCCGCGGACGGCTGATCTCGTCGCTCATCATGCGACGATGTAGGCCCACGATTTCAGTGTCTGCGTGTTATCGGGGCCGCGAAAGTGCGTGCTAAGGTCTGCCCCGTTTACGGCGTCTCATCCGTGCAACGGGGTGACCAAAGATGGCTGAAGATCCCTTAGTAACTCACGCACGAACTCGCATCGGACGGACGCTCCGCAACAAGTGGACGCTCGATAAGTTGCTTGGCGTCGGCGGCATGGCAGCGGTCTACGAGTGCACGCATCGCAATGGCTCCAAGGTGGCCATCAAGATGTTGCACCCGAACCTGATGTTCGAGACCAACTTCGCGCAGCGCCTGGTGCAGGAGGGGTACGTCGCGAACAAGATCAACCACCCAGCGGCGGTGAAGGTCTACGACGACGACACCGACGAGACCGACGGATCGGTCTTCCTGGTGATGGAGCTGCTTCCGGGGCAGACCCTCTCGCAATATCGCCGATTGAAGAAGCGCTTCAACGAGCTCGAGACGTTGAAGATGCTCTCGCCGGTGCTCGAGTGCCTCGGCAACGCGCACCGTCACGGCATCATTCACCGCGACATCAAGCCCGAGAACCTTTTCGTGCAGCCCGACGGCCAGGTTCGGGTGCTGGATTTCGGCATCGCCCGCGTCAGTGACAGCTCCAACGTGACCGCCACCCGTGCGGGCATGGTTGTGGGATCACCTGCGTACATGTCCCCCGAGCAGGCGCTCGGAAAGATGAACTCCGTCGGCCCACAGACGGACGTGTACGCCGTCGGGGCCACGATGTTCGCGCTCATCTCGGGCACCACCCCACACGCGGGTGAATCCACCCAGGAGATGATCGTCCTCGTCGCGACGCAGCAGGCTCGCAAGCTCGCGTCGGTGTTTCCGGAGGTCAACCCGCGGGCGGCCGAAGTCATCGACCGCGCGCTGCTCTACAACATTGCCGAGCGCTACGCCGACGCCTCCGCGATGCTCGATGAGGTGCGCGCAGTCATCGCCGAACTCGAGGGGGGCAAGAAAGGCTTGTTCCCGACCTTCGTTGACGACGAGGAAGAGGGCGCGACCCAGGTGGCCCCTGCCCTCAAGGCCGATACAGACGCCAGCGCCGGACAGCGCCCCTCGGTGGGCGCAGGACAAAACCGTCAGGGCACCGCGCCCGCGGTCGCGTCCGAGATGCCAGGAAACAAGCTCCGCCAGGCGACGATGGCCCCGATGGGCGCCCCTTTTCGAGCGACCACCGGCGCTTCTCCCATCCTCGGCGCCCCACCCATCGGCGCACCGCCCCCACGACCGATGGGGCCGGGACTCCCCCCCACGCAGGCGATGGAGTCCTTCCCGGTTGCGTCGAGCAACATGGGCCAGCCGAACCCGTTCTCGAACTATGGCAGCCAGCAGGCTCAGCCCCCGCCCGGACCCGCGTCTGGAATGCAGCCGTTTCCGGGGAGCAACAGCGGGATGAATTTCTCGCCCCCGGACATCGGCGCGTCGACCGGTCAGCGCCCCGGGGTCAACACCAACATGGCCTGGGCCGCGCCCCCGACGGGCGATGTTCCGCCGCCGAAGGTCCGCAA
>CANJUR010000091.1 GCA_947477565.1 Deltaproteobacteria bacterium
ACGCTCGGCCGTCGGCACACCGCGCAGCTCGCGTTCACGGGCTGGCAGATGGACTACCCCGACCCGTCGAACTTCATCGAGCCTAACTTCCACTCCCGCTCCATTCAGGACGAGCAGAGCTCAAACCACGCGTTCTACGCCAACCCCGCGCTCGATCGGTTGCTCGATCGCGCCAAGGTCGAGGGCGACACCGCCGCGCGTGTCGGGCTCTACCAGCAGGCCGAGGACATCCTCCTGCGCGACGCGCCGTGGGCGTACATGTACACGCCGCTCAACACCTTCGTGACGCAGCCGTACGTGCGCGGGTGGGTGCCGCACCCGGTCTGGAGCGACTACCTGGGCGAGGCCTGGCTCGACCTCCCGTTGCGCGACTGGGTCGCCGCGCGCGGATCCCACCAGCGCTCGCTCGGCAGCCTTGCGGTCTTCGCCACGCCGTTCACCGCGATGGGTCGTCGATGATCCCATTCATCCTTCGACGCCTCGGATGGAGCCTTCTGGTGCTCTGGTTCGTCGCCACGGTGACCTTCTTCGGATCGCTCCGTGTCGGCGACCCGGTGGCCACCCTGGCGGGCCCGCACGCCAGCGCGCGCGACCGCACCTTCATCCGTCATTTCTATCACCTCGATGAGCCGCCGATTCGCCAGTACGCCCACTACATGGGCAACCTGGCCCGCGGAGATCTCGGCAAGAGCTTTCGCTACCGTCAGCCCGTGCGCACGCTCATCGCACGGCGTCTTCCGCGCACGCTGCTGCTCGGCTTCATGACGGTCGTATTCGAGTTGTCCCTCGGCATCCTCGCCGGGACCATCGCCGCTCTGCGTCGGGGCACTCGCGCCGAGTCCCTGGTGCTGGGCGCGACCTTCGTGGGCATCTCCACGCCGACGTTTCTCTCGGGAAAGTTGTTTCTCTTCATCGTGGCTTACCAGTGGGGGTGGTTTCCCATCGGTGGCTACGGCGTCACGGCGTTCGACCACGTGTGGCACGGCATCCTGCCTGCGATGACCATCGGGCTGCTCGGCACCGCGTGGCAGGCGCGCCTCGTGCGCGGCGAACTGGTCGAGGTGCTCCAGTCGGACTACGTGCGCACCGCGCGGGCCAAGGGTCTGAGCCCCGTTGCGGTGGTGGTCAAGCACGCACTGCGCAACGCGCTGCTGCCGGTGCTCACGTCCCTCGGGCTATCGTTTGGAGCGCTGTTTTCCGGGGCGATCGTGACCGAGGCGATCTTCGCCTGGCCGGGCGTCGGCCGCCTCGCCTTCGAGGCCATCACGGGCATGGACCTCCCCGTGATGATGGGCACCGTACTGCTCGCCTCGACGGGCATCCTCATCGGCAACCTGCTCACAGACCTGCTCTACGCGGCGCTCGATCCGCGCATCCGTCGGGGCTGAAGCCGACCCTCCGCGCTCCGCGTGCCTTGACCCTGACGGCGCGCGCGTGATGGCATCTGATCGGAGAGGTCGGAACCGCAAATGCCGCCAGCGTCGCGAATCACCGACATGCACACGTGCCCGAAGGTCGAACCGGGTCCTGTTCCGCACGTGGGCGGTCCGGTGATTACCGGGGCGGCGACGGTGCTCATTGGCAATCAGCCTGCGGCGCGGGTGAGCGACACGATCGTCTGCGTGGGTCCGCCCGACAAAGTGAAGAAGGGTTCCGCGACGGTGCTCATCGACAACCAGGAAGCCGCGCGCATCGGCGACCCGACAGACCACGGCGGTGTGCTCGTCTCCGGGTTCGCGACGGTGCTCATCGGCACCACGGCGCAGGCCGCGGTGATGCAGCAGGCTGCCCGGGCTGCGACGCCGTTCTGCGAGGAATGCGCGCGTCGCAAGGCCGCCGCCGACACCGAGCGCGAGGCCCAGGCGCAGGTTCAGCGCCAGCAGCGCGCCCAGCACAACCGCACTCAGCGCGCACGCCCCGCGCACGCCCCGCGCACGCCCGCTCGCACCCCCGGCGGCGCACCCCCGCGGGGTGGCATCCCCGCGGCCCAGACCGGCGGCACAGGGCTCGGCTCGCTCAGCCGCCGTTACGAGTCGGATGGCCGCGGCCCCGGCACCATCGTCCACAACCACGGCGACCGCGGCGGGTCGTCGTATGGCACCTACCAGATCTCTACCAACACTGGTTCTATGCGGGATTTTCAGGGATATCTGCGTAGCCATGATCCGTCGTCGGCGGAGGCCCTGGCCGGGGCGCGGCCGGGTAGCCCGGAGTTCGACCGCGCGTGGCAGGGGCTGGCCGAACGCGACCCGCAGGGCTTCGAGCGCACCCAGCACGAATACATCCAGGCGACGCACTACGACCCGGCGCTGCGGCGAGTCGATCAGGCCGTGCCTGGGCTCGACATCGAGCAGCGCTCGCCTGCGGTGCGCGAGGTGCTCTGGTCGACCTCGGTGCAGCATGGCTCGGCCGGGGCTGGAACCGTCTTTCGCCGCGCCGTGGGCGACGCCGACCCGGCGACGCTGAGCGACGACGCGCTCATCCAGCGGGTGTACGCAGAGCGCGGCTCCGACCAGGGAGCGCGGTACTTCAGCGGCAGCTCGGCGGCGGTGCAGCGCAGCCAGATGCAGCGGTTTCAGAGCGAGCAGCGCGCGGCCCGGCAGATTCTCGGCGGCGGCTGAAGGCGTCGGTCGCGCAAGAAGCTGAACGGAGAGAAGAGAGCCCATGCGAGTGGAGCTGGAGGTGGTCGCCGGGCCTGAGGTCGGCCGACGGATGGAGGTGCCGCGCGGCGCGCCGGTGACCATGGGCTGGGCCGCCGATGCCGACCTCCCGGTCGGGCGCGACCCGTACATGAACCCCGTCCACGCGGCGTTTGAGTTCGACGGCGCTGCGCTGCGCGTGCGTGATCTCGCGAGCGAGCACGGCACCTTCGTCAACGAGCGCGCCGTGCACGAAGACGAGGTACGTGACGGCGATCGCGTGCAGATCGGCGCGACGGTTCTTCTGGTGCGCGCCCTTGCGGATGCGGTCGAACCCACGGGAGAGCCGTCCTTCCTCGCGGGCCCGCGCCCCGTGTTCGCAGATCGGTTGGAGCACGCGCGGTGGTTCCTCCGGCGGGTGCCGGGGCCGCTGTTTGCGATCGTCGATGCGGCGCGCGACGACCGGGTGCTCGGCGTGCTCCAGAGCGCCACCGGCGAGTGCGTCTCGCTCTACGAAGGCTGGACCGGCCAGAGCCTCTCGGACGTCGCGCCATACCTCGTGCGCCTCACCGGCGACGAGGCACTGTTGGAGGCGCTGCTCGAGCACGGGTGGGGGCATGCCTGGGGGGTGTTTTTCACCAGCGAGGGCAGCTTCAAGGAGATCCGTCGCCACCTCCGGCACTTCCTTCGCGTGCAGGACGAAGACGGAAACGCCCTGTTGTTCCGCTTTTATGACCCGCGCGTGCTGCGCGCGTATCTCACCACCTGCACCCCGTACGAGACGCAGACCTTCTTCGGCCCGGTCGAGGCCTTCGTCATCGAGGGGCGGCGCGGCACGTCGCTGCTGCACGTCGCGCCCCGGGTCGATGGCGTGGCGGTCTACACCGAAGCCCTGCCGGAGCCGACGCCGTGATTCTCACGCTTACCGTTCTCAACGGGCCGCACCTCGGACACTCAGCCACCATCCAGGCCGGCGCACCCCGCACTTTCGGCCGCGGCGTCGGCAGCGACATCGTCGTGCAGGACCAGTACCTCTCGGACGTCCACTTCGCGCTCTACTGCGACAGCGGCGGCGCGCGCGTGCGCGACCTGCAGAGCCACCACGGCACCTTCGTCAACGAGCAGAGCGTGCAGGACGCCGTCCTGAGCCACGGCGACCGCCTGCGCGCAGGGCAGACCTGGTTCGAGGTCGCGCTCTCGGCGCCGATCACCGCGCCGACCACCGCTGCCGATGGGTGGAACCTCGCCACCATCGGCGCTGGAATGCGCCGCGAGGCGAGCGACTGCGCGCGTTGGGTGCTCACCGCCGAGGACGCTCCGTTGTACGCGGTCGTGGACGCCGCCGAAGACGTCGCGCTGCTCGAGCGGCTCAACGACTCGGGCGACGCGTTTCGCGCCTTCGACGAGACCCGCACGGTCGACACGCTCGGCGCGACGGCGCCCTTCCTGGTGGCGCTGACACCTTCGACGGACAGCTTCGCAGAACTGCTCGAGAAGACCTGGGCGGAGGGGCAGGCGATCTTCCTCACGAGCCGCGCGCCCTTCGACGAACTCTACGAACACCTGCTCCTGCAGATGGATTTCGACGATGAAGGAGACCTTCTGGCGCCCGGCTGGTACGCGCCGGCAGAGCTCGCCGCGCTGCTGCGTACGGCCAGCAGCGACGCGGTGCGGGAGTTCTTCGGCCCGGTGGAGGCCTTCTTCGCGGAGACGAGCGATCCGGGCGTGCTCGCGAAGAGCACCCACGACGATGGGCGGCCGCAGGTCGAGCGCATCGCCCTGACGATGCCCCCGGACGCCGACCTCACCTGAGCCGCAGCATCCGCCCGTCGAGCCGTCCGAGGAAGAGCGGCACTGTCATGTTTCCGCCCTCGGCGTCCGTCGTCGATCGGATCGCGTCGTCCCAGTCGCGGCGGATGCACTGCACCATCCGACCGTTGGCGCAGAGCCGCAGGTCGAGCAGGTCGGTGTCCACGGGCTCGACGCCCCAGTCGGTGCGACGCCACTCGTCCTGCACCACGCCGTTGAGCGCGGCGATCCACGGGCCCGGCGCGCGCCCGTAGGCGGCGGCGATCTCACCGTGCGCCAGCGCGCTCAGCTGGTTTTCCCGGGCGATGTCCCGGTGCACCAGTGCGGCGCGGTAATCCGCGAGGAAGGCCAGCACCTCCGCGACGAGCGCGGGCCCCATCGTCAGGGCTTCGGCCCGCTCCCATGCCCACGGTGGGAAGGGCGATTCGGCGGTGAACGTCCGAACTACCGCGAGCGGCACCGGCAGCACCATACCTTCCCCGGTAAACGTGGCCTCGACGAGCACCTCCGACGGGGTCGTCTCGCCGATGACTCCGCCCTCCGGCACGCGCCCGACACGCACGAAAAACGCCAGCCCGGAGAGGTCGCGCGTGGACTTCGGGGTGCGCGCGGCGCTCGGGTGTTCGCCCGGGTCGAGCACGATCTCGACGGTGTTGGTCCCCTGCCGGATGAGTTGGTTGATGGTGAGTCCGAGCGCGGGGTTGCCGGGCTCCGGGTGCAGCCGACCGAGGGGGATGTCGTTGATGTAGACCTCCGCGTCGCAGCCGTTCACCTCGGCCTCGATGCAGAAGGGCATCACCGCGCGGGTGAGCGTCGTGCCGGTCGCGCTCACGCGAGCCTCAGCATGGTGTCCTTCACCAGAATCTTCTCGGGGAACACCTCCCGCGATCGGTTGAACTTCACCACCCATCCGACCACGCAGCTCAGCTCCGCGACGGTCTTCTCGATCTTCACCGCGGCCACGATGGCGAAGGCGCTCTTGTCCATCTTCGGGGACGCGGTGGCCCTCACCGGCACCGTCACGGACGCCTTGGCCGACGCGAAGTTCTCCGATCCCGCGATGGCCTTCACGTAGAGCATGATCTTCGGCGCGCCGATGAGCTTGATGCCGAGCTCGGGCCGCACGTAGCTCTCCGGACCCGCGCGCTTGGCCTCGCCCTCCAGCCTGAACTCGATGCTCCCCTTCACGCCGATGTTGGCCGAGCACTCCACGGGCCCGACCTTGATGCCCACCCCGATGCTGAAATCGAGCGAAGCGCTAAACAAGATGATGCTGACCGTGATGCCGTAACCGAAGTAGCAGCGGTGGTCGGTGAACTCCTTCCACCCCCAGGTCGCCTCCACCTCGCCGGAGAGAAACTCGAACTCGAACTCCATCTTCGCCATCACGCCGTATTGCACCGTGCGAATCGCGTCGAAGAAGCCCCGAATCGCCGCGATCGCCTGCTTGATGCCCGCGGCGATGGCGAGGACGGTTTTGAGGCTGCTGAAGGTGTCCTTCACGAGTTGGCCGCCGCACTTCACCCAGAAGACGATGCCTGCGTAGCGCGCCGTGTCCGAGTCCGCGCCGCCCTCGCCGACCGAGGTGGAGCGCGTAGACGTGGTGCGCGTGCCCAGCATCGAGCCCGTGGTGGTGCTCACCGTCTCGCCGAGCCCCGTGGTCTGCCCGCGGCGGGTGCTCTCGGTGTTGCTCACGGAGATGCGATCGCCGCCGATGTGGGCCGTCTCCGTGCGGGTCGCTACCCCGCGGTCGCCCGTGCGGAGTTTGCCGCGCTCGGCGTAGGACGTGCGCGTGCTGCTGCTTTCCGACGAGCCGTTTTGGTGACGCCAGCCGTCGTTGCGCTCCGTGCTGCTCGATCGCTGCGAGGAGTGCACCGTCGCGCCGTTGCGCGACCAGGACTGCGACTGGTTGCCTCCGCTGCGCTTGAACTTCGCCGGCACCGACAACTTCATCTTGAACTGGTCGGCCGGCCACACGTGCACCTTCGCCGTGGTGCGACCGAAGATCTGCTCCTTCGCCGAGCGGACCCCGCACACGACCGCGGTGATCTCCCACGTCAACGGCGAGTGGCCCCACACCCACAGGTTGGTGACGCCGTCTGCGCGCACGTCTTTGTACGCCTGCAAGAGCGCCGGCAGCAGGCTCGGGTACTCCATGTCGATCGCCCTGGAGAGCATCCCCTTGTGCTCCACGGCGACACCCTTCGGGTCCACCACCCGCAGGATCGAGTGCTTAGGGCACTTGAAAGCCTCCGCAAAAGTGACCCTGACGGTGGTCTTCCCCCCGATCTTCTTGTCCTGCCCGACCACTTCGATGACCGAGCCGCTCAAATACTTCGGGCCTGCCATCGCGCCCTTCGGGTGGAAATCGAATTCCATCGGGTACTTTCGCTTGGGCTCCTCGTCGTCCTGCTCGTCGGTCTTGTCGATGCCGCGCGTCGCCGCGCCACCCGCAGCCCGCCGGTTGGCGTAGTTGGGCACCGTGCGCATCTCCACCACCTCGAACGTGCTCACGTCGCACGGCGGCCGGGTCGCCGGCGCGCCGCACGGGAGCACGGCACCATGTGTGGTGGTGTTCTGGTTGAGGCACGTCTGCGCGTGGGTCTGGGCGGACTGCAGTCGCGCCTGCGCTTGCCGCACGGACTGCTGCGCCCGCGCGGGCGGAGGGGTGGGAGCGCTGCCGCCGGTGAGCCAGTCGAAGTATCCCATTCGCTTCCTCGGGTGTTGCGCCGTGCGTCTTTTCGGCGCTGCGACTGTCGCACGGATCTCAGTCTTCGAGAGCGCTCGCCATCGTCGCGCAGAACTCATCAGCGCGCTTCATCAGCGCATCGATCCGCCGGCGACCATCGAGGCTGTCATCACGCAGAATCTCCGCCGCCCAGGGCAGCGATTCGTTGGTGTCAAACTCCGTGTCGAACACGAACATCAGGTCGATGAAGCGCGCCACGTCGAACTCCGTGTCGATGCCGTACGGCGCTCCGCGATCGACGCCGTAGCGCACCCACGCGAGCAACTCGTCGTCGGTCATGGCCCCGGTCTCCTCGGGCCACACCTGGCGCAGGTGCTCGATGATGTTGTCCTGAAACTGCTCGACCGACGCCGCGGCCAGCGCCTCGATCTGCTCCCGTCGAATCTGGAACAGCTGCATAACCGCCCAGAATAAAGCCTCGATCGCGCGGCCTCCGTCAAGCGCCACCCCGGCTCGCCCGAGGGCCTCCGAGGGATCCCCGCTGCGGGCCGTCGATCAGCTCCCACGCCCGTTGCGCGTGCGGGGAATGGCGGGCAGTCTCCGCCGCCATGGAAATCCTCTTTGTCAGCCCAGAGGTCGTGCCCTTCTCGAAGGTCGGCGGCCTCGGCGACGTCGTCGGCGCGCTCCCCAAGGCCCTCCGCGCTCTCGGCCACAAGGTCACCGTCCTCTCGCTCCGCTACGGCAGCATCGACCCGGCCGAGCACGCCCTCGCGCGCCGCCTCGTCAAGGTGAAGGTTCACCTCGCGGGCGAGACCATCGACGCCGAAGTCTACGAGACCCGACTCCCGTCCGGCGTCACGGTGGTCTTCCTGGGCGGTCCGCGTGTCAGCGATCGCCCCGGGGTCTACGGCGAGGGCGCGACTACGTACGAAGACAACCACCTGCGCTTCGGCCTGCTCTGCAAGGGCGCCGTGGCGTGGATGCGCATGCAGCCGAAGGTGCCCGACCTCGTCCACCTCCACGACTGGACCACCGGGATCATCCCCACGCTCATCAAGCAGGCCGCCACGGATGACGCCCGCTTCAACGCTGTGCGCACGGTCTTTACGATCCACAACGCCGCGCATCAGGGCAACTTCCCCGTCTCGACGCTGGCGGACCTCGGCCTCGATCACAAGTCCGCTGCGCACATGGAGTTCTATGGCCAGGTGTCGTGGCTGAAGGCCGGCGTGGTGGACTCCGACCGCGTGACCACCGTGTCGCCCACCTACGCCCACGAGATCGTGACCCCGTCTGGCGGCGCCAACATGGACGGCGTGCTGCGGGCCCACTCGAAGGGCCTCGTCGGCATCCTCAACGGCATCGACCCGGGCGTCTGGAACCCCTCCACCGACCCGCACATCCTCTCCCGCTACGACGTCGTAGACCCGCTTCCCAAAATGCGCTGCAAGAACGCGCTGCAGAAGGCCCTCGGCCTCCCGGCGCGGCCCGACACTCCCGTACTCGGGATGGTCGCGCGCCTCGACGCGCAGAAGGGCGTTGACCTCCTCCTCGGGTGCGCCACGCAGCTACTGCGGCAGGACATCCAACTGGTAGTGCAGGGCTCCGGCGACCCGGAACTCACCGCCGGCCTCGCCGCGCTCGCCAGGGACATGCCCGAGAAGGTCGCCTTCCGCACTGCCTTCGACGACGGCCTCGCGCACCGCATCTTCGCCGGATCCGATCTCTTCCTCGTGCCGTCGCGCTTCGAGCCGAGCGGCCTCACGCAGCTCTATGCGATGCGCTACGGCGCCGTTCCGGTGGTGCGCAACACTGGCGGGCTGCGCGACACCGTCGTCGATTGCGACGCCTCCCTCGGCACCGGCACCGGGTTCGTCTTCGACGACCTCACCCCGGAGGCTTTCTACGGCGCCATCGCGCGCGGCCTCGCGGCGTACGCGCAGCCCGACCGCTTCGCTTCCCTCCGTCGCCGCGTGATGCGCCTCGACCACGCCTGGGACCGCTCGGCCCGCCGTTACGCCGCCATCTACCGCGAGCTCTTCCCGCTCTCCGACGACAACCCCTCCGCCACGGCGTGACCCGCCCTCGCCCTCGCCCTCGCCTGGTGGTGGTCTCCGGGGCGACGGCCACGGGCAAGACCGCCCTCGCCGTCAACCTCGCCCGGGCCCTCGGGGGCGAGCTTGTCGGGGCCGACTCGGTGCAACTCTACGAGCGCCTCGTCATCGGCTCGGCGCGACCGACAGAAGAAGAACTCGCCGGCGTCCCGCACCACCTGTTGGGCACCCTCGACCTGCGCGCACACTACGACGCTGCGAAGTTCATCGACGACGCCGACCGGGTCATCGCGGAGATTACCGAACGAGGTAAAGTTGCGATCGTCGTGGGGGGCACCGGGCTCTACCTTCGCGCGCTGGTGAAGGGCCTCGCCACGGGCATCCCCGCGGACGCGACGGTGCGGGCCGCCCTGCACGCGCGCATCGCCGCGGGTGACGGAGAGACCCTGCGGGAGATGCACCGTGAGGTCGTCGCGGTGGACCCGGAATATGCCGCGCGCATCCACGTGACGGACCCGGTTCGCATCGTGCGGGCGCTGGAGGTGTTTGCGGTGAGCGGCGAGCCCTTGAGCGCGCACCACCGCCGGCACGCCGCGGAGGGCCCGCGCTACGAGGCGGCCTGGTGGTGCCTGGAGATCGAGCGCGACGAACTGCGTGCGAGGGTGGTGCCGCGGACGGCGGAGATGCTCGCGCGAGGCTGGGTGGACGAGGTGCGCGCGATCGTCGCGGACGGCTACCCCGATGACCTCAAGCCGCTGCGCAGCGTCGGGTACGCCGAGGTGGTGGCGCACCTGCGTGGGGAGCTATCCGGGCGGGCGCTTCCGACAGAGATCGAGCGGGCGACGATGTCCTTCGCGAAGCGGCAGCGGACGTGGTTTCGAGGCGAGCCGGGAGTGGAGTGGCTGCGCCTCGAAGCGGCGCGCGAACATGCGAGGTGGGACACTCTCGCAGCGTGGCTGCGGGGCTGACCGACGGTTTCAGTCGGCGCGGGCGCCGGTGTCGGTCACGCCGGAGTCGCTGCGACCGACGCGGGGCAGGCAGGCCGTGATCGTGGCGGCGGCGACCGGGTCGGCGGGGCAGCAGATGCACGCGAGGCCGTTGCACTCACGCTCCGGGGAGGCCTCGTTGCGGCAGAGGTCGGTGTCCGTGTTGCAGTCGGCATTCTGCTGGCAGCGCTGACCCGAGGACTGCATGGTGCAGCCGAAACCCATCGCAAAGAGAAGAGCAAACGCGGTCCATCGCATGATTGTAGGGGGCTCCAGCGGAGGCATCGTCGGGGCGGTCGTTAGGGGGGCGCAGTCTATCCAGAAGGACTCTCATGGCAATGGGCACCGCCGTGGGAGACCCGAGAGCATCGCTGCGCGCAGGGTGCTCTCACCGCCCACGCCGATACGGCCCGGCGTCGTCCGGCGGTCCGAACGGATCCGCTTCGGAGAGCGCCTCCGCCGGCTCGCAGGCCGCCATGAGAAACTCCTCCGCCGTCGCAAACCTCGCCTCGGGCTGCTTTTGCAGACACCGCGAGATCGCCGCCCGCATCCTCGGAGACGCCGCCCACGGGTACTCAGTCGTGGACCACGGTCGCGGCTTCTGCGTGAGGTGGCACGTCGCCCACTCCCACGGGGTGCTCGCATCGAAGGGGCTCTGTCCCTCGAACATCTCGTAGGCGACCAGCCCCAGCGCGTAGAGGTCCGCCCGCGCGTCCGGCCTCGCGCCGGTGAAGCGCTCCGGGGCCATGTACGCCGGGGTGCCGAGCACCGTGCCCGTGCCCTCGCCCTCGCGCGAGGCCACCAGGGAGGCGAACAGCCCGATGTTCAGCAACCAACCGTTGTTAAGGAAAGCCGTGTTTTCCCCGCACAGCACCATCTCGGGCTTCACGTCGCCGTGCGTGAGGCCCCGCTTATGCAGCGTCCCGAGCGCGCGGGCGATCTGCTCGATGATCCGCGAGGCGTCGCTCGGGTGAATCTGTCCCGCGGTGATCGCCGTCGCGAGGGTGAGCCCGAAGCGCCACGATCCGACCCAGATCAGGGCGCCGTCGGCGAGCGTGCCGAAATCCAACTGCGGCTGCGCGTGGGGGTGTGAAAACCCCTGGAATCGGTGCAGCTCTTTTCCAAACCGGACGAGCGCGAGCGGCGACCGAAACAGTGCTTCGTGCAGCACCCGCAGGGTCACTGTGTGCCCGGCCCCGTCGAGGGCCAGCCAGCCGAGGCCGAGGCCGTCGTCGTCCAGCGCCTTCGTGAGACGGTAGCGGTCGAGTACCCAGACCCCGGGGCGCATCCCCTCGCGGGTGGTTCGACCGCAAGACGAACACGCGTCCTGACCCAACAACGCGGTACATGTGGCGCAACGTGGGTTTTCCATGGGCTCTCGCGAGGATACGCCGTCAGCGTCGGTTGTAGGCACAGCGGAAGCCCAGGTTGCGCTCCCGCGCTCCTCGCGGCCGACGCATCCGCGCCGTCGTCCGCGCCAGGAACATCGGCAGGTCGAACGCCCCGCCTCGCACCACGCGGTCGGCGCCCGCGCGCGGCCCGTCCGGGGCAACCACCCGCTCCGGGGGATACCCCGCGCCATCGACCGCGGCGCGGTCGGTCACCCACTCCAGCGCGTTGCCCGCGAGGTCCAGGGCCCCCTCCGGCGAGGCCCCGCTCGGGTACGATCCTACCGGTGCGGCCAGCGCAAACCCGTCGTCGTCGTCCCGGCACCCGGGCTCCACCGCCCCGTGATTGAACCTCCCCGGATCGGTCACCCATCCCCACGGAAACACCCGTCCGTCGCGCCCTCGCGCGGCGCGCTCCCACTCCGCCTCGGTTGGCAATCGTCCGCCCGCCCACGCGCAGTACGCCCACGCGTCGTCCCAGTTTACTCCCGTCACCGGCTGCGTCGCTCCGCCCGTCTGCGGCGTCCCCGGCGGGTCGAGCGGCGGCGCGCACCGCCCCTGTTGCACGCAGCGATCGTAGGCCGCGACGGTCACCTCCGTGCGGTCGAGCCCGTACTCCGGAAGCCACACCTCGTGGGCCATGGCCTCGGGTGCGAAGTAGTCCATCCCGCACACTCCGCTCGCGAATCCCTCCACCTCGCAGAGCCGCAGTTGCACGTTGAAGCCCGCGCCCACGCTCGGATCCGTCGGGGCCCCGACGCGCAGTGTCGCGAAGCGTTCGAGGGAGCGCACGCACATCGTCCGCGCCTGGTCGAGCGCCGCCGGGTCAGCCCCCATGAGGAAGGTTCCGCCCCCGACGCGCACCGTCCGCGCGGGCGCAGGCGTCACGACATTTACCTCGCCCTGTAAAGCCATGCTCGGTAGCGGGCACTGCGCGCGCGCCCATGCGCCGACGAGGCCCACCGCGATGGCGATGGCGACGGGGACGCGGGAGGAGAGGGTGGGTCGCGCGGGGTTCATCCGTCTTTGCAGGGGGATTGTTTACACCCGGTGGATGCATCATAAGCAGCGCCGCCCTTATGACAGATACCCCTGATTCGAACGCTCCGCCCATCGAACGCGCCGGCTACGTCGCGCTGGTGGGCCGCCCCAATGTGGGCAAGAGCACCCTCCTCAACGCCCTCGTAGGCGAGTCCCTCTCCATCGTCACCCCCAACCCGGAGACCACCCGCGATCGGGTGATGGCCGTCGTCACGCGTCCGCTCGGGCTGCCCGCGCAACTCGTGGTCGTTGACACGCCCGGAATCCACCGTCCACAGCGCAAGCTCGGCGAGTACATGAACGCCGAGGCCCGGGCTGCCGCGGAGGGCGCCGACGTGGTGGTCATGGTTGTAGATGCTACCGACGGGCACGCGGGCCCGAGCCGCGAGGAGTACGTCCTCGAGGCCCTCGCTGGAGTGACGAAGCCCGTCTTCCTGGTGCTCAACAAGATCGACCGGGTGAGGAGTCGCGAGGCGCTGCTTCCCCTCATCGATGCGTACGCGAAGAAGCGGGAGTACTTCGCCATCATCCCGATCGCGGCGGAGAAGGACGACGGCATCGGGCACCTGATGCGGGCGCTCTGCGACGAACTGCCGGTGGGTCCGGCGCTCTTCGCCGACGACACGCTCACCGACCGGCCGGAGAAGTACTTCGTGGCCGAGCGCATCCGGGAGGCCGTCATCGGCGAGACCGGGGCGGAGGTTCCGTACGTCACGGCGGTGGAGATCGAGAGCTACGACGAGCGGCCGACGGTGCCGCGCATCCGGGCGGCGATCCACGTCGAGCGCGATGGGCAGAAGAAGATCCTGGTGGGCGCCGGCGGCGAGAAGATCAAGGCGATTGGGGCGCGTGCGCGGTCGAGCATCGAGCAGTTTCTGGGGAAGCAGGTCTTCCTTGAGCTGTGGGTGCAGGTGACGCCGGACTGGACGCGCAACGCCGACGCGCTGAAGACCCTCGGGTACGTACAGGCAGAGAAGGGCGACGCGAAATGAGCCGCAGTGACCGGGCAGAACTCCCCGCAGAGGTTCGGGTCGCCCGCGGCAATCGCCCGCTGGTGGCCATCGTGGGTCGGCCCAACGTGGGCAAGAGCACCCTCTTCAATCGCCTCGTGGGCAAGCATCTGGCGATCGTGCAGGACGAACCCGGGGTGACCCGCGACCGGCACTTCGCCGACGCCGAGGTGCGCGGCCGTGCGTACGTCCTGGTGGACACCGGCGGGTTTGAGCACGACGCCAAGGACGCGATGATGTCCGGCGTGCGCGACCAGGTGAAGCTGGCCGTCTCCGAGGCCGATCTGGTGATCTTCGTGGCCGATGGGACGGTGCCGCTGACCGAGGCCGACCACGAGGCGCTCAAGATGTTGCGCAAGGCCGGGCGGCCGGTGATCTACCTCGCCAACAAGGCCGACAGCACCTCCCGCGCGCAGGAGGCGATGGAGCTTTACCGCGCCGGCGCCGACCAGGTGATCGCGGTGAGCGCGCTGCACGGGCGCGGGCTCGTCGAGCTTGATGCCGCGCTCGAGAAGCTGATGCCCGAGGACACGGCGGAGGACGTTCCGCTCGATGAGAACGTGGCGCGCGTGGCCGTGGTGGGCCGCCCCAATGCGGGCAAGAGTTCGCTGATCAACAAGCTCATCGGAACGGAGCGGCTGCTGGTGACGGACGTGCCCGGGACGACCCGGGACGCCATCGATACGCTCGTGACCAAGGGGGACAAGCAGTACGTGTTCGTGGACACGGCGGGCATCCGGCGCAAGCGCTCGGTGTCGGCGCCGGTGGAGATGACCAGCGTGATGCAGGCCATTCGCGCGATGGAGCGCTGCGACGTGGTCGTGGTTCTGCTCGACGTGACGGAGAACCTCTCGGACCAGGACCTGCGGCTCATCGCCCTGGCGGAGGAGCGTGGGCGCGCGGTGATCCTTGGGCTCAACAAGGTAGACAAGGTGGACATGGCGACGGAGCGCAAGGCCGTGGCCGAGGCGCACCGCAAGCTGACGTTCGCGCCGTGGATCCCGATCATGAAGATGTCGGCGAAGGCCGGCCGCGGGACGAGCAGCCTGCTCGCGATGGTTGATCGCGCGTGGGAGTCGCACGGCAAGCGCATCGGCACCGGCGAGGTGAACCGCTTCTTCGAAGAGGTGATCCAGAAGCACCCGCCGCCCGTGCACGCGGGCCGGTCGCCGCGCATCTACTACATCAGCCAGGTGGGCACGCACCCGCCGCGCTTCGCCGCGGTGGTGAACTACATCGAAGCGATGGCCGAGAGCTACGGGCGCTACATGCAGAACCAACTGCGCGAGCGCTTCGGCTTCGAGGGCGTTCCGGTGCGCGTGAGCTTCCGTGCGAAGCGTAAGCGCGAGGAGCTGGGCGGTCCGCCGAAGCCGCCGATGCAAGCCAACAAGCCCCGCCGCGGGAGGTAGTCACCGCTCCGGGTGGGTGGGCTGCGCCTGCGCCCACTGCTCGTTTTACTAGAGCTTCATCCACGACCGATCGACGAGCACCCAAGGCTGCTGCCGTTGATTTGACGGCATCGCGCGCCGCGGTGTCGAGTAGATGGATGATGTCCCGTGTTTCCTGCCTCGCGCTCCTCCTGTGCTGCACTGCCGCGTGCAGCTCCTCCCCCGCACCCACCGTCGATGCACCCACCGCCGATGCATCCACCGCCGATGCATCCACCGTCGATGCGTCCACCGTCGATGCATCCACCGCCGACGCATCCACGGCGGACGTGCGCGCCCCTGGAGACGTTACGGTGACAGACGCCCCACCCGGGGATGCCCCATCGCTCGACGCCTCCGACGCGGGCGATCCCGCGGCCGTTCGCGTGGCGTGCGGGGAGTTTTGCGCCCGCGTATCGTCTCAGTGCGGTGACCCCGCGCCGTTGTGCGAGATGGGCTGCGTCATGGCCGCGGCCACCGCGGTCTGCGCCGAGCGCCTCCTGGCCTACGCGCGCTGCGCCAGCACCGGGAACTTCGACTGCGCGGGCCACCACGGCCCCGCGGCCTGTGCGGCCCTGGAGGCTGCCCTGGCCCCGTGTGTCTCCGGGGGATCTACCGGGTCACCCGACGCGGGAACCGACCCCGTATGCAGTTCGTTCTGCGACCGTGGCCTCGCCGAGTGCCACACCGGAACGCGCTCGGAGTGTCTCGTGGGTTGCGCCGCGGGCCTCTCGAGCCCCTGTGGCGTGCAGGCGCGGGCGGTCTTCGTCTGCGCCGCGGCGGGCAGCGGGTGGCAATGCGCCGGAGCGAACCCCTTCCCTCCCTCGTGCGCGGGAGTGGCCGCCGCGCTCGCCGCCTGCATGGCAGATCCACTGTAGGCATCCCGCCTGATTTCGCTGCTAACCCTCCGGGTGCACAACCTCCCGTAGTCCCTGCCACGCCCGCCAGGGAACCGGTGCCCGACTCGCTCGTGGGTTTGACATCCCCGTGATTCGCGCCGCCGAGAGCATTCGCTCACCGCGCTGTACGCCCGCATCGTGCGTGACGAGGTGCACGTGGTGTGGACCCGCACGCAGGCGGAGCGGCTCATCGAGTGCGGCGCGTGAGCTACAGACGTCTGTAGGTCGGGCTACAGACGTCTGTAGGTGGGCGATGAATCGCCGGGCATGCTGCCTCGACCCTCCAACCCATCACTTCCCTGGCGGCGCGGATAAGCCTCGCGGGGCTCCCGGGGGGGTCCTCCGCGCCCGAATGCATCCGCTACGATCGTCCCGATGACTCGGACCAGCTACGACGAGATCCCCTACGCGGACTACTGCTTCCCTCGCACGCACCCGGAGCATCTCTTCGCAGTGTCCGCGCTCTGCGGCCGCACCGCCCCAGCCTTCACGCGCTGCCGCGTGCTCGAGCTCGGCTGCGCCCGCGGCGCCAACCTCCTCCCGATGGCCCTCGACCTCCCGGAGAGCGAGTTTGTCGGCATCGATCTTTCTGCCGCGCAGATTACCGAGGCCCGTCGCCGTGCGGACGAACTCGGGCTCGCCAACGTGTCCTTCCGCGCGGAGTCCATCTCCGCACTCTCCGACGACGCGCCCTTCGACTACGTGATCTGCCACGGGGTGTACTCGTGGGTGCCGCCCGCAGTGCGCGATGCGATCCTCGCTGCGTGCCGAGAGCGGATGCGACCCGCAGGGGTCGCCTACGTGAGCTTCAACGCGCTCCCGGGGTGGAACGCGCTGCGTACGATTCGTGACTTCCTGCTGGATCACGCGCCGCCGGGCCCCGCGCTGCCGCGGGTGGCACTCGCGCGGCGGGCGCTCGCGGTGCTCGACGAGTCACTGCGGACGGAGCCGTCGCATGGGGCCGCGTGGCTACGCGGGGAGTTGTCTGAACTCGCCCTCACCGACGACGCGTACCTCTTCCATGAGTACCTGGAGCCGGTGAACGACGCGCTGTACCTCCGCGACTTCGTCGCCCACGCCCAGGCCCACGGCCTGACCCACCTCGCCGACGCAGACCTCCGCGTCGCTGCGCCCGCGCTGCGCCAGGGGGTCGGCGACCCGCTCGCGCTCGCGCAGTCCATCGACTTCACGCGCAACCGCCGCTTCCGTGCGTCGCTGCTCGTCCACGCGGAGACCGCCGCGGGAGGCGCCGACCCGGCCTCCCTGGCGCGTCTGCACCTCGCGACGCGGGCGCAACGCGCAGACGCTGACATCGCCGCGCTCATCGTCGAGGGCGCCGTGACCTTCCGGTACGACGATCGATCGATCGTCTTGCGCGATCCGTGGATGAAGTGCGCCCTGCACGTCCTCGCATTGGAAGACCGTCGTCCGGTCGCGTACGCCGCGCTGGCCGCGTCCGTCGCCGCGCGCCTCGGGCTAGACCACCGAGCCGCCCTCGTCGCCGCCGCGGCGCACGCGCCCGACGTTCTGGAACTGGTCTTTGATGGTTCCCTCACCCTCCACGCCGGGGCCGCGCGCTACGCCGAGGCCGCGGGGCTGCGGCCGGTGGCCTCCCGCATCGCGCGGATGCAGGCGAAGACCGAGGATGTGGTCACCACCCTGCGGCACACCCGCATCGCGCTGGCCGACGAGGCGCGCATGATGCTGCGGCTGGCAGACGGGACGCGAGACCGCGCGGCGCTCCTCGCGGGGTTCCCGCACGACGCGCGCTCGTCCGCGCAGCGCGCAGGCGACTGCGAGGAGGCGCTGGACTGGCTCGCGTCGAACGCACTCCTGACGGAGTGATCGCCGGAGCGGGGTCCGCTTCGTTCGAAGAAGCGCTCTTCCGCGCATCGCTACGGCGGTTCTCGCCTGGTTCTGTGACGATCACGACAGCCCGGCGTTCCTCCGTCGAGCGCGCGTCTGGACGCTCGCGTAGCGTCCGGGGTGTGTACTCTTCCTCCGTGGCCGCGGGCTCGTCGCGGTCGTGAGGAGACACGCATGGCACGAGGGTCGATTGGGTCTGGGGCGCGGCAGTCCTGGCTGCTGCTCGGCGCGTTTGCGACGGTTGCGTGCAGCGAGTCCGGTGCCGTCGGCGACCTCGGCGCGGCGGCCGACGTAGAGGCCTCCGTCGCAGTGGATTCACCCGCGATCCCGGACGTTCCCGTGACCGTCGATGCGGGCGCGGACGTAGTCACCGACGCTGCGCCGCCACCGCCGCTCACGGGCACCCTCCGCGACGTGCAACACGTGGTGATCTTCGTCCAGGAGAACCGCTCCTTCGACCATTACTTCGGGACTCTCGCGGGAGTGCGTGGCTTCGGCGATCCGGCGGCGCAGCTTCTTCGCACGGGCGCGTCGGTGTTTCACCAGCCCAACGGCGCGGGCGAGGTGCTGCCGTTTCACACGGGCCTCGATTGCGTCAACGACGTCGACCACGGCTGGGGATCGGGCCACGACGCCTGGCACAACGGCGCGTGGGATCGTTGGATTCCCGCCAAGGGACCTGCGGCGCTGAGTTCATACGCGCGCCCGGAATTGTCCCTCTACTACGCGCTCGCGAACGCCTACACGGTGCTCGACGCCTACCACTGCTCGGTGATCGGTCCGACCAACCCCAACCGGCTCTACCTCATGTCGGGAATGATCGACCCGACAGGCACGGGCGGCGGACCGGTGATCGACAACACCGAGCCCGCGGCGGGCTTCACCTGGACGACGTACCCCGAGCGGCTCCAGTCCGCGGGAATCTCCTGGCGCGTCTACCAGGGGTTGGACAACTACGACGACAACGCGCTCGACTGGTTTCGACCTTTCCTGCGCGCGGCTGCGAGCGATCCGCTCTTCCAGCGCGGACGCCGGCGCGTGGTCAACATGGTGCAGGCGTTTCGCGACGACGTGGAGTCCGGCACGCTGCCGCAGGTGTCGTGGATCGTCGCTCCCACGGCCCTCTCGGAGCACCCGCCGTATCCGCTCTCCGCGGGGCAAAACCTCACGCAGCAGCTCTTGCAGGCGCTGGCCGCAAATCCGTCGGTGGCCCGCTCGACGGTGTTCTTCCTCACGTACGACGAGAACGGCGGCTACTACGACCACGTCTCGCCGCCCACCCCACCCACAGGGACGGCCGCGGAGTTTGCGCGCGGCGCGCCCATCGGGCTCGGCAACCGTGTCCCGATGATCGTGATCTCGCCGTGGTCGCGCGGCGGCGTGGTGGACTCGGAGGTGTCTGACCACACCTCGCTGCTCCGCTTCCTCGAGCGGTGGACGGGAGTGCAGGAGCCGAACATCAGCGCGTGGCGGCGTCAGGTGGCGGGCGATCTCACGTCGGCTTTCGACTTCGCGCACCCCGATTTCAACGCCCCGGTGCTTCCCCCGGTGACGGCGCAAACGTGCCGCGGAGCGACTCCAGCGGTCCCGGCGACGCAGGCGCTCCCGGCGCAGGAGCCGGGCGTTCGTCCGGCGCGTGCGCTGCCGTACCAGCCCAACGCGACATCGCGCACCGACTGCGCGGCGGGGCGGTTTTACATCGCGATGACCAACGCGGGGACCTCCGCGGTGCATCATCAGGTGACGGCCAACCAGTTTCGCACCGACGGTCCGTGGCAGTACGACGTGGTCCCCGGTGGCGCGGCGGAGGACTTCTTCTCCGTGGTCACCTACGGCGCAGGGCGCTACGACCTGACGCTCTCCGGGCCCAACGGGTTCGAGCGGCAGTTCGTGGGGGACATCCGCACGGCGTGCGGTGCACTGGAGGTGACCTCTACGCTGCACCCGGCAGACGGCACGCTCGAACTCGCGTACGCCAACCATGGCAGCGTCGCGGTGACCTTCACCACCACGGCGACGCGCCACCGCACCGATGGCCCGTGGATGACCACTGTCGCGCCCGGGGCCACGCAGACGCAGCGCTTCGACGTCACGGCGATGGGGCAGCGCTGGTACGCGCTGACGGTGACCGCGAGCGGCGACAGCGCCTTCCGCCGCCGCTTCGCCGGGCACATCGAGAACGGTCAGCCCTCGGTCACGGGGCTGTAGACATCTCCGATGCAGGGAGACCGACTCCCTGCGACTTCGTTCACGCCCACCCTGGGCCCGCCGACTCGATGCCACCTGCAGCCGTTGCAGACGCCAACAATTCCGACTCGACGCCACCTGCGACCGTTGCAGACGCCAACCATTCCGACTCGACGCCACCTGGAGGCGCTGCCGACGCCAACAAGTCCGACGGGACGCCGCCGGCAACGGTTGTTGCTCGCGTCCGGACTTACTTTGGGGTGTGCGAGAGGCTGGGTAGACGGACTGTCTCTCCGCCGTTCGGCGGGTGCTTACGGCGCGGTGACGGTCTCTTCGAAGGCCCGCTCGTAGAGGTCATCGACTGCGAGCGTCAGGTCGGGTCCTTCGAAGGAGAGCGTGTCGCCGGGGCCGAGTACTCGAAGCGTCCAGGTTCCGTCGTCCATGCGGAGGTACTGCTCCACCTGAATCTCGCGCGAAGACACCATCACGTAGTGGCGCAGCGTCTCGATGGAGCGGTATCCCGCGAACTTCTCCGCCCGATCGAAGGACTCCGTGCCGGGGGACAACACCTCGACGACGAGCGAAGGGTTGGTCACCACGTCCGTCGTCCCTGGGCGGAGCGCGAGTCG
>CANJUR010000092.1 GCA_947477565.1 Deltaproteobacteria bacterium
CCCGCAGCGGGCTCCATCCCGGGTCCCACGGGGCAGCGCTTCTCCATCGGGACATCGTAGGAGCCCGGGTCTGCCCCGGGCTTCCACACCGTGCCGTGTGCTTCCGCACGCGGCACAGCGGGCCGAGGCGACGTACTCCGAACCTCAGGACGTGCACCGATGGGTTGCCGTTGGCGCCTGCGGGTTGCTAGCGTCGCGCTTCACTCCAATGGTCCAACCAGCGGCACCGAGCGGCGCTCCGGCGGCGAGCAACGAACTCCGCGTCTGCGTGCGCTGCGGCATCATCGCCCTCAACGGCCAGGCCCGATGCCACATCTGCACCGAACCGATGGGCGTCCGCGGCCACATGGTTCAGTGCCTGCTCCCGGGCCGGCCGTGGGCACGCCTCGAAGTGGTGCTTCCGTGCCCCCACTGCGGCGTCGAGATTGCTCCGCGGCCCGACGCGATGGAGTCCGCGGTGTACTGCCCGGGCTGCCAGCAGCCGACGGTCATCGAGCCCGCCTGCTGGGACGAGGCCGTGCACCTCGCGCACGCCGTCATCGACCTCGCACACTCCGATTTCCATCAGCAAAACGCGGTCCTGGGGATCTACAACCCCTTCGCCGACGTCGGCCTCTCGCAGCCCTGCGCCGACCTCCCGAGCGAACGCGTGCCGATGCAGTCGATGTTTCGGCTGCGCGTGGGCCCCGGAGCGCCGCCGTGCCTGCGCTGCGGTTCGCCCCTCAGCGTGCGCGTGCTCACCCAGGGGCGACAGACCACGGAGTGTCCGCAGTGCGGCGACCGCGAGGCCTTCGCGCTTCCGCAATCACTGGTGGGGCGATTGCCGGCGATTCGCGCGCTCATCGGGTTTGCGCCGGAGTCTGCCGCGGCGCAGGGGCGCGTAGAGCCGTGGTGGCTGCTGATGGAGGGCCCGTCGACGCTGCGCGCGCTCGTGGAGGCCCAGAAGAATCAAGCCGAGAAAGAGGCCGCCGACCACGTCGCCTGGGAGGCCTGGAACCTCCTGGAACGCGAGCGCCTTGAGCGCGAGGCGCGGCTCCAGCAGTCGCAGTCCGAGCGCGAGGCCGCCGACCGCGGGAAGCAGGAGAAGGCAGCCCGGGAAAAGGCCGACCGCGAGAAGGCCGACCGGGTGGCGCGGGAGACCGCGGCGGCGCTCAAGAACACGGAGGCGCAACTCGAGCAGACGCAGCGCGCGCTCCAGGATGGACAGTCCCGCGCGGCGCAGTCGCAGCAGTCGATGGAGCAGGCGCTGCAGACGGCGCAGGGCGCACACCATGCGGACGTCGAGCGAATGCAGCACGAGGCGTGGACGCAGAGCGAGCAGCTACGCGGGATGCTGGCCCAGCAGGAGTCGATCTGGCGCGCGCAGGACGCGAAGCGCCAGGAGGAGCTGGCCGTGCTGACGCGCCGACACACGGTGCGGTGGCGCATCGCGATCGGGCTGTGGGTGGTGTTCTTCCTGGCGGTTCTGGCAGACCTGCTGCTCGCGTTGAAGTAGCCGCGCGGCGCGAGCGATGGGGAAGGCCCTGGGGTCGTCGATGCATCTTCCCCTCGAGCTACGGCTGGGGAGAGTATCCGCCGCGTGAGTGACCCCAACGATTCCGCTGCGCGGGTGCCGCCCGGCGCGCACCTCGATCTGGCCGGGGAGATGTCCTACGGCGAATACCTTGGTCTCGACGATCTCCTCGCGGCGCAGCACCCGATCTCGGACGCGCACGACGAGATGCTTTTCGTCATCCAGCACCAGGCCGCGGAGCTGTGGATGAAGCTCATGCTTCACGAGCTGCGCGCCGCGCGGACGAGCATCGCGCGGGATGAGCTTTCCCCTGCCTTCAAGATGCTCGCGCGGGTGTCGCGCATCTTCGCGCTGCAGGTTCACGCCTGGGACGTTCTCGCGACGCTCACCCCGTCGGAGTACCTCACCTTCCGCGACAAGCTTGGCAAGTCGTCGGGCTTCCAGAGCCACCAATACCGGATGATCGAGTTCATTCTCGGCAACAAGAACCCCGTGATGGTGCGCCCGCACGCCCACCACGCCGAGCGCGCGCAGGCCGTCGAGGCCGAGCTTCTCGCGCCGTCGCTCTACGACGAGGCCCTACGGCTGCTCGTGCGCCGCGGCTTCGACCTGCCCGCCGCGCACGTCGAGCGCGACTGGCGCGAGCCGTACGCGCGCAACGAGTCCGTCGAGCGCGCGTGGATGACCGTCTACCGCGACCCGAAGTCCTACTGGGACCTCTACGAGCTCGCGGAGAAGCTCGTCGACATGGAGGACAGCTTCCGCGTCTGGCGCTTCCGCCACGTGACCACCGTCGAGCGCATCATCGGCTTCAAGCGCGGCACCGGCGGCACCCAGGGGGTCGGCTACCTCCAGTCGATGCTCCAGACCAAGCTCTTCCCCGAACTCTGGGAAGTGCGCACCGCCCTCTAGAAATGTGCCGTCGTCGTCGGCCATGCGCGCCGTCGATTGGACCCTATCTTCCGTTCACCGGTTTCAAGGCGGGCGCGCACGCAGCTCGCCATTCTTACCCTGGTGTGTATGGCCACGCGGCGGGTGGCTCGCCTACCCGCTGCTCGCGGTGGTGCTCGCCATCGGGGCGTTCTGGGAGCTCATCGAGTGCTGGACCACCCTGGTCCATGGCCGCGCTCGGCCTCTACCGGTAGCGCTCGCTCACCCCACGACGAAGACGTCGCCGTCGTTCGCCACGGCTACCCCGCACGCCTCGATGTGCGCTCGCTCGGCGCTGTCGGCGCGCAGCGCGGGGTTGCTGTTGTTGATGTGCACCAGCGCCTTCCGCGGCCCGGTCACCGTCTGGAGAAACGCGAGCAGCCCGTCGTCACCGGAGAGCGGCGCGTGGCCCATCATCCGCGACGTCTTCTGCGACGCCCCGCTCGCCACTAGCTCGTCGTCGGTGAAAAACGTCCCGTCGATGAGCACCAGCCCCGCCCCGGAGAGCCGCGCATGCAGCGCCGTGTCGAGGTCGCGCACGCCCGGCACGTACACCACCGAGGCGGCCCCGTCCGCGGCGGAGAGCTCGAACCCGACGGTGTCGCCCGCGTGCAGGTCTGCGGCCTCCGCGGCGCTCAACAACGGCAGCATGTACGGCGGCGGCTTACTCGCTACGGTAAACGCTCGCAGGCGCACGCCGATGTCGTCGCCCGCGCGGTCGCGAATGACCACGGGCTCTTCGGCGCCAGGAGTGAGCGGGCGCACGACCACGTCGCCGTAGGCAGCGAGCGCCGGGAGCACCCGGAGGCCTTCGGTGAGCGCGCGCTCGGTGCGCGGGGTGCAGTACACCGGCGGGGCGCCGCCCTCGCGGAGGATGAGCAACCCGGTGGCGTGGTCGATGTCGGCGTTGGTCAGCGCGACCGCGGCGATGGCGCTGTGCCGCAGGGCGCGCGGGTGCAGCGCGGAGGTGTGCGCTAGCTGCGTACGGACGTCCGGGGAGGCGTTGCAGAGCAGCCAGCGCTCACCGTCCGCGGAGACGGCGAGGGACGACTGGTTGCGCGACGGAACCCGCGGGTCGCCCGCGCGGGCGGCGGCGCACTGGGGGCAGTTGCAGTTCCATTGGGGGAGGCCGCCGCCGGCGGAGGAGCCGAGGACGATGACGGTCAGTGGCATTGGGGAGTGGACCTTACGGTCTTACGAGGCAGGGTAAGATACCGGGACCACCCGGGAGCGGGGGCCCCGCGGGGCGTCACTTCGCCTGAAACGCGTACGCGCCGATCTCCGCGCAGGCGGAGGTCTCGACGAAGTCCGGGCGCTGCCACGGGCGGCGCGCCGTGCGGGCGTTGTCCTGGGGGCGGGCGACGGTGGTCTCGCGGGCTTCGCGGGTGTCGGTACGGCTCATCATTGGTGCGGGCGCTCCGGTGGAAAGTTTATGTGGGTCTGGTGCGATCGGTGAGGGGCTTTTCTAGCGAGCGAGCGCGGCAGGGTCAAGCAACGCGGCGCGCGGGCCCGCCGGTCGTCAGCAAGGGTATTCTCCGCCCCGATGGACACAACTACCCCCAGCTGGCGCAACGGTTGGACCTGGACCGCCCTGAAGTGCCTCACCCTCACGGCCGCCCTGATGGGCCTCGGCGCGCTGACGCTGCACCTGCTGCTCGGCGCGGTGGTGCCGCCCTGGTATCTCCCGAAGCCGGTGTTCGAGTGGCTGATGGAAAACGTGCGGCCGTGGGCGCTCTGGCTGGGCGCAGCGCTGGGAGGCTTCCTGGGCTTTCTGGGTAGCGTCGGGGTGGTGTTGTTCGACGCGCGCAAGGGGCGACTCCCGCGGGTGCCGTGACTTGCGCCGGGCCGATCTTTCGTGACACTGCGCCGCACACAGCGCCCCCGCTGGTCGGTGCGCGGCAGAAGGAGCGATTGCCATGAAGTTCTTCATCGACACGGCTGACCTGACGGAGATCCGCGACGCGACGGCGATGGGCCTCATCGACGGCGTGACGACCAACCCCTCCCTGGTCGCCAGGACCGGGCGCAAGTACCTCGATGTGGTGCGGGAAATCTGCGAGATCGTAGACGGCCCCATCTCCGCGGAGGTGCTCGGCACCGACTACGACGGGATGATGGCCGAGGCCCACGACTGGGCGAAGGTGCACAAGAACATCGTGGTGAAGCTCCCGCTGACCCTCGAGGGGCTGCGCGCCACGAAGACCTGCTCGAAGGAGGGCATCGCCACCAACGTGACGCTCTGCTTCTCGGTCAACCAGGCGCTGCTCGCGGCCAAGGCTGGCGCGTCTTTCATTTCGCCCTTCGTCGGTCGCCTCGACGACATCTCCGAAGACGGCATGAACCTCATTCAGGACATCGTCACCGTCTATCAAAACTACGATTTCCGCACGCAGGTTCTGGTCGCGTCGGTGCGTCACCCGATTCACGTCGCCAAGGCCGCCCTGCTCGGCGCGGACGTCTGCACTATTCCCTACAAGGTCATCGAGCAGCTCGCGAAGCACCCGCTCACGGACGCGGGCCTCGCGAAGTTCATCGAAGACTCCAAGAAGATTCCGCGCTGAATCGTCGGCGTTTGGCCTCCATTCGCGCACGATTTCCGAGCGTGCCACCCACGGTCTTCTTGACTCTGACTCTTCCGCAGGGATTCATACTTCGTGGCAAATACATCTGACTCTTACGCCCGAGGCCCCGACGAACAGATGAGCTTCGATGGGGCTTCGATCCCATTCTGGCTGATCCATATCGCTACTCTGGGGGTGTTTTTCGTCCCGTTTCATTGGAGCAACGTCGTCGCCTTCCTGGTGGCGTACGCCCTCGGCGGCTTTGGCATCATGGGCGGGTATCACCGATACTTCTCGCACCGCAGCTTCAAGACCGGACGGGTGTTTCAGTTCGTGTTGGCGGCGCTGGGCACGCTCACCTCGCAGAAGGGTGTGCTCTGGTGGTCTGGGCACCACCGCAATCACCACAAGCACTCCGACACGCCGCAAGACATCCACTCTCCGCGGCGCGGTTTCTTCTGGTCGCACGCGCTGTGGTTTCTCGCGCCAAAGTACATGGAGACCTCCGCTTCACAGCGGAAGGAGTTCGCGCAGTACCCCGAACTGGCATTCTTGAATGACAACTGGGTCCTTGGTCCGGTGGTGCTCTGCGCGACGATGCTCGCCGTCGGCGGGCTCCCGTGGCTCTTCTGGGGAGGGTTTCTGGCCATCGTGGCGATGTGGCACGCGACGTTCACCGTCAACTCCCTCGCGCACGTCTGGGGATCGCGCCGTTACAAAACCACGGACACCTCGCGCAACAACGCTCTATTGGCGATTATCACCCTGGGCGAGGGGTGGCACAACAATCATCACCACTACCAATCGAGCGCCCGTAATGGCTTCTTCTGGTGGGAAGTGGACATGACCTTCTATGTATTGAAGGTATTGTCCTGGGTGGGCGTGGTGTGGGACCTGCGAGTGCCGCCCGACTGGGTGCTCGCCGGGGCTGCCGGCCCGCCGCGGGCAGATGCGCCGGTGGCGGCTGCGGACGTAATCACAACGGCCTGAGCGCCCTCCCCGGTGCAGTATTCGAGGCTCTGCCAGTACGATTAAAGCCCCGCGTCGGCGGCCTCGGCGTCGAGCGCCGCGCACGCCTCGAAGAGGTCGCCCGTCTCGTAGAAATCCACCGTCACGAAGTTGGGAGTGCGCCCCCGCGCTTGCCGACAACGCCGCGCCCGATCGAGCAGGAAAGGGTCGTGATTGACCATTTCCGCCAGACGCGGAAGCGCCGTCGGGGCGGTGAGGAAGTGATTGAATATGAAGAGTGGGTTGGCGCTGCGCCCGCGGTTCTCGCGGCAGTCGAGTTCGGCGGGGGTCGTCGCGCTGAAGGGTGTCTCCTGGGCGAAGTCCCACACCGGGTGATCCCACGGGCGCGTCGGGTCGGCGTGGTCGTCGAGAATCACCACGCGCCGCCCCGCCGCGACCATCGCCCCGAGCGTCGGCCACGGTGCTCCTGCCCGCTGCGTGTGCAGGTCTTCGAGCATCCCCGCCTCGCGCAGCGCAGCCTCCAGCGCGTCGCCCTGAATGTAGCTCTCCATGATCAGCACCATCACCTCTTCGGGGTGTTCATCGAGGAAGACCCCGATGTCACAGAACCCCTCCGCGAGACGCCGATGCCCGAGGGTACAGGCTCCGTGACAGAGGTACGTGTCGCCCTCGTAGCGATACAGATCGAGCATCAAACCACGCACTCCGTCGGCCATCTGCCGCGTCACGGATCGCTCCTGGTTTGGGAGGATGAAGCGGTCGTCGCGATTGGACATCGCATTGTGCGTGGTCGGAAACACCACCTGGTCGAGCCGCCGCGCGCAGCGGGAGGCCGCGCCGTTGCAGCGCGCGGGCGTCGCCACCGGAGCCGGCCGCCGTCGCTCGCAGCGCCACGGTGCCTTCATCGGCATGTCCACCATTACCGCGTCGGAGAGGTCTGCCGTGAGGTCGCCGGGGCGCCCGGTGTCCGTCGTCGGGAGAGCGTTTTCCACGCACCCCATCGCTCCCACCAGGACCATTGCCGCGAACTTGCGTGCCAGCATCGTGAACGGATCGTGGCACAGCCGCGTCGGCCACAAAACCGACAGAGCACAGCATTTTACGGGGCAGGCATCGTGATGCGGCCGGGCGCCTCCATCGGTCCCGCGGCCGTGTGGCAGACGTTGCAATCGCCGTTGCGCTGCGGAGTGTTCATGTGGCGCTGGCGGCCATCGCTCGCGACGACCCGCGGGGTGTACGGCAGCATGAGCGCCCCAGCCCAGTGGAAATTACCGGTCGCGTGGGTGGTGATGTTGTTCACTTGGCCCGCAGCGTCGGTGATCTCGACCCGCGCTCCGGCCGCGACGTTGAGCGGCGGGATGCACTGCGTCGGCTCATGCCCGGACACCCACTGTGCAGCGCGACGACCGGCGGCGCGAGGTCGCCGTGGAGACTGAGCGGTGGGCCGTGCAGCGCTGCACCGAGCGTCCACGCAGCAACGAGGCCGAGCGCACCGATCAAGGAGATTCCTTTTTCAGTGACGGTGACCACACCGTCTCGGAAGGCGCGTCTCAGAGTGCGGGTCGTGGATGAACAGCGCGGGCGCAAAACTTCGAATTTTCTCCGACACACTTCTCCTTCGACGCGACGCAAACGCCGCACAAAAGCATCGAGCAACTTGCTCTCGACGTTCTCCTCAGAACACGCACGGAACCGGTCCATCCGCGCTTCGATGAGCTTTGTGACCCGGTGGATTGCCTGGATGATGGCGGCGCGGCGACCGGCACGGTGAGGCTCAAGGCCCAACGGGTCTGCGGGACGATGATATCTTCCGCGCCCTGTATGGAAGCCACCCTGCCGAGCCCTTCCCTCCTACGCGACTGCGGGATGCGCGCGCTCGCGCCGACCGTCCGCGCCGACTGACACCCCATCACTCCCTCCCCCCGCCGATGCCCGCCCCTCCACTCCCGGATGTAGAGACCCACGACCTGCTGCTGCGGGGCGTGCGGGTGCACTATCAGGAGGCCGGCCGGGGGCCGACGCTGCTGCTTCTCCACGACGTATTCGCAGACCACCGCGCGTGGCGACGGGTGCTGCCGATGCTGGCCGAGCGCTTTCGGGTGATCGTCCCCGACCTGCCGGGCTTCGGTGCGAGCGAGAAACCCACGCGGTACGCCTTCACCCGCGAGGCCTTCGCGGAGACGCTCTGCGACCTCCTTGCAGGCGTCGGATCGGCGCGCGCGCACGTCGCGGGACACGCCCTCGGCGCCACCATCGCCATCACCCTCGCAGCGGACCACCCCGAGATCGTCGATCGTCTCGCCCTGATGCACGCCGTCACCGGGCCGACGGAGCGCAGCCTCGGGACACGCCTGCCGACGATCCCGCTGCTGGGCTCGCTGGTGTTCAAGCAGTGGTTTGGCCGGGGGATGTTTCACGCACACTTTCGAAACGAGGTGTTTGCGCCGGGATACCGCTACGACCGCGCCACGGTGGACGCGTGGTTTGAGCAGTTCTATCCGCCAGAGGCGCGGGAGTGCGCGTGGCGAACGATGGAGCGCGCGGTGCTCGACGTGTCCGCGCTGGGCCCGAAGCTCGCGAAGGTGCGCGCGCCGACGGTGGTGATGTGGGGCGACCGGGCGCGGCCGTCGTCGCAGGCGCTGGGGCGCCGGATGGTGCGGGAGATTCGCGACGCACGCTGGGAACTGGTCGCGGGCGCCGCCTCGGGGATGTGGGAAGAGCAACCCGACGCGGTGGCCGAAGGGCTGATTCGTTACCTGCTGGGGTAAGGACGCACCGAAGAAGCGGCTGCGGCGGAGTCCTGAGCGCGCTTCGTATTGAGGCGAAATTGCCCTTGAATCGCAACAATCAGTGATCGTGCCGCGCGAGCGAATCACTCGAGAACCGGGGATACGGACTATTCGAGCGGGTACTTGCGCGAGGCGGCGTAGAGCACGATGGCTGCGGCGGTGGTCAGGTTGATCGACCCGCCGACGCCGTCGGACGGAATCTCCACCCGCTGATCGGCGAGCGCGAGCACCGCTGCGGAGACGCCGTGCCGCTCGGCGCCGATCACCAGGCACAGCGGCGCGTCGGACCGGATCGCCTCGGGCGGCACGCTCTCCTCCGCCAGTTCGATGGCCGCGATGAGATACCCCGCCGCGCGGCTCTCCTCCACGACGCCCAGCGCGTCGGGCCGGGACTCCCACGGGACCCACCCGACCGTCCCCGCCGCGGCGGAGAGCAGCCGACGCTTGTGGGCCTCGAGGTCGAAGCCGCACACGTACAGCCGCTCGACGCGGAAGGCGTCACAGAGGCGAAACATCGTCCCGATGTTGGGCAGGTAGCTCACCCCATCGAGCACCATGCGAATCGGTCGCCGTGGGAGCGTCGGAAAGTCGTGCCGATCGGGGCGGGGTCGAGGTGGCATCGCCGCCTTTGTACCAGCGCTCTCCCGCTCCCGGCGCACCGTCATCACGCCGCCAACGGACCGAAGTGCTGCACCAGCTCCGCCCGCAGGCTGCTCAACCGCGCGTGCCGCGCCCTCCGGGTCGCTCGCCTCCAGCGCCTCGGCCACCGCCACCCGCGGGCCCACGTCGAGCAGCCGCGCCAGGAGTACCGTCGGCGCCCTCGCTTCGAGCACCGCCTCCCACTGCCCCAACGCCTGCGCCCGCTCGTCGCCACGCGCCATCGCGCCGCGCACCCGCCATGCCACGTGTGACCTATATTGACCGACGTACTAACCTCCGCATCGATGGCCAAAGACGCACCAGAAACAGCACGGGACGAGTACACGGCGCAGTACATGGAGGGTGGCCGCGCGCGCATCGTGACGAAGCAGCGGATGCCCGGGTGGTTCTTCGCGCTGATGGCATTTTCGGCCGTGGCGGTGATCGGCTCAGGGGTCGCGAGCGCGTCGTTGCTGGGCCTGCTGGGGCTCATCCCGCTGGCGCTTGTGACACTGCTGCTGTCGCATCTTCGGGTGGTGGTCACGGACGACGCGGTGCATGTGCAGTACGGGATGTGGGGTCCGACCATCGCTTTGGAGACGATCACCCGCTGCGAGGTGAAGCCCTACGAGCCGAGGCGCTTCCGCGGCTGGGGATTCAAGCGCGCGCTCGACGGCACCCAGGCGTACAGCGTCCCCGGCGGCGAGGGCGAGTGCATCGCGCTCGAGGTCATCGAAGGCGCGAAGACCCGCAAGGTGGTCATCACTACGCCGCGCGCCGCGGCTGTGGCGCTGGCCATCGAGGAGGCTCGCGCACGCAAACTGCACTCGGGCGTACGCATCGATGCCAGCGCCGCGGACGACGAAGACGACTCCGCCGGGGCGAGCGCATCGACACCCGCGCGCCAGCGGCGCTGAGCGCTCACATCGCCTGCAATACGTCCCGCCAGCCGTCGCGGTCGGCATCCCTGGAGACCCGCGTTTCGCAGGGACCTGATGGGGCACCTGTGATTTTCCTGCGGACGCGACCCGCTGGAGTACCGATGGTCTGGGTGCCTTGAATTCGAGGTCATCCTGGCAACGGAACCTATCGGTCCGTGGAGGAACGATGAGCATTCGGTCACGGACCCGATTCGTAGCGCAAGCCGTGTGGGCGACGAAAGACCGGGGCGGCGTGCTGTGCGAGGGCCGCGACCCGTGGTTGCTGGCAACGTTCGGCCGGGTCGCGCTCTCGCACGGCGGTGGTGGTGCTCGCCGCCGCCGTGGAAGGCATCGTCGTGACCTCGATCGGCGTGCAGCCCGTCGAAGACGGGCTTTGGCGATGGTGCCGCGGGCTTCCGCCCCCGGGACCAGGATGGCCTCGAAATTAAGATGGTTCCGGGGGACTGACGCACATTACCTGGGCCTTCGCTTGCCAGCGGTGCGGAGCAACGCCCAGACCCTCGGCTCTCCAGCGCGTTGCGCCCGCAGCGGAAATCACAGGTACCCCAACAGGGCCCTGCGAAACGTGGGTGAAAAACGAGAAATTTCTCAAGCCGTAAGGCCGTTCGGTCTCCCAAAATGAGAACTTTCTCAAGATGGAAGGCCGTTCGGCCTCCGAAAACGATAGCTTTCTCAGGTCGGAAGGTCCTCGGACCTCCCCGAATACGACAGCCGCACTTCGGGGAGCCCGTTCGGCAACGGGTGCAAGCGGCGCGGTTGGGGTTGGTCGCGTCCCGCGCCTGCGCCTGCGCCCCGTATGAACGGGCACCGACATCAACGAAGGGAGATCAGGCCAGATGAGGGGGATGCCGACGATGGGATCGTGCACGCCGCTACCGAAGGTCTCCACCGCGATGCCGAAGTCCCTCACAGCCGCAGAGGGTGGATAGAACGGTCGGATGAAGGCGTTGGGATCGTTCATGGCGCGGTGGCCATGTCGTCCTGGCGTGCGGTCACCAGTCGCCGCCGCCGCTGTCACCACCGCCGCCGAAATCACCACCGCCGTCACCGCCGGAGTCCCACCCGGAGGTGCTGCCGCCGGCGTCGTAGTTCTCCGTGCCGCCACCGACGTCCGACCCCGCGTAGTGGTCGTCGCCGTGGTGCTCCTCCCGGTTGGCCATCGCAGACCCGATCGCGTATCCCGCGAGGCCGCCGACCCCCGCTCCGAGGATGCCCGCGCCAAGACCGCCCATGCCTCCAGGCTGCGGTCCGTAGCCCGGACCATACCCAGGCCCGTAAGCTTGTGGGTTGTACCCGGGCGGGTATTGCTGCGCGCGGTACGGGTCGGAGCCCATCGCCCCCGCCGGGGCGCGGTTGCGCGCGGCGCGGAAGACCATCACCGCGATGGCCACTCCGCCGAGGCCGAGCAGCATGAGTCCCCAGGGAAACGACGGAGCGGATCCCGTGGGGTCACCTGCGAGCGCGCCGGGCGAGCCGCTGCCGACGGCGCCACTGGCCGACGAGAAGATGGCCTCGATTCCCCTGCGCCATTGGCCCTGACGAAACGAGCCGTCGCCGGAGTTCTCGATCGCGGGGAAGCGGTCGCGCGCGATGCGAGTGCCGGTGCCGAAGTGCACCGACGTCCGGTGGTGCGCCGGGTCGATGCCGAGCACCACCATGTTGGGGCTCGCGACCTGGGCGCCGACGTAGCGATCGAAGTCGGCGCGGGAAGACAACTCCGTGGTGACCACGAGGCGAGCGTCGAAGGGCCACGCGCGCGCCGCCTCACGCAAACTGGCCTCCTCCTGCACCGGGAGGACATCGCCGGGATCACGGATCTGGAGGGTTCCGGCGAGAGCCGTCGCCGGGACGAGGACAAGCGCAAGCAAAGCACCGGAGAAGAGCCTGGTTCGCGTGATCATGGAGATGGGATCCCTGCACTTTCAGCGACCTCCCGGCACCGCGGCACAAGGTGATTGCGGTGGACAGTTGGAAGCGACGTTAGCGTGGGTCGCCAGGGGAGCGCTGTCGAGTGAGCGACTCTACGGAGTCTCTGCGAGGTAGCTCTCGACATCGCGCAGCGCGGCCTGCACCGCGGAGGCGATGAGAGTGCTCTCCGCGCGCCTCTGCGCCGCTTCGCCCGGAATCGGCGCGGGCAGCGAGGCGGCGCCGGTGAGCATCCCCACGATGGAGTGCTGCGGCTCGGCGACGATGACCAGGCTGACCTCCGCGCGCAGGCGCTCGCCGCCGGGCCCGGGCACGCGACGCATCGCCTGAAGTCCACCGTCGAGGGAAAATATCCGGAGCGATCCGTTGCGCATGCGGCGCTGGGCGGCAGCCGGGAGCACTCCCGGGTGGAGCGCGATGGTGTCGCGGTTGGCCAGCGCGGTGCCGACGGCAGCGCGGAGCAGTTCGGCGCGGGTGGCATCTCCGTGCTCGCGGTCGGCGAGCTCGCCGGGGCGCACGAGAAAGCGAACGTGGCTGAGATCGACGGGCTGCACCGGCACAAACTGCCCGGTTGTGGAGGGTCTCTCGAGGCGACCGAGAGCGCGGGTGACGGCGTCGCGGACGTTGGCGTCGGGGTCGTCCGCGCTGGCGCGCAGCGCGTCGATGGAGGCTGCGTCGTTGAGGTCGCCGAGGGTGGCCGCGGCGGCGGCGCGCACCACCGCAGTGCGGTCATGGAGGGCCGCGCGCAGGGCGTCCGGGGCGTCCGGGCTGGGCAGGCGGGCGAGGGTCAGGGCGGCCTGCGCGCGGGTGCGTGCGTCGGGCGACAAGCGGAGCATCTGCACGATCGCGGACTGGGCCTCGACGATGCGCGGGGCGAGCGCGCCCGACGCCGTCAGCAGGACGGCTGCGAAGAGACCGGGAGCCGACCAGACACCACGACGCATGACACTCCATTGGACTTCGTGGGCGAAGACACGACCCGCCATTTCACTCCAGATCCAAGCGATATCGGATCATCAGGAATCGCCGAGAGGAGGCGGGGATCGAAAAGGACCATCACACGAGGGACGCGCGGCTGTCACTGCGCGGAATGCTGGAAAGTGAAGTGATCTCAAGGTCCTACACGGGCGGACGATGTGCCGTGGGTTGCGCCAACGCACACATCATTCAGCCATGCCTCTCGCCGAGCAGCGTCTCGTACATCGGAAGCAGCACGCGCTCGAAGGCGAACGCGGCGGGTGCTGCGGGCGGCGGCAGATCCGGTAGCTCGACGGCGACCGGCGGGGGGGACGCGGCCGGGGCCGAGCGCTCAGCGAACGGGTCACCGCTGGCATCGATGGCCCAGTCGCCGGCGCCGTGGTTGAAGGGATCACCCTGCGACGATTGGGACGCGAGTTCGGCCACGGGTTGTGGATTGAACTGGAGCGCAGGCGGCGGCAGCAGCGATTCCACGATGGGTTGTGGATTGAACTGGAGCGCAGGCGGCGGCGGCAGCGAGTCCACGATGGGTTGTGGATTGAACTGGAGCGCAGGCGGCGGGGGCAGCGAGTCCACGATGGGTTGTGGATTGAACTGGAGCGCGAGCGGCGGGGGCGGCGGCGGCAGGGAAATCAGCGCGGGCGGCACGAGGAAGGGCATCGATGGCGGAATGGCCGTGGAGATGCTCGGACTCGGCGGGACGACCGAGGGCGATGGCGGCGCGATGGAGAGCGGCGGCGGGAGTGGCGAGTCCGCGAAGAGGCTCTCGTCGAAGATCATCGAGTCTTCGTCGGAAGCCACGGGCGGAGGCGCAACGACGGACGGAGACGGGGCCATGGAAGCGACGTTCAGGGAGGGAGGGATGGGCAACGGGTCGGGCTCGGCCGTCATGGAGTCAGGAGACTGCGCCGCGACGACCGGAGGCAGCACCGGGGCAGCGAGTTCGACCGTCGTGGCGATCATTTCGGGCAATCTCACTCCGTCCACCGGGGTTTGTTCTTCGCTGTCCAACAGGCTCGGAGGCGTCGAAACAGTGGGCTCGGGCTCGGGCTCGGGTTCCAGGGTGCTCGCCTCTGGGACGATCTCCTCCAGAAGGTCGTCCGATAGCTCCGCGGGCACCTCTTCGCCGGACTTCCCCTCCACGGAGGCCACTGTCGCGACCGCTCCTGTGGTCGCTTCCAGGATCGCCTCCACCGTCTCGATCAGCACCACGCCCGTCGGCTCCTCCACTCCCTCGTAATCGATCATCACCGCCGCCGTCGGCTCTTCCACTCCCTCATGCTCGATCAGCACCAGCCCCGTGCGCTCATCGGCTTCACTGGCCGCGGCATCCTGCTCGACCTCCCGCGCCGCCGCTTCATCCCGCGCGATGGTCTCTTCGTTCGCCGCCGTACTCGCAGCCTCCTGCCGGGCGGCCTCTGCCAGCAGCTCTTCAAACAACACCGGCGCCGTGCCCGGATCGTCGAGCGTCGCCACAAGGCTCTTCATCGCGTCGTCGTCCGGCGCAAACCGCAGCGCCCGCTCGGCGAGCTGCCCCGCCCGCTCCTTGCGTCCCAGCTCGAATGCCAGCTGCGCAGCCCGCGCGTACAGCTCTCCCGCCCGTCGGCCCCCCGCCACGGGATGATCGGCGTACGCCACCAGGGCAGTCAGCTCACCCTCGCGGTCGCCCATCGCACCCAGCAGCCGCGCCTCGGCCTCCCACGCCAGCCCGCTCGTCGGATCCATCATCCGCGCGCTCTGCCACGCCTCTGCGCTGCTCTCGAGGTCGCCCACCCGCTCGAGGTGCTCTGCCAACTGGCACCACCGCGAGGCCGCGTTGCCCGCCCCTGCACGCTCGATCAGCGCGTAGAGCACCTCGGTCACCCCGATGTCGTCGCCGGTCCGACGCCGCGCATCGACCAGCGCGCGCGCCACCCCGTCGTCGTCCGGGTGCTGCGCCCAGAGCTTCTCCAGCACCGCCACCTCGCGCGCCGCGTCTGGCCGGCGCTCGCGCCGCACCTGCACCCAGCGCATCCACCGCCGCAACGACTCCGCCGCGTCCGGTTCTGCTTCGGCCTGTGCCGCGAGGCGCTCGATCACAGAGTCCCAATCCTCCCCGCGAGCCATCAGCCGGAGCAGCGCGTCGTGGGCTTCCGCGCGGTCTTCGGCCTTGTCTGTCACGCGCTCCAGCGCCTCCCACGCCGCGCGCGCGTCTGCCGGGTCGTCGAAGCGCCGCTCCGCGAGTTGCGCCACCTCGCGCAGCCACCGCACCCGCGCCGCTACGTCTCCGTCTTCCACCGCCGCGGCCGCCCGCAGACGGTCGCGCAGCTCGCCCAGGAGACCTTGCAACCGACAGTCTCGCTCCACCTCCGCCAGCGCCTCACCGTCCGCCGGAACCTCCTCCAGCAGCGCCCGCAGCGCCGCGAGGTGCGGCCCCTTCTGACCCGTCGCACGCCACGCCTGCGCCCGCCGCCGCAGTAGCACCACTCGTGGTTCGGCCTCCGTGGGCGTCGGAAACCGGTCGAGAAGCTGCGCCAGATCAACGTGGCGCTGCAGTCGTTCGTAGAGCTTCGCCAGCGACTGAGCCGCCTGCGGATCTTCGTCCACCGCGGCTGCGAGCACCGTGACCGCGTCTTCCGGTCGCTGCGTCGCCAGGTAGGCCTCCGCGAGGTCGCGCCGCACCCTCTGGCCCCTCGCGCCCTGCGGGTTGGCCGCGAGAAACTGGATGCGCAGCGTGGTGAGATTCGAGGCCTTCAGCGTCGCGCTCTCCTCCATCACCTCGAACGCGCTCTCATCCCCGGCCCAGAGCGACAGCGCCGCCTGGGCAAACTCCGTCCCGCGGCCCGTCTCGCCCTCCCGCGCGACCGCGCCGAGCAGCGCCGCCGCCTCCCGCGCGTCGGGATCAACCTCCCCCTCCGCGAGCGGGATCGCCGCCGTGCGCCGCCGCGAGCGCTCCACCAGCAGCTTCGCCAGTGACCGACGGTTGGTGGTCGCCGCAGCGCCGGGGCCCTGCTGCACCGCAAGCTCGCGCCGCGTCTCGATCTCGCGCTCGGGCAGATCGCGCTCGTTGAAGAGAACCGCCAGGGACTCGAGCACCGGCACCTTTTTTACTGGCGACACGGCCCGCTCAAGCACCCGGCGGTACAGGGCCTCGGCCTGCTCCGCGCGGTTGCTGCGCCGGAAGATCGCCGCCGTGCCCAGCATCGCGCCCTCGTGCTCGGGCTGCGCTTCGAGCACCTGGCTCCAGAGCGGAAGCGCGCGCCCGTCGTCGCCCGCTTTACCCGACCATATAAGCGCTGCGCGGTGCATCAGCTCGACGGAGCCCTCCGGTGAGCGCCGCCGACCGGCCACCTTCTCGAGGAGCCGCGCGAGCACCTCGTGTTCGCCACACGCGTCGAGCGCACGATGGAGGGTCTCGATGGCCTCGCCGTCTTCGGGGTCGCGATCGAGGCGCTGCACCAATGGAATCAGGGATGGGTCGAGCATGGATACCGCCGACCCGGGACGCTATCACGGCGCCGCGGAGGGCCTCGCGGGCGGGGACAGCGTGGCGGTCCAGGCGAGCACCCGGGCGACGAACTCTTCGGGCTCCTCGAGCATCGGGGTGTGGCCCTGCGTGGGGAGTTCGGCGAAGGTGAAGTCCTCGCGGCGTTTCGCGACGGCGCGCGCGTTGACGATGGAGACGAGGCGATCGCGGGTGCCGTGCATGAGCAGCGTCGGGGCGCGCACGCGGCGCAGGTGCTCCTCGAAGCTCCCCCGGCGGAGCACCATCTTGAGAATGGAACGTGCGGCGCCGAGGAAGGTCGCGGCGGACCATGGGAGGTCGCGGCGGTATCGGTGCACTGCGCGGTGGGCGTCGAGGACGTCTGCGGGGAGAGCCCTGGCGTCGAGCCCGCAGAGGTCGAAGAAGTACCGGATGGAGGCCTCGGCGGAGGCGCGGCGCGCGACGTTGCGGAAGTAGAGTTCGCCGAGGCCGGGGATGGCGTAGATGGCGAATACGGTGCGCACCACCGGGTCGATGGGGGCGGAGTCGTAGTTGGGGAGCGCGGGGTTCACGAGGACGACCCCGCGGACCAGGTCGGGGTGCTGCGCGGCGGTGAGCAGGGAGAGCAGAGCCCCCATGGAGTTGCCGACGAGCACCACGGGTTCGCGGAGGTGCTGCCGGACAAACGCGGCGATGAGAGCGACGAAGCCCTCGAGCGTGGGTGCGCGGCCGGCGGGCGGCGAGCGGCCGAAGCCCGGTAGGTCGAGCGCGTAGACGTGGTGGTCGCGGGCGAGACCAACCCCCACGCGGAGCCAGTTCTCGACGGAGCCGCCGAGGCCGTGGATGAGAAGCATCGGGGGGCCGTCACCGCCGTGGTCCACGAGGTGAAGCGGACCCATCACATCAACGAGGGAGTTCATTCGCGGCGGAGTCTACACGTGCATGGGAGCGTCCGACCCGAACACCGAGACCTGGGCGGTGGTGCTCCGATGCGGCCCTGATCATCAACCCGGAGACCTACGTATCACTCGGGCAGACTCACCATGAGTCAGAAGTCTCAGTCCAGCGTCCGAACGTTTCGAAATCGCTAGAGAATTCGATGTCAGGTCAGGATCTCTGGACTCACGCGCCCAGCCCGACGTGCCCGCCGCCGCGCACCTCAGCGAAGCAGAACTACGGGCCGTCGTACTGCTGCGCCAACCGCGGGGATACGACCCCAACCAGTTCATCACGCTGGGGCAGGCGGCCCGGTGGATCGCAGACCTGTGGGGGGTGCACGGGGAAGTCGTCCGGCGGCACCCACCGGGGATCATCGTGCTTCGACGAGGATGGGAGAAGGTCCAGGTGGTGTGCCTGGCACTACGGAAAATGGTGGACTGAGACTTCTCACTAATAGTGAGGCTTGTGGTGCCCGGGATGAGGGCTCGGAGTGACGGTATTTTCACGTGGAAACAAGTCGTTTCCTGCGCGAATTCCGGATTCCCGTTTAGCCTTCGTGGCGTCGGCGCAGGGAGGCGGACTCGCAGAGGACGAAGAGCCGACCGGCCGATTCGAGGGACTCTTCCGCGAACGCGATACCGAGGTACTGGCCTTCGTCCCCGGCCGGAGAGACGTGCATCACGCGGCCTGTCAGGGAGAAGAACCGATCGCCCATCGCGATCTCGACGATGCAGTCCTCCCCCACGTCGGGGGCCACAGGGGCGAAGACGCGGCAGCCTCCACGAGAGACGTTCACGACACGAACGCCGCCTTGTACACTCTCCGATTGACCGTCCGCCGTAGTGCGGAGTCGCAAGACGGGCACCTCGAAGGGGACCCGGAAGGAGTCCCTGCGGTTGAGAGCGCTCACGCGACCTTGAAACCGGATCATGACGTCGAACTCGGGTGAACCGGTCTGATCGTTGGCTCGCTCGGCGAGGCAGGGGGTGAAGCGGGTGACCAGCCCTTTCACCGCGAAGCGGCCGCGCGGCGTGGTGATCTCAAATTCACCGGGAAACGGCGTCTCTACATTGGGCTGGCCAACGGACACCATCCGGAGTTCGACCTCGTAGGCGTTCGGCTGGAGGGCTGTCTGAATCGCGGAGGCGATCACCCCTCCATCGCGTCGCAAGTGCGCGTGCGAGATGGGGCCGTACAGCATCGAGATGTCCTCGTCGGGCAGCGCGCTATGCTTCAATCCGAGCGCTGCGTTGCGCCAGGCGGCCGAGTGGGTCTCCACGTCGATGACCGCGATGCACGCATCAATGTCCAACACGAGCACGCGATGCGTGGCGCCATTGACGTCAATGTAGAGTTGGTGCTTGTCGCGTTCTCCCGGCCGCACGACCACCGTGGAACCTCGGGGAGCGAGGCTGATCGGACCGCCGTCGGAAGGCACAAACCTCAACCCGGTCTCGTCGATCGTGAGGAGTCCCACGTCGATCGCCGTCGCGGCGTGCAGGACTGCGCGCACCTGCCAGTGGGTGGTCGGGTCGATGGGAGGCAGGTGCGAGACGCAGCGCTCGGCTAGCGCATCCACGAAGAGCGCGGCCCCGTCGCCGGCGATCGCTCGCACCCGTCCCGCGCAGTTAAGCAGCAGGTCACCCTTGACCGACCGGATGTTACGGATATCGGTGAGATCTTCCCAGAAGGAGTCGATCAGCCCGAGGCGACCTTGCCGAGAGGCGTAGCCAAACTGCTGCGCACCGATCGCGTACAGCCCGCCGTTAACGTCGGGAATGCCAGATTCCTCGAAGACCATCGGCGCCGGCGGGCGCCTCTCATCGGTGGTGATCTGCATCGCCATCAGCGCGACCCAGAGGCGCTGCGCCCCGTTGCCGCGGAAGATGTACTCGTTCTTGTCGACCCCGAGTGTCACGCGACGGTTGCCATCGGAGCGGGAGATCGTGGTCACCTCGGCGACGGGGATGGCGAAGGGTCCGCGACCCAACATCCGAGCGTCCAATCCGGGCTCGAAGGTGATCGTGCGGTCAGATAACTTGATGGTCCCCGAAACCATCAAGACCGGATTGATCTCCAGATGAACAGGCCCGCCTATGGCGGGAAGATCATTGAAGTGAACCGTCGATACATGAGACTCCACGCTATTTTATCCCCTTCCAACCGTTGGGTGATTGGATCCCGCCCGTGCGCAGGACCCCACCTCCCTGACATACTTCGCCTATATCCGCCAATTCATCACCGATGGCAAGCTCATCAATGACGTGGCTGTGACGCCAGGGGTGTCATCAATATGACAGCAAGCCTTCGCGGGGGCCGAGGTGCGCCTGTGATTTTCTTGCACAAACATGCGCAGAATCTGCACAGCTCCAGCAGGCGCGGTAGTCGGCTGGAAAATTCACAGTTGTTCGATATCAACGAACCGAGCACTCGCCTTTGATAGGCAACAACTCAATCGGATTCAGGGCGCGGGTTGAGAGTCGAATTGCGGTTATGTGAGCGAGAAATCCACCGCCAGGGTGCCAGTCGTCGGCGTGGGCGTGATTCCTGGCCACCCGAGAGAGCCAGTCCGCGCGAAGCATGACGGTTTCCCCGCGATCTGACGGCAGAAGGCCACTTCCCCGGATTCCTGTTAAAAAGGAATGCGGCGAACGCTCGTAACTCTGCCGAAACACAGACCCGGAAACCCCCGCACAAGCGCGGGCCGAGGAAACTGAGCTTGCGCGCGGAACACCGCTGGATCGAAGTCGGAGGCTCCCACGGGGTCGAGAAAGCCACCGCTCGTACCCGACGGCGGAAGTGACCGGTAGGGTTCGCGAGCCGGGGTTCGCGAGCCCCCACCCCCGGCCCCGCCCCCACAAGTGGGGGCAGGGAGTTCGGAGCGACAAAACGCTTCTCAAATCGTGCTTCCCGCACCCTCCCCCCCGTTGGGGGGGCGGGGCTGGGGCTGGGGGCTCGCG
>CANJUR010000093.1 GCA_947477565.1 Deltaproteobacteria bacterium
AAGCGGGGCGAGAGAGGTTGCGAGAGTCGAGGTGATTCCGCCCTCCCTGCCCCCACTCGTGGGGGCGGGGCCGGGGGTGGGGGCTCGCGTAGAGACGGTGAACCAAGGGTTCTGACGGTAGATCATGGTTTCGCCGCATCCCTGCTTAGCCCAGGTGAATCTCTTTGCCGTTGATGGCCACTTTGCCCTCCGTGATCAACGTGGAGGTCTTCGCCTGCGTGAAGGCCGCCCCTTCGACCACCTGGTGCGTGGTACCCGCGCGAACGCTCAGAACCTCGCGCACGTGCTGGCGTAGCGAGGTGAAGGTCTCGCTCACTGCGCCGGCGAGCATCCGCAGGGTGCCCGCGCGGAACGACACTTCGGGCGCGTCGAGCTCCACGCCGCGGTCGCCCGAGAGGCGCAGCACGCCATCGACCGCGCGCACTTCCACATCACCCGACGCCGCGAAGACCGTCTTGCCCATGCCCTTCAGCACGCCGATGACGTAGTGCCCGTTGGTGTTCCCGATGACCAGGAGCGTGTCACCCACGCAGGCCTCGTAGCGATAGCCGAGGGCCAGCAGCGCGGCGACGCAGGCCCCGCCCGGGAGACACACGTCGACCTCTTGCGCCCGCACGGCGGTCACTTCGACGGGACCTAGAAAGTCCGCCCCGGCGGCGGCGGCGCGGGCCATTCCATTTCGGTCGTGTTGCAAAATCGCGACGTTGGACATGAGAGTTCCTTACGAGGTGCGGGTCGCTGGCGGAGGCGGCGTCCAGGCCTCGGCCTCGAGGCGATCGAGGTCGGTGCCTCGGGCCATGAGCCGGTTGGCGCCGAAGCCCCGCGCGCCGTCGTCGTGGAGGTTGTGCAGGTTGGCGAGCAGGAGTCCGGCGTCGGTGAAGTCCGACCCACGCACGTCGGCGTGCGAGAGGTCGCTGTAGTTCATGCGCGCGCTTACAAAGAGGGTATTTGTGGCGCGGGCCTCGATCCACAGCGTCTCGCGCAGGTCGGCCCCGGAGAGATCGACGCGATCGAGCGTCGCCCTGGAGAAGGTCGCGTAGCGAAGCGAGGCCTTCACCAGGCGCGTCACTTCGAAGATCGCCTCGCCGAAGAACGCGCCCCGAGCCCGCACGCCCGAGAGTTCCGCCGCGCCCAGACGGGTTCCCTTCAGGGTGGCGCGGTCCAGCGTGGCGCCGCGAAGGTCGGCGCGGCGAAGGTCGGCGCCCGTGAAGTCGGCCTCGGTGCAGTCGCAGCCCGTGAGGTCGCAGCCCGCGAGGTCGGCCTCGACGAAGGAACACCGGACAAGCGACAAGCCGCGGAGCGGGAGCGCGCGGAGGTCGATGCCTCGAAAATCTACGCCGCGGAGGGTGGTCTGCGCGAGCACCAGGCCCGTGAGCGTGGCGTCGGTGAACGACGCAGCGCGCACGAAGGCGCGGCTCAGGTCAGCACCCGCCATGTCGGCCTTGTCGCACGAAGTCATGAGCATCCGCGAGCCGGAGAAGTTGGCACCGCGGAGGTCCGCTCCCTGAAACATGGTCATCTCGAGGTCGTGGCCCCGAAAGTCCGCCCGGGGGAGCTTCGCCTCGCGCAGGATCGCGCGCCGAAGGTCGGCGCCCTCGAAGTCACAGCCCTGAAGGTCGCAACCTGACAGGTCACAGAACTCGAGTTTCGCACCGCGGAGACTGGCACCTCGAAAATTCACCCCCGTGAAGTTGGTGAAGAAGAGGTCCGTGTCCGCGAGGTCGATGCGGTCGGGGAGGCGCCCCTCGAACTCCTGCGCGCGCACATCGCCCTCGGGCAGGTCGCTGCGCGTAAAGATCGCGTTGGAGAACATGCACTTGCGCAAGCTTCGCGGGAGTTGCGCGCCGCGGAGGTCGGCCTGCACAAAGATGCCCGTATCGATGGACGCATCGCTCAGGTCGGCCAGCACAAGCCTCGCCTGCGCGAAGACGGCCTCGTGAATGATCGCCCCGCGGAGCACCGCGCCCGTGAGGTCGGCTTTCGAAAAGCTCGTCTTCTCGATCGTCGCCCCCGAGAGGTCCGCACCTGCCAGGTTGGTCATGTCGAGGTGCGCCTCGGAGAGGTCGGCCCCGGTCAGGTTGGCGCCCGCAAGGCTCGCGCGCACCACGGAGGTGCCCTTCAGGCTCATTCCCGACAGGTCGGCGCCCGAGAGGTTTACCCCGAGAAGTTTCGCCCCCGCGAGCCGGGCGTCACGCAGCTTCGCGCCCGCGGTCTCGACCATCAGAAGCGCCGCGTCGGTGAGGTCGGCGCCCGTAAGGTCGGCGCGCTCCATGCGACACGAGAGAAACTGCGCACCCTTGAAGTTGGCGCCTCGGAGCACCGCGCCATCGAAGTTCACTTGCGCGATGCGGGCGCCCTGAAAGTTGACCCCGGCGAGGTCGCGGCCGCGCAGGTCGAGGCCCCCAAGTGTTGCACCTGCCATCGAGCGGCCTGCGCGCACCGAGGCCATGAAGGTCTCCTCTGCGCTCATACGGACTCCAGCGTGGAGCGGCGAAGGTTGGCGTCGGTAAAGTCGCAGTCGACGCCGCTCGCCCCGATGAGTTTGGCGTCGTAGAGGTTGGCGCTCGTGAAGCGCGTTCCGCTGAGATGGGCCTTGCACAGGTCGGCCGCGAAGAGGTTGGCCCGCACGAACTGCGCCCTGTCGAGCATCGCCCGGTAGAATCGACACTCGCGCAGGTTTGCACCGTAGAAGCGGGCCTCCACGGCGCTCGCCTCGGTGAAGTGAGAGCCCTTGAGCGAAGCGCCCGTGAGGTCGGCGCCGTCGAGGCGAGCCTTCATGAAGTAGCACCCGACGCCGCGCGCCTCCACGAAGCGCGCACCGCTGAAATCAGCCTCGGAGAAGCTCGCGCCGTCGATGCGCGCGCCCGACAGGTCGGCCCGGAGAGCCCGCGATTCCGTGAATGCGCAACGGGCGAGGCCCGCCTCGCGGAGGTCGGCCTCGCCGAGGTCGGCCTCGCCGAAGTCGCTGTGCGCCAGCTCGGCCCGCGAGGCGCGCAGGCCCTGGAGCTTCGCCGCGGTGAAGATGGCGTACTCGCCGCGAGCGCCGGTGAGGTCGGCGCCGGTGAGGTCGGCGCGCTCGAAGAAGGTCTGCTCGAGCACCGCGCCCGCGAGCACCGCGCCGGGGGCCTTCACGTAGGCCAGGTTGGCCAGCGACAGGTCGGCCCGCGTGAGATCGGCCCCCGCGAGCACGGTCTTGTACAACAGCGCGAACTTGAGGTTGGCGCCGATGAGCGTCGCCCCCGTGAGGTCTGCGCCGCTGAGGTCGGCCCCCGAGAGGTTGGCGCCCGAGAGGTCGCGGCCGCGGAGGTCCAGTCCGCGAAGGTCCCGATCGACGAGGTCGGCGCGGGGGCCGGGCTCATCAGTCGAGAGCGGTCCGGGTACGCTGTATCCCGGATCGAGTTGCACCCACCGAGGATCGTGCGGGAGCGCGTCGGCCGCCTCGATGCCCTGCGGTGCCTGCCCCGCCGGAAGGGCCGCTTTCATCTCCGCCACGCGGGCCATCACCCCGCGAATCTGCTCCTTGAGGCGGTTGCTCGGAAACGCACCGGGCTTGATCGAGCGCGCGGGGATGGGGCGGTCTTCGTTGGCCGCGGCGGCGGCGCTCGCGAGCTGCTCCTCGAAGGCGGCGCGACGCTCGGGCCCCACGGCCTCGCGCGCCCGGGCGATGCTCGCGGCCACGGACTCGGCCGCACCGGCGGGGAGCAGCTTGCCGAAGTGGGCCTGCAGCGCGCCCGTCACGGGATCGGGCGCGTCGGGCGGCGGCGTCGGCGGCGGACCGCCCGCGCGGCGCAGCGCCATCGCCTCACCGGCCTCGCGGAGGCCCTCCGGCAGGGCCGCGAGCACGCCCGTCGGGTCGCTCGCGAAGTCGCGCAAGAGACCCAGATAGTGCGCCTCGGGCAGTGGCTCCGAGGCCAGGGGCTCGGAGGCGACGAGCATCCACTTCACGTCGGCGAGGTCGAGTTCGCGCACCGCCACGAGGCCGCGCCACGTGAGGTAGAGAAGCCCCTTGTCGAGGTCGATGAAGAGGGTGTCGAGCTTCATCGGCGCGCTGCGAAAGGCGCCCGCGTCGTCTTCGATGAAGGTCCGCAGCCGCAGCCCCGGCAGGCGCGCCGCGAAGGAGGGCGCCGCGGGGTGCAGGTTGGCGAAGGTCATCTCCTCGTCGCCGCGCAGAAAGCCCGCGATCTGCTGGTCGGGCGGCGCCGCGCTGAAAAACGACCAATCGAAATCTTCGGCGTAGAAGGGCGCGCGGGTGCGCTTGTAGTCGCCGCCGTAGGCCTTCCCGACCTTGCCCGCACGGGGCGCCCAGTTCGGGTTGACGGGGCCTACGCCGCCACGCCCGCGGGCGTCGGGTGCGCCCAATACCTGCCCCGGGTACTCGAGGTTGGCCACGGCGTCGCCGCCTACGCCCTTGCCCACGGGGTTGGGCGCAAAGCCCGGTCCTCCGTACGCGTTCGCCCAGGTGAGGGGCATGGCGGTGAAGGGCTGCGGCGGGGTCGGGCCCACCACGGCACGCATCCGCCGGTCGCCCATGACGTGGAGCGTCTTCGACCAGGCACCCACGGAGAAGCGCACGGGGCACGCGGTGACCGCCGCGCCGCCGGGCGGGTGGCAGGTGCCCGCGAGCATCACCTCGGCGTTGAGCTTGAAGTCGGCGAAGTCACCCGGGTAGAGCACCTCGCCCAGTCGCTCGTCGTCCCCTTCTTGATACACTTCTGCTGAGAGAAAACCCTGGTCGATGCCCTCCACTGCCTCGACGGGGACGCCCGGCGCGAGACGAAAGGTGCCGCGCACAAAGACCGTCATCTCCGGCTGCGGTGGCCTCCGGGAGGTGATCTTTGTACCGACGAAGAAGGGCGTGAGGTTCTTCTTGAGCATGCTCGAAGCTCAGAAGCCGATATCGAAAGCCAAAGCAGTAACGCGCCAAGTAAGCGCGTTTGTTCTTTTTGTTAGAGCAACATTCTGTTCGTTGAGTGCAACTTGTAGTGCTTCAATAGCCACCTTATTTTCATCCAATAATATTCCTTTCCTACCAATGCGAATCTCTGCTGCCGGCCCCACGGAGATCGAGATCTGTGCCCCTAAAAAGAGCGCGCTCAATGTACCAATCTCAACGCTCGAATGGTTCGCGCTGATGTGCGTCTCGGTGTGTTGCGTACAAAGGGTTGTGTCGGCGATAGCACCCGCGGTGATGATCACGTTGTTGAGAACATTCGCGGAGGTCACTGATTTCATGATCCCGTCCTGCCCGACCGTCTCGATCAGACTGTAGGCACCGACATTGGTCGTGTTCTTTAGGGTTCCAAAGACTTTGAAGGTGTCAGAAAAGTTACCGCTGCAGTCCGTCGTTAATTCCGCACTGCCGTAATCATTTTTTTCGAGGTATGCAGAGCTCGCATTCGTGATCACCGAGTGCTTCTCGGTGTGCGTGGAGTCGTACACCTCGGGGATGCGCCAATCCACGCTGCCGACCCGGGTGTCGATCGCCGTCGCCCAGGTGCGCTCGATGATGTGGGGATTGCCGCGGGGCAAATTGGTGGAGTCTACGCTGGGAAACTCTTGCCACTTCCCACCATGTTCGTCATCGCTTTGGAGCGATGCATGAGGCAATGTCGGCCACGTAAAACCCTTCAACTCGCCAGGGTAGAACTGACTCGACCTCTCGTCGAAGTTGTTGCCAATGGCGCGGTAGTGATCGGGGGCATGGCCCTGAGTGCCGTCGTCCGGGAGAATGCCGACGCGCCGAGGATTCTCGGATCCGATGTAGGTTTCGATCAGGTCGCCCCAGTACTCGTCCTTGAAGTTTCCCGCATAGCGACTGTACTGGTACACCCGCTCGGTGGAGTTTTGAAGCAGCCAGGCACCGCCCTTCCACTCTGTGACATAGGCAAACAGTGCAGCGACCTCTGTCTCTGCTTCGACGAGCAAGAGCTTGAGCATGTCCCGGCACGAATTCCAGTACTCAGACCAGGCCGTCGCCGTAGCCTCGGTTACTGCGTTACCGTATCCCGGCGATGCGGGCATTGTAACCTGCCTTGGTGTTTGGCCACCAATCGTCCATGTGTGGCCGTTAACCCGTTCCTCATGCGTGGTGAGTTGTGGAACGAAGTCGTGCCAAACGTAGCCTCCTGCTGGCGTGACAACACAGTACCTGTTTCCGTCCACGGATGACGTCGCATTTTGCCAGTCATTTCGTGTCGTTAGAACGCCGAATCGAACTGCGATCGGATTTGTTGCGACTGGGTCCCGGTTGTAAAGCAGTGTGTAATTTGTCTTTGCGTATTGATACCGACTCCGAATAGTCGATTCGTTGCCACGTACGAGGGCTTTGTCGGCCTCGAACCCGGGGTCGCCGATACGTTCATTGACATCAGTCAGTATCGATTCGGGTGCTCGAGTGGAGGCTGCATCCGGACTCACCCCCGTAGCAGTTTCTCCCTTGCCTATATGGAAAATCAAGAGTTCGATTTCGGGCAGAGCGATGGTGCTTGCCGCCTCCTCCGCCTCCGGATTCAGCCCCGTAATCGTAATCTTTGGGGGGTCTGTGTCTGACGCGACGCTTTTGTTACCCTCGGTTGGCAGATACGCATCCTGGATCCAGATCGTCTTCACCGAGGCGCCGGGCATCGTGGCGCCGGCGAAGTCCTGCACGTGGCAGCCAGAGGCCTCCCAGCCCATGGCCGCGCCGGGGTCATGCTGCCGACCCATCACGATGAGCTTGTAGTTTCCCTGAACGATCTCGATCTTGTCGCCGGCGGTGGTCGTGATCCTGTTGCCGTCGCAGTGATCACGCCACCCTACATCGTCGAGAAACTTTTTGCTGATGCCCCTGCGCTCGGACGGCGTAAACCCACTCCCGAATGACATCTCCGGCTCTGCGCCGTTCTTTCCCCGGTCTCGATTGTCGTCGATGAAGGGAGCGCAGACGTCGGGATCTTCCTTCGAATCATTCCATTTCTCCTTTACGATCGCTGCGAATACGGGATCCGGCACCTTGCCAGCGGGCCCGACCAGGAAGGCCATTTTAACGAGGTCTTTGCCATGGTCACTGCTCGGGTCGATAGCCGACTTACCGACACTCAGAAACGATTCCCGACTCGCTTCGCCGAGATTACAGGGCAGAAGTCCCTGTTTCACCAGAGCGGGATCTGGCGGGAGCACTGGTTCTGGTACTGTTCTGGTGCTGCCCTCAGGCCACGACGTGAGGCCTGCCGACTGCGTGGGCGTAGCTGCACGTAACGTGTCGCCTGCACCTTCAATAGGAATATTGCGGAAGCCTGTGACCTCGATGAGCAGGGAGCGGTTGGCAGTGGAGGAGTCCTCGTTGACCTCATCGACCTTGATGTTACCGGTGTCGTTGGGAACTGACATGACTACTCTCCTGCACTCGCGTGGGGCCGCGTACACGGCGTAATGGACGCGGAACTTCAGTACCGCGTGCTACTGATCAAGGAAGCCGCACCGCACGAGGGCTTCCATAGGACCCATACACGATTAGCCTTAGCACAGGGCGCACGCGGATAGAATCCGTGTTCTTCCGCGTTCGGCACGCGAGGACCTCTCGCCCGTTGACGCTGTTGCTGACTGCGGGGCGCGTGGGGCCGTGGATTGCGTCGGGGCGCACGTCTCAGCGGTGAGCCGCGGGCGGTTGTGATGGCGACGCGCAGCAGCGGGCCGCACGGCGTGCGACGGCAACGCGAGCCCGCTTTCGGGTTCCGGGGCAGCGGCGGAGTCACTTGCGTGGCGTGGTGTCGAGCGCCCGTGCGGAGGCTGCATGAACGACGGGGGATGGGCCTATGACGATGGTCAAGCCATGGTCGTTGAGCGCGCTGCAGCGCGTGTTCGAAGCGGGGGGAGCGCTCGTTTCTCACGGTGTCTGCGCTCGCTTGCGTGAGTCACTGGTGGGCGCCCCGGGGCCGCGTTGGGCCCCTTTGGCCGGAACCCCGGATTTTCGTCGGACACCGTCAGCACCACAACGTGTCTCGCGCGACGCGCACTCCTGCGATTCCCGATGGAAAGACGCCTCTCCATCGAGCGAGGGCGGGAGCCACCCGCGAGATTTCACCAGGCTGCCTTGGGCTTCACCCGCGGTACTTGGCCGAGAAGAGCCTTCCGGAGATCGACCGTGCCTTCGTGATGACGGTTGTTTCTCCCAGCAAAAAAGGCATACAGGAAGAAATCCCGCATCCTTGGTCAGCGTACGCCTGAGCATACGACTCGCGCGCATGAACTACTGACCCGTGGCCGCTTCGACGTGATCTGGAGGCCAACGCCCGCGATGAGCGCGCCGCGATCGCGTCACTCAAGATTCGGGCTGGTACACCCGCCTGGCGCCCCTCGCCCGTGGAGGTCGCAACGCTGGTGTTCGACCTCGAAGCGCGCCTCCACCAGAACGTACTCCGAGGCCGCGAGAACCGCCGCCGTCTCATCAAGGGCGGCTAGATCCGGCTGAGCACTGAGGGGTGGGAGTATGTCGCCCGTGCGGAGGTGTTTCCGCCGATGCTATTGGCGATAAATACAGAAACGCCCCCTCTGACCGGTTGGTCAGAGGAGGCGTTTTATACCATTAGTTGCGGGGGCAGGATTTGAACCTACGACCTTCGGGTTATGAGCCCGACGAGCTACCAGGCTGCTCCACCCCGCGTCAGGGATGAGCGCTTCTATCGCCATCCCATAAGGCCGTCAACGAAATAGTTCGTCTCGTTCAGCGATGGCCGCCACGACCGCCGCTTCGCCCACCGCCACCACCGCGGTTGTCGCGCGAAGAGCCTTCTACCTTCGATGTTCCGCGACCCACGGGAGCCTTCGCATCGCGTCCCGCAGGAGCCTTCGCGCCCCGCGTTGCGCCCGCAGGAGCCTTCGCGCTCCGCGTCGTCCCTCCGGCGGTCTCCCTCGCGCGGCTCACGCTCTCTCCGACCGAGCGACCGGCCAGACCACCGGGGCGCTTGACGGCGCGCTTGCGCACCGACGCAGCTTTTGTGTCCACGTAAGCCTCCGTGTTCGGATCTTCGGGATAGTCGCCGTCGTGGCCCTTGAGCACCGCGGCACCCTCCGCCGGGCGCAGGAATTCACGACGCAGCAACGTGACCTCATCGTCGGTCAGCGCGCGCTTCTCGCCCGGGCGCAGGCCCTCGGCGGTGATGCCCGCGAAAGACATCCGGGCGAGCCTCATCACGAAGAGACCGACGGCCTCGGCCATCCGGTGAATCTGCCGGGTGCGCCCCTCCCGAAGCGTCACCTCCATCCAGGTGGCGCCATCGTTGATCGGCTCGCCACGCTCATCGGAAACCATCGAGGGAGTGTGCCGCAGCAACTTCACATCGGCAGGTAGCGTCTTGCGCGACGCCTCGCCGGGATCGCTCTCCGAGGGCGCCAACATCACACCCTCCCGAAGTTTGTCCAACTGGAGGTCCGTGACCACCCCACGCACTTTGCACACGTACGTCTTCGGAACGGATTTCCGCGGGTGTAACAGCGCCTGCGCGAGATCGCCGTCGTTCGTGGCCAACATCACGCCCGAGGTGTGGAAATCGAGCCGACCCACCGGGTACACCCTCGCAGGGAGGTTCTTGAGAATGTCCGCGACGGTGGGTCTACCTTCGGGATCGCTCAGCGTCGTCATCACTCCACGGGGCTTGTGCATCACGACATGCACAAGCGGCTCGGAGACCAGTCTCTTGCCGTCAAGTTCGACCTTGTCCCGACGGGTGTCGATCCGCACGCCCATCTCGGTCACCACGCGCCCGTTGACCCGAACGCGTCCTGCCGTGATCAACTGTTCGGCGTGACGGCGCGAGGCAACTCCTGCGCGTGCCAACACCTTCTGGAGACGCTCACCTTTGGTTGTCGTCACGGGGTCACGCTCGGGGCTGCATTGGGTACTGCGTTGGGGGCTGTGGGCGGAGTCACGGGCGTCTCTCCTGCGGGAGCCTCCAGTGAGGTTCCTGGGGGCGGCGCGGGCCGCGTCGAGGGCTGCTGCGCGCTGGCCTGTGCGCGCTGCGGGGCGAGTCGGTCGATGCGGTCCCACCGGTCGGCGCGACCGTCATGGTCGTAATCCCAACCGATGCGCACGACATTTCCGTGAACGTCGAAGAACTCCCAGTAGTCCGCGTGAAAATCCGGGCTGCTGTCGGCCTGCAGTTCGCGCTCGGCGCGAAACGCGCGGTGCTCCCGGAAATAGAGGCGCATATCGACCATTCCGTCAGAGTTCGAGTCGAACTCCCGACGCACGACCTCGCCGCCCTCGAAGTAGGTGATCACATCGATGCGACCATCGAAGTCACGATCTTCCTCTTCGCGCAGGGTGCGACCCTCGTCGTTGTAGAACCGAAACACATCCTTGCTGCCATCGTGGTTCAGGTCGACCTCACGGCACACCAGCACCGAGTGCACCTCCGACGCCTCGCCGACGGTCTGGAACACCTTCCGGACATCCGGCACCCCATCGCTGTTGGTGTCGTACTCGCTCGACGACCTCCCCGGCCGGGTCGCATCGCACCGGCCCCGGTCTTCGCGCGATGTCGACGTTTGAATTGCCGCCGCGCTGCGCACCACCAGTCGCCGCGCACTCGTCGCCGACGACGAACACCCCAGCGCCACGAGCGCCCCAATGGCTACCCACTGTTTCATCGCCTTCCACCCTTCTGCGTACTTGCGGCCGACGCGCCGGCGTCGCTCGCGGTCGGGTTCGTCACGGTCGACACCGGCGTGCCGCTGTCTCCCGCCGTCGGAGTCCCGGCATCGTCTTCGTCCGGCCTCCCATCGCGGTTGGCATCCGTCGCTGAGTAGTTCACCCGGCCCGTGTCATCGAAGCGCTCCCAGGTGTCTACCCGACCGTCGCCATCGGCGTCGCGCCGGAGTTCGATCACCCGGCCTCCCCGATAGATGCGCCATGTGTCCGTAAGCCCGTCAAAGTTGGTGTCCATGACATCTCGGGCCAGAACCCCAGCCTCGAAGGTCGCCACCACATCGACCCGGCCGTCAAAGTCGTAATCCTCCTCGACCCGCGTCACTTGCCCGTTTGCAGGATCGAACCAACGGAAAATATCCACCCGGCCGTCGAAGTTAGCGTCGGTCTCCCGGCAACGGGGATGTCCGTCCGACATCACCGTGCGGATATCCACCTGCCCATCACCATTCACGTCCAGCGTTGAGACGTTGGTCCCGGTGACACACTCCTCATGCGGCATCGCCGCGCTTCGTGGCTCCCTCGACACCAGCGCCGCGGCCTCGCCCGACCGGCGCCCCGCCCCGGACGTCGCCTCGCCCGAACAACCCAGGAACACCACAGCTACCGCTGCCGCTACCCGTACCCGCTCCGTCATGCACTCGCTCCGTCCACGTCGCAGACCCCATTCGGCCGCGCTCATCGCGGACGATCTACTGTAAAGACCCCCATGCGCATAGGGCAAGCGCGCCTGCCATTCCGCATGAACTCTTGCAAGAGCCTCCCGGCAAACTCCCTTGCTACGACTAAATTCTGGAAAGTCACCCAGCGACAGTCAAGCCGATCGAAGAACGCGTTGACGGTGCACCTACCCGCATCGTAGGGTACCTGCCTTGGTAACCCGTTCTCTGGGTTGAAGAGAGGTGCATCGTGGACGAAAAGCTCGGAAGCGCCGCGATCGCAAATCTTACTCTCGCCAGAGATGAAGGGTCGCCGCTCCAACCGATCGCTGCGGGACAAAGGGCCATGCCGCGCAAGAAGGTCTCGACGACGATCTATATCGAGCCTGAACAGCTCGAACTGCTGAAGCTCCTCAACGAGCGGACCAAGGTACCGATGGCGGAGTTCATTCGCGAGGGTATCGACATGGTCTTGCAGAAGCATCGGGAAAAGCTCCCTGGACAGCTTCCGCTCGTCGATAACGGCTCCTCTCGTCGTCAGCTCTGAAGAGTCGGTCGCTCACCTTCCGCGGAAATCTGCTAGGACGCCGGTCGGCTGAACATGTCGACTGAACCGCAGAACATCCGCAATTTCTCCATCATCGCGCACATCGACCACGGCAAGAGCACGTTGGCCGATCGCATCCTCGACTTCACCGGGGCCCTCTCGGCGCGTGAGCGCGTCGAGCAGTTTCTCGACAAGATGGACATCGAGCGCGAGCGCGGGATCACCATCAAGGCGCAGCACGTCCGCCTTCACTACACCGCCGACGACGGTCAGCTTTACCAACTGAACCTCATCGATACCCCCGGACACGTCGATTTCACCTACGAGGTCTCGCGCTCGCTCTCGGCCTGCGAGGGGGCGCTGCTCGTGGTGGACTGTACCCAGGGGGTCGAGGCGCAAACTCTCGCCAACGTCTATCTCGCCGTCGAGGCCAACCTCAACGTCATCCCCGTGCTCAACAAGGTCGATCTGCCGAGCGCCGACCCCGATCGCACCCGGCAGGAGATCGAAGACGTCGTGGGCCTCGACGCCTCCGAGGCCGTGCTCGCGTCGGGCAAAACCGGCATCGGCATCAAGGATATCCTTGAGTCGGTGGTGAAGAAGGTACGACCGCCGACCGGCGATCCGAAGGCGCCTCTGCAAGCCCTCCTCTTCGACAGCTGGTACGACAGCTACCGGGGCGCAGTCGTGGTGGTGCGAGTGCGTGAAGGCACCCTCCGCAAGGGGGACAAGATCTACCTCATGGCCACGCAGCGAGAGTATGAAGTCACCGAAATCGGCGTCTTCACCCCACACCCGGTAGCCCTCGCAGAGCTTGGCCCCGGCGAGGTGGGGTTTCTCGCAGCCAATATTCGGTCGGTGCACGACACGAAGGTCGGCGACACCATCACCCACGCCAAGCGCCGCGCGACCGAAGCCCTCCCGGGCTACAAAGAGGTCAAGCCGATGGTGTTCGCGGGCATCTTCCCGACGGACAGCGTGGACTACACCGCCCTGCGCGACGCCCTCGAAAAGCTGCGGCTCAACGACGCTTCGTTTCGCTTCGACCCGGACACCTCCGACGCCCTCGGCTTCGGATTCCGCTGCGGGTTCCTTGGCCTGCTCCACATGGAGATTATTCAGGAGCGCCTGGAGCGCGAGTACAACCTCGACCTCATCACCACGGCACCCAGCGTGGTGTATCGGGTGCGGCTCCGTAACGGCGAGACCGTCGACGTCGAGAACCCCTCGCGCCTCCCCGACCCGGGACGCATCCTCGCCATCGACGAGCCCTTCCTCAAGGTGACCCTCCACACGCCGGCAACCAGCGTCGGCGTCATCATGCAGCTCTGCCAGGACCGGCGCGGCACCCAGATCGGGATGCAGTACAACGGTCCCGACCGGGTGATTCTCACGTACGAAATGCCCCTCAACGAGGTGCTCTTCGACTTCTTCGACAAACTCAAGAGCGCATCGAAGGGATACGCATCGATGGACTACGAGCTCATCGGCTATCGCGAGGGTGACCTCGTGCGCGTCGATATGCTGGTCAACGGTGAGCCCGTCGATGCCCTCAGCGTGATTCTCAACAAAGAGAAGTCGCACAAGCGCGGCCGCGACCTCGCCTCAAAACTCAAAGAGGTGATTCAACGCCAGCAGTACGAGGTGGCCATCCAGGCGGCCATCGGCGGCAAGATCATCGCGCGCGAAACCATCGGCGCCATCCGGAAGAACGTCACCGCCAAGTGCTACGGCGGCGACATCTCGCGCAAGCGCAAGCTCCTCGAGAAGCAGAAGGAGGGGAAGAAGCGCATGAAGTCCGTCGGCTCCGTGGACATTCCCCAGGAGGCCTTTCTGGCCATCCTGAAGATCGATTGATAGGCCGCCCGGATTCCCCGCTCGAGGTGCCGATGAACTCCCCCACAGTGCAGGATCGGGTCTGGTACGCGGCCTGGTATTTCGTGATTCCCGCCGCGCTGGCCGTCGCGCTGGTGCAGTCCCTCGCCCTCCTCCACGTCATCGACGACGCGGCGCCGTGGCAGTACCTCCTCGCCTTCGCAGTGCTCGAAGTGGTGGTTCTCGGAATCCGTGATCGCGTGATGGGCGCGCGCGGCCTCGGAGTGATGGACCTCCGAACCATCACCTCCGAAGCGCGGGAACTCCAGAAGGAACTCGAGCGCCTCTCGAAGAAGGCCAACCCGCAAGGCGCCGCGAAGACCGCCCTCAATGACGCCAACGCCGCGCTCGACGACGCCCTCGCCGCCAAAGACGCAGCGGGCTCCGCCAGGGCCGTGCGCGCCCTCGACGTCGCCATGGAGTCGCACCTCTCGAGCGTGCGCAAAGGCACCACCCGCGAGTATGTCGAAGCCATCGGCGTGGCAGTCCTCGTCGCACTCGGGGTGCGCGCCTTCGTCGTCGAGGCCTTCAAGATCCCGTCGCCGTCGATGTATCCGACGCTCAACGTCGGCGACAACATCTTCGTCAACAAGTTCATCTATGGCCCGCTCGTGCCGTACTCGCAGCGGCGGCTCTTCCAGGGCGCCGCCGTCGAGCGCGGCGAGGTCGTGGTCTTCGTCTACCCGCAGGATCCCGCGAAGGACTTCATCAAGCGCGTGATGGGCCTCCCCGGCGACCGGCTCTGGGTGCGCGAAGATGGCTCCGTCGAGCTCAATGGTCAGCCCCTCGCTCGCTGCGAAATCGGGCCCTGGCGGGGCGACGATGGAGAAGGAGTCACCCACGGAGAGGTGCCGCCGCGGAGGCTCTTCCGGGAGTCCCACGGACGGTACAACTACCTCGCACTGCTCTCGCGAGACCCGGCCGAGCGCGAGTCCAGCATGGCAGAGTTCTGCGTGCGAGCGCCCTGCACCGTGCCCGCAGGACACGTCTTCGTCATGGGCGACAACCGCGACAACAGCTACGACTCCCGCTACTGGGGCTTCGTCCCGATGCGCAACATCAAGGGCCGCGCGATGCACATCTGGTGGTCCAACCTCCCCGGCGCCGGCTTCGGACTGCGCTGGGAGCGCTTCGGGCAAAGCATCCTCGGCGAACCACCCGTGCCGCCAGACCTCGCCAGCGGAATGCGAGCCTGTCAACGCCGCGGTAACTAAAACCCCTCCCTCGGGAGAGTCCCCCCATGCGCCGTGCGTTCGCCTGTTGGCTCCTGTGCCTGGGATCGCTCCTCTCCTGCAAGCACGATGACCCGTGGGCGACCTGTCGCGAGGCGCCCGTCGCCTTCTCCGCCACCCTCCCGCAGTGCCTTCACCCAGCCTGTCGCGCCTGCGCAGAACACCTCGACGAGACCTGGCGCGCTCGACAGGATCCCACCCGACGCGCGGAGTTTCGCGTCCATTTCATGCGCTCGTCCGCCGACGCTCGCGACCGCTTCGTCGAGAAGTCCCGCCCGGACGGGACCTTCGCCTACGAGCATTGCACCGCGGGCATCGTCCAGGGCGCGTCGTGCGCGATGTTCTCTGCGACCTGCGTCCGCGTGTTCTCGTCCGCCCTCCGCTCCGGCAACACCACCGTCGCGCAGCGCACCCAGATGAACCTCGCCGTCGATCACGCCTGCGAGGCCCCGCAGCAAGCCATCATCGAGCGCCTCCGTCGCTGTGAGCCCGACGCAGACGTCGGCCACTGCACCACGGACGCCTGCCGCGATTGCACCGCCGGACACCTCGCAGCACTCTCCCTGCTCGCTCCCAGCGCCGATCAATCCGGCCGCGCAGAAGCCTTCCAGAGCTTCATCCGAAACACCCCCGAGAACATCGCGCGCACCATCGCGGAGATTCTCGGCGCCCCGGACGCACCCGTCGATCTCGACCCGGTGGTCGTCCATCGCGGTCTGCGGGCGTACTGCGTTGACCTCCTCGGGCACAGCCACACAACACTCCCTTTCTCCTGCACCGCACCGGTCGCGATGCTCCTCACGCACCCGGAGTACACCCGCGAATTCGCCGAGACCTGGGAGGCCCTCCGGCGCTCTCCGTACCCCTCGTTTCAAGGCGTCTTCGACCGCGTGCTCCGTACACTCGCGCAACAGACAACGCCCGCGACCGAGCTGCTCCAGCAGATCGATCGGGTGACCCCCGCCGCTGCAGCAGAGAGCTACCGACGCGCCGTGCTCCTCCCCGGGATCACACCCGCAGCCGCAGCCGCGCTGCGCGAGCGCCTCGATCGCATCGGCACCGTCGCCGCGCCGCCCGCGCCACCGCCACCGCCACCGCCACCGCCACCACCGGTGCTCCCATCAGGGAGCGGCGCCGCAGTCTGAACACGGGCGCCTCCGCGTGGCACGAGCGCTGCTCAGCGCGTCGCCGAGGTCCCCTCCATGAACACTCCCAGGATCGCTTCCACTCTCGCCCTGCTCGCCTCCCTCACCGGCTGCGGAACACTCTTCTCCGCCCGCGCCACCGTGACCCCGCAAGGCGCCTCCGCACATCTCAACACCGATGCCCGCGTGGTCGCAGCAGCGACGGGAATCGCAGCCCTCGCAGCGGGACTCCGCGCCGCTGGGTCGGTGGATTCACACGCCGTGGTGCCCGCTGGCGTTCACGCCTCTACCTCAGCAACGAACCCCACGGACGCGAGCGGCGGACAGAACACCAGCACCTCAGGCAGCCGCACTACTGCGAGCGCCTCCCCGTCCAGCGACGCCCGAACGACCCTCCAGATCGGGCGCGTGGGCTCGGCATTGTCTCTCCCGACAAGCAGCCACGTCGCTCTCTCTACGCAGGCCATGGGCGCGCTCGACGAGTTGCTCCGCGTGGCGCCCGCCGGGAGCGACGACGCACTGCGCATCGCAGCCGCAGTCGAGGTCACCCTCCGCGATGCCGAACGCGCAGGGCCCGCTTTTTATAACGTCCCCATCCGTGGACGGTCGATCGTCCTCGTCGTGGACGTGTCGTACTCGATGAGCGAGAGCGATCCGCGCGCAGTGGACCTCTCCATCGCCCCGGGACTCACCCCCACCAAGCTCGACGTGGCGCGCGCAGAACTCGTCAAGGTGCTCGGCTCGCTGCCCCCCGATGTCGCCGTCAACATCGTCGCGTTCAGCTCCAACGTCATCCGCCTCTGGCAGAACCCCCGCACCCTCGACCCTGCGACCCTCTCCGAAGCCATCCGCTGGGTCGGCGCGCTGCAGCCCCGAGACGAGACCGAACCCGTCGCCGCCATCGAAGCCGCAGCCTCCATGCAGCCCGAACAGATCGTTCTTCTCTCCGATGGTCGCCCCACGGACCGCGACACCATCGCCCGCGCCCTCCTCGGGCTCGCCGAGGGAGTGTCCTCCCGCATGCGCCTCGATGTCGTCGGCATCGGCCCCGACCAGGACCGCACCTTCCTCGCCGCCCTCGCCGCCCGCGGCCGCGGCGAGCTGCGTCTACGCTGAAGCCTCGCGCCACGCCGCGCGCGCCCACGCCCCGATCGATCGCAAAAACCCACCCTCCACCCGCTCCAGCGCCCCCCACACCGGCTCGACCACCGCAGCCCAGCGCTCCTGCAGCGCAGGCAGCGCGACCTCCAGCGCCCCGCCCCGCGCCCGCAGCGATTGCGGCGCATCGGACAGCATCCCCGCACGCACCAGCATCGCCCGCCGCGCCGGCTCGATGAAGTTGCGATCGACCTGCACCAACGACTCTTCCAGTACCGCCATCACCTGCGCCGCGTGGCTCTCGAAAGCCGCCTGCCGCCGCACCGCCAGCGCGCGCAGCACCTCCTCCTGCGCAGCGCTCGACAGGCGCAGCGCGACGGCCAGACCCGACTCCATCCGCGCCCGCTCGGTCGCCAGTTGCTTCAACTGCACCTCGGCGCGGTCGGCATCCTCCGCCACCCGGCGAAGCTCAGCGGTCGTGCGCTCAAGCCGCGCGTGAATCTCGTTTCGGGACGTCGCCGTGTTCGCCAGAAGCTGCTCGGCGTAGGCCGTCGGCAGCCGACGCGGCGGCAGGTTTGCGCCGAGAGCCTTCTCCATCTCCTGCACCTCCTTGATGGCCTGCGCCTCCCGCCGACGGGCTTCCTCAAGCTGCTGCGAAAGCGCCGCAATCGTCGCGTGCTCCGTCGCCTCCCGCGCCCGAAGCCGCCCCACCTCGACGTTCGCCTCCACGATGCGCTGCTGCCTTTGCTTCAACTCGTCGCGCAACTCGTTGGCCTCGGATTCCAGTTCCGCCAGCCGTCGCCGCCACTCGTCCTTGCCGAAGAGCGAAGGCTCCTCCCCACGGTGCTTCGCAACCACACCCTCCTTGGCCTGAATCGCCTGCGCCCACTCCGTGCCGTCGATCTTCGTCGCCGCGATCTCCGCCTGCGTCTGCTGCCCCCTGGCCTGCAACGCAAGAAGCTCCTGGGTGCGCGCCTGCCCCTGCACCTGAATCGCCGCCAGCGCCGCTTGCGCCGCCTCCACCGCATCGATGCGGGTGCTCCAACGAAGCACCTGCCGGGCGACCTCGACCTCGCGAAGGAGGTCCTCGTCGCGATTCTTCGTCGCCGCGGCCTCGCCCTCGATGCGCCGAGCCTGCACCCCAAGCTCGTCCTGCGCCCGCCGCAACGCGCCCTCCTGCGGGCCGAAGGACTCCAGCGCCTGCCGCAGTTGCAGCACCGCCGGGGTCTCCGGCAGCGGCGATGTCAGCAAGTCGTCCGACAGGTGCGCAGCAAACGGCAGCGCGTCCGGCCACGACGGCGGAACCTCACAGCGCGCCACCTTCGACAGCGCCGCGATGGCCTCCCGCAGCACCGGCAGCGCCTTGCCGTAGAGCCCGCCCACGCGACCGACGTACTCCGCGTAGAGGGCGTCGGCGGAGTCGAGGCGCGCGAGGTCAGGACGCCGCGTGGCGCGCACAGCCTCGAGCAGACGCTTGCAAAGGTCGCGTAGTTGCCCCGCCTCAGGCTCGAACTGCCGGAGTAGCTCGGCCTCCTCCGCGCGGCTGCTCTCAAGCTCCGCGCTCTCCATCGCGTCGGCGACTGCGCAGATGCGGACCGGAGCAGCGACGAGCCCCTCAAGGTGGCTGCGCTGTCGCGTGAGATCGGCGCGGGCCGCGATCACGCAGTCGGCAAACGCGCGGAGGTTGGCGTCGTCGTCGCCCTGAAACGAGAACCGCCCGGATACCTCGTAGAGGTCCGTGATGCCGAGGAGGGATTCTTCGTCGCGGGGACGCCAGAGTTGCGCAGCGGACGAGTGTGTCGCTGGCGATGGTTCGAGGTGATCCGTGAGGTCGGCAAAGGACGCGAGGCCGTCCCGCAAGGTGATATCGCCCCGCCCGAGAACCTCCACCGCAGACTCGAACTCCGCGAGGGCCGAGAGGTAGGCACGAACGGCAGCTTCCCGAGGCAAACTGGTGGACATCACCCGGGCTTATACCAGCGCGGCGGGCGCGCGCCGATCACCTCCGCAACTCACTCCGTCGGAGCAGCCGGAGCGACAGGCTTCTTCGCGCGCTTGCGCGGCACATACCTCGCCTGAAGCCGCGGCACGTGCAGGTCGAGGTCGCGACCCCAGAGAGCGCCGGCGGCGTGTTCGAGGTGCGTGTGGGCGTGCACCAGGAGCGTCCACAGGCGGTCGCGAAGCACCATCGCGTCGGCCTGCGCGGGCGTCCGGCGGCTGCGCCCCCGCGCACCCGTCGGGCGGATCTTCTCGAGCAGGAGCGTCCCCAACACCTTCGCGCGACGAAGCTGCGCCGCAGTGATGGCGCTAGCGCCACCGGTAAGTTCGCGCTCGGCGTGCAAGATCGCCAGGTCGAGGAGATCGGTGGCAGCGTCGAGGGCGCCGCGCCCGTGCTCGATGCGCGCAACCTCGGCCTGCGAGACTCGGCCGATCAGCGCCATCGTCCGGGCATTGGCGAGAAGCAGCGCTCGAAGCGGGCGCGCCTCGCGCAGCATCTCGAGCACTTCGTGGGAGTCCTCGGGGTTGGCCTCGACACGACTCGCGGCGTAGACCACCGCGCGCCCCAGGGACTGGATCGAAGTGATTCGCACCCAGTCGGTGCGGAAGCCAGTGGCGTCGAGTTCGGCGCGCACGGCGAGCAGCGCGTCGCGGCCCACCATGGCGTTGTGGTGCACCAGAACCGGGTCGATGCAGTAGCGGAGAACCGCCGCCAGTGGGAGCGCCGCCGCTGCCCCGCGGTGAATGGCGACGTCATCGGCGGTGCCATCCACGACGGGAGCGAGGGGCTCCGGGTCGAGCGGCGTCCTGCGCGCGACCGCCGCGGATGGGGACTTCTTTTTCTCTACCGTGAGAATTTTCGTCATCGGGGAATGAAACCTCCTCGGAGGGTCCAATCGGCGCGTCCGCGCGGCGCGTGTCAAGCAATAGACGAGCTATGTGAATCAACGATCCGCTGGAGGGCTAAAGGGCGGGCTCCCGAAGGATCGACCCCCTTGCGAGACCTCACCCCCAACCCCCTCTCCCAAGAGGGAGAGGGGGCTAAAAAGCATGATTTCATGGTATTTCCTCTCGATCCGAGCCCCCTCTCCCTTTTGGGCTCACCGTTCCCCTCATCTTCAGGATTCGCGAGGAAGTCGAGCGTTTCGTGCAACGGAGGTCCGCGGGCTGAAGCCCACGGCACCCCAGCGAAAGCCCGCCGCGGGCTCCTGCGATTCCCCATCGGACAGGC
>CANJUR010000094.1 GCA_947477565.1 Deltaproteobacteria bacterium
GCCGACTGACGAAACCGGGGCTGCCGTGGCAGTGTGCGAAGCCATGACGTCGAGCGCGCGACGGGTTCACACGGTTCACTACCCGGAGACGGATCACATGGGGGAGGACTTCCTGCAGCGAGCCATCGCAGAGGCACTGCGACCGCTGATCGCACGGTGGTTCAAGACGCAGAAAGTGAAGGCGTTTACCGGGGCGGATCAGTTTCTTTATTGGGTCGAAGGCGATCCGACGCGGAGGGTGGCGCCGGATGTTTATGTGCTGCCGAAAGTGGATCCGGAGTCGGTTCCGACGTCGTGGCAATTGTGGGAGGTGGGGCCGCCGTCGTTTGCGCTCGAGATCGTCTCGCGTGATGTCGGAAAAGATTACGAAGACGCCCCGGCAGAGTACGCCGCGATGGGGGCGAAAGAGTTGGTGATCTTTGATCCGGGAGCGACGTCCCGGAGCCGTACACGGGTGCGCTGGCAGGTGTACCGACGGCTCGCGCGGCGGGGCTTTGTGCGCGTGGCGCAGACGATGGGCGATCGGGTGGAGGTGGCTGCGCTCGGGTGCTGGCTGCGAGCAATGGGCGAAGGACGCGACGCGCGGCTGGGGATTGGGGTTGATGGGGAGGATTTGTTCGCGACCGAGCCGGAGCGGGCGGAGGCGGCGAACGCGCGGGCGGACATCGCGGAGGCGGAGGTCGCGCGCCTGCGGGCGCTGTTGGCCGGGCGAGGCTGATCGGACGCGCGCCGAGGTCGTCTGGTCACGGTCAGAGGCGGCGCTGGAGATCCGCGCTGGCAGCCCGAGCGTCGCACCCAAACCGAACACGCACGCGGTGTGTTCGCACGTACCCAATCGGCGCGGTTCTACAGAAGAAACGTCTATCCGCGCGGCGTCAACGGTCGTGCGTCGCATATAGACGGCGTGATCGCATCGGCCGCGAGCGGTCCGCGGGGCAGTTCGGCAGCCGGGGCCGCGAGCGCTGGGTCCTTCGCGAACCTACGTGCGACCCGCGATGCGCTCGCCCTTCCGACGGTCCCATGGACCCGTGTTGCTCGAGGTCGCCGGGCGGTCGTCGGTGCTCTGCGTGACGGTTATTCCGGTCGCCCGCAACCTACCGCGGGCCGCTCTTCGGACGCCCACGCCTGCATGCTAGCGTCCGCGCCGCGATGAAGTTCGAACAACTCGATCGACGGATGCGCGTGTACGAGACCGCCCATGACCACTGCGTGCTGCCCCACGTGCACATGGTCGCGCGCATCGATGGCCGGTCGTTTTCGCACCTCACCCGCGTCGCCCAGGCCTTCGAAGTCCCCTACGACGTGCGCTTCCGCGACCACATGGTGGCCACGCTCCAGCACCTGATGGGCTGCGGCTTCTCGGTGGTCTACGGCTACACCCAGAGCGACGAGATGTCCCTGCTGCTGCGGCGCGACGAGTCACTCTTCGGCCGCAAGCTCCGCAAGCTTCTCTCGGTGCTTGCAGGGGAGGCGAGCGGGGCGTTCTCCGTGCGCCTCGGCGCGCCCGCGGCGTTTGATTGTCGCATCTCGCAACTGCCCACCGCCGACGACGTGGTGGACTACTTCCGCTGGCGCTACGAAGACGCCCACCGCAATGCCCTCAACGGCCACTGCTACTGGCTCTTGCGGGGCCAGGGGCTCGACGAGAAGAGCGCCACGCAGCGCCTCCAGGGGGTCTCCGTCGCCGACCGAAACGAACTGCTCTTCCGTCACGGCATCAACTTCAACGACGTTCCCGCCTGGCAGAAGCGCGGCATCGGGACGCTCTGGGAAGAGGTCACCTACCCCACCGTCGATGCTCGCTCCGGGGCCGCAGGAACCAGCGTCCGACGCCGCGTCGTCGTGCGCGATGACCTCCCCATGAAGGAAGCCTACGACGCCTTCGTGCGCGGCCTGGTCGAGGCTCAGTAGCCCGCGAGCTTCTCCAGCAGCGCAGCGGGTGACAGCACCGCAAACGCCAGGTGCGTCGGGTAGTGCCGCGCGTTGCCCGTGACCACCGCGTCCGCGCGCCCGGAGAGCGCCACCTCGACGAAGATCCGGTCGTCCGAGTCGGTCATTGCACCGTCCCACGCATCGACGGATCCGAGGTCTTCTCCGCCGCCCAACAGGGCCGCGAGCAGCGCGTCCGCCCGCCCCGGGTCGATCGCGCGAAACTTCGGCCGGGCCAGCACCGCCCGGTACTCGGCCTCCACCCGGGAGTCATAGAGCACCGCGTCGCCCCGAGCGAAGACCGCCGCCAGCGCGCGATCGGGTGTGCGCCCCGGCGTGAGCAGCGCGGCGACGAGGACGTTGGTGTCGATGACGAGGCGAAGGCCCATGAGAAAGGCAGCATCGCACCGCCCACGAACTGCCGTCGATGACGAAGGCCGATCAGAGCTTTGAAGGAGATGTGCCGGAAGTTGCTGCGCACGGGAAGAAAACAGCCGTGACTCCAGACATCCAAAAGCATGGCGGAGAGACGCTGCACGAGGTGGTCGCGGCGCTCGGATGCTCGGAACTTCAGTTTCGCGAGATCGTGGAGCGATCGACGGACGTCGTCCTGATCCACTCCGAGGGGCGAATCGTTTATGCCAACCCCGCCGCGGCGTGGGTGTTCGGCGCGGCGTCGGCGATGTTCATGCTCGGCCGGGTGCCCATGACCCTGGTGCACCCCTCGGACCAGGCCGCGGCGCGCGAGCGAATCTTGCGGGCCACCACTACCAACGCGGCGGTGGAGCCGCAGGAGGTTCGCTGCGTGCGCGACGACCGCAGCGACCTCCGGATGGAGAACATCGCCCTCCCGATGACCTCCGAAGGGCGGCCGTCGATCGTGGTGGTGGGACGGGAAATCACCGCCCGTCGGCAAGATCGTCGGCTATCTGAGAACAGCGCTTGAGATCACCGAGCGCAGGCAGGCGCAGCTTCTCTTCAACGACCGCATGGCCTCTGTCGGTACGCTCGCTTCCGGTGGTCGCGCACGAGATCAACCACCCGATTGCGTACCTCATGGCCAACCTCGACGTCATCGTGGAGGAAGTGCGCGAGATCGCGGAGCCAGTGAGTGAAGGACGCCATTGGGGCGGAGAAGGTTCGGCGCATCGTGCGGGCGCTCAAGACCTTCGCCCGAGCCCACGAGGAGCAGCGCTTGCGCCTCGACGTCCACAGCGTGATCGACCTCTCCATCAGCATGTTGGAGACCGATCCTGAGCCGGGCCATGGTGCAACGCTTACGGTTTCACTCCCAGGCATACCTGTGGAGGTGATCCGCGAGGCGACGCAGTAGCAGGGTGCGGAAATGCGCAAGCGCGACGGGCGCATCTCTGGTGGTGGACGACGACCCGATGGTCCGCGCCACCCTGCCCCGCATGCTTGAGCGCGAACACTAGATGATCGTCGTCGAGAGCGGCTGCGAGGCGCTCACCTGATCGGCGCCGGGCAGCGCTCCGACGTCATCCTGTGCGACGTGATGATGAGGCAAATGACCGGCGGAGCCTTCACCCCGAAGGAGCGCGCGTTCTTCGAAAGAGCGCCCAACACGCTCATCGAGAAGCCGTTCAATCTGCGCAGTCTTCGGGCTGTCGGGCGCAAACATCTGCAACTTCTTCGCACCGGTGTCGGTCTCGATCAGTGAGCCGGGCGGGCCGCCGCCGAAACTCTGCGCGCGGGGAAATGTCGTGGGCTTAGAGACGTCGATGGAAGCCCCTTCGCGCCTCGCGGTCCGTTATCATTGCGGGCGTGTCGCCGAAGGACGTCCGTACCCTCGGTCGCGCGCTCGACGCCCTCGTGCGCACGGCGCGCACCCATGGCTCCGCTGTCGAGACCGCTGCGTGGCGGCTTCGCGACGCGTGGTTTGCCATCGACCGCGTGCCGATTCGCTTCGCTGCGACGGAGCTGTACGTCCGCGACGACGTGGCCCTCGGCGGCGAGGAAGAGGTGCGATGGCTTCTCCCGATCTTCATGGCGGGCCTGCGCCTCGTGACGCCGCGCGACTCGGTGACGGTTCATGAACTCTGCCAGTTCGCCGAGGAGCTCGCGCGCTGCGAGCCCGAGGTGTCGTCCCTCGAGCGCTTCCGCGACTGGCTCTGGGGCGGCGGGGCGGCGGCGGGCTTCGAGGTCGAGTTGCAGACCAGCTTCATGGAAGCCGTCGAGGCCGACCTGCCCGAAGCGGCGGTCGCGCCGGATGGGTTTCTCGATGGAGGGCTCGCGGCGGTACGCCTCGGCGGGGTGCAGACCCTCGAAGAACGATCCATCGGGCTCGCCGCGCTCGACCTCGACGCCGTCGCCACGCGAGCGGAGTTCGACGCCGCGCTCGACGGCGATGTCGACGACGCACCGCCGGTCATGCACGAGGCCCGGCGCACCGCGCTCCGCTACGGCTGCGAGTCGCCCGCCCGCTGGAGCCTCTGCGAGGCCACCGCCATCCTCGCGATCCCCGGTCTGCAGACCGAGTCGTCCCCAGAGGTGCTCGCGCGCCAACTCACCGCGTCGCTGAGAGAGCACTTCGATGTCGATGTGATCGACCTCCTCGCCTCGAGCGTGCGCCGCAGCGACCCCTTCGCGCGCAGCGTGCTGCAGTCCCTCGATTTTCCCACCCTCCCCACCGCCGCGGTGCGCGCGTTCTCCCACGACGCCGACGGCCACCGCGTGCTCGGCAACCTTCTCACCGCCGTCGCGCCGGGGCTCGCCTCGCGCCTCGCCCACGCGCTGCTCGATGGCGCCGCGACGGAGACCACGGTGTTCGACATCGCCCTGCGCATCGTCGCCACCCTCGGCGCGCCGCGCTTCATTGCGATGCTCGATGTCCCCGCACTGCGGCCACCGGAGGCCCACGTGCTCGGGTCGCTCCTGGCCGACCGCGACGACGTCGTGGCGCTGCTCGGGCCGATGATGGCGCAGGTGTCGCGGCCGGCACTGCCGAAGCTCCTGGGCGCACTCCCGCCGGAGGTGCGGCCGCTTCTCGCGCCGTCGCTCAGCTCCCGCTGGACCGAGCTTTCGGGTGGGTTCATCGAGTCGCAACTGGCCCCGCTCTTCATCGCCGCGGGCGCCCCTGGGGTGCGCGTACTGGCGGACATCTTCGTCGCGCAGCACGGCGAGGGATGGTCCGCGGACAGCATCCGATCGCTCGGTCGCGAACTGGTACGCGGCAGGATCTTTATCGAGCTATGTATGACCATGGTGCGCTCGAAGCGCATCGCGGCGTCCGTGCGCATCGCCCTGTGCGACGCAGCGGAGGCCGACCTCGACGTGGCCGCGGCGGTGTCGCGATGGCACCCGGGCGAGCTGCTCGACCCGCCGGAGATGCGGGCGCGGCTGCGGGCGCTGCGAGAATACGAGGCGGGCCGACGATGACCATGGGCGACGGCGGTCGGCGCAGCTCGTGGTCCCCGGACGACGTCCATGGGCGCTCGGCCCGGATGCTGGTCGAGCGGCTCTTCGTGCTGATGCGCACGCTCGCGGTGCACGGCCCGTCGCACCCGGTGAGCGTGCAGATCGCCCAGGCCGTCGCCGACGGAATCAGCGGGGTGGACCTACCGTTTACGATCCAGTTCGTGCGCCAGGCGGTCTTCGAGAACCACGCGCTGGTGATGTTTGAACCCGGCGGGTTTCTGCGCTCGCTGCGGGTGGCCTCGGCGCTTGCGGCCATCGGCGTGCATCAGGTCGAGGTCGATAGCGTGCCCGCGGTGGACGACCTCATCCTTCTGGGATGCGAGCTCGCCTCGGGGCGCGGTACGGCGCTTCAGATCCAGGGCATGCAGCTCCGGGCCATCCTCGGCGGCGGCACCGGGACCGCCGGGGAGACCGTCGAGCCCGCGCGCTTCGCGGCGGTGATGCTCCTGCGCGCGCTGATGGACGCCGAGCACATCCACGGCAACCGGGGCGGTGCGTGGCCGTGGTCGCGCGGGGCGGCCATCTTGCGGCGGCTCGAGCGCGCCTCGGACGCCGACACAGCGACGACGACGCGCTTTCTGGGAGTGGCGCCGGGGGAGTTCACGGTGCCGCGGCGCGCGGTGCAGGCGACGGCGCTGGCGCTGGCGGCGATGCGCCTCGTGGGGCTCGACGCGTCTACCCGTCGCATCGGCGCGCACGCCACGCTGGCGGTGGCCCTCGCAGGTCTGCGACCGCGCGGCGGGGAGGAGTTCCCGGTGGCGGCGACGTGGGCCCTCGAGCAGCTTCGCGCCACGCTGAGCACCGGCCGCCTGAAGATCGACCCGCACCGGCTGCGCACCTGCGCGCTGGTGCACGACGCGGCGTTTCGTCCGGAGGCGCGGTCGCGGTGGCACCCGGTCGCGCGTTTGATGGAGCTGGTGTACGAGCACGAAGTGCTTCGCTGCCCGCCGGATGCGAGCTTCGACCTCGACGCGGTGGACCTCCTTTCGGCGATCGCCCCGCGGGCGTTTGTGCAGGACGATCCGGGGTGGCTGCAGGCGCTGGTGGAGGTCGTCGGACGCTGGGCGCCGGGCCTGCGGGTGACGCTGGAAGACGGCGAGACTGGCGTGCTCCTCGGCGGGCAGAGCGCGCGTCCGCTGGTGTTCACCGGCGCGGCGGTAAAGGTCGGGCGGGCGACGCCGTCGCTGCCGGGGATCAAGGAATAGCGAGTGGTCGCAGCAGGCGAGACGGTACTCGGACGGTATGTGATCGAAGACCTGCTGGGCGAAGGCGGGATGGGAAAGGTCTACCGCGCCCGGCACGCGACCCTCGGCTTACCTGTTGCGGTAAAAGTGATGCAGCGGCATGAGCGCCCAGACCTGGTGGAGCGCTTCGAGCGCGAGGCGCAGCTGATGTCGCGGGTGCAGCACCCCAACGTGGTGCGGGTGCTCGACTACGGGCTGCTCGAGGAGGGCGCGCCGTGCCTGGTGATGGAGGTGCTCGAGGGCGAGGCGCTGGAGACGCGGCTGGTGCGACGGGTGTCGCTGCCGTGGCGTGAGTCACTGGGGCTGATACGGGCGCTGCTGGAGGGCCTCGGGGCCATCCACGCCGCGGGGGTGGTGCACCGCGACCTGAAGCCGTCGAACGTCTTCCTGGCGCGCGGCGACCAGGGCGCCGAGGTGGTCAAGCTGATCGATTTTGGCATCGCGCGACCGATCGATGACGGGCCCAGGTTGACGCGTGCGGGGCAGATTCTGGGCACGCCGGAGTACATGGCGCCGGAGCAGTTGCTCGGTGCGCCGGCGGACTTCCGCAGCGACATCTACACGGCGGCGCTGCTGCTCTACGAGATGCTCTCCGGGCAGTTGCCGTACGTGACCGACGACCTCTCCGAACTGTTGATGCGGGTGGGCAACCCTGCGCCGACGGTGGTGGTCCCCGGGCGAATGCCGCGGCCGCCGCGGGAGCTCGTCGAGGTGCTGATGCTGGCGCTCTCCCTCGACACGAAGCAGCGGCCGGTCACTGCCGGGGACTTCATCGCGCAGCTCGACGCCGCGGTCGAGGCCGCTGCCATCGGTGCAGTGCAGGAGCTACGGAGCCGCACGACCGGCGGGCTGACCCCGTCCCCGGACGAGCTCACGCCGGAGGCGCAGGCGGTGCCGCTGCGGTATCTCTTCGCGGCGCGATTGCCGCCGTCGCTGCTCGCGAAGGCCGAGGAGCGGAGGTTTCTCGCGTCGCTCACGATGGGGAGCGCGAAGGGCTACACGATGGGGGCGCAGTTCTGGTTCGCGCTGAAGACGTCGCCCGCGGCGCTCGACGAGGCTTCGGCGTCCGCGGAGGCGCTCGGCCGCGCGGTCACCGAGCGCTACGGCGCTTCGGCCCGCTCGGCCTGGCGCATGGTTGACCCAACCTTCGCGCTCACCGCCGCGGCGCTGAGCGGCGCTGTGCCTCTACCCGAGTCCCTGCGCGTCCTCCTCGACGAGCTCACCCTCGATCGCTGACGATCCCGTAGCCCTCGGTGATCACCGCTCCCAGGGCCCGCGCCGTCGCCGCGTGCCGGTGCGCGAACATAAGGTCGAGCCGTCGCCGCACGTAGCCCCCGGCGACCAGCGCGCCCGCCGCGCCCAGTGGAAGCTCGTACTCGATGTCATCGCTCAACCACGCACTCATGTCGCCCGCAGGGGTCACCCGGTGCGTGTGCCGCCACGCACGAAACGGCCCCCGCTCGGCGCGATCGACGAACTCCACCCCTGGCACATACCGCTCGTGCACCGCGACCCACGGGAGCCAGAGCGGTCCGACCTTCGTCTCGATGACCACCCGCGCGCCCGCCGCGATGCCGCCCTCGCGGGACACCACCCGGGCCTGCTCCCACGGGGGCATCAGAATCTCCAGTGCGTCCGTTCGTTCGTGAAACCCGAACAGGGCCGCGGCGGACACATTGAACCGGCTCCGGTACTCGACGGTGGTCATCTCAAGGTGTTGGAGGCTTTGTGTCCGTCAGACGTTCGCGGTCGAGGCCGATCGCCGCGAGCGTCACCACGCCGAGGAGCAGCACCAGCCCAGCCACGCGCTCGACCCGCACCCCCGCCACCGCCACCAGCGGAACCACCGCCAGCGCCGCCCCCCCCGCCATACGACCGATTCGCGAGCCCGCCGCGAGGGCCCCCACCGCCGTCAGCGCAGGCACCGTCACTGCGACCGCGGGACCCCACCCGAGCACTCCGGCTCCCACCAGTGCGAGGGCAAGCGCCAGGCCCACGGTCGCCCCACCCGCCGCGCCGGCGCAGCGTTCGAGGCGGTCGGCGCGCGGGACATACGCGGCGGCCAGCGCCAGCGCCGTGAGCGCCGCGGCGAGCCCTCGCGACCACGGCGGCGACCGCAGCGCCGGGAGGCGTCGCACCAATGGCTCCGGCCGCTCGCTCCGCGTCACGCACGGAACCTCCTCCGCCGGCTCGCGCGGGCACGTCCACCCGTCGGGCACGCTGTCGAGCAGCGCGCGCGGCAGCACCACCAACTGCCGACTCGGCACCCCCTCGGGGACGAAGCGCGGCCACGCCGTTCGAAATGCCCGCGGCCGCTCGATGGACCGGGTCACCTCCGCGACCACGCGAAGCTCCGGCCGGTCGCCCCCGGGCAGCGCGACGCACCAGCCTTCCGGGCGCGAGAATACCTGGAGGAGTAATCCCGTCCCGGCGACGCGGGCGCTCGGACGTGGCCCCTGCTGCAACACGCGCGGCAGCAGTGCCACGACGCCATCCCGGCGGCGGTAATCGGCGCGCGCGGTGAGGTGCTCCGCGCGCGGCGCCTGCTCGATGAGGGACCACTCGGTGAAGACCGACGTCGGCCGCGCGAGGTCGGCGGGTCTGGCCAGTTGCAGTACGAGCGGGAGGAGCATGGGTGGCCACCGTTGCATCTATCATGGGTGCCCGCGGCTCGGCGGCCTGGGGCGCGCTTGCCGGTGTGCGGGGCGGGCTGCTACTCGTCCGACAATGTCCGTCGAGTCGGAGTACCGCCGCGCGGAGCTTCCCTTCGAGGAAGAGCCCGACCCGGTCGTTCGTATGCCGAAGCGCATGGTGACGCTCGCCGACGACGGCCCCGCGGGCGTCGGACTGCGCCTCGTGCTCGGCGTCGCGCTGCTCGGTGCGGCGCTCGGTGGATCGCTCGGCGCTGTGGGCCTCGGCATCGTGCACGCCACCCGCGCGCTGCCCTCGCCCGTCGCCCTCGCCACGCTCGCCCCGGTGCTCCCCGCGGCCCCGACGGTTCCTGCCGTGTACGCGCTCTCGGCGGTGGCGTCCGCGGATGCCGGGGTGGTCGCGCCGGGGCCGCAGTTTGAGACGGCGCAGCAGGCCATCGGGGTGGGGCGTCCGCTGGCGCAGGCGCTGCGGGCGGTGGGCGTCCCGCGCGCGGAGGTGGGGCGGGCCATCGCGGCGCTCGATCGCTTTCTCAACATGCGCGCGCTTCAGCCGGACGACCGGGTGGCGGCGATGCGCGAGCCCGGCACGCGGACGTTGCTGCGGGTGGAGTACCGCCGCGCGGCGACGCAGGTGTGGGCCGCCGTGCGCGACGATGTCGGTCAGTGGCGGGGCGAGCGCGTCGAGGTGGTGATGCGCACGGAGACGGTGCGCGCGGGCTTCCGTGTGGAAGGATCCGTCGAAGCGTCGCTGCAGGCCGCGGGGCTCAACTCCGAGGTGGTGCCGCGCATCGCGGAGGCCTTCGCAGCGATGGACCTCCCGGCCCGACTGCTCGCCCACGACGTACTGCGCGTCGTCGTGGAGGAAGAGCGGATGAACGGACAGTTCTTCCGTTATGGGCGCGTGCTGGCGGTGGACTACCGCGGGGCCCTCGGACGACGGCGCGGTTACCTGGTCACGTATGCCAGCGGCGCGAGCGACTGGTTCGACGGGCATGGGACGTCCTGGGAGCGCGGCCCGCTGCGGTCGCCGGTGCCGAGCGCACGCATCACGTCGCGGTTCAACCCGCGGCGGATGCACCCGGTGCTGCACGTGATCAAGCCCCACAACGGCGTCGATTGGGCGGCCCCGACGGGCACGCCGGTGTATGCGCCCGCGGAGGGCGTGGTGCTCTCCGTCGGCCCGGCGGGTCCGTCGGGCAACCTCATCCGGGTGCGGCACCCGCACCTGGGCGTGGAGACCGGGTACTGCCACCTGTCGCGCTTCGCCGCGGGGCTCCACCCGGGCCAGCACGTGCGAGTGCATCAACTCATCGGGTACATCGGAACCACCGGGCGCAGTACAGGGCCGCACCTGCACTTCTCGGTGAAGCGCGGCGGGGCGTTCATCGACCCGTTGACGCTGCACGGTGTGCGCCGCGGGGTGCCTGCTGCGCTGCGCGATCGCTTCTCTGCGGACGCCCGGCAGCGCGGGAGCGAACTCGACCAGATCGCCGTCAACGGAGAGACGCTCGCGCCGATCAACGAGGTGGCTCCTCCACCGTCGGGGCTGCTTGTGCCAGGGACGGCGGATGCGGGGGACGTGAGCGCGCCCGAAGCGGACGGCCCGGACGAGTCACTGGACGAACCCGACGAGGCCGACTGAGGGGCGGTCAGCACCTCGTCAGCCCGGCTGCGCGACCGCCTCGCCGATGACCGAGAAGAACTGCATCCGCGCGCGCAGCGGCAGCGCACCGGCGTGGCGGAAGAGCACCCGCCCATCGCGGCCGAGCACCATCACGTAGCTTGTGGACCGGCGAAACCGATACGAGCCCGCCATCGTGTTGGACCAGTCGATCAGGATCTCCATCCCCTGCTGGTGCGCGATGTCGATGACCGCGTCGCGCGCGAAGCCTGCGGCCGGCCAGAAGCTGTACGAACTCAGGTTGGCCACCGGGACCACCGCTACATCGTGGGTGAGATCCTGCGAGCGGGCGCGATCGGCGAGTTCGCGCTTCAGATCGTTGTTCTGTTGATTGGAGTCGCGGTCTTCATAGATGAGAATCACCACGCGGCCCTGGTAGTCGCGCAGCCGGCGCGTCTGTCCGCTCGTCCCCTCGAGCGCAAACTCCGGCGCCCTCGGCGGAGTCGCGACGGTCTCCGCAGCGCTCGGTGGGGCCACCGGGTCGGGCACCGGATCAGCGTGCGCCGCCAACGGACCCATACCGAGGGCGAGTGCCCACCACAACTTCGTGATCACGGGTCGCTTCATCATCATTCAGTCCAGGACATGGTGAGGGAAACAGCGGGAGGCGGACAATCAGGCGCGGGCAGGCGTGTGTCGGCCCAGCGCCTTTTCGATGGTCTTGCGGTGATCGGCAAGCGCGCCGACGAGGGGGAGGCCGCCATGGGCGCGAATCCGCTTCGCAAGGTCCCGCACCGCGGTGCCACCGGCAAACCACGGACGCCCCCCGAACGCCGCCACGTAGGCGTCGAGCGGCTCCGCGCACTGCCCTGGTTCACGGGCGATGGTGATCGAAAGTCCGATGGCGTCGGGGTTGAGGTAGGCGATGGCATCGGCGACGGCCTGCGGCGGCGTGAGCGCACCGAGAATAGTGGATTCGATGCCCCAGGACGCCAACTGGATCGCTACGCCGTGCAATCCGAGGAAATGCTGCTCTTTTTCGACGCAGGCGAGGAGCACCCGCCAGCGCGGTTCGCTCGGCTGCGCGAGGCGCACCAGCGAACTGGAGACCCCGTGGATGATCTCCGAGGAGATGTGCTCCTGGGCGATGGAGAGTTTGCCCTCGCTCCAGAGTTCGCCGATGCGGCGCAGCGCGGGCGCAAGAACCAGATCGTAGGTTTCCCGCGCGTTGCCGATATAGAGCGCGCGCGAGATCTCCCGCTGAATGCGCGGCGGATCGAAATCGATCACCGCCGCGAGGACGGACTCAAGCACCAGCGCGGCGGCAGAGGGGAATTCGCGCACCGGCGGCACCACGCAGGGCAAGGTCTCCCGGTCGCTTCGCACCAGGCGCGCGGCTTCGCCGATGGCGATTCCGCTGATACTCAGGTCGCGCAGTCGCTTCAACTCCGCCACGTCCACGTCGCTGTAGAGACGGTAGGACGACGCGGTGCGGGCGGGCGTCGGGATGCCGTAGCGTCGCTCCCAGGCACGCAGTGTCCCGGGCGGGAGCGCGGTCAATTCCGCCACGGCGTTGATTCGGTAGCGACCGAGCGCGTCTTTCATGCATCCATTCTGGGAAGTGCCAGGGCACCGGCGGAAGTTCCGCAGCCTGGAATCGTCAATAGACCATAGAAAGCGCGCGAGCCGATAAATAATGAATACTTCCCCAGACAACGATTCCGCCGATCGACGGCCCCACGCGGTAGTCATTGGTAGTGGTTTTGGTGGCCTGGCGGCCGCGGTTCGACTGGGCGCGCGCGGCTATCGGGTCACGGTTCTGGAGAAGGCCAACACCCCGGGTGGGCGGGCGGTTGTGCACCGGCAGGACGGGTTCGTGTTCGACGGCGGGCCGACGGTGGTGACCGCGCCTTTCTTGTTTGAAGATCTCTGGGCGCTGTGTGGAAAGAAGATGTCCGATGACATCGACATGCGCCCGGTGACACCCTTCTACCGGGTTCGCTTCGAGGACGGGACGCACTTCGACTACACCGGAGACGCCGCGGCGATGCGCGCGGAAGTAGCCAAGGTGTCCCCCGCGGACGTCGATGGATATGAGCGCTTCGTGCGCATGAGCGAAGACATCTTCCGCGTCGGTTTCGAGAAGCTCGCGCACGTTCCCTTTCTCGATATCGGCTCGATGTTGAAGATCATTCCGGAGATGGTAAAGCTGCAGAGCTATCGCAGCGTGTATGGAATGGTCTCGAAGTTCTTGAAGCATGAAAAGCTCCGTCAGGTGATGAGCTTTCATCCCTTGTTGGTGGGTGGAAACCCATTCAGCACCACTTCGATCTATACCCTCATCGCCTTCCTCGAACGAAAGTGGGGAGTCCACTTCCCCATCGGCGGAACCGGCGAACTCGTCAAAGGTCTCGTCAACCTCATTGAAAACTCCGTCGGTGGAACCGTTCGCTGCGGCGCGGAGGTGAAGCGCATCACCCTGGACGGCCGCAAGGCCACCGGCGTCGAGCTGGTCAACGGGGAGATCATCCCTGCCGCGGTGGTGGTCTCCAACGCTGACGCGGCGTGGACCTACCGCTACCTCGTCGCCCCGGAGGCGCGGAAAACCTGGACCGATCGGCGCATCGAGCGGTCGCGCTACTCGATGTCGCTCTTCGTCTGGTACTTCGGAACCGACCGGAAGTATGACGACATCGCGCACCACACGATCCTGCTGGGCCCGCGGTACGAGGCGCTGCTCAATGACATCTTCGAGAAGAAGATTCTCGCGAAGGACTTCTCGCTCTACCTGCACCGCCCGACGGCCACGGACCCTTCTCTGGCCCCGGAGGGCTGCGACGCCTTCTACGTGCTCTCGCCGGTGCCGCACCTCGACGCCGGCATCGACTGGACCACCCGGGCGGAGTCCTACCGCCAGTCCGTCGAGGCGTACCTCTCGAAGACGGTCATGCCCGACCTCGCGAAGCACGTGGTCAGCTCGCGAGTGCTCACGCCGCAGCAGTTTCAGGACGACCTGATGTCCTTCAAGGGCGCGGCCTTTTCCCTCGAGCCGGTGCTCACGCAGAGCGCCTGGTTTCGCCCGCACAACCAGAGCGAAGACATCGAAAACCTCTTCCTCGTCGGCGCGGGAACGCACCCGGGCGCGGGGATGCCCGGAGTGCTGTCCTCCGCGCGCGTTCTCGACCGAGTGGTGCCCGATGCTCGCCCTGCCTGATCGGTACGACGACGACGTCCTGCGGTGCCGGGAGATCCTGCGCGCCGGGTCGAAGAGCTTCTTCGCCGCGTCGCTCTTCCTCCCGCGCCGCGTGCGTGGCCCGGCGTCGGTGCTCTACGCGTTTTGTCGCGTGGCCGACGACGCGGTCGATCTCGTCTCGCCGAAGCACGCCCCGGAGGCCATCGCCCGCATGCGTGAGCGCCTCGAAAAGCTCTACGCGGGCGACCCCAACGACAACCCCGTCGATCGCGCGCTCGCAGTCGTGGTGAAGCGCTTCGCGCTGCCGCGGGCGATTCCGGAAGCCATGCTCGACGGCTTCGTCTGGGACGTCGAGGGCCGACGGTACGCCGACCTGGTGACCCTCCAGGGGTACTGCGCCCGCGTGGCGGCGACGGTCGGAGCCATGATGACCGTGCTCATGGGGGAGCGCGCACCGGGGGTTCTGGCGCGGGCCTGCGACCTGGGCGTGGCGATGCAGCTCACCAACATCTGTCGTGATGTGGGCGAAGACGCGCGCAACGGTCGGATGTACCTCCCAGCAGACTGGCTGGAAGAAGCGGGCGTGGATGTCGAGGCGTTCTTGCGCACGCCGACGTTTACGGCTCCGTTGGGCGCGGTCATCGAGCGCACGCTGAAAGAGGCCGATCGGTTGTACGCGCGCTCGGACGCCGGGGTGGCGATGCTGCCGCGTGACTGTCGGATGGCCATCCGGGCGGCGCGCTTGCTCTATTCGAACATCGGCGAGGAGGTGCGACGCCGTGGCTGTGACTCCGTGACGACGCGCGCGGTGGTGCCCGGCGGGCGCAAGCTGGGGCTGCTGGCGCGGGCGTACGGTGCGTTTTTTTCGTCGAGCAGGAGGCCCCAGGCGGGCGACCCGGCGGCGCTCCCGGCGGTGCAATTCCTCGTGGACGCCGCGGCATGAACACCGACGAAGCCCGCGCCCGGGTCCGCGCAGTGACGGGCCCGGAGCTTCTTGAGCGGCTCGAGCACCTCGATGCCACCCGCACGCGCGCCCCGGTGGATGACCGCCCGCCGGCGTGCGCACCCGACCGCGGCGCGGCGGTGGACTGCGACGTCGCGCTCGTCGGCGGCGGGCTCTCGCTGCTCTACGCCCCGGTGCTCGCAGCGCTCGGGGTGCGGGTCCACGTCTTCGACCGCGGCCGCGCCGGGGTCACGCACCGCGAATGGAACGCCTCGGACTCCGAACTGCAATCCCTCGTCGAAATGGGGGTGGTTACCGCCGACGAGCTAGCGGGTCTGATCATCGCGCGCTACCGCGAGGGCTTCTGCCGCTGGCACCAGGGGGGCACGTACCCCGTGACGGGCGTGCTCGATCGCTCCATCGACGCGGGCGCGCTGCTCGCCCTCGTGCGGCGGCGGGCGGAGTCCCTCGGGGTGGTCTTCCATGACGGGTGGGCGCTCACCGGGCACGCCACGGGCGAGCGCTCCGTCGCGCTGCGCTTCGCCGACGCGGCGGGAGCATCGTGCGAGGTGGTCGCGCGGCTGATGATCGACGCCCGCGGAGCCGGGAGCCCATCGGCCACCGCCGACCTGATCTGCCCGACCGTCGGCGGTGTCTTTACGGGTCTCGCGCAGGGGAGCGCGCCGGACGAGATCGACCCTGCCGTTGGGGAGATTCTCGTGACGACGGAGGGCGTCGAGGGGGGCCGTCAGCACATCTGGGAGGGCTTCCCCGGCCGACCGGGGGAGACCACCGTGTATCTCTTCTATTACGACAAGCGCGAGCGGGTCGGCGACGGCTCGCTGGTGAACCTCTACGCCCGTTTTTTCGCGACGCTTCCGCGCTACAAGCGGGGCGACGCGGTGCTCCAGCGGGCGACCTTCGGGTACATCCCCGGGTGGTCTCGGCTGAGCCCTGCGCCGCGCTCGCCGTCGCCGCGCATCGTGCTGGTGGGCGACGCGGCGGCGCGGCACTCGCCGCTCACATACTGCGGTTTCGGCGCGACGCTGCGCTCAGTGCGGGCGGCGAGCGCGCGGGTGGCGGCCGCCCTGGCCGCGGAGACCGTCGCGCTCGATCCGGTGGTGCACGACACCGATCTGCACCGCGGAACAGGCGCTCTCGCCCACATGATCGCCTCGCCGCCGCAGACGCCTTCGGAGGCGCAGGCGCTCAACGGGTTGCTCGACGCGGCCTTCGGCACGCTGCACGCGATGGGTGACGCGGCCTACGGGCGGCTCTTGCGGGATGAGATGTCCGGCGGGGAGTTCTTCCGTTTTCTGCACGCCACGTCGCGGCGGAGGCCGGAGGTGTACGGCTGGGTGTTTCGCGTGATGGGCGTCGCGGGGGTGGGGCGCTGGGGCGCAGGGGTGATGCGCGGGCTGTGGTCGAAGGAGGCCACGGCGCGGTGATTCCGGCGCGCAAGCATCGGCTCTTCCGGTGGTGGTTTGGCGGGCACGCGCGGTCCCGGATGCGGGCGGGGTTCTCCGCCGTGCGCGCCGAGGGGATGGACCACCTGCGCGCCGCGCTCGCCGCCGGCCCTGTGCTCATCGTGTCCAACCACACCTCCTGGTGGGATCCGATGGTGGTGCTCTACCTCACCGAGCACGCGCTTCGGTGCGACGGTCACGCGATGATGGACTCGCAGAACCTCCAGCGGCTCCCGTTTTTCGCGATGGTGGGCGCCTTCGGGGTCGACCTCGCGAACCCGTCCGATGGTGCGAGCGCGATGCGCTACGCGGCGCGGTTGCTCAACGCGCCGGGGCGCATGGTGTGGGTCTTCCCGCAGGGGCGGGAGCGCCCGGTCACCGAGCGCCCGCTGGCCTTCCGGGCGGGCAGCGCGGAGGTGGCGCGGGTGGCGAAGTGCGTGACGGTTGCGATCGGGCTGCGCTACGAGCACCGCGGAAACGAGCGCCCGGAGTTGCTGATGTCCGTGGGCGAACCGCTGCCCTGGACGAAGGACGTAGCGGGCGCGCGGGCGGCGCACGAGGCCGCCGTGACTGCGCGTCTCGACCGCCTGGACGCCGCCCTCGGCGACGGGAGCGCGGACGGCTTCGAGGTGCTCGAGCAGGCGGGCGTGAGCGCGGTGGCGCGCTGGGCCGAGCGCGCGCTGGTGGCCCTCACGCGCCCGTGGGCGCTGGGCGCCGGGACGCCGCCGGGCGCGCGTTGACCGTCAGAATTCGCGGTGTACGGTGCAGACCATGAAGATCTTGTTCGTGCTGTGCGCTGCGCTCACCCTGGCGGCGTGCGGGCCCACTCCAGGGGACTGCGCTGACGGCGGGGACTGCAGCGATGCCGGTGCGGACGCGGGGGCGAGTGATGCACCGCGGACGTCCCGGTGGGTGCCGTACATCGATGGGTCTTTTACGCGGGTGTTTCGCCCGGCGGGGACTCGCTACCTCAATGACCACACGCTCGTCCGCGGGGCGGACGGGCAGTGGCACTTGTATGGAATCACCCACGAGTCGACGGGGATGCCGCAGGCCGAGCGGTCCTTCCTGCACGCCACTGCGCCGTCCCTGCGCGGACCATGGCGCGAAGAGGCAGACATCCTGATGGCGATGGGGAGCGAGCGGGTGCTGTGGGCGCCGTTCGTCTTCCCCGCCGAGAATGGTCATTGGGTGATGTATTTCTGGGCCGGGACGCCCGACCAACGTACGCAACGGGCTGACAGCACCGACCTCGTGCGCTGGACGCGCGACCCACGCTCGGTGCCTGGGGGCCGAGATCCCTTTGTGCTGCGCGTCGGCGCGGAGTGGTATTTCTACTCCGTCGGGGTGAGCGCGCCGGTGGGCGACAATGCGTACGGGCAGATTCTCGTCACGCACAGCGCCGACCTCGAGCACTGGGCGACGCCGACCGTGGCGCTGCAAGACCCGGTGCTCAACTTTGGGTGGGGCAACCTGGAGAGCCCCACCGTCGTCGTGCGCGATGACGGCTATTACCTCTTCGTCACGCGCACGAGCGAGTCGCGCATCGACTATGCGCGGACGGTGGTGTTCCACTCGACGGACCCGTCGCGCTTTGCCTGGGAGCCAGTGACGGAGATGCTCACGCACGCCGCGGAGGTGTTCGAGGCCGACGGGCAGGAGTACATCACGGCCGCCGGGTGGACGATTCAGCTCGGCGCGCTCTGGCGCGGGCTCTCCATCGCGAAGCTCGGATGGGCGCGTCGCGAGGGTGGTTGACGGCGGCGGTCAGCCGTCCACGACGATGCGTCGGCCGAGGACGGTCTCGTTGCCGTTGGCGTCGCGGGCCACGACCTCGACGAGGTGCGGGCAGCCATCGCGCAGCGGCAGGGTGACGTCGCCGTCAAATCCGACGTTCGAGCAACCGGGGTAGTTTGGGTAGACGGCGCAGACGTCCGGGCGGGTCGTCGCGCGAGGAATCGACGCCACTGCCGCTCCGTCGATGCGCACGCTGACGGTGGCGAGGGGGCCGTTGTCGAGGGCCCACCCGGCGACATGGAAGCGCCCATCGGTGGCGCGGGCGGTGGTGGCCGCGGCGGGATCATCGACGGCTCCGAAGGGCGCACGCTGTCGGGAGACGTCGTTCATGAGGGAGCGGACGGTGTCGAAGCTGCCGAGGGCGAGGTAGGCGCGGCCGCGAACGGTGGCCCCGGCGGCGAGGCCAAACGATTGCCTCGGGCGGACGTTGTGGAAGTACGGCGCGACGCCGCTTCCTTCCCAGGCCTGGAAGTCCTGGCCGGCGTGGTCCATGGCGAGGGCGACGCCGTAGTCGCGGGCGCGGTGCTGCCAGGTGACCCACGGGCCGGGGCTGCGGAAGTTGGCGTAGACGAAGCCGTCGTTGGCGGGCGTGGCGGCGACGACGGGCATCCCGGCGGCGTCGAGGAGCAGCGGGAGGTCGGTGGAGTCCCCGCCGTGGCCGACGTAGAGGGTGGGGAATTCCTGCTCCGTGGACCCGTGGGAGATGGCCTCGGCGGAGGAGAGTTCCATGGCGACCTCGACGACGTTGGGGTGCACGAAGCGAAACGCGAGGGTGTACGTGACGCCGACCTCGACGGCGGCCACGGGGCAGGCGGAGCGGCGGCAGTCCGGGGCGTCCCAGTCGGGGTTCCATTGGGTGGGACGCACGGCGACGACCATGCGATCGCCCTCGATGCCGCTGCGTAGAACGCGCGCGCCGTGGTTGCATTCGTCGCCGCCCTGCACCGGGTCCCATCCGAGGTAGGTGATGGAGTTGCCGCAGGGGTTGGTTCCTGCGCACGAGGCGTTGTAGGCGCAGGACTGGTAGGTGCGTTGCTGGTCGTACAGGGCGATCTGCAACTCGCGCCCGGTGTCATTGGCATCGATGGTGTTCGACGCGGCGACGCCCTGTTGTCCAAAGAACACCACGGATCCTCCCCAATCGAGACGCACCGCGATCTCGGCGACCCCGGCTGGGCCGACAAGGTAGAGGTCGCGGTGGGCCCCGCTGGTGACCATGCGGGTCGATGGCGTACCGAGGGTTGGAAGGCCCGTCGCAGACCACGGATCGGGCTCCGCGGGAGGCATCGGCAGCGTCGGGCACACGCGAGGAGGGACATCGATGCCGGGTGGGACATCGCGCGCCAGCGGGATGTCGAAAGTGCGCGGGATGTCGATGGGGGAACGGGTGTCGAGAATGGGCGGGATGTCGATGGGGGAACGGGTGTCGATGGGGGACGCGGTGTCGATGGGGGACGCGGTGTCGGTGGGGGACGGGGTGTCGATGGGGGACGGGCCCGCGTCGTCGAGCGGGATGACCGGTGGATCGGCGGCGCAGCCCCAGGCGAGGACACATCCCAGCAGCCACCTCGAACGGACATCGATGCTACGCACGCGGCGGACTCTCGCATGGCGATGGGCGCCTGGCTCTGCCGCGCCGCTCGTTGGAGGTAATGGGGGGGCATAGGCGGCACAACCTCGCGTTGCCTGGGTCCCCCCCTCGCATGAGCCCGGTCCCCCCCGCGCATGCGCCAGGTCCCCCCCCGCGCATGCGCCAGGTCCCCCCCGCGCATGCGCCACGCCCCCCC
>CANJUR010000095.1 GCA_947477565.1 Deltaproteobacteria bacterium
AACACCTGCGACGCGTAGGAGACCTGCATCACACGGTCGCGCAGGCCGGAGTAGCGCGCGACGGCTTCGGCCCAGGAAGCGAGGTCGTCGGGGTCGGCCCCGGTCTGCGCGCCAAGCTCGGCCAGCACTGCGGCGGCGCCCGCCACACCGAGGCCGGTGTTGGTGCGAAGCGCTTCGTCGGTGACGCCGAGAAGCGCCCGGGCCCGGGCAATGCTGTCCCGCGCGGAGGTGGCGCGGAGGTGCAGCGGGCCCAGCTCGGGCGGGCCGTGGGGATTATGAATTGCCGGGTTTTCAAGCGCGCCGTGATCATCGGTCGCTACGGGATTGTCGAAGCGCGTCTCCGACCACGCCACCGCCGCGAGCAGGTCGCGCGGAACCGCGTATGCGTTCGCGGCCCGGTTGATCGCGTCGTCGAGGGTGACCGCGCTCGCGAACGTCGCAGGGTCGATGGGAGCGTTGACACAGCTCCCGAGCAGCACCGCGAGAACGGGGAAGAGAAACCGTGACCGAGAGCGCATGGACTCATAATCGGCAATCATCGTGCGCTTGTCACGCGACGCGCTGGCGGGCGCCGGGTCCGTCGTAGGATCTTCACCCACCATGGCGAACGTGATCGATGGGAAGTCCGTTGCGGCGGAGTTGCGGTTGCGGGTGGCGGCGGCTGCGGCGGGCTTCGCAGCTCGCGTGGGGCGTCCGGTGGGCCTCGACGTGGTGCTCGTCGGAGACGATCCGGCGTCGCAGGTGTACGTGCGAAACAAGGGCCGCGCGTGCGAGGAGGCTGGGATGCGCAGCGCGATTCACCGGCTGCCGGCGGACGTCGCGCAGGCCGATTTATTGGCGCTCATCGACGGGCTGATGGCCGACGATCGTGTGGACGGGGTGCTGGTGCAACTGCCGTTGCCGAAGCACCTCGACGAGCAGGCGGTGACCGACCGGGTGGCGCCGGAGAAGGATGTTGATGGCTTCCATCCGAGCAACGTCGGAGCGCTCTGGCTGGGGCGCGAGGGGATGGTTCCGTGCACTCCGTGGGGGTGCCTGCGGCTGCTCGATGCTGCCGGGGTGAAGCTGGAGGGAGCACATGCGGTGGTCATCGGGCGGAGCAATATCGTCGGGAAGCCGATGGCTGCGCTGTTGCTGCAACGCAGTGCGACGGTGGTGGTAGCGCACTCCAGGACGCGCGACCTCGCAGCGCTGTGCGCGAGCGCGGACGTGCTGGTGGCCGCGGTGGGACGCCCGAAGATGGTGGGCGCGGAGTGGGTGAAGCCGGGCGCGGCGGTGATCGACGTGGGCATCAACCGCACCGCCGAAGGAAAGCTCGTGGGCGATGTGGACTTTGACGCCGTCGTCGAGCGGGCCGGGGTGATCACGCCGGTGCCGGGCGGGGTCGGACCGATGACCATCGCGTGTCTCCTCGAGAACTCCGTGCGCGCCGCGTGGCGTCGGGCGGGCCTACCCCGCGGAGAGCTCACGATCTGACTCCCGATGGTCCGTGGGGTGTCCGGTCACGCGAGCCACGCTCTCGGTGATCAGGGTGCCTCGGCGGCCCTCGCGAGCCGGTCGCGCACGCCCGCCCAGGCCGCCTCTTCCGGAACTTCCTCCACCACGATGCGCGAGCACCCCAGGTCGTCGAGCGCGTGCAGCATCGCGAAGAGCGCGCGAGCATAGCCCTCCGCGTCGCCCGGCAGTGAGCGTGCGAGCACCCCATCGGCGGAAGTCACTCGCGCCCCGGTTCGCTGAACGACCCCGATGGGTCGCGCCCCGTCGCGGAGCAGCGCTGCGACGATGCCTTCGAGCGCATCGCCGCTCGCGCGCAGCAGCGTGGCTCGCGGAGCGTAGTGCCGACGAATCATCCCCGGTGACGCGAGTGCTTCGCCCGTCTCCGCGTCCGGCGCGTCGTGCACGGCGAGCGCGGGGAGGGCGAGGCGCAGGAGGTCGTAGGCGAGCGAGCCCGGGCGCAGGAGGCGCGGCGGATCGGTGGTGAGGTCGAGCACCGTGGACTCGATGCCGAAGGGCGTCGGGCCGCCGTCGAGAATCAGATCGACGCGTCCGTCGAGGCCCTTCAGAACGTGCGCCGCGGTGGTGGGTGAGAGCTGTTGAAAACGATTGGCGCTCGGCGCGGCGACGGCGAAATCCACCGCGGAGAGCAGCGCTTGCGCGACCGGGTGTGACGGGATGCGCACGGCGACGGTGGCCCCGCCGCCGGTGACCGTGTCGCAGACTCCGGTCACGGCGCGGGGCAGCACGAGCGTCAGCGGACCGGGCCAGAAGCGGGCAGCCAGGAGGTCGGCGAACGGGGGCCACGCGGCGGCCAGGCGTCGGGCGTGGTCGAGCGTCGCGACGTGCGCGATGAGCGGGTTGAAGGACGGTCGGCCTTTCGCGGCGAACACCGTTCGCACCGCCTCGTCGGAGTCAGCCCGCGCGCCGAGGCCGTAGACCGTCTCCGTCGGAAAGGCGACGAGACCGCCGTCTTGCAAGACCCTCGCAGCGCGCGCGATGACCGCAGGATCGGGGCGCTGGGGGTCGAGCGCGAGGACCTCAGTGGGCATGGGCGATCGGGTATAACGGTTCGCGATGCGACACGCACTCCTGACCGAGCAGTGGTTTCCCGCCATTGGCGGATCGATCCAGCTCTTCGATGCGATTTATGGTGAGCACATGCCGCCGGGGGACGCTGTGCACATCATCGCGGGCGGTCCCCCCGGCAGCGCCGCGCACGACAAGAACTACCCCCGTCCGATCACCCGTTTCGACGACACGCGCTACCCCTGGATGAAGCCCGAGTCGGCGCTCGAATACACGCGGATGCTCGCCACCGCGCTGCACGTGTGTCGTCGCGAGCGCGTCGAGGTACTGCACGCTGCGAGGGTGATCCCCGAGGGGCTCGTCGCGATGGCCGTGGGGCGCGCGCTGTCGATTCCGTACACGGTGTGGGTGCACGGCGAGGAGGTCTCGCTCTTTCTGCGCTACGCCGTGAAGAAGCGGCTGATGCCGCAGGTGTTCGGCCGCGCCCGCGCGGTGTTCGCCAACTCCACATTCACGCAAGGCCGGGCGCTGCTCGCGGGGGCTCCCGCGGAGCGGCTCCACGTCGTCAACCCGGCGGTCGATGCGGCGGCCTTCGCGGGGCCCTTTGACACTGCCGACCTCGTCGAGCGCTTCGGCCTCGCGGGCAAAACGGTGCTCCTCACGGTCGGGCGGCTGACCCGCCGCAAGGGGCACGACACGGTGCTGTCCGCTCTCGCGCGGCTCCGGGGGGATGGGCTCTTACGAGACCTTGTATGGCTGGTGCTCTCCGACGGCGAGCTTGAGAACGAACTCAAGAAGACCTGCGCCTTGCTGAAGCTCGGCGACGTGGTGCGCTGGGTGGGTCCGGTCTCCCGCGAGTCGCTGCCGCGCTACTACGCCGCGGCGGATATCTTCGTGCACCCCAACCGCACGCTCGACGACGACGACGTCGAGGGCTTCGGGATGGTGTTTCTTGAGGCGAGCGCGGCGGGGCTGCCGGTGATCGGCGGTCGCTCTGGCGGCGTGGTGGACGCGGTGGAAGATGGGGTCTCCGGGCTGCTCGTGGACGGCACCTCGCTGGACGCCGTGACCGACGCGATCGCTGGGTTAGTGCGCGACCCGGTGCGTCGGTCGGCGATGGGTCGCGCGGGCGTCGAGTGGGCCGGCCGCTTCCGGTGGGACGTGCAGGCCGCGCGGGTGCGGGCGATGGCGGCGGGCGATGGCGAAGCGGACACCGCGGACGCCACCGGCTGACGAGCCTCCGATGCCGCGCGTGCGGCGTAGAAGCGGGTGCGTAGAGCGATTCGCGGGGTGTCACGTTGGCGCGCCGCGTAAAGGGTGAAGTTGACGCGGGTCGGGAGGTGGTGTGAGAAGCCCGCGATACCCCGGCGCTAGCCACGAACAACACCAGCGGTGCTCGCCGGGTCGATGCGACACGGTGGGGTCGAGAACCCGAACGGAGACTCCGATGACGTCCAAGCCGAAGAAGACCACGCAGCTCAAGCGGATGGTGCAGCGCCAGGAGCTGGCGTTCCTGATGGAGGCGCACAACGGCCTGAGCGCGAAGGTGGCCGAAGAGGCCGGGTTCGAGGGCATCTGGGGGAGCGGGCTCAGCATCTCGGCGGCGCTCGGCGTGCGCGACCACAACGAGGCCAGCTGGACTCAGGTTCTCGAGGTCGCGGAGTTCATGAGTGACGCCACGACGGTGCCGATGCTGCTCGATGGCGACACGGGCTACGGCGATTTCAACACGATGCAGCGCGTCGTCCGCAAGCTTGAGCAGCGCGGCGTCGCCGGCGTGTGCATCGAAGACAAGATCTTCCCGAAGACCAACAGCTTCATTCGCGGTGCGGCGCAACCCCTCGCGGCCATCGACGAGTTCGCGGGCAAGATCAAGGCGGGCAAGGACGCCCAGATCGACGATGATTTCGTGATCGTGGCCCGCGTCGAGGCCTTCATCGCGGGCTGGGGCATCGAGGAGGCGATGAAGCGCGCGGAGGCCTACCGGCTCGCTGGGGCCGACGCGATTCTCATGCACAGCGCGCTGCGCTCGCCGGTGGAAATCCTCGCGTTTCTGAAGGAGTGGGGCAACCGGCTGCCGGTGGTGATCGTTCCGACGAAGTACTACCAGACGCCTACGGAGGTCTTCCGCGACGCGGGCGTCTCCGTGGTGATCTGGGCCAACCACCTGATGCGCTCTTCCCTCGCGGCGATGCAGTCGACGGCGAAGACCATCCACGACGAGCAGACCCTGCTCAACGTCGAGGAGAAGGTCGCCCCGCTCGCGGACGTCTTCCGCATCCAGGGAGAGAACGAACTGGAGCAGGCGGAGAAGCGCTACCTGCCGAAGCACGGGCGCTCGGTGAAGGCAGTCATTCTCGCGGCTTCTCAGGGCGTCGAGCTCGGCGATCTCACGCGCGATCGGCCGAAGGCGATGGTCAGCATCGCTGGCAAGCCGCTGCTCGCGCGCATCCTCGAGACGTACCGCTCGGTCAACGTGAAGGAACTCTCCGTCGTTCGCGGCTACTGCAAGGCGACCGTCAACCTCCCGAACGTGAAGTACTTCGACAACGATCAGTACGCGACTACGCAGGAGGTGAGTTCGCTCGCCGCCGCGGCCGAGTCTCTCGATGGTGACGTGATCGTCTCCTACGGCGACGTGCTGCTGAAGAAGTACATCTTGCAGGAGCTTATCGAGACCGATGACGACGTCGTCATCATGGTGGACTCCGACCACGCAGAGAGCCGCAACCGTGGCCGCGGCGCGGACTTCATCAGCGCATCGGAGCCCAACTCCCGCCGCGCCTACCAGAACTACATCACCCTCAAGGGCTTCCGCCCCGAGCACGCCGACGCCGAGCACGGCGAGTGGATGGGCATCGTGAAGCTCTCCCCCGTCGGCACGAAGCTGGTGCGCGAGAAGCTCAATTCCCTCGCCGCGGAGCCCGATCGGGTACGCACGATGAAGCTGCCGGACCTCCTGGCGCTGCTCGTCGCGGACGGCGTGAAGGTGCGTGTGCTCTACACCACGGGCCACTGGCTCGACGTCGACAGCGTCGAGGACGTGGTCGTCGGCGCGGCCTTCTGAGCGACGGAGCCCAACGATGATCCCGGCGTCGGACTTTATCGATTCATGTAAGACCCACGGCCTCACCCTGTGGACAGGCGTGCCGTGCTCTTACCTGAAGCCCTTCATCAACTATGTCATCGACGCGCCGGACCTCCGGTACGTCGGCGCGACCAACGAGGGTGACGCCGTCGGCATCGCCGCGGGCGCCGACCTCGGCGGCCAGCGCTCGGTGGTGATGTTTCAGAACTCGGGCTTCGGCAACACCGTCAATCCGCTCACCTCGCTCAACATGATCTTCAAGGTGCCCACCCTGGTGATCACGACGCTGCGGGGAGAGCCAGGCGGCGCGCACGACGAGCCGCAGCACGAGTTGATGGGGCAGATCACGGGCGGGCTCTTCGACCTGATGCAGATCCCGTGGGCGTACTTCCCCACGGAGGTCGCGGACATCGAGCCTTTGATGGCGCGCGCGGTCGCCCACATGACCGAGAACCGCACGCCCTTCGGGCTCATCATGCGAAAGGACTCCGTCGCGGACTACAAGCTCCAGACGAAGGCCGCGCCGAAGCCCATCGCAGCGGCGACCGTCGAGCCGTGGGGCCCGCAGGCTTCCTACCCGACGCGCCGCGAGGTGCTCGCGATGATCCAGGCGAAGGTGCACCCGACGGATGCGATCGTCGCGACGACGGGCTTCACCGGGCGCGCCCTGTACGCCCTCGATGACCGTGCGAGCCAGCTTTACATGGTCGGATCGATGGGCTGCGCGAGCTCCTTCGGGCTCGGCCTGGCGGTCGCTCAGCCGCAGCGGCGCGTGGTGGTTCTCGACGGCGACGGCGCTGCGCTGATGCGCCTCGGGGCCCTCGCGACGATCGGCTACGAGCGGCCGGAGAATCTCATCCACGTTCTCCTCGACAACGAGGTGCACGACTCGACCGGGGGGCAGTCTACGGTGTCGCACTCCGTCGATCTCGCGGGCGTGGCGTCCGCGTGCGGTTATCCGACGGTGGTGCGGGCGCACTCTCTCGCGGAGGCCGAGGCGGCATTCGTCCACGCGAAGGGGCTGACGTTCATTCACGTGAAGACGGCGCCCGGCGAGAAGGGCGACCTGCCGCGGCCGAAGGAGACGCCAGTGCAGGTCATCGATCGCATGCGCGCCTGGATCAAGGAGACGCAGTAGTGGGAGCCATCGGCGAGCGGCGGATGCGACTGTTGAATCCCGGGCCTGTGACCCTTACCGAGCGGGTGCGGGGCGCGCTGCAACGGCCCGATCTGTGCCACCGCGAGCCGGAGTTCTACGCGCTTGCGATGGGCGTGCGCGGGCGCATCGAGCAGATCTACGAGGGCTGCGCGGGGCGCTTCGTGGCGATACTCCTGACGGGCTCTGGGACGTCTGCGGTGGAGGCGATGGTCGGCTCGCTGGTGCCGAAGGACGGCCACGCGCTGGTCGTCGCCAACGGCGTCTACGGCGACCGTATGGCGGCGATGCTTACCGTACAAGGTAAGCGCTTCACCCTCGTCGGCGCCGAGTGGATCGCCCCGATGGACCTCCCCGGGGTCGAGCGCGCGCTCACCGCGGATGCGAGCATCACCCACGTGCTGGCGGTGCAGCACGAGACGACCACCGGGCGCGACAACGACGTCGCGGCGCTCGGGGCGCTCTGCAAGCGCTTCGACAAGCCGATGCTTCTCGACGGGGTGAGCAGCTTCGCCGGCGAGCCCATCGACTTCGACCACTGGAACCTCGAGGCCGTCGCGGCCACGGCGAACAAGTGCGTGCACGGCGTGCCGGGCATCTCCTTCGTGCTGGTGCGCGAGTCGGTGCTTGCGTCGCGCGCTTCGGGTGCGACCTCGGTCTACCTGGACCTCTGGCGGCACTGGAGGGAGCAGCGCACCGGCGCCTCTCCGTTCACGCAGTCGGTGCACTGCATGTACGCGCTCGAGGAGGCGCTGAACGAGCTCGCGGACGAGGGCGGCTGGCGCGCGCGGCACGCGACGTACGCGCGGCGGGCGGCCTCGGTACGCGCGGTGTTGGCTGATCTGGGCGTGACCTTGTTTCTGTCGGACGGGGCGACGGCGAGTTCGTCGATCCTGACGGCCTTCGCGGTGCCTGCATGGACGACCTATGACCGGCTCCATGACGGCTTGAAGGAGCGCGGATTCATCATCTACGCGGGGCAGGGACCGTACCTCGGGAAGATGTTTCGTATCGCGGTGATGGGCGCGCTCGGCGAGCAGGACATGGCCGAACTCCTCGACGGGCTACGCACTCTGCTCGCGCGCCCGGGTTGAGCACCGCGGGAGACACACTGACGGTCGACGGAGGGAGTTCCATCGCCCGGATGGAGTCCGCGAAGAGCCTTCTCGCGCTGACCGTGAACCCCGCCGATCGCCTCTGGCGCTACCCCATCGCGCACGCTTTGGTGGGCTTCGCGCTACGCACTCCCGTCACGCCCAACCACGTCACCATCGGGCATACACTACTAGGTATTAGCTCCGGGGTGCTCATCAGCTCTGGACGCCCGGCGCTGCTCGTCGTTGCTGGGGCGATGTTCGAGATCCGCTCGATTCTCGACTGCTTTGACGGTGTTCTCGCCCGCGCCCGCGGCACCTCCTCGCCGTACGGTCGCGCGATGGATCAGGCCGGCGATTTCCTCGGCTTCGCGGCCTTCATTGCAGGGTCGCTCGTGGCCTTCGCGCGCACGCTTGGCGTTCCGGCTGCGATGGCGCTCGCGATTACCGCCGCGGGGCTCAGCGCGCTCTGCACCCTATGCTGGGACTTCTATAAGCGGCGCTTCTCGTCGATTCTGCTCGAGGGCCGGGACGAGGTCGACGAGGAGTACGTCAACGTTCAACTCGAGGCGCGGCGCACGCGGGTGCTCGCGATTCGCTTCTCGGCATGGTTTGCCGACCTACAGATGCGACTTTTCAACTCGTCGGCGCTCCCGGCGCTGCGTGCCCGCGTGACCGATTCTACGGTGCCCATCGCAGCGGGAGCCGTTCACCCCGCGGCCGAGAAGTTGCGCGCGATGGCGACGCAGAACGACCCGCGATTGCGCTCGACCCTCCTCAAGGTGGGCTTCTCGGGCGGCGACACCACGATCCTGATTTTGACTGCGGCGACCCTCGTTACGAGGCCGTTGGAGGGATTTCTCGCCGCGAGCGCGTATTGTGTGGTGATGCTCGCGGCGACAGTGTCCGCGAGCAACCGACTGCTGCACGCGCAACCCATGACCGCCTCTTCCCACTGAGCTCAATCCCGATGATCGACAAGGCCGTGATTCTCGCCGCTGGCCAGGGCAATCGCATCGCCAAGGCTTCGCAGACCCCCAAGCCGTTCCTCTCGCTGGACGGCACCCCCGATGGCCCCTGCTTCATCGACTGGCACATCGAACAACTCGCCGCGATCGGCGTGCGGGAGATCTTCCTGGTCGGCAACCTGGTGACCTCCAAGCGCGCCTTCAAGGGTCCGCGCGGGTGCCGCGTGCACTGGATCCTCAACCCCACGGAAGACCTCTCCACGTCCGGCAGCGGGCACTCTTTCTGGTTCGCGCTGCACAGTGAGTTCGAGATCCTCGATGGCCACGCGCGCGTCGTCATGATGGACGCCGACATCCTCTACGAGCCCGGCGTACTGCATGCCCTCGGGGCTCCTTCGCGGGACGCTCGATCGCGCACTCTGGTGTGCGGCGACTACAAGGAGTCCAACGAAGAGGTGATGGTCTTCGGCAAGGACAACCGCGCGCTGACCCACGGGAAGGGACTGCTCGACACCTCCGCGGGCAAGTCTCTCCTGCCCGGGATGAGCTGCTACGGCGAGGCCACCGGGATGGTGCTCTGGGAGCCGGGCGACCACGGCCTCGTGCGCGCCGCGACGGACTGGTGCATCCAGTACTCGACGGCGAAGACCCGCACCGAGCATGAGGACATCACCCAGCGCCTGATGCTGGCCGACCGCGTGAGCCCGTCGGTGTTTCGTGAGCTGATGTTCATGGAGTGCGACTCGCCCGAGGAGTACGCCACGCTGACCGGCGAGTTCTTCCCGAAGCTGCGCGCCGATCTCGCCTGATCGTCGCGCTCGTTCGCCCCGCCCTGGCGTCTGCCCGGGCGGTGACCGTGTGCTCCCGCTACTCTCCGGTATTTCTCGCCCACACAGCCGCCAGCGGCAGGCCTCCGGGCATCGTCCAATAGTGTACGCGGTGCCATCCCATGAGCACCCAGCGGCCGTTGGTGAGCCGGTACTCGCGACGTCCCTCGGGAATCGTTTCGTCGAGTGAAGCTCCGACGATCTGAGCGCCGTGAGCGCTCGCAATTACGAACCGCAGCGGCTCGAAAGCAGCTTCGCTCCAGGTGATCACCGCGGGAGCGCCGCGCGCGTCGGCGAGCACTGCGGCGCGCACAAGACTGGCGATGGCCACCCGCTCGCGCGGAACCTGCAGTGCCCAGAAGCGCCCGTCCGGAGCGTCGGCGCGGAGAGCGAGTTCAGCGCCGCTCCCTTGAAGGAAATGCGAAGCGAGCGCGGCGGTGACGGCGATCGCGAGGGACCCTCCGCCGATGAAAGCTCGCTCCGGCCGGGTCTTTGCCCACGCGGCGCACCAGATGGCCCACGGGGCCAGCAGTACGAATCCCCATGACTCCACGGGATGTCGTCCGAGCAGCGGCAGCCCAACGGCTGCCACCAGAAGTTGGAGCGCCGCGAAGCGCCCGAGGTCGTCGTTGAGAACGCGACGAGCGCTTACTGCAACGAGTAAGAGCACGGCCACTGCGGTCAGCGCCTCCACCCAGGACGGCGCGCCCGCAAAGTAGCGGAGCGTTGAGACCCCGCTCACGGTGTCGAAGATCGCGCGTACGGTCGCTCCGAGTCCCGGTCGCGGCGCGCCGACAAACGAAGGCCCGAACTTCACGGCGATGGCGGCGTGGAAGGCTCCCGCGGCGAGGGCCACCCAGGTCGAGGGCCAGGTGAAGATCGGGCGGCGGGCTGGCAGTGCGATCCACGCGACGCAGGCGAGCGCGGGCAGCAGGGCGAGCGGGGAGAAATGCAGGCCGAGAGCGATCAACTGCGCGGCGGCGGCGACGCCCCAGGTTGAGCGGGCGCGCACTGCGTGCCACCACGCGACGGGACCGAGCGCTGCGAGGCCGAGGGAGACCGCCGCAGGATCGAGGCCCGTGCGCGACCAGGCGACGCTCCAGGGGTGCAGCAGCAGTACGACCGTCAGGGCGAGTGCGGGGCGTCGCCGGAGCAGGCTTGCAGACGCGGCGACCATCGCCAACAGCGCGACGACCATCACCAGGCGCGCCGAGGTGAAGGACGGCCCGAGCACCCGAAACGCCCCTGCGGTGAGCGCTGTGAGGACGGTGGCCCCGACGCCTCCAGGGTTTGCGGAGCGGGCGAGGCCGAGGGCGCGCAGGGCGGCGGTCCCTTCGGGGCCCCACGGGTTGGGGATGGCTCCGAGCCACGGGAGTCGAAGCGCGAGACCCAATGCGAGGAGGCCCACGAGGCCGGCGGACCACGCGGGACGGTCGGGGCCGACGATGAGCGTCTCGGGCCCGGAGGTCAGGCGTCGGACAAACTCCTGGAGGCCACCACGGCGGGCTCGGGACGGCGGTTGGGGGGAGCTGCTGGCGTCCATATTTCTCGCGCAGATAGGGTTGGTGGTGGATTCGGTGCTTGAGCACAACCGTCGCCCCCATCGCGAGGGGCGGCGTCGCGGGAGCATGTGCGAAGACCCGGTCGCGCGTACCTTCCTTCCACGAAATTCCAACCGACTGCGAGCCCTTCGATGACCCCTGCGCAACGCGTCTCGCTCGAACTGGAGCGGCGCATCGGACCGTCCCGCGTCATCACCGACCCCGACCTCTGCGCGGCGTATGCGCGCGACGAGAGCGAGGCGGCGTTCGTGGTGCCGCCCTGCGTGGTGCGCGCGGAGACCGCAGCGGAGGTGGCCGCGACGCTGCGGGCGTGCAGCGAGCATGGGGTGCCGGTGGTCCCGCGCGGGGCGGGCACCGGACGCACCGGCGGCGCGACGGTGACGGTTCCCAGCGTGGTGCTCGACACCTCCCTGCTGGCCGCCCTCAAGGACATCGATCGCGCCAACGGCGTCGCGGTGCTCGGCGCCGGGATGCGCACCGGCGCACTGCACGACGCGGTCGAGCGCGAGGGGCTGTTCTACCCGCCCGATCCGCAGAGCGCGGAGTGGTGCTGCGTGGGGGGCAACGTCGCCGAGAACGCCGGCGGGCCGCGTGCGGTGAAGTACGGCGTCACGCGCGACTGGGTGCTCGGGCTCGAGTGCGCGCACATGGACGGCGCGCTGCTGCAGCACGGGCGGCGCACCACCAAAGGTGTGACGGGATATGACACCGTCGGGATGCTCGTCGGGAGCGAAGGGACGCTCGGGGTATTTACCGAGGTGACGGTGCGGTTGACCGCGCTGCCGACGGTGGTTCGCGGGGTGTTGGCGGTTTTTGCGGACGCGGTGGCGGCGGGTCGCGCGGTCGCGGCGGTGCTGGCCACCGGAGCGCGTCCGCGGTGCATCGAACTCCTCGACGCGATCTGCTGTGACGTGATGAGGGCAGATGACCCGAGCGTGCTGCCGGAGGGGGCGGGCGCGGCGCTTGTGATCGAAGTCGATGGCTTCGACGAAGCGGCCGTGGCGCGGGAGTCGGCGCGGGTGGGCGAGTGCTGCGTTGCGGCAGCGGCGGTGAGCGTGCACGAGGCGACGGATGCGGCGGAGCGTGCGGCGCTCTGGGCGGTGCGGCGGGTGATGTCCCGGGCGCTGCGTCGGCGGTCGGCGCACAAGCTTTCGGAGGATGTGGTGGTCGGTCGGGCCCAGGTGGCTGAGTTAATTGCGCGGGTGCAGGTCATCTCCGCGGAGGAAGACGTGGTGATGCCCACCTACGGGCACGCGGGCGACGGCAACCTCCACGTCAACCTGCTCTGGAATCACGACGACGAGCGCCCGCGGGTGCAGCGCGCCATCGAGCGCCTCTTTCGGGCGACCCTCGACCTGCGCGGAACGCTCTCCGGCGAACACGGCATCGGCGTGCTGAAGGCTCCGTACCTCGCGTGGGAGCAAGCTCCCGCGCTCATCGATTTACAACAAAGGGTAAAGGTCGCGTTCGATCCGCAGGGACTGCTCAATCCAGGGAAGATCTTCCTCGGCGCGGTATCCCACCGCGGGTGCTGAGTGGGGCGCGCCCTCGACGATGCGCGACCCCTGCGGGTACCATCCGTCCATGCCGCAGCACCCCTTCCATCATCGCCCGCCGCGTCCGCAATCTCCTGCGGGCGACTCGTTCTACCGACGTCCGAGCGCACCCGTCGGCGCCGCGCCGCGGACGCCGGCCTCATCGAGTGACCACGCGCACGACCACTCCCACGACCACTCGCACGACCACGCGCACGACCACGCGCACGACCACCCGCACGAGCATCATCAGGCGGAGGTTCCGCATCACCATCACGGTGACTCACACCACCATCACGACGACGACGCCAGGCGCGAGCAAGGACGCGCTGGTCGTCCGCTCGAGTCGTCGTTCTCTGACGAGAAGCGGCTTGTGGATACCATCGTGTCGTTGGTGGCCGAGCGCGTGGACGCCATCGTGCAGCGGCGCGTCGAGGAGATCGTCGCGCGGCACCTGGCGAGGTTGCCGCGCGAGCAGGGCTGATCGAGCGGCGGGTTAGCGACCGCGTCGGGGGAGGGTGACCACCCTCGGCGCGTTGGGATCGCGCGGGAACGCCACCGCCCCGGGCGGCGCGATGTAGGCTCCGCCGCAGGGTTCGCAGGTCGCGATGCACGCGCGGTAGCGCAGCACGCAAGCGGTTTCGCACCGCTCGAACTCAATCGGGGGACGGAGCGCGAGCGTGGTCTGACAGGTGGCGCGACAGGCCGCCGCGGGGGTGCCGCACTGCTCGCGCATGCACGTCTGGCAGGCGCGGCTCTGCGCCGAGCGGGCCGCCGGGGCGAGGGTCGGCGTGCGACCGGCGCCATCGCGGGCGATGACCGGCGCGCCGAGGGTGAAAGCACCGAGAGAAAGAGCTGTGATTACCGTCGTACGAAGGGACATCGGGCGCCTCCAACGATCAATCCTGTAGGTGAGCGTTGGAGGCTACCACCGAAGCAGAACCGGGAAGGCTGCCGCGGGGGCGCCGCCCCTTACTCGTCGATGCTCTCGAGGGCCTTCTTGATGATGCGTTCGCTCTCGCGGTCGGTGAAGCCAAGGGCGGTCGCCAGCTCGTCGAGGGCCTCCTCCTCGGCGTCCGAGAGGTCGTCGTCAGCGGCAGCCACGACCGTCGCGATCTCCAATGCCTGCCTTCGCATCGGACCGCTACCGATGGCCGCGACGGCCTCCGCGAGGAAGGCCTCCTCGTCCTCCGCGATGGCTTCATCCCAGGACGCGATGGCGTTCTCGAGTTCGTCTTCGTCGGCGTCGTCGCCGAGCAGTTCGGCAAACGACTCCACGATGGCGTCGTGCTCGTCCCCGTCCATCTCGTCTTCGTCGTCCGAGCTGGCCACCCAGTACGCGACAGCCATCACGGCCTGGATGCGCCCGAGCGCCTCGGAGTCTTCGTTCGTCGCTGGAGGTGTGCGGCCGCCGAAGAGCTTGCGCCCACGATCCCACAGCAAGGCCGTCTCGGGCTCCGCAGCCGGTGCCCGCCGCCCCCCAATCCCCGACGTGGACTGCTTCGAACCCCCCGGCTTGAGCAGGGCCCCCGCGCGGCGCTCGGGGACGCTCGGCGTGGCCGGCGCGATCTCTGGCTTCGATCCGAAGAGACGACGCGGCGGCTCCGGCGCGACGACCGGGGCCGCGACGACCGGGGCCGCGACGACCACGGGCGCCACCGGTGGGGTAGCCACGGGCTGCACGGCAGGAGAAGAGCGGCCCGCCTGCACCGCGGCCAAAGGCGGATCCTGCGGGTTTGCGGGATCCACGTTCCAGTGGCTGCAGTACTCACATCGCAGGTTGAGGCGATGAATGATCGCGCCACAGTTGGCGCACTTGTAGAGAGGTGTGGACATCGTTCCGGGGACGATAACCTTCACTCAGAGGGGGATGAAACACCTATTCCGTGGCCCTGCTCAAGAATGCTCCGCGCCCGGCGCGCCGCGGCTCCCAGAGTGAGCACGCAGGGCTCGCAGCCCCGGTCGCAGCACGTCGGCCACTCGCTCTCCGGCTCCGCGATCCAGGCCTGCAAAGAGCCCACGTGGATCAGGTCGATCTTGAGTTCGCGGCAGGCCTGCTCGACCGCCGCGTCGATGTCGGAAAAGAGGTACGGGAGCATTCGGGTGGGCGCGCACTTCACCGCGCCGATCGGTGTCGCGCAACCCCTTTTCCCACCGATGCTCTGATCAGGTCGCCAGGCGTCAGCGCGCGTGGATGCATACCGTCGGTGCGGTGCAATCCGTGGTCGAGTCGGCATTCACGGTCGTCGCGTCGCTCGGCGTTACGTCCGCTGCAACCGCGGCATCGGGTCGATCGGGACCCGTGCAGCGCCCTCATCGCCCCGGCGGCTTCATCGTGGTGTGTCGATGGTCGCACTCGGGCGAATGTCACCTTCGGGATGAAGGTTCTCGTCGGTGGCGGCGACGCGTGCCATGAGGAATCCAATGCGTCGGTCGCCCATCACCACGATTGCATGGGCGCTTCCATTGATCCTCGGGGGGCGCTCGGTGCGGGCCCAGTCTGCCCCCGCGGCGGTCTGCGCTCCCACCTTCGAGCTTGGCGAAAACATCCCGTCCCGTGTCGCGCAGCGCCTCCGCCGCGTCCTCGACCACGCCGTGGGAAGCCTCTGGTCCACCTCCGTTTGCGCCCCCTCGCACGCTCGCCTCGACTGGAACTCCCACGAACTCACCATCCACATCGCCCTCGAAGACGGCCGCATCGCGGTGCGCAACCTCGAGTCGCTCGAAGACGTCTTGCCGACGTTGCTCTCCGTGCTCGCAGTGCCCGCGCCTGATCCCGCTGCGCCCGATCCGCCGGTGCCCGTCGCAGCCGCTGCCCCGGTCGTCGCAGCGGTGCTCTTGACTCCGTCGTCCCCGATCGCTCCGCCGCTCTTTCCGCCTCCGCCTCCGCCCGCGGCTTCGGACTGGTCGCTGCTCGCCTCGCTTGCGACCGGCGTGTCCTTTCAGGCTGGCGACAACCCCCTTGGGAGGGTGGGCGCAGAGGTCGGCCTTGCCACGCACCGAGTGGCGCTCAGCGCCCGCTCCTCAGTGGCCTGGGCCCTCGGCGATCACCGTCGCATGCGCTTCGCCAACCCCACCGCCCCGCGACTCCCGCACGATCGCATGGAGTCCAGCCTGGTGCTCTCCGGTCGCGCGCGCCTCGGATCAGGCCGACTGCGTACGGAGGTCGGCGGCTTCGGCGGCCTCTCCTGCAACGCCGCGGCCGCGGCCGTCGAGTGGACCCCGCGCTTCGGCCTCGAGGCCTCCCTCGGGTTGCAGCTCTCCCGCACGCTCACGGTGTTCGCCCGCACCGAAGGCTACCTCGACGTCGGCAGTGGACTCGGCCCGGGAGTGGCCCTCACCCTCGGCGCAACCTGGGAGCCGCAACGATGAGCCTCCGTTTGATCCGACCGTTGATGAAGCTCGTCCCAGAGCACGACGGGGTACTGATGCAGCGTGTCGCCGCCGGGGATGCGCACGCGCTCGGCGTTGCGTTCGATCGCTATCACCGTGACGTCTACGCCGTGCTCGCGCGTCTCCGCGGGTCGCGCATCGACCTCGATGACCTCGTGCAGACCACCTTCCTCGCGCTGCCCGGTGCGGCGCACAACTTCGATCCGGCGGCCACGGCGCGGTCGTTCATCATCGGCGTGGCGCTGCAGTACGCGCGTCGCGATCGCCGCAACCTCGTTCGTCGCTGGCGGCTCTGGAAGGCGCGAGCCTACGAGATCGAGCTCCCGGAAGGGGGGGTCGACCCAGAGCGGCACGCGAGCGACCGCGAGGATTTCTCCGCGCTCGAGTCTGCCCTCGCAGGTCTGTCGCATGCGCAGCGCGAGGTGATCGTTCTCCATGAGGTGCACGGAATGAAGGGCGAGGAGGTCGCGCAGGCGCTCGGCATCCCGCTCAACACGGTCTGGACCCGCCTCCACCACGCCCGCAACTCGCTGCGCTCCACGCTCGCCGCGCGGGGCGCCCGATGAAGACCGAAGCCATCGAAAGCTGTACGCGCACCGCGGAGACCGAGGCCGCGCTCGATGGTCGGCTCGACCCGGCAGCGGAGGCCGAGGCGCTGACCCACGCGCGAGGGTGTGCGGAGTGCGGTGCGCTCGAGCGCTCGCTGCGGTTGTTGCGGGAGACCGCGCGCTCGCTGCCTGCGCCGACGCTCGACGCCGACGCGGTGCTGCGGGTGCGTGCGGAGGTCATCGCGAGCGCCGAGCGGGGAGGCCGACGAAAAATGTCGCCCGTGCTGCGGGCGCTCGCGGTGGCGGCGGTCGTGACGGCGGTGCTCGGAGGTGGAGCGCTGCTACGGCGACGCACGCCCGCGGCAGCGATCGACGGCATCGACCTCGCGGGCGTCGGAACGCTGCGCGCCGAGCGGGCGGCGGTGTTTCACGTCGAGCGCGCCGGGGCCGACACGCGCATCGTGCTGAGCGAAGGAACCATCCACCTCGCGGTGATGCACCGGCAGCGCGCCGATCGCTTCGTCGTGGCGCTCGGCGATGCGGAGGTCGAGGCGCGCGGGACGCGTTTCGCCGTGGATGCGCACGAGGGACACCTCCGGCGGGTGCGTGTGACCGAAGGCCTCGTGGCGGTTCGTCGCTCCGGGCAGCGTGAGCGATTCGTGGCCGCAGGCGGAACCCTCGAAGTGGCCGATCCCGTCGCGCTCACCCCACCCGCGGCGACGCTCACTGCGATCACTCCCGATGCGATGGTCGCGGGCGTCGAGGCGGTAGCGCCGGGCCCGCACGTCGATCTGTCGCGCCCCGCAGCGGCGGCGATCGTCGGTGGAATGGCGTCGCAGGAGTTTCGCGCGGGCGCGCTGGCCTACGTGCGCGGCGAGACCACCGAGGCGGCGGTGGCGTTGCAGCGGTTTCTCGCGGCGGCTTCGGCGCGCGATCCGCGGCGCGAAGACGCTCGGTACGTGCTCGTTCTGGCGCTCGACGCGTCGAACGGATCGGGCGTCGAGCGCGCCGCGCGGGAGTACCTCGCCGAGTTTCCGCGCGGGCTTCGGCTCGCGGAGGTGACCGTTCGCTTGACCCGACGACTGTCCGCGCGGGGTGCCTGCGACTCGGCGGCGCACGTGGCGTTGGGGATGCCCGAGACCGCCGAGCCCGCGCTACGCACGCAGGTGGCCGAGGCTCTCGCGCGCTGCGCAGGTACTGCAGACGACTGATCCCTCTCCGGGCGTCCGTGTGGCGATGGACACCCGGCGGCGCCCCATGCGAGATGCCTCGCCATGGCCCTCGTTCGACCCTTCCGTGCGCTGCGTCCGCCCTCTTCCCTCGCGAGCCGCGTGGCGTCCCCGCCGTACGATGTCGTCAACACCCGCGAGGCTCGGGCGCTCGTCGGGGGCAACGCCGATTCGTTCTTGCGCGTGGCGCGTCCCGAGGTCGATCTCGTGCCGGGCGTGGATGAGCACGCCGACGAGGTCTACGCCCAGGGCGCACGCAACCTCGCCGAACTCCGCGCTCGCGGGGTGCTCGTCCCGGACGCCTCCCCGCGCATCTACGTGTACGCGCAGACCATGGGAGCGCACCACCAGGTGGGCCTCGTCGGTTGTGTCTCCGTCGAGGAGTACGACCGGGACATCATTCGCAAGCACGAGAAGACCCGAGCCGACAAAGAGGACGATCGCACCCGCCACATCGACGCCCTCGACGCGCACGACGAGCCGGTGTTCCTCGCATACCGCGCGCACCCCGCGATCGATGCGCTCGTCGCGACGATCACCGCCCTCGCGCCGGACACGGACCTCACGACGGACGATGGCATCCGACACACGGTGTGGGTTCCTGCGGAGGCGCAGTCCGACGCGCTCGCGGAGCACTTCGCCGACGTGCCTGCGCTCTACGTCGCGGACGGCCATCACCGCAGCGCGGCCTCGTCGCGCGTCCATGCGAAGCGCGGCGCGATGCCTGGTGAGCACGATCGCTTCCTCGCGGTGCTCTTCCCGGACGAGCAGCTTCAGATTCTCGCGTATCACCGACTTGTTCGTGATCGGCAGGGGCGCTCGCCGGCGGCGCTGCTCGCGGCGCTGGGGGAGGTCTGCGTGCTCGAGCCGTCATCCGTTGCGGCGCCGCCGACGCCGAAGTCCATGGGGTTCTTCGTGGACGGTCGCTGGTATCTCGGCACCGTGCGTCCTGGCCTCTGGAACCCCTCCGACCCGGTGGCTGCGCTCGACGCCTCGCTCTGCCAGGACCTCATCCTTGACCGCATCTTCGGCATCACCGATCCGCGCCGCGACGACCACGTGGACTTCGTCGGCGGCATCCGTGGCACCGGCGAACTCGAGCGCCGCGTGCACGAGGAGGGCTGGTCGCTCGCGATCGCGATGCATCCGACGCGCATCGGCGAACTGTTGGCGGTGAGCGACGCGGCGCGCCTGATGCCGCCGAAGAGCACCTGGTTTGAGCCGAAGCTGCGGAGCGGTCTCTTTGTTCACCTGATGGGGTGAATCGGGCGTTTCCGCTGCGATTCAGCCTCTTGCGAAGCTCGCAGGGGGTTCGTGACCCTCGTGCGAGCTCTGGGCGAAGCTCGCAGGGGGTTCGTGACCCTCGTGCGAGCTCTGGGCGAAGCTCGCAGGGGGTTCGTGACCCTCGTGCGAGCTCTGGGCGAAGCTCACCGGGGGTTCGTGACCCTCGTGCGAGCAACTTCACTGGCTCGCGAGAGGGTCGCGACCTCCCCGTGAGCTTCCGCGGGCGTTTCCCTGTACGGCCGACGGGTATTCACATCAACGGTCGGCTGGAGGGCTAAGGACAGGCTCCCGAGGGCTCGGTCCCCGTTGCGAGACCTCACCCCCAACCCCCTCTCCCAAGAGAGAGGGGGCTAAAAAGACTTATTTTATGTCATTTCCTCTCGATCCGAGCCCCCTCTCCCTCTTGGGAGAGGGGGTTGGGGGTGAGGTCTCGCAAGAGGGATCGATCCTTCGGGGGACTGTCCTTAGCCCTCCAACGGGTCGTTGCTTCGGAACGCTGACAGTGATGCCCTGAGCCAACAGGTATTTGAGCCTTCTCCTCCTGGGAGAGGGGGCGCTCGGCATCGCGGGGTGAGGTCGCGCGGGCTTCGACGCATAGCCCGATTCTCGCCCTGCTACAGGTCGTCGGGCGTTCCCGACGCCCCGCCGGACGAGCTCGCTGGCGAACCCGCGCAGCGACGGTGCTGGTAGCCGCGTTCGCTCGCGCCGTGGCACAGTCGAGGGATGGACCCGTCGCGCGCTTCGCAGTCCGCACTCTTCGCTCCGGGCTCCGTCGCGTCGTCC
>CANJUR010000096.1 GCA_947477565.1 Deltaproteobacteria bacterium
CGCGTGGTGCTCATTGCCTCGGTGATCGTGGCGAGCCGATCACTCTCGGTCTCGTCGTCGCTCTCGAGATGGGCCGACACCATGCCGTCGGGCACATGCAGGTCGATGCCCTGCACGATCCGTCGGTCGCTGACAACGCGTTGCACTGCGTCCGCCATCAAGAGGAGCGGTCGCATCCCACGATCGGTGTGGCTCGCCGAGCTGAGGAGCACGCTCGCCCGGCGCGACATCCCAGGGAAGAGCGTCGCGAGCGCGTCGAGCACTGGCCGGAGCGGCTCGACCAGGTCGCTCTCCGTGTCGCCTCGGTGGGCGAAGGGCACGTAGCGCTCGCTCCACGGGTCGTCCCCGCCGCTCGACGCACTGGCGGCGACGAGGAAGGGCGGCGGGTCAACCTGCCGCTGAGTCTCTTCGCTCGCGTTCCAAAGAACGGTCGGCGCGCCGGCGAGGGGCGGCATCGCGAAGAGAGGTACGTCGCGAAGCGAGCTCAGACGCGACAGCGACTCGGTGATCTCGCCGAGGGCAGCCTGCTCCTGTTCGAGGAGCCGCGCGAGTCGGAGTGGGTGGTAACCGTAGAGACGCCACGCGTCGTTGACGCCGTGAAGTCCGAACTGCAACACCGTGTGCAGTGGCCCCTCGGCGATGCGAGCCGCGAGGTTGCCCGCGTGCTCAAACACTTCGATCAGGGCCTCTGCGGCCTGTGTATAGCCGTTGATGAAGTTCCGCGCCGGCGCCCATGGCGCGGTCCCGCTCTCGAGCATACCCGCGTGCTCGATCACGGGCACGGCGCGAAGCACATCCCACGCGCTCTGGAGTGTCGCGAGCGCTGCCGTCGCCACCGAGACGTCAACCTTGCGGAGCGCGTTCCGGGCGATCACTTCGAGTGCCGCGCGCGCCTCGCTGAAGCACGTTGCGTCCGCTTTCATCGCGTCCCTGCGGGCAGGCGACGCCTCCGACCAGCGCCAGGGAAAATTCGCCGCCAGCTCGATGGGTGCAGCGCCCTCCGGCTCGGCAAAGACCGCGACCTCGTAGACCGCATCGAAGGCTCCGGGCTTCTTGGCCGTCACACGCTCGACCAGGGCGAGTCCGAAGGCGCGCACTCTTCCGTAGTCGTCGTCGGTCGAGGGATACAGTACGCACTCTGGAGCGACCACGTCGCGAAGCCGAAGCACCACCTTCGTGACGCGGAGGTGTGGCACCAGGCCCGTCGTGACGACCGCGTGCCCTCCTGCGATCTGCCCGGGAAAAGCCTCCAGCAGTTTGCGCAGAAACCACACAGCGTCGAGGAGCGGGAGGCCCGGCGCGAGGGTCGCTGAGCCGCGCTTCGACCCCAGCTCCGGGAGAGGCGCGAGGCGCGCGAAGTCGGGCCTCTTGGCGTCCTTGCGGTACGGCTTCGCGGCGGCGAGACGCGCGATGAGCATCGCATCACGCGTGGCCGTGGGCGTCTTCCAGTGTTCTCCCTTGAAGATCACCTCGAGCCCGCTGTCGTTCAACGTCGCGTAGTCCTCGTTTCGCTGTTTGAGCCACGAGTCCACCGTGGCTTGCCCGGCCGGTCCCGGTGACTTCGACGCCTTGCCGCTCGCCGCACCCGTGACCATCGCCTCGGCAGCACGCTTTGTGAGAGGAAGGGCGTGAGGCAGGGTCACGCCGCCCGCCTTGCTCGCCAGCAGTTCGAAGATTCCTTGCGCTGCGAGGTCCGGCTGCGCGTTCCACCAAGGGGCGCCTGCATCAAGACACACGTCGAGCAGCCACGCCGACTTCGCGCCGAGCGCGTTCCACGCCCATTGAAGGCGCTGCTCCGCCTCGTGGAGCTTCTCTCGGTTCGCACCGGAGGCGACGGTCCTACGAAGAAGATCGCCGATCGTCGTCGGCATCGATGCGTCGAGGGTCTCGCCCACGACGTCGAGCGTCTGCCCCGCGTGGGCGCCGAGCGCGAGGATCACCGCGCCCTCGGATCGCATCGCACCGATACCCTCGCGCGACTCGACCAATCCACCACCGAACCAGGCCCACCACCCGGCGTCGCCCACGATCCACACACGCCCGTCGAGGCCCGAGACGCGCTTGGCGAGCGTCCCTATAGCCTCCAGGGCGAACGCCTCGACGTCATGGCGATCGAGCTCGCGGCGCACCTCGACGCGGACGGATGGAGGCAACGCACTGGCGTCGCGCGTCGCGGCGACCCACGCACTGGCGTCGCGCGTGAGGCGTCGTGCCGCGCATAGACCGACCCAACGTGCGCGTGCTTGGAGTTCGGTATTCAAGGTGCTCATCGCACCGCTCCATCGCTCCACGGCGCGTGGAAGAGAGTGGCGCCGTCGGACGCGACATCGAGCATGGCCAAGCGCTGAAGCGCGGCCCGAAGCGCCGCATCGAAAGCACCTGAATCGGGGGACAGGAACGGCAGCGCCCCGCCAGGTATCCGGCCCTTTACGGACCTACCCGATGGACGCGCGAACAGCCCGGCTTCGAGAAGCGCGTCCTGGAGTCGCGCGAGGGAGCGCCGATCTGGACGCCCCTCCCCCTCGCGGTGCACGCGCCACGCGACCAGACGGATCAGGTCGAGCATCGGCCCATCGAGGTGTAGGTCGAAGTTCTTGGTCGCGCTCGGCGGCGTGCACCACCCCGCCCCCTGCGCGAGTACCTGCACCGCGACGAGTGGCTCGATCTTCGTCGGCGGGTGAAACCACGCACCGCGAACCAACTGGTACTCCAGCGCGCCATCGGCATCGGACACGTACGGGAGCAGCACCGGCGTCGATGACAGACCGTGGGCGGCTCGCAGGCCCTCGAGCATCAGCCACCACGAGGCCCACGTTCCGAGCTGCCACCACCGTGAGGGGCGCGAGAACGGCAGTGTGTCACCGGCCGCGAGGAGATCGGCCGACACGCCGCGGCGAACGTCGGAGACGGCCGGAAGTGAGGCAGGCAGTTCGTGTGGGAGTTGCCGCCCAGAGACCCCCACCGCGAGCCGCTGGTGTACGAGTCGCCCCGAGGGGTGCGTGTCGAAACACTCCTCGTCGTCGGCCCATGCCGACCGGAGCGCGTGCCGCCATGCCTCGGGGTCTCCGTCGGTAAAGCCGAGTACCTTGGCGCAGGCGGCGCCGAGGTCCGGGGCGAACTTCTCCCACGCAGAGCCCTTCGTCAGCACCGTGCTGTTGGCCGCGACGGCGACGCCGAGGGTGTGTGATGACCACGGGAACGCGGGCCACACGAGGCGCCTGTAGCGCGAGACACGCGGTACCGACGACGCGCCGAGCGCCTCTCGTTCGATGGCGTCCAGTTCAATGTCGCCGCCGGGCAGAAGCGGCGTGTAGCCCGCCCACTGAAGCAGCGCCGATGCACATGCCGATGGCGTGATCGCCACCTTGTCATCGAGCGCGATGGCGCGCTGCAGCACCGCAAGCACGTTCGGTTCTGGCGCAACCGGCGTCACAATCTGCGCCGATCGGCCCTCCGGCGATGGTCGCAGCGCCACGGGACGCTGCGCTCCGAGGAAGGTCTGAAACGCTACGAGGCCCGACGACGAGACCACCGCGAGGTGGTCTGCCCAGTGCGCCACGAGGGCATCAAACCACGCGAGCACTTGTGCCGCCCGAGGGCCAAGTCGCGCGACCGTCGCGTGCTCATCGGCGCCCACGCAAGCCAGCATCTCAAAGAGTTCGAGGTCGAGACGCAGCCTCGGCGTGCTCGTGTCCTTTGAGTCGCGCCTCATCACCAGCGCCGGCAGCGTGAGTCCATGCTCGACGTAGCGTCCGCCGGGCGCCGCGACGTCGGGGACAAAGTCCGCCGACTCGATGCTGAGAGCAGCGCGAAGTACGCGCGTCCCTCCCGCCGTCGCGCCAGGGTGTACCGGCGATGTCAGCGGGAGTACGTCGAGATCATCTGCTTTGCCATGCGCGCCCCAGGCAATGCGCGACAGACCCCGAAACACACTCCGACGCGCCTCGGCGACCTCGACAGCGGCGCTGCCAGTGACGTGGCGACACACGCGGAGAAACACACCCGCGTGCCGGTACGGCAGCCCCTGCGCAACGCCCACGTTGCCGAAGGCCGCGGCGAGGTTCCCGAGCGCGCTCTCTCGAACGCGGGCGTCGCGAGTCAATGCGTCGTCGGGATCAAGGTCGATCACGAGGTTGGGCACCTTCGCAGGATCGAGGCGCCGTAGAAGCATCTCCAGCGGCTTCAACGAGGGCGACAATGCAGAGCTGCTCGCCATGAAGAGCACGGCCAGGGGCTCGTGGAGATGGCCGCTCAGCAGCGCCTCGGCCACCGCCCCGGACAGCGCGAGCACCTCCCGGAACGTCACGTGGTGTCCGCTGGCCTCCACAAGAGCGAGCACCCTCGCGATGCGCTCCGCCCAGACCGTTGGCGTCCAGGAGGCGCCTGCCTGGTCGCGTACGGTCGATAGAACCGCGAGCGCGACCTTTTGCGCGCTCGAGTCGTGGTCGCCAGGCCCCGGCACCAACACGCGCAAATCGAGCGGCACTGCGATCCGTCCGCCGTCGTCAATGCCCGGCCCCCCGTAGGCCAGCGCGCTCAGAAGCCACTGCTTCGCCGCCGCCCACGCCACAGCGTCGCAGCCCTCGCACGCGTCGAGTTGCACGATCGCACGGAGAAGGCCCCGGTTGATGCCCGCCACGAAGCGAGCATCCCCTGGCGCCGCGGGCGAGAAGGCGTGGGTGAGAAACTCGATCACACGCGACGTCGGCAGCTGGCTCGGGTCGTTGAGAAGCCAGCGGCCTCCGGTGGACCACGCGGGAGCTGTTGTTTCGTGGTCGAAGGTCTTGATGCTGGACGAGGGCGCGAGGCGGATGAGGCGTCGTAGGAATTCGGTCTTTCCGTCGCCGGCGTGGGCGATCAACAAGACGCTGCGAGGGCCACCATCAGCCGCGAGCCACGCGTCTGCGAGGGCGTCGAGCTTCGTCGCAACGCGGAGGTTGCGGAGATCGAGCACGGCGTTGAAACGGGCAACGTCGGCGTTTGGCGTGCGCAGCGCGACGAGCCACGAGAACTCCCCCAGAGGCGGCATGCGGCTGGTTCTATCGTGATTGCTCGCGATGGGTCCACGGACGAGGCCGCGGACGACCGAAATGACCGCGGAAGCGGTAGGTGGTTGCGCGTTCGACGATGCGCCTGGCGAGTTCTCGTTCTCGCTCCAAGCACGCCGAGCGGGATCCCCTGGCCATCGTCGTCGAGGCACGAGAGCTTGACCAAGGTGGCGTCGCCGTTCTGCGAGCGCGCGACGACTGCTCGACGTCAACTACATCGGGTCTCGCTCAGCAGACGACGACTTCATCAACGCCGTCGCGGCGCGTCTGGACGATCGGACCTGGTCTCGGCGCATCCATCGCAGTACCCGCCAGCTGGACGCGCGAAGCAGTCGTGGCGCCGCCCAGTCGGTCCATCGACGATCTCCGTCGGACCAGCAGCCTCCTTCGTGCAGTCGTCCACCGACTCGGCGCCTCCTACCGAACGCGAACACCGACGGTGCCGGCGACGGACATGGCGATGCCCTCCGTGTCGAGTGCGTGCACGAAGCGCCCCTCGACGCTGAGGTAGGCAGCACCAGCGATTACGCCGATCGCCAGACCGCCACCCAGCGCAGCGAAGTTCTGGCCGACGATGATGTCGGAGCATGGCGTGCCGCAGCCGGACATTACGCTGGACAGTGGAATGAAGCGAGTCAGGGCACCGGCTGTCATGAAGGGCCGAAAAACAAGCGGCCCGACCAAGATGTCGAACCCGACGTCACCGGCGAATCGTCGGCTTCGAAGCGTCGCTCCGCTGCTTGATAGGTCGCATCCAAAGGACTCGTCGAACGCGGCGCCCAGATAGACCCGTCCGGGATCAGGGAGCGTGAATCCGAGCCGAACGCTGACGCTGAGGCCAGCCTCGTTGCATCGTGCGTTCGCACGCACCGTCGAGTCGCCGTACCCAACCCCCACCGCGAGCGTGCCGTACGGACCTGCTGAGGAGGAGGGAGTCTCCGGAGCCGACGGCGGGGGCGGCGGGGGCGGCGGGGGCTCGGGCGTTGATGGCGCCCACGTGATCGGCTCGCGCGACGGCGCGGGCAGGTTCGCAACCGCCTCGTGGTCTTGAGCCTGGGTCGTCGCTCCCGACGCCGCGGTGATAGGCGACGCCCCTCGTCCCCCGGGTGCCGACGACGGAGCGACCGCCGTCCGACCCGGGACCGGCGACGATTGACGCGGGGATCCCTGCCTACGTGGCTGTGCGTGCCCAGCGCCCGGCGCCAACCCAATCAGCACCGCAACGAATGCGCCCATCCATAACAGCTTCAAATCGCCCTCCTCCCGCCTTGGCATCGACCGCGACTCCCCTGCCGCGCCCTGCGGCGGGGGTGCTGTCGCTGCCAGGCGCCGACGACACTACTGGCCCCGGGCCTCCTCAGCACGGAGAATCAGCAACTCATAGGTCACTATATGTGAGGGCCCTGCTCCGCGACGTTGCGCACCGTGGAGGCCGACGATCCTGACGCCGTCATTCGCGATGTCGGACGACGAGTCGCGGAACTCCGGGTCGGCCTCGGTTTGACCCAGGACAAGTTTGCCGAATCGCTCGGCGTTTCAGGCGTCTACGTTCGACGGGTGGAGATCGGCCAGGAGAACTTGACCCTTCGCTCGCTGACCCGCTTTGCCACCACCCTCGGCGTCCGCACCGTGGACCTGCTCGCCGCGCCCAGCTCGCGGGAGGTGCGCGTTGGTCGGCCACCGCACCGACCGAGGATCGCCTCGGAGACCGCCCCATCGACCGCTTCCGTCGCGGACGCTCGACCTGACAAGGCTCTCCCAGGGCAGACCGAACCCGGCGCGGACTCTCCGAGCCCCGCCACCACGACAGAGCCTGGTGCGGACGCGGACCCGCCGCGTCAGGAGTGAACCGCCCGCCGCAGATCCATCGACGACAAGCCGCTCGGCGCCCTTCGACCTCGGCTGGCGGATAGATTCTTCCCGGTCGAGCGGCAGCCCATCCATGACCTCGCTGACGCCGCCAACGTGGACCTCGACGGGGTGTCCCAGGTGGTCACGGTCGCACGCGAACCGATCGAGCTGACAACGGAGATCTCGGAGGGCGTCCAGCGAACAGCGCGGCGGACCCGACGACAACGTCGCGCAGGACTCGCGCTCGGTCATCCACCTCGGGACGACGGCGCCTGATCCGTCGGGCATCGTGTAGACAAACACGACCTCTCCGCGCCGCGTCTCGCGGTAGAGCGCGGGGGGTTGCAGCCCGTGGTGGGGGTGCCAGCGATCGTGGACCTCAGCGCTAGCCAGAATTGGTTGACGTCGAGCACTCGACCCGCGGCGCTGCGCGCTCGAAACGCTGGGGGCGCTACGCACGACGAGTCATGGCGAGCTGGGCGCGTTCACCGCGCGCCTACACCGATCGGGGGAGGGAGAGCGACGTCGCGAGCGCGGCGTGAGCGTCGAGCCCCTCACCTTTCGTCGTGTCGGTCGATGGTGAGTGCCTCGTCCCCGCTGGTCACGAGTACCTCGTCGAGCGCGCGGGTGTTGAGCAACAGGAACGGGAAGCGAACAGAGTCCGTGTCCCGATCCGCCGGTGGATTCCATCGAGATGTGCATCCGGCCGCGGGACGCGGCGTAGCCTCGGCAGTCGTGCCTCCGGGACGAGGACGGCGCGACGATGGCCAAGGGCATTCGGCGCGACTGCGCCGCCGACCGCCGGGCGATGGCCGCATCAGGGCAGGTAGACACCGAAGGTCTGGCGCAGCGGCGAGGCTCCCCCGAGGACCACGAGCCTCGAGCCGTCGGGGTTCATGACGTGTAGCTCGGAGGCCACGCCCGGTCGGTCGTCGGGACGGGCCTCGCCGAAGAGGATTCGCCCGTCGGGGAGCAGGGCGTCGAACTCGCGGAAGCCGCTCCCGGAGACGAGGACGCGGTCGCGCGAACCGTCGAGCGCCGCGACGTGGACGCTCGTTCCGGCGGGGGAGTTCTGGAAGTAGAGCAGCGCGGATCCCACCAGCCCGTGCTGGTGGGCGTCTCCCGTGGTGGTCAGCATCGCCGTGCGTCCCCCCCGCTCGGGGACCACGGAGAGGTCGTCGGTGGTGGTCGAGACGGGCCACGGCCGGTAGACCAGCCACGCGTCGGGCGAGGACAGCAGGAAGAAGCCGCCGCTCGACACGCGGAGAAGTTCGCCGCCGTCCGGGCGCGCGGTCCAGAGCTCGACGTGAGGGGAGGTGGCGTCCGTGGGGTAGCGGTTCATCACGAGCCTGCCGCTCGCGGTGAGGGCCGCGAAGACAAGCGTGTCGAAGCGCGCGAGGGGGACGCCGGGCCGGGCCGGGTCGATCACCTGGACGCCGGGGCTGTCGAGGACCTGCAGCACCACCCGGCCGCCCGGGAGCACGGCCGCGACACGACCCGCGCCAGTGAGGAGCAGGGTGGGAGAGCTTCCGTCGGCGCGAGCCAGGTAGAGCCCCGGTGCGCCGCCTCCCGCGGGGCGGCCGCGGAAGGCGATCCGCCCGTCGGCCAGCTGGGCGGTGTTGTTGCCGCCGACGGAGCTGGCGGGCACCCCCGTGGCGACCACGGTCCTCGAGCTTCCGTCGGGCGCGCCCAGCACCAGCTCGGACGAGTCCCGATCTAGCCAGAGGACGCGACCGTCGGGCGCCTCGCCGAGCAGCCGGCCGTGCCTCGCCAGGCGGACGCGGGAGGCGCCGTCGGGCGTGACCACGCCCAGCTCATCAGGCCCGTGCCCCATGCTGTAAACGACGCGGTCGCCGCGGAGCACGGCCGCGAGTCCCGGCTGGCCCGGGTCCTCGATGAGCGTCGTGGCCGCCGCGGTGTCCGGGTCCACCGCGAAGAGCCGCGGGGGCGCGGTGGGGCCGCAGGGGAACGCACAGGCGTTCGCCGCCCGGACGATCACCCTCCCACGGGAGTCCACCGTCCTCGCCACGGAGAGGTAGGTACCCATCGGGGGCGGGGGTACGAGCTGTCGCTCGCCGGTGCCGTCGATGCCGACGACGAAGACGCCCCCCTGGCCCGTCACGGCCCCGCGGAGGAACACCACCCGGCCGTGTTCCCGCGCCGTGACGTCCGTCCGCTCCACGACGTCCGCGACCGGGACATCCGCCGGGGGGACGTCCCTAGCGAACGGCGCGTCTTCCTCGGCGTCGGCAGGGACGAGCGAATCCGTGACGACGCCTCCGTCCAGACCCGGCGCGGGATGCGACGGCGGGTGCAGCTCGGTGCGCGCCCCGCACCCGAGGATCAAGCACGCGAGCACGACCCAACGACCCACGGACGGCATCGTACACCTCCCTCGCCATGGCTGCGTCCGTGTTGGGCTGGGGCCCCTGCGGCCGCACCGACGTAGCGATGCGGAGTGGCTGCGCGCACCTCAGATCGGCGCGAAAGAGCCCAGGAGGACCTCGCGCTCCATCAGGTCGCTGAGAAGCCCGGCGAAGGCTTCCGCGAAGGCCCCGTCGGCGGAGAGACCGCTGCGCGACAGCACCCCGCCGATCGCCGCCGTGACGGGGGTCGCCCCGTCGTCCATCGCGTCCAACAGGTCCGCGCCCAGGGCGCTCAGCTCCAGCGTCTCGACCGACCCCAGCGTCGGGTGACGGTGCAGGAGGAGCGTGCGCGGGCGCTCGACGACGGCCTCTCCCTCGACGGCCCACCGCACCCGCACGCGGCGGTGGGCGGGGTCCAGGGCCGCCGGGAGGTCCATCGAGAAGGCCGCCATCTCGGACGGGTCGAGGCGCGCGTCGGAGAGCGCGACGTGGTGCTCGGCGAGGTCGAGCGCGAGGGCCTCGGGCAGCCAGGGCGCGGGGCGCGACAGCGCCTCCCCCTCGGCAGCGCGCACCCACGCCCCGAAGGCCGGGGCGACCTCCCGCACGAAGCGCGTGCGCGGCGGCGCCTCGCCCAAGAACCGCGTGAACCAGCCGCCGAACCGCTCGCCGCCCGCCGCCGCGCAGGTCCGCGGGAGCGCCTCCAGCAGGGCGCGCCAGAGGCGCGTGCGGACCAGGTCGCGGTAGACCTGCCAGCGCCGCGGGTCGCCGCCCAGGAGGGCCAGCCCGTCGGCGGGGGGCGCCTCGCCCAGGCACACGCGGGCGATCGCGCGCTGCCGCCCGTCGAGGTCGCTCACGGCGAGGCCCGCTGGAGGATCGCGTCGAGCCGCTCGACCTCCGCCGCGAGCTCGTCGAAGGGCGGGAAGTCGCCGTCGCGTTCGAGGAGCACCGGCACCCGGCCGGTGCGGGAGAGGGCGAACTCGAGCAGCTCGTAGACCTCCGCGCAGACGGGCTCCCCGTGCGTGTCGATGCGGAAGCCGTCGGCGCCGGTGAAGTGACCCGCGACGTGGATCTGCACCACGCGGTCGGCGGGGATCCGTTGCAGGAAGTCCCGCGCGTCGGTGCCGTGGTTGCGGGCATTGACGAAGGCGTTGTTCACGTCGAGCAGGAGCCGCGCGTCGCTCCGGGAGAGCACCTCGCCGAGGAAGTCGGCCTCGCTCATCTCCGCGTCGCCGGGGTGGGCGTACCAGGAGATGTTCTCGACGGCGATCGGGAGGCTGAGGGCGTCCTCCAGCAGGCGCACGCGGTCCACCACCGCGCGGACGCTCTCGCGGGTGAAGGGCATCGGCAGGAGGTCGTGGAGGTGCGCGCCGTCCACGGCGCCGAAGCACAGGTGGTCGCTGTGCCAGGGCGTTCCCACGGACTCCAGGAAGGCGCGCAACGCCCGGAGGAAGGCGGGGTCCGGCGGGACCCGATCGCCGAGGCCCAGGCTGAGGCCGTGGGTGACCACCGGGAAGCGCCCGCGCGCGTCGGCGAGCATGCGCTCGAAGAAGCCCCCGCGGCCCATGTGGTTCTCGGGGGAGACCTCGACCCAGCGCAGCGAGGGCGGAGCCCGGGTCATCAGGTCACCGACCAGCGGCGCCCGAAGTCCCAGGCCGACCCCCTCCACGCGCGCCATCGCTCAGTGGGCGTGGGCGTGAGGGCGAGCGGGGGCCGCGGGAGGAGGCGCCGCGGCGGGGGTCGTGGGGGCCGGGGCGGGCGGTGCGGTCGGCTGCGCCGCGGTCGTCCCCGGCGCGGCCGGGGCGGCCGGGGCGGCCATGTGCGCGCCGCAGTTCCCGTCCTGTCCGCAGCTCATCGCCTGCCCCGTCGCCGCTCCCTGCGGGGCCGCCGGAGCCGCCGGGTTCGCCCCCGGAGCGCGGCCCATGTTGGCGCCGCAGTTGCCGCTCTGGGCCATCGCAGCACTGCAGCTGCCGGCCTGCCCTGTGGCCGGTTGAGCGCTCGCGCTCGTCGGGGGCTGCGCCATCGCTGGCGGATTGCTCGCGCAGCCCTCAAGGGCCGCGCCGCCCAGAGCGGCAGACACCATTGCCAGAAGCTTCGCGCGGGTCTCGTGGTTCATCGGGTCACTCGCTCCTTGGGACGCTCCGCGGCCCGTCGGCCGTCGCGTAGGGTCCTATTGGGCAGGTACTAGCCGTGTCCATCCCGTCTGTGACCCGGAGGCTCCTCCAAACCGCCCCCGCGACCCGCTCGGTGGCCATCGCATGCTTGTGAGCGCGTGAATGCGGAAGCAGGCGTGGAAGCACGGAGGGCGGACGGTCCTCTCCGCCATTGTTCAGCGCGCCGATACAATCGTCGCAAGCGAAGATCGACGCTCGGGCGACGAGATCGCCGTTACCCTCAGCGGGTGCGCGGCCCCCCCTTGCAACGCCACCTGTTCCTCGCCTGCATGGCGTCGGCGTGCGGCGCGCGCACCGGCCTCGACGAGCCGCGGGACGTAGCGGACGCCAACCCCGCCGATGCTTCCGATCGGCAGGACGCCGGCCCCGAGGACGTCCCGCTCGCACCCCCGCCATGCGGCCGGGACACGCCCGTCGGGAGCGTCCGCTTCGCCGTCGCGGGCGTGACCGGGCACGTCGCCATCGACGCCGACGGGACGATCTACGCGCCCTACGAGACCGCCGATCGCGGGCGCGGCGTGCTCGCCCTCGACCCCTGCGGGCGGGAGCGTTGGCGCGCGCCCGCGGTGCGGCCTACCGGGCGCGGGCGTGTGCTCGGAGGCGAGGTCCGTCTCTCCACGGGCGGCGACGTCCTGCTCACGAACATGTACGGCGACACCGCCGCGCGAGGGGTCTGGCGCTTCGGGCGGGACGGCGAGGCCCGGCCGCCGTACCCCACGGTCGATGCCGTGATGCGCTTCGTCGGCCTGCCGCCGGAGCGCGGCCCGGTGCTGGTGACGCAGGGGCCGATGACGACCGTGGGCCGCCTCGCGGGCTTCGACCTCGCGGGCCGCCGGACGCTCGACGCCCCCGACTGGTCCAACGTGAACGAGTGCGCCGTCTCGGGAACGGTCGTGGGGTGCCTCGACACGGCGCTCGACCTCGTTGGGGGCCGCAGGCTCTGGTCGGAGCCCTACGAGATCCTCGACGGGACGCTGCGCCACCCGCTCCCGCCCGCGATCGACGGCGACCGGATCTACGTCGCGTTCTTCGGCCTGAGCTCCTACGTGCTCCTCGCCCGGGAGCTGCGAACGGGCCGTGTGATCTGGCGGGTGGACCTCGCCCGCTCCTCGCGCGGCCAGGTCGATCTCCTCATGGGCGCGCCCGTGGTCGGCGCAGACGGAACGGTCTACGTCTACGTGAACGTCCATCGCGGAGCTGGCGCGCGCGGCGAGCTGGTCGCCGTCCGCCGCGACGGCTCGCGCGCCTGGGTCTTCGGGGCTCGCGCCACCCGCACCGACTACCACCGCTACGCCACGCACGCCGTCGGGCGCGCGGGCGTGATCTACCTCGCGGTGGGCCGGGCGCTCTACGCCGTCGGTGAGGACGGCCGCCAGCGCTGGACGCTCGCGATCCCGGAGGGCGCCAACGCCTCGGCGCCCGTGCTCTCGCCCAACGGCGACCTCGCCCTGCACACCGACGACGACCGCCTGCTCGTGGTGGCGACCGAGTCCGCCGGCGCCGCCCCGTCGGCCTGGCCCCTGACGGGCGGCGACGCCCGGAACGGCAACGCCCGGTGACGTTCGTGGGTCACACCTCCCGCCCGGGCGGCTAGAAACACGGGTAACCCCTGCGCGCTGCCCCCCCTTGTCCCGTGCCCTGGATGACCATGCCGCCCAACCGACGCCTCACCTGGACCCTGCCGGCCGTGCTCATCGCCGTCGGTTGCGGCGACGCACCCGCGACGCCCGCCGTGGCGCGCAGCGGGCCCGACCCGTGGGCCGCAGCGCTGCGCGTGGCGACGGCCGTCGATCGCAACCCCGACCCGCGCGTCGTCGAGATCGACCTCGAGGCGCGCTTCGGCGAGTGGGAGTACGCGCCGGGTCGTCGCGTCCGGGCGATGACCTACAACGGGTCGGTGCCGGGGCCGACGATCGAGGCCCGCGCGGGCGACACGGTGGTCGTGCATTTCACCAACCGCCTCGACCAGCCCACGACCATCCACTGGCACGGCGTGCGGGTGCCCGCGGCCATGGACGGCAGTCCCCATTCGCAGCCCCCCGTCGCCCCGGGCGCCTCCTTCGAGTACCGGTTCACGGTGCCCGACGCGGGGACGTTCTGGTACCACCCGCACGTCGCCGAGAGCGTGCAGATGGAGCGCGGCCTGTACGGGGCGATCGTGGTGCGGGGCGAGCGCGAGCCGCGCGCCGACGCCGAGGGGGTGCTCGTGCTCGACGACCTGCTGCTCGGCGCCGACGGCCAGATCGCGCCGACCGGGGACCTCGTCGAACAGCACAACGGACGCGAGGGCACGGTGCCGCTGGTCAACGGCCGCGCGGGCGTCGAGCTCCCCATCCGCGCGGGCCAGCGCCAACGCTGGCGCCTGGTGAATGCGGGCAGCGCGCGCTTCTATCGCCTCGCGCTCCCGGGCCACCGCTTCACCGTGGTGGGCACCGACGGCGGCCCCGTCGAGACGCCGCGCGCGTCCGACGAGCTGCTCCTCGTCCCGGGCGACCGCCTCGACGTGCTGGTGGACGGCACGGGCGCACCCGGATCCACGCCCGTGCTCCAGGTCCTCCCCTACGCCCGCGGACACGGCGCCGGCCTCACCGAGGCGGTGGACCTCCTGCGGCTGCGCTATTCGTCCGACCCTGCCCTGCCTGCGCTCGACCCACCCGCGGCCGGCGCCCGCATCGAGCCGCTCGCCACGGACGGCGTCACGCCCCGCACGGTGACCTTCGACGAGCACATCGACCGCGACCTCGAGCGGGTGGTCTTCACGATCAACGACGCGTCCTACCCCGACGTGCCCGACATCGTGACGCGCGTCGGCGCGACCGAGGTGTGGGACCTCGTCAACGCCAGCGAGATGGAGCACCCCTTCCATCTGCACGGGTTCTTCTTCCAGGTCGTCTCGCGCAACGGCCTTCCCGAGGGCCAGCGGTCGTGGGAGGACACGATCCAGCTCCGGGGCAAGGAGCGCGTGCGCATCGCGTTCCGCCCCGACGCGCGCCCCGGCCACTGGATGTACCACTGCCACATCCTCGAACACGTAGACAACGGGATGATGGCCACCCTGCGCGTCGAGCCCTGAGTTTCGCTCCCCTACCCTCGAGAGCCGCGAGCCATGCACCTCAAGCCCCTCCTCCTCGCCGTGATCCCCCTGCTGGTCGGATGCGGCGACGACGCGACCCACGACGGCCACGTCACGACCGACGCGGGCGTTGCGGACGTCGGCCCGACCGACGCCGGCGCCGCCGCAGATCAGCCGGTCGCCGACGTCCCGGCGCCCGACCAGGACGCCGCGAGCGACGCCGGCAACCCGGCGGACGTCGCAGCGTCGGTGCCCTTCCTCAACGACTGCCGGGTCGCGGACTACGTGGACCGCAGCGCCGACGACGCCGAGCGCACCGTGGTACCGCGCGGCACCACCGGCTACACGCCGCGCTGCCTGGTCGTCCGCGCCGGGCAGTCAGTCACCTTCTCCATGAGCTTCACCGCGCACCCGTTGATCCCCGGCGTGCCGCACGGGCCGACCGCGGGCGCCACGAGCCCCAACCTCATCGAGGCGCAGCGCGCGGGCACGACCTACACCGTGCCCTTCGCGGCCGCCGGGTACTACCCGTTCTACTGCAACGTCCACGGGCACGTCGGCATGGCGGGCGTCGTCCGCGTGGTGCCGTAGCGGCGGTCAGCCGCGCCGCCAGGTCCGCGCCACGTCGATGCCGTCGGCGCGCAGCCGCGCCTCGTCGGCCGCCGCGGGCACCGTCCCGGCGGGCGCCTGGTACCACCCCGCGGGGTCGGCCGTCGCCACGTCGTCGCGCACCTTGAGCACGGTGAACATCCCGCCCATGTCGATGTACGAGTGGGGCCCGGGGCCCCCGCGCATCGGCGCGCTGTTGGGGGGGATGTCCATCCGCATCTCGCCCATGCCGCCCATGCCCCGGTGGCCCATGGTCATGTACTCCGGCATCGCGCGGCTCATGCGGCGCTCCAGCACGCGCGGGTCCATCCCGACCATGTTGGGCAGGCCGTGGGCCATCTGCATCATGACGTGGTGGGTCATGTGGCAGTGCATCGCCCAGTCGCCCGACTCGGGCGGCACGAACTCGATCACCCGCGTGGCCCCGACGGGCACCAGCACCGTCGTCTCGGGCCGCTGCGCGCTCGCGGGCACGTAGCCGCCGTCCGTCGCCGTGACGTGGAACCACAGGCCGTGGATGTGGATCGGGTGGTGGTCCATCGGGCCGAGGTTGCCCAGACGGATGCGCACCCGCTCGCCCTTGCCCACCAGCAGCGGCTCGGTGCTCGGGAACGCCTTGCCGTTGAAGGTGAGGACGTTGAAGTCGTTCATGGCGTTGGGGTCGGGCCGCCGGGCGCCCGCCTCGATCTTCCACTCGTGGGCCATGAGCACGAAGTCGCGATCGACCCGCGGGCCCCTCGCCTGGCGCGGGTGGACGACGATCATGCCCACCGCGCCGAGCGCGATCTGGGTCATCTCGTCGAAGTGCGAGTGGTACATGAACGTGCCGGGGTGGCGGAGCGTGAACTCGTACACCCACGTCTCGCCCGGCGGGATCGGGCGCTGGTTCAGGCCGCTCACGCCGTCCATCCCGTTGGGCAGGACGATGCCGTGCCAATGCACCGTCGTCGGCTCGGGCAGCCGGTTGGTCACGTACATCCGCAGACGGTCGCCCTCGACGAGCTCGATCACCGGCCCCGGCGTCGTGCCGTTGTATCCCCACACCTCTGCGGTGAGGTCGGGGCTGAACGCGTTGGGGAAGGACTCCACCACCAGGTGCCCGACCTTCACCCCATCGACCACGCGCAGCGGCAGCGTCCCCCCGTTGGGCACCGTCACCCCGGGCTGCCCGGCGGGGAAGCGGCGCGCGATCGCGGCGGGGGTCGCCGCCGGCGGCGGCGTCTGTCCCGCCGTCTGCCCCTGCGTCGGGGCCCCGGGCGCGCCGTGGCCCTCGTGGGTCTGCGCCCCCGCCCGCTCCGCGCGGGTCATGATTCCCAGCGCCGTCGCCGCGCTGCCGGCCTGGAGGAAGGATCGTCGGTTCATGGCTTCAGTGACCTCCTGCGGACGCGCCGGCGCCCATGGACGCGGCGGACATGGATTCGGTGGACTCGGACGCGTGCCCCGCCGCGCCCACCTGGCGCCCCGCGAAGAGGGCGGTGGTGCCCGCGGTGGCGGTCCAGAACTCACGGCGGACCTCGGCGCGTCGGAGCGTGGCGTCGAGCAGATCGCGCCGGGCCTCGAGCAGCTGGAAGACCGAGACCTGCATCGCGTTGTACTGGAGCAGCGTCTCGCGCAGCACGCGCTCCCGCGCCGGCACGATCACGGCGTCGTACTGCCGCGCGCGGGCGTGCGCCGAGCGCAGGCGGTTGCGGGCCTCGCGCAGGGCCGAGCGCAGGTCCACGGCGCTCGCGTAGTAGCGCTCGAGCGCGGCGTCGAACTGCGCCCCGTAGGCGGCCGTGGCGCCCCGGCGCTGGTCGAAGATCGGGAGCGTGACACGCGCCCCGCCGCCGACCTCGATGGAGTTGCCGTCCTGCTCGGCGTGCGCGTCCACCGTGACGTCGGGCAGCCATCCCTCGGCCCGGCTCAAGCCGACGCGCCGGGCGAGGGCCTGGAGGTTCGCGCGCTGGGCCGCGAGGTCGAGGCTGGCCGCGAGCGCGCGCGTCTCGGTCATCGCCTCCAGCGAGAGGGCCTCGGGCGCGGGGGGTAGGCCCTCCGCGAGGGTCCACTCGGTGGCGTCGCCGTGGAGCCCGAGCAGGCGCTGGAGGTGCTCGCGGCGGTCGAGGCGCTCCAGCTCGATCTCCGCCACGGTGACGCGCGCGGTTTCGTAGGCCGCCTCCTGCACCGAGAGGTCGAGGGCCCGGAGGTTGCCCGCCGCGTGGAGCGCGCGGGCGGCGTCGCGCGCGGCCGCGAAGGCGTCCAGCGCCTGCTGGGCGGCCGCGAGCCGCTCCTCGGAGGCCTGCGCCGCGTAGAAGGCCGCGCGCACCGCGTAGCCCGTCTCCAGCACCGTCCCCGCGACGCGCGCCTGCGCCGCCTCCAGCTCGGCCCGGGCGAGGCCCGCCCGCTGCCCCGTGAGGATCGCCCGCGTCAGCGCGAACTCCAGGCGCACGTCGCCCTGCAGGGGCTGCGAGCGGTCGGTCTGGTAGCGCAGGTCGAACTCGACCGCCGGGTTGGGGAGCGTGCCGGCCTGGGCGAGCCAGCCGCGCGCCACGCCGAGGTCCCGCAGCGACGCGCGCAGGTGGCGGTTGTTGCGGAAGGCCACTGCCACCGCGGCGTCGGCCGTGAGCGGACGGGCGAGAACCTCCCGCGTCACGGTTGGGTCGTGGTCCTCGGGGGGGCCATCCGCGACGCGCAGGGGGATGGGTGCGCCGGAGAGCTGCTCGACGCGCCGCAGGTCGGACGAGAACGACGTCGTCGCGCATCCGGTGAGCGGCAGAAGCAGTGCCAGGGCGGCCGGGAGGAGGCGCTCAATGCGCATGGACGTGGCCTCCTCCGGTCGGGGGGGCGCCCGCGTCCGCCGCGAGGCCGGTCCAGGCCCCGGTGGGCTCGCCCGGGAGGGGTGGGTCGCCCGTGAGGGCCACCGTGGGGTCGGCGACCGGCGCCTCGCGGGCGCCCGACGAGAGGGCGGACTGCTCGCCGAAGCGCACGGGGACCTCGCGTCCCCCGCACCCGAGCGAGAGGGCGGTCGCACCGACCAGAATGAGAACGCGTGGGATCAGGAGGTTCATGGGCTTCGTGGCGGCAGACGGATGGGGAGGGCGGGGATTACAGCGGACCGGGTCACAGGCTCTTAGGGCCGGGCGGCCGACCTGTGACCCGGTCCGGGTCGATTCACGCGGCGCGCGTGGCGGCGGGGTAGCCCCGGGCGGTGAGCGCGCCGGCGAGCTGCTCGGCGCTCACCCGCGCCGGGTCGTGCCGGACGAGGACGGTCTTGTCGGGCAGCGAGGGGCGGACCTCCTCGACGCCGTCGAGCGCGTCGAGGGCCTCGGAGATGTGGCGGACGCACGACCCGCAGTTCATGCCGCGGACGTCGAGCAGGGTCTCGGTGGGGTTCATGGCTTCGCACGCTCCTGCGGGCCGCGTTGTCTCGGCTCGCACCAAGGCAGACGCAGGCCCCCTCCGTGCCTTACAGCCGCACCGACCTCACAGGCGCGCGCGGCGCAGGCGGAGCGCGTTGGCGATGACGGAGACGGAGCTCAGGCTCATGGCCGCGGCGGCGAGCATCGGGCTGAGCAGCATCCCCGTGAGGGGGTAGAGCACCCCGGCGGCCACCGGAATGCCCAGGGCGTTGTACCCGAAGGCGAAGGCGAGGTTCTGGCGGATGTTGGCCATCGTGGCGCGGCTGAGCCGGCGCGCGCGCACGAGGCCGCGCAGGTCGCCCCCCACCAGCGTCACGCCGGCGCTCTCCATCGCCACGTCGGTGCCGGTGCCCATCGCGACGCCGACGTCGGCCTGCGCGAGCGCGGGCGCGTCGTTGATGCCGTCGCCCGCCATCGCCACGCGTCGCCCCTCGGCCTGGAGGCGCTTCACCGCCTCGGCCTTCTGGTCGGGCAGCACTCCCGCGATCACCTCGTCGATGCCGAGCTTGCGCCCCACCGCCTCGGCCGTCGTCTGGCTGTCGCCGGTGAGCATCACGACGCGCAGACCCTCCTCGCGCAGCGCCTTGAGCGCCTCGGCCGCCGTGTCCTTGATCGGGTCGGCGACGCCGACGAGGCCCGCGAGCGCGCCGTTGACGGCCACGAACATCACCGTCTGTCCCTCGGCCCGCAGCGCCTCGGCCCGCGCGTCGAGGGTGCCGAGGGAGGCGCCCACGTCCAGCATCAGCGCCTTGTTGCCCAGCGCGACCGCGCGATCGCCCACGCGGCCGGTGACGCCCTTGCCGGTCACCGACGCGAAGTGCTCCGCGCTGGTGAGGGCGAGCCCGCGCTCCTTCGCGCCCGCGACGAGGGCCGCGGCCAGCGGGTGCTCGCTGCCCTGCTCCAGGCTGGCCGCGAGGCGCAGGAGCTCGGCCTCATCGACCCCCGCGGACGACTCCACGGCGACGAGCTTCGGCCTGCCCTCGGTGAGCGTCCCCGTCTTGTCGAGGACGAGCGTATCGACCTCGCGCAGCACCTCGATGGCCTCGGCGTTGCGGAAGAGCACGCCCGCCGTCGCGCCGCGGCCGGTGGCCACCATGATCGACATCGGCGTGGCGAGCCCGAGCGCGCAGGGGCACGCGATGATGAGCACCGCCACGGCGTTGACCAGCGCGTAGGTGAGCCGCGGCTCCGGCCCCCAGAGCGCCCAGGCCCCGAAGGTGAGCAGCGCGACCAGGATC
>CANJUR010000097.1 GCA_947477565.1 Deltaproteobacteria bacterium
GAGCCCCCCCACCTTGCGAACCCCACGGAGCACCTCCGTCGGCATGTGCTGAGGGTGCCAGTCGTCGGCGCGGGCTCAGACTACTGGCCGCTCGTCGGTGCCAGTCCGCGCGAAACGCGACGGTTTCTCACGCTTGTTTCCCTGCAGTCTGACGGTAGACCGCCGTTTCCCCGGATCCCTGATAAGAGTCAGTAGATCAGACCGCTTCGGGTGGAAGCTCTGGAAAAAAGCTTTCCATACTTCTGCGGAAGAGCCCCCTGGGATGGGGTCAGCGAAACGTGAAGCTGCCCGGCCAACTACCGTAGTCCAGTGACTCGACTCCGTGTCGACTGGAACCCCGGTAGGACGAACGCCCACCAAGAATCTCGATTCTCACGCGGCCACCGCGCGCAGCAGAGATTCGTCCGGCGTGCACGGCTGCACTGCAGATCGAGGAGTCATCGCTGTACGGTCCCGACCCCCAGACTTCACTTTCGCCGACATCATCGGAGCACTGGTAGACAAATTGCCGCCCGTTTTCACCGCGGTGATCCGTAGCGTCATCGCTGTCGTCGATCTCCTCCAAGGGATCGGCCTGAACCCAACTACCCACACTGGCAAGCGCCAGCACCACGCGGACCATCACCCCTGCTCGCTTGATCATCCCTCGTACCTCCCTATGGACATTACGTCCCCGTGGACAAACTCAGTGCACTGAATCTCTCACCGAGACCCACAGCCATTCACTGCGGCACCGCCCAATTGATTATTAACCCTATCAAAATCAGGAGCCGGACTGCAAATCCACCCGCGCGATAAAATCTCCACAGAATATTTTAAATCCCCACGTTTCGCAGGGACCTGATGGGGCACCTGTGATTTTCCCTGCGGGCGCGACCCGCTGGAGCACCGAGGGTCGAGGGCGCCTTGAGTTCGAGATCATCCTGGTCGTCGGGCTGAAGCCCGCGGCACCGTCGCCAAAGCCCGTCTTCGACGGGCTGCACGCCGCGAGGTCATCCGGGCGACGGAACCACCCCTTCCCGGTCCGTGGAGGAACGATGAGCATTCGGTCACGGACCCGACTCCTGGCGCATGCAGTGTGGGCGACGAAAGACCAGTCAGGTGCTACTCGCGCCAGGGATGTACTTCGTGAAGCTCCAGATCACCGGTTGGGACGGCGCCGACGTGGTGTGTCTGTCGGACGGCGAAGACTACAGCCGCGCGCGACTCCACGTGACGGTGCGCTGACCTTCGCGTCGCCGAGTGACCCCCACCCCCGTCAGCGAATCTTCTCGAACAAGAACTCCAACCCGTTGACCTTGATCTCGTGGACGATGGCGAGCATTCGCCCGAGTTCGGTCCTGGCGAATCCCTCGCGCGCCATCCACACTACGTAGGGCTCCGGGAGGTCTACCAGCAGCATCCCCTCGTGCTTGCCGTAGGGCATCCGGGTGCGGGCGAGCTTGAGCAGGTACGCCTGATCGCGCGTAAACGGTTGGCTCTCGGACATCGGCGTCAGATCTGCGGAGCGCCGGTGACGCAGTGCACGCGGGTGAAGCGCTTGCGGGTCGCGCCGGTCTGGCCGCGCCCCGCAGAGACGCTGCGCGGGAAGGGCTCGAGTACCTCCTGCACGCCGACGAGCGTGTACCAGCGCAGCCCCGGCGCGGCCATCTGCTCGCGCGGACCGACCATCACCGCGCTGCCGTACACCGTGGAAAGGGTGGCGTAGCAGGCCTGTCCGAACGGCGTCGCGAGGTGCTTGCCGAAGCCGTCGATGTCCCCCGCGATGCGCTCGCTTGCCCGCCCGTTAAACATCACTTCGATGACCGTGTGCCCGGACGGCAGGTAGACGTCCGCGTGGCCGTTGGGAGCGACGGTCACCTCCGCGAGGCCGTCGTTGATGTTGAAAGTCAGCGACGCCGTGGTGGGGTTGTCGAAGTACACCCGCCCGTGCAGCCCAAACCACGTCGGAATCACCAGCAGCGTCGCCAGGATGGGCACCACCCAGAAGCGCACGGCCTTGCCCGGACGCTTGCCTCGCGGCGTGACGGCGGTGCGGTGCATCTCCCCGAGTTCGCGCATCCAGCTCTCGTTGGTGCCCGCGAGGCGAGTGGGGTTCTGCCCCGTTATGAAGGGGAGCATCCAGACCGCGTCGCGCGACCCAGACGTGGCGCCGCGGTGCCGTGCGATGGGCGCTTCGGGCCACAGCTTCGCCAGCAGGAAGAGCGCCCCGAGGGCGACCACCGGCGTCGTCGCGAAGGTCACCGCCGCGGGCGCGTAGAGCCACGCGAGCGACAGAAGCACGGGAAACACGGCGGCCACTCCGAGAGCCAGAGCGCCGTGGATCCACCCCCAGCGAGTGCCGCCCTTCACCGCCGCGACGCACGCGCGGCAGTACGCGACCTCCGCGCGCCGGGTGTGGTGCGTGCGCCCGAGGGTGACCGTCGCGGTGATCGCGCGCGGGATCTCCGCCGGGCCGCAACAGCAGGCGCACCGCACCGGCACCGCCGCACCCGCAAAGGGTATTTCAGCCTCGAACCAGGTCTCGTCGGCCTGCGCGGAAGACGGTCCTGCGGGCGTGCGGTAGGCTCCGCCCGAGGGAATAGGCTGCGTCGCACCCGTCCATGATCCCGGCGGGGGCGGAGGGAGAAAGCCGCCGTAGTTGTTGCCTCCCTGATTGCTACCGAAGCTCATACGGACATCATTCGCGCGCCGCGGGCGTCGGGTCAACGGAGAGCACCCGGCGAGATGACGCGAGCGTGGCGACGAGGCAGATCATACCAGCCAGGGTAAAGCCGAGCGTGAGCCCGAGGGTCATGGAGGCTGGCGGAATCGGCGCCGTCGCGTCGAGTCCGGCGTGCGCCCGGGCGGCCACGTCGATGAGCGCGCCGAGCGCTGCTGCGCCGAGGGACCAGAGCGCGAAGTCCATCGCGAGCACGGACACCACGCGCCCCCGGAGTCCGTCGGGAACCTCCGTCTGGATGCGGGTCATCACGGCGGAGCGGAAGGCCATCTGCGCGCCCCCGAAGGCCACCAGGCAGGCCGCCGCGACGACCGGGGAGCGGGTGTAGCCGAAGGCGATCACGGCGACGGAGAAGGCCGCGCCGGCGGCGACGATGTTGCGCGGAATCGCCCTGCGCGAGGCGCGCGCCGTCACCAGGAGGCTGGCCAGCAGGGCGCCCACCCCGGAGGCCGCGGCGAGGGCTCCGTAGCCGCGCGGGGAGGTGTGCAAAACCACCCGGGAGTACAGCGGGAGCAGGCGCACCAGTGGCATCCCGAAGACGCCAGTGAAGTAGGCCAGAACGATGGAGGCGCGAAGACCAGGGTGCGCGCGGAGGTATGCCATGGACTCGCGAAGGGCGTCGCCGATGGAGGGGTCGCCGCCGACGGTGGGGGCGCGCGGGGAGAGGTTCATGGCGAGGAGCGAGAGAACGAGGGCGCTGAAGGAGAGGAGGTTGGTGACGAGGCAGCCCTCGACGTGCACGGCGACGAGCAGCACGCCGCCCAGGGAGGGGCCGATCAGTTGCGTGACGTTGACCCCGAGGGCCTGCAGCGCAATGGCGCGAGGGATCATCTCCCGCGGCACCAGCGTGGGCATGAGCGCGGCGCGGGCGGTGAGGTTGAGCGCGTCGAGCACGCCGAGCGCGAAGGCCAGCGCCAGGAGCGATCCGTAGGTGATGCGGTGCGTGAGCTGCAGTGCGAGGAATACACCGCTCTGTAAAGCTGCGAGGGACTGCGTGGCGATGAGGAGTCGGCGGCGGTCCACGCGGTCCACGAGGACGCCTGCGAAGAGGCCGAGGAGCAGTCGCGGGAGGGCCTGCGTGGCGGCGAGTACGCCGAGGCGCGCGGCGGAGCCGGTGAGTTCAACCACCAGCCAGGCCTGGGCGAGCATCTGGATGATGTCGCCGATCTGCGACGTGACGAAGCCCACCCAGAGGAGGCGAAAATTGCGGTGGGCGATGGGCTCCCAGAGGGAATGGCGGACGACGGTCATCGGAGGGCGGCGGCCATTGCTTGGGGGGTGCTCGGAGGGCGTAGCATGGAGCGATCGCACGCTGGCGACCGGGGCATCTGCGATAGCATCTCCCGCGACCATGAAAGAACGCCCGAGCCTTGGGCTGCGCACACAGATCGCCCTGGCTCTGCTCGGGACACTGGCGATCGCGGCGACGCTGGCGCTGGTGGCGGCGCACCCGCTCACGGCGATGGCAGGGCGCATCGCTCGGCGTCGCCTCGGGATGACCCTGGCGCGCGCCGTCGCGGGGGAGGTGTCGCTTACGCTTGATCCGACGCACGTGCAGCCGCTGCTCGCGGCCAGCGTGGGGGAGGGTGGCCTCTCCGGCGCTGCGCTCTTTGACAAAAACGGAGCGCTGCAAGCGCTGGTGGGCTCGCTCCAACTGCCGGTGTCGCAGCACCCGCCTCCCTTCGACGACGTGCGGGTATCCGGCGAGGTGATGGCGGTGGTGGTGCTGTTGCCGTCGCGCGGGGTCTTCGTCGCCGAGTCGTCGCTTGCGCCCGGCGCCGCGGAGCGCACGGTGCCGACGGCGGTGCTGCTGTACACCGGCCTCTCGGGGATGCTCGCCCTCGGGGTGGTGTACATGGCGCTCACCCGTTGGATTGTTCGGCCGATGGAGGGCCTTACGCGCGCCGCCGAGCGGGTGGCGTCCGGGCGTCGGGACGTGCACGCGGAGGAGCGCGGGGCCGCGGAGGTGGTGCGCGCCGCGAGCGCTTTCAACCGCATGAGCGACCAGTTGGCCGCGCGCGAGGCCGAGCTTTCACAGCAGGTGACCGAGCTGGAAAAGGCCAGCGCCGACCTTCGCCGGGCGCAGGAGCAGGTGGTGCGCGGCGAGCGCCTCGCGATGGTGGGGCGGCTCGCGGCGGGCATCGCGCACGAGGTGGGCAACCCTCTCGCGGCGATCGTCGGGCTCTCGGAGGTGATGCGCGACGGGGGCCTGGAGGAAGAGGAAATCAAGGACTTCGCTGGGCGCATCGGCAACGAGGCGCAGCGCATCCACAGGACGGTGCGGCAGCTGCTCGACTACGCCCGCGCGGCGCCCGGCGCAGACGCGGCGCCCGGGGCAGACGGCTCCCCGGGCGAGGCCGGGGCGGACGTGCGCGACGCCATCGAGCAGGTGCGAAAGCTTCTACAACCGCAGAAATCGATGCGGGACATCGCATTGAAGGTGGAGGTGCAAGACGCGCTGCCGACGGTGGGCGTCTCCAGCGACCGGCTGGTGCAGGTGGTGCTCAACCTGGCACTCAACGCGGTGGACGCGATTCGCGGCGACGGGCGCGCGCAAGGGGAGATCGCACTGCGAGCGCGCCTCGACGGGTCGAAGGTGGTGATCGAGGTGGAGGACGACGGACCGGGCATCCCTGCGGCTTTACGTGAGCAGGTATTCGAGCCATTTTTCACGACGAAGCCGGCGGGGGAGGGGACGGGCCTGGGGCTGCCGACGAGCGCGGCGATCGTCGAGCAGGCCGGGGGCACGATCACCGTGGTCAACCGCGGCGACGGGGGCGGCGGTGCGCGGATGGTGGTGACGCTTCCGGCGGGGCGGATGTCGATGCTGAGCGGCGGCTTCGAGCGGGGATGAATATCCCTGGAATTGTGGGTGATGGGCTGTCGTTGCGCGACGAGAAGACCTGCTTCGAGGACCGCGTCGGGCTTCGCGGAGGTTGTCGGCTTCGACCGGTCGCAGCGCGTCAGCGCCGCGTGAAGTGAAACAACCCGCAGCCGTAGTCTGCCCGCTCGAAGTCGTCCGGGCGGGCGTCGCGCACCAGGTCGCCGGCGTCATCGACCGCGCTGAACTCCAGCAGGGTGAGTTTGTCGAGCGCGCCCAGCACCGTGCGCGGCGAGAGCACCCGGTGCGCGTTGAAGCACACCCGCTCGCGCCCAATCGGAACGCCCAGGTACAGGTCGCCGCCCACCGCCACGACACGTTGTAATTCCGCGAGTGCCTTGCGCGATCCGTCCGGGTCGAGGGGGTCGCCGTAGCGCCCGAGGCCGACGTGCTCGATCACGTGGAGGCACGAGAGCGAGCGCACGGAGAGGTCGTCGAAGGGCAGCGCGAGCACGGTGCCCACGCGGGCCTTGATGTGCGCGTGGCCCTTTGCCTCCAGCGGCCGCAGGTCTACGTAGACCACCTCCGTGAAGGCCGCCACGTGGGCGACGAACCCGTCCACCCGGCTGCCCACGTCAACGTGCTCGGCCACCCCGGAGTCGTGCACCTTGCGGGCGGCCCATAGATCCTGGTGGAAGTAATGCCCCGATGCGGAGCCGGCGCTGTCGCCGCGGTCGTCGAGGCAGGGCTGCACGTCGCGCATCCTTAGCGCCGGCCCGCCGAGGGCTTCGTACTGCCGCCAACAACGCACGAACCACGGCAGCGACGTCACCGTCGAGGGCAGCCGACGGAGGTCGAGCACGAGCGAGCTTAGCTGCACCCCGACGCGCGCGAGGTCGAGCATCCCGGCGGCCCGGAGGCCCGACTTCAATGCGCGGCGGAATCCGGCGGTCGCACTCATCGGGAGGCAACCTATCGCAGTCGCCTCTCCGCGAGGGTCACTTCTTCTTCGGCGCGCGGGCTTTCTTCGCCTTCGTCGCGGGCAATGGATCAGCCGTGCTCTTCGCCTCCGCCGCGGGCTGCGCGCCGACCCGCTCGACGCGCTCGAGAAGCTCCTTTGCGACGATGACCTCCTTGAAGAAGAGGGCCTCCGCGCCCGCTGCCGTGGCCTCGTCTTCGGCGCCGCCACGCAGCTTCCACGGAACCGCCAGCACCAGGTTTTTCGGGCCTGCGACTCCGAGCAACTCGATGCGCGCTTGAAGTGTCTCCTTGCGCCAGAAGCCGAGCACTTCGACCAGCGCCTCGCGTCCGTCCGTGTGCCGCGCCACGAAGTCCGGAATCAACACCCCGCGGCCATCCAGGTCGAGGAGCGATCCCTCGCGGGAGAGCGTCCACGGCGACTTGAGGGCCGCGAATCGGTCGAGCACCCACTGCTCTTCCCGGGTGATGTACGCACCCTTGTCCGGGAGGTGCGAGAGCAGCCCTTCAGTGCTCGACACCTTGAAGATCAGGTCGCGTTTCTGCGGCCCCCAGCGCAGTTCGGCCTCCGCGCGCCACGACGGGAAGAGCAGTAGCGCCGGGAGAAACTCCGCGAGCTGCAAACCATACTTGTTCGACTGCTGAAACACGCTCACCGGCCCGTCGAGCGTGAGCAGCCACCCGCCCCCCTCGGCGCGCTCTGCCTTGTGAATCAGTCGGTAGAACTTCACCCACCGGAAGAGCTGTCGGTACCTCGCCGGGTCGCCCTCGTCGAGGTGCACCACCAGCCGCGTCGCCCGCAGCAGCGCCGCCTGCGCGAGAGCCACGTTGTACCGCTGCACCAGCGCCTCGCCTTCGATCTCCGGCGCAGCGGTCATCACCTGTTCGTCGTCGAGGTCGGCGAAGAGCCCGTGCTCGACCGCGGACACCTCCACGCCGAGCAGCGCCGCCACTTCGGCGAGCACGTCGGCGCGGGTCACCGGGTGCAGCGCGTCGGCGGTGCGTACCGCGGGGTGCACCTTCGCGGCGGCCTCGAACACCGCGCGCCGCAGGTCCACCGGGTCGATCGGAGAGCGCACTTCGTAGGTCGAGCGATCGAAGAGGAGCTTCGCGAGCCCGCGGTGCAGGAGGTAGTCGGTTCCTTCGCCGGTGAGTGTGGTGAGGGCGTCGTCGAGGTCGACGCGGCGCTTGCCCAGGTGCGCGCGGAAGGTGTCCGCCATCACCTGCGCGAGCGCTCGCACGTCGGCTTCGTTCGTGGCCACGTACCGCGGGCGAACCTCCCCCTTCACTACCCGCGCGCGAATCAGGTCAGCGGTAAGCATCGTGCTCCCTCCGTCGTCCGGACTGGTGCTCCTCGGCGGTTCCGCGGGTGATCACCTCGTACAAGATCGCCGTCTTGCCCTCCTGGCGCCGCAGGATGCGACCGAGCCGCTGCACGTGTTCGCGCACGCTCGCGGTGCCGCTCAACACGATGGCCACGCGCGCCTCGGGGATGTTTACGCCCTCGTTGAGCACCCGCGAGGTGACCACCGCGGGGTACGCCCCGGAGTTGAAGCGCTCGAGCACCTCGCGCCGCTCCTTCACGTCCGTCTGGTGCGTAATCGCGGGAATCAAAAACCGCCGCGCGATCGCGTACACGGTGTCGTTGTCGTTGGTGAAGATCAGCGTGCGGTCTTTGGAGTGCTGTCTGAGCAGCCCTTCGAGCACCTCGAGCTTCCCCTGCGAGGCCAGCGCGATGCGCTTCTGCTGCTGGTAGGAGAGCAGCGCCCGCCTTCCCTCCGGGCTCCGCGCGCTCGCCTGGAGGAAGCGCGCCCAGCCGTCCGGCGACGACATGCGAATGCCCTCCGCGGAGACGAAGCTCCGGTACGTCTCGCGGTGCTCGTTGTACGCGACGGCCTCCTCCGCGGTGAGGTCCACCATGATCGTCGCGATGGAGTACTCGGCGAGGTGATCGCCCGCGAGTTCCTTGATACCGCGGCTGTAAACCACCGCGCCGACGCGGTCGTCGAGCAGCGCCTCGCGCCCGTCGGCACGCTCGAGCGTGGCCGTGAGCCCGAGCCGGAAGGGCGCGATGGCGCTCTCCGCTGCACCGAGAAAAGAAGCCCCCGGGAGGTGGTGGCACTCGTCGTAGATGATCAGCCCCCAGCGTGCGCCGAGGCGGTCCATGTGCATCCACGCGGAGTCATAGGTACTCACCGTGAGGTCGCTGGGCTCGTGGTAGCCGCCGCCCAGGAGACCCACCTTCTCGCCAAACGCGGTGACGAGAATGTCGTACCACTGGTTCATCAGGTCGAGCGTCGGGGCCACCACGAGGGTGCTGCGTTGCGCGAGCGCGATGGCCATCTCCGCGACGTAGCTTTTCCCCGACCCGGTGGGCAGCACCACCACCCCGCGGTTGCCCGCGGCCCGCCACGCTGCGACGGCCTCGCGCTGGTGCTCAAACGGCGCTCGCTGCGCCCGGTGCGTCACCGTCAGCGCGTTGTACCCGCGGGCCTCGTCGGTGAAGGTAATCCCCCCCGCGCGCGCCATTCGCGTGAGCGCCGTGAGCACCTCGCGGTAGCGCCACGCAGGAGCTCGAAGCCGCCGCACGCGTGCGTCCCAGACGCATCCCGGGAGGGTCGCTCCGTCGCTTGCTCCCTCGAGGAAACCATCGAGCAGGAGAGTCCCGGCGTCGAAGCGGAGCGTGATGGCAGGAAGCGCAGTCATCGGGGCCCCCATGGACTAGCACTGGAGGCGTCCGATGCGATGGACTATCCTCTTTGTCTCCATCGGAGCGTCGATGCGTTGAATCCGACGATACGCGGAGCAGCGTAGAGGTCATCGAAGGTCACCGCGAGCGGTGCCATCACCGCCATGTACGACGACCCCACCCTGCAACAAATCATCGAGCGCATCCTGGCGGCGACGCCCGCCCGGGTGCTCGACGTGGCCCTCGGGGCGCAGCCAGGGCTGCGGTCCGAGGTGGACACGCTGCGTGAGACCCTCGCCGCGGTGGGCTCTTCGCTCGCTCCGGTGGCCCCTTCTGCGGCCGCGCGGGCCCGGCTGAGCGACGCCCTCGGTGCTCTCCCCGCAGTCGCGACAAAGACGGCGGTGGTGGTTCTCGACATGCTCATCGATCACCTCACGCCGGGCGGGGCGCTGGAGGTTCCGCGGGCGCGGGGCATCGTGCCGGCGTTGCAGAAGCGGCTGTCCGAGGCGCGCGCCGCGGGGCAGTGGGTGATCTACGTCTGCGACCACCACGAGCCCGACGACCCGGACCTCTTGTCCTGGCCCGATCACAACCTCGACGCGCCGCGGGCGTGCATCTGGCCCGCGCTCGCGCCTGCTGCTGCCGACGTGGTGTTGGCGCACCGGCACTACAGCGCCTTCTCCGAGACCGCGCTCGACGCCACGCTGCGCGCCGCCGGGGTTGATGCGCTCGAAATCACCGGGTGTGTCACGGAGATTCAGGTGTACGCGACGGCCATCGACGCGCTCCAGCGCGGCTATCGGGTCACGGTGCCTGCGCACCTCCAGGCGGGCTCGATGGAGTCTGTCGAGCAGATGATCCTGGGGACGTTGTGTCAGCTTCCGCCGATCGCGCCGGACCTCCCGCGCTAGCAGCTAACGACGAGGGAGAAGCGCGGTCCGCCGACGGCGACCGATGAGCGCGAGGCCCACGAGAAATGCGAACGCATCGATGCCGTTTGCGCGGCGCGTGGAGCCCACACGGCAACCACACCCCTGGGGAAGCGGAAGCGGTCCGCTGTCGGCCGGCCGAACGTCGGTCGGAACATCCGCGGTTGCGACCGACGCGTCCACGAAGCCAGCGTCTGGAAGCGCTGCCACCGCGCGAACGAAGAGCGTTCCGTCGCTCGTCACCTCGGTGGATGTGCCCGAAGGGCCGATCGCGCGCACCGCGAAGAAGTACCGCCGGTTGGTGGTGAGACCCGCGCCGAAGCTCACCGATCGCGTCGTGGCATCGACGGTCGTGAAGGGATTCGCCGGGTCCGTCGGGCTGCGCGAGATCGCGGTACCGCCTACGGTGAACACCGCCCACTCGTAGAGCGTTGCGCCCGGCACGGCCGCCCACGCCACCGCGAGGCCGCTCCCGCGCGTCTCGTCCACATCGTCGGTGCCCGCCACCGCGGGGTCGATGTCGTTCACAAAAGCAGGCGCAGGGAAGCGCTCCGTGTCGATTCCGTACAAGAACCCGTCCGCGGCCTCGACCAGCAGTTCGTCTTCGTGGTCGCCGTCCGTGTCCGCGAAGATCGCCTCGCCCACCGAAGAGCGTAGGTTCAACGCCCAGAGCAAGCGCGGGGCGGCGGCGCACGGATCGACCGCGTACAGGTACCCGTCGGTGCCGCCCACGAGAAACGCGGGCTGGTCACCCCACAGGTGCGCGGTCGCCGTGACGTTGCCCAGGAGCCCGGAGTTGACGTTGGTCGCCGCGAGGGCCGCGTCGTTTGCGAAAAGCCGTCCGCCCGCGAGCACGAGGTCGCCGCGAAGCGCCCCGGTCTCCGCGCTGGCCATCAGCAAGTGCGCGCCGCCGTAGTCCACATCCGCGAACACAAGCCCCGACGGGCACTGCACCACCGCGCCCAGAATTCGCGTCGAGCGCGTGCCCGCCGGGAGCGACCAAACCGAAGTGATGGCGGTCGGCGGTCGCGGGATCACCGCACCCGACGGCGGGCTGACCGACCCGCTCCCGATGATGGTGACGGCCCCTGCGCGCCCGCGCACATTCACTGGACTGGACACATAGATGGGCAGACCCGACGCGAGCAGCGCACCGGTGGCACCCGACAGCAGCCGCAACTGCGACTGCATGGAGATCAGCGCGTCGTCGCGCCCATCGCCGTCCGAGTCGTCTACGCCGAGGTAGCCAAACCCACTCCCCGCGACCACGATCGGAGCCGACAACCACGCGACCGCGCCGTCGGCCACCGCGACCACGGTCCCTTCGCCGTTTGAGCGATCGACGATCGGCGCTGCGTAGCGGGTTGACCCGGACGTGCTTCGCAGCGGCACCACGTCACCGTTGAACGCCTGCCGGGTGGAGAGCGTGGGGACGCGAAACACGGTCGTCGTCCCGTCGGGCCTTCGCCCCTCGATGCCGTCGCCCTGCGTCGCGACGAGGAGGTCGTATGCGCCGTCGCCGTTCTCGTCCATGGCCACGGGGTTCGTGGCGCCACGCCAGTCCCAACGAAACACGGGCGGGCGGGTGATGGTCGCCAGCGAGGCGTCGATGCGCTGGAGGATGCCGCGGGAGTTCTGCGTGACGATCTCGCTCGCGAGGTGGTCGAAGCGCGCCGCGATCGGGATCGGGCCAATGCCGCTCGACCCGGAATAGAAGCCCCCCGTGCGAATGCCGGGCAGCGAGACCTCCTCGCCCTCGCCAAAGTTGATCACCCGAAGGGCAGGGTTCAGCACGAGGAGGAAGCCGTCCGAGCGCGCCAGAAGCACGCCGGGCCCCATCGCAGCCACGTCGTCTTCGGGCGCGGCCGTGACCACCGTCGTGTCGGCAGGGAGCATGTAGGTCGCGCGCATCACGGGCGTCGCGGTCGCGTCCCAGAGTTCGACTGCGTTGTTGCGCAAGAGGAGCAATCCGCGGCGGTCGGTGCCCGGCAGTGCGAGGTCGAGTTGACCCGTCGAGGCCGATCCCGAGGCCCACTCGCTTCGGCGGAAGTATTGCGGCAGCGTTCCGTTGGCGAGGGTGAACTCCGGTGCGGGAACGGCCGCGTCGGGCCCCAACGCCGTGAAGCGATACCCGAGGAGGTTTGCGCCTTGCTGAACCACCAGCGTCGGGCGTTGTCCGGTGGCGAGGGTATAGATCCCGCGCACCGTTGCACCGGGCAGACGCAGGCGAACGTCGCCCGTTGCGCCGTCGAAAACGTACGTCGTGGTGACGCCCGACTCGATGAAAGTGGTCGTGATCTCGACGCGCCCGTCGCCGTCGAGGTCCGTCGCGCTGTTATGGAGAAACGCGTGGACGTCGGTCTCCTGGTCGGCGACGTTTCGAAACCACCGTACGTAGAGACGCGTGGCCGCGGGGCGGCGCGGGTCGTAGCTGACGACGAAGACCGCGCGCGAGTTGATCGCCGCCGCGTACGACTGGTTTGTGTACCCGACGATGTCGAGGTTGCCGTCGCCATCGACGTCCACGACGTCCGTGACGTTGGTGCCGTAGGGAATCGAAAAACCCGTGGGAAATCCCCCCTGCAGATCGACGCCGCCCGAAGGGACCTTTGCGCCCGTTCGGCCCTCGAACAGGTACATGTTGTGGGTCGCAAACGCGACCACCTCGGTGCGTCCGTCGTTGTTGAGGTCTGCGACGACGTCGTTCTGGCCGCAGTTGTATTCCCGGCCTCTCTCGAGCTGCCAGAGTCGTTGGTCACCGTTGTCTACGCCGGCGCCAAACCCGCGGGCGAAGCTGTACGCAAAGGCCACGTCGCCCTGCGAATCCGTGCTCCCGCAGGCAGCGTCCGCGACGTACATGTCTTCGAGCATGTCCGTGTCGAGCCGCGCGAAGCGCACCGCGCCGATCGTGGGACCATACGGCGGCGTGTTGGTCTGCCACTCGAGCGCGCCGGTGCGCCCCGAGAAGATCATCACGCGACCGGGTCGGCCCGTGGCCACCACGTCGAGGGTGCCGTCGTTGTTGAGGTCGCGCAGCGAGTCGATTCTGAAGAGATCAAACGGGGGTGTTTCCCAGACGATCGAGTCGTCGGGGCGCTTGGCCATGAGTCGCCCACCCGAGATGAGCAGCACGTCTCCGGAGCGGTCCCCGTCGAGGTCCGCGGCGAGCACCTGCTGCAGGCCGAGCGAGCCGCCGAGGTAGCTCCTCCAGGCGATGGTCGGGTGCTCGAGTGCGCTCTGGCCCGTCGAGGCCCCGGTGCGCTGCGGATCGTGGCGCGCCATGGGCCATTCGGCACGCGCATCGGTCGTGACACCGAGAGCGAAAAGGCAGGCGCCAAGGAGGGAGAAGGCGAGTCGATAAGAGGCATTCAGGGCGGGTCGCATCGCCGCCGAGAAGTATCATGTATCAACGATGGTGATGCCGATGCCGATGCTCGCGCGGCGCGGCGCGATCGGTCGCATCGTGGTGCTCCTGGTGATGTCCGTGGTGGTGTCCGTGGTGATGTCCGTGGCTGGTCTCGACCTCTGCGGTCGTAGTCACCTCAGGAGCCGCGACCACGGGGGTGTTCTCCGCTGCGTTACTGACGGGCGTCGGGGGCGCGACGATCGTTTCGGCGGTGCCCGCGCTGACCTCGGTGATGACGAAATCTACCCGGCGGTTGACGGCGCGGCAGGCGTCCGTGGCGCGGTCGCACAGCGGTCGCGTCGAGCCGTAACCGTGGGCCTCGATGGTCAACGCGGTGGCGCCGTGCTCGCGAAGGAAGGTCATCACCGCGGCGGCGCGGCGGGACGAGAGATCGAGGTTGAACTCCGGGAGGCCGCGCTCGTCGGCGTGGCCGTCGATGCGTAGACGGCGAATCTCGGGGTGCGCCAGAAGCACCCGCACGACCTCGAGAAGAACCGGAAACGACTCCGGGCGAAGCTCGTCCCGCGCGGTGTCGAACCGCAGTCGTTGCGAGATCTCGATGCGCTCGTCGCGCACCTCCGCGGCGGCGACCGGGGCGTCGTCCGGGCAGCCGTCCGTGTCTTCAAAGTGGTTGCGCGACTCCTGCTCGAAGGGGCACTGGTCGGCCGTGTCAGGAATCCCATCGGAGTCGTTGTCGCGATCGGGGCAGCCGTCGGAGTCCTCGTAATGGTCGCGGTCTTCGGGGTCTTGAGGGCAGCGATCTACCTCGTCGGGCACGCCGTCGCCGTCGCCGTCGGGCGCTTCCGTCGCAGTGACGGGTCTCGGCTCCGGGATGCGAAGCGAGAGCGCCACGCCCACGGAAATAAACCGCGCCTGCTGCGGATTCTCGAGGTCCGCCGGCTGCGTCACCTGCCCGTACCTGACCACCGGGCCGATCGCCACGCCGCGCCCTGGCGCAAACTCCCACCCCGCACCGACATCGAACGCCAACCGTTGCAGGTCGCCGGTAAACGCGATGCCCAGGTTGGCATCGAAGAACGGCCCACCCAGAAAGCGTCCGCGGAGTTGATGCGCGAGGCGGACACCGCCGGTCACTGTCGTGAGACGCCCCGGCGGGCTTCCGACCGCGTTTGGGTCGCGGTTGCGAAACCACCAATTTCCGAAAGAGGCCTGCAATCCCAGCGGCCCAACGAGGTCAACCCCGAGGCGGATAACGCCGTCCCCGCCGATGCCAAAGCTCCGCGTGGGCGGGGATGTGAGCATCCAGTCGGCGCCGCCCTCCAGACGCAGCGCGAGGCGTCGTACCCCCTGCGCGGAAGCCGCACCGCTGAACGCGAGCGCGGCCAGCACGATGACGAGGACGCGTTGGGCTGGCATGGGAAAAAGAGTGTCGCCCAGCCGCGCATGGCGGTGCAATCGACACGACGACGCGAGGCGCGTTTCCGCCGCGACCCCCAAGCCACCCAGAGCGCAGGAAATGACCCCTTTCGTGCCGTACTCCGTGTGCCGTACTGTCGACGCATACACCACGATGCGCGACGCAAATCCGTTGACCGTTCTCCGCGCTCCGCTAACGTTTCTTGCGATGTTCGCGTGGATCGCCGCGGGGTGTGACAGCGCCACCGTCGTCGCGGACGCGGGCATCGACCGCGTGGTCGTGGACACTCTCGCGACGGAAGGAGTCGCGGCCCGCTGCGGCCCGATGGACTGCTCGCGCGCCGAGTGCAACGGACAACTCTGCGGCGCCGGGTGCACCTGCCTCGCCCGCGCGGCGACGGAGACCGCGTGCACCGACGGGGCCGACAACGACGGCGATGGCGCGGCGGACTGCGCCGATCCGGACTGCGCGGCCCAGTCGTGCGGCGTCGGGTGCGCGTGCGGCGGGCGCGCGCGGGCGGAGGTTTTGTGCTCCGACGGCAGTGACAACGACGGCGACGGAATCACGGATTGCGCCGACCCTGACTGCAACGGACTGGCATGCGGATCGGGGTGCGCCTGCGCGCTTCCGACGGCGACGGAGACGCTCTGCGGCGACGGGCGCGACAACGACGGAGACATGCGAATCGACTGCGCCGACGCCGACTGCAACAACGGAGCGTGCGGCGTGGGCTGCAACTGCGCGTCGCTCGCCCGCGCGGAGACCAGTTGCGTTGATATGGTGGACAACGATCGGGACTCGCGGACCGACTGCGCCGACGCCGACTGCAACAACGTGTCGTGTGGCGAGGGCTGCAACTGCGTCGGTGGCGCGCGCGCGGAGACCGACTGCACCGACGGAATCAACAACGACGACGAGGGTGCATCGGACTGCGGCGACCCTGATTGCGCGGGCCGCGCGTGCGCTGCGGGGTGCACCTGCCTGGCGGGCGCTCGGGTCGAATCTGCCTGCCGCGACGGTGTAGACAACGACGGAGACACCCGCGCGGACTGCACCGACCCGGACTGCAATGGCCAGTCGTGCGGACTCGGCTGCACCTGCGTCGGAACAACGCGCGCCGAGACCGTGTGCAACGACCGCGCGGACAACGACGGCGACACCCGGGTCGATTGCGCGGACCCGGACTGCAGCGCGCGCTCGTGCGGCGTGGGGTGCACCTGCATGGGCACTGCGAGCTTCGAGTCGTTTTGCTCGGATGGAGCAGACAACGACGGAGACATGCTGGTGGATTGCGCGGACTCCGACTGCGCTGGGATCACGTGCGGCCCGGGGTGCACGTGCGCGTCCGCGGTGCGCGCGGAGACTCTCTGCAACGACCGCGCGGACAACGACGGCGACACCCGGGTGGACTGCGCGGACTCCGATTGCGCGGGCGCATCGTGCGGTGTCGGGTGCCGTTGCGGGTTTGGTGCGACGCAAGAGATCGGCTGCGCGGACGGCGTTGATAACGACGGCGACATGCTCGTGGACTGCGCCGACACCGACTGCAACGCGCTCGCGTGCGGGACGGGCTGCACGTGCGTGGGCGCCGCGGGGCAGGAGACCGCTTGCGCCGACGGCGTGGACAACGACGGCGACCGTCGAATCGACTGCGCGGACACCGACTGCAATACGCTGTCGTGCGGCACCGGTTGCGTGTGCGGGCTCGCGGTGCGCAGCGAAAACCGCTGCAACGACGGGCTCGACAACGACGGCGATGCGCGGGTGGACTGCGCGGACACCGACTGCAACGCCGGGAGCTGCGGCACGGGCTGCACGTGTGTCGCAGGCGCGACCCAGGAGACGACCTGCAACGACGGGCTCGACAACGACGGCGACGGTCGGGTGGACTGCGCGGACACCAACTGCAACGCCGCGAGCTGCGGCACGGGCTGCGTGTGCGTAGGCGGCATCTCGCAGGAGACCGTGTGCATCGACGGCATCGACAACGACGGCGACGGTCTGGTCGATTGCGCAGACGTGCTGAACTGTCGCGCGGCGACGTCGTGCGGGACGGGCTGTGTTTGTGGCGGCGGCGCGGCGACGGAGACGCAGTGTGACGACGGCGCGGACAACGACCGCGACGGCCGAACCGACTGCGCAGACCCGGATTGCAACACTCGCTTGTGCAGCGCCACGGGCCACTGTTGCGCCAGCGGCACATGCGGTTGCTGAAGGCGCTTCTGGGCCTCGCCGCGATTGTCGTGGCCGGGGTGTCCGGCTGCGATGGAGTCTCGCTGGTGGATGGCACGCCACGAATCGTGGCGGTCGACGCGGGTCCCGACGATGTGACCGTGGCGGTGCGCGCGTGCGCCGCGCCGGCGGACTGCGCGCGGGCGGAGTGCGTGGCGGTGGGGTGCGGCCTGGGCTGCGCGTGCGGGCCCGTGGGCCCCGCGGAGACGGCCTGCGCGAACAGCGACGACGACGACGGTGACGGGAGGGCGGACTGCGCGGACACCGACTGCGTGGGGCAGGCGTGCGGCGTGGGTTGCGTGTGCACCGGCGGCGCACGAACCGAGGCGCGCTGCGATGACGGTGCGGACGACGATCGCGACGGGATGATCGACTGTGGCGACCCAGACTGCGACCGGCGTGCGTGCGGCGGCGGGTGCGTCTGCGCGGGCGGGGTGCGCACGGAGTCGGTGTGCAGCGACAGGCTCGACGACGACGGTGACGCGCTCGCGGACTGCGCGGATCCGGACTGCGATCACCTCGCCTGCGGCCCAGGGTGCACCTGCGTGCGGAGTGCGCGCACGGAGACAAGCTGCGCGGACACGGCGGACAATGACAACGACCGGGTGCAAGACTGCGTGGACCCAGACTGCGAAAACCTCGTCTGCGGAGTTGGGTGCGTGTGTGTCCGTGGGGTGCGCGCGGAGACCAACTGCTTCGACGGAATCGACAACGACGGCGACCGCACGGTGGACTGCGGCGACGCGGACTGCGACGGGCGTGCGTGCGATTCGGGTTGCCTGTGCGTACTGCGGGCGCGCTCGGAGGCTGCTTGCCAGGACGGAATCGACAACGACGCGGATGGGGACATCGACTGCGCGGATGTGAACTGCAACGCGCAATCGTGCGCGGTGGGGTGCACCTGCCTCGCGGGCACGCAGGCCGAGATGGACTGTCGGGACGGGCTCGACAACGACGTGGACGGGCGAACTGACTGTGTGGATCCGGACTGTGCGGGGCGCTCGTGCGGCCTCGGGTGCGCGTGCGCCGGGATGAGTGTGGCAGAGGCGTTTTGTGCGGACGGACTCGACAACGACGGCGATGGACGGATCGACTGCGACGACCCAAACTGCCTGAATCAGTCGTGCGGGGCGGGGTGCACGTGCCTGGGGCGTCGCTCGGAGTCGGCGTGCGCGGACGGCGTGGACAACGACGGCGACGGACGAACGGACTGCGAGGACCTCGACTGCGTGACGCTCGCGTGCGGCATCGGGTGCCGCTGCGTCGCGGACGCGCGCCAGGAGACGCTCTGCGCCGATGGCGTGGACAACGACGGCGACGGGCGGACGGACTGCGCGGACGAGGACTGCAACGCGCTCGCCTGCGGTCCTGGGTGCACGTGCATCGGCGGCGTCGTTCAGGAGACGACGTGCAACGACCGCGTGGACAACGACGGCGATCGGAGGGTCGATTGCGCGGACCCGGACTGCGGCGCGCAGTCGTGCGGCGTGGGGTGCACGTGCGCGCTGGGCGCGGCCTTGGAGAGCGTGTGCAACGACCGCTCGGACAATGACGGCGACGGCCGGACGGACTGCGCAGACGCGGACTGCAACGCGCTCTCGTGCGGCGTCGGGTGCGTGTGCCTGGCGGGCGCGGCTCAAGAGTCCGCGTGCGCCGACCGAATCGACAACGACGGCGACGGCACGACGGACTGCGCGGACGCGAACTGCAACGGGCTCAGCTGCGGCGCGGGCTGCACGTGCGTGGGCAGCACGGCGCAGGAGACCGCGTGCGGCGACGGTGCCGACAACGATGGGGACGGGCAGGCCGACTGCGCGGACGTGTTGAGCTGCCGCGCGGGCGCGGCGTGTGGGACAGGCTGTGTGTGCGGCGGCGGCGTCGCGACGGAGACGCAGTGCGACGATGGCGCGGACAACGACCGCGACGGACGGACGGACTGCGCCGACTCCGATTGCAACACCCGCGCATGCAGTGCCACGGGGCGTTGCTGTGTGACGGGTACATGCGGGTGCTGACCACGAAGAGGCATGGCGGAGTCCTGGCGGCGTTCGCGCTGGTGGCGTGTGCGTCGGAGAGCACCGGGGACGCGGGCCCGGCGTAGAGCGGCACGGCGGACGTCGCGATTCTCGATGCGACCGACGCGACCGCGGACCTCTCGCCCTTGCCGATGGTGCCCGTGGGCGGCGTCTGCGACCCGAACAAACTCGCTGATTGCTATGCGGCGGGCGCAGCCTGCGTGGGCACCGGGACGATGGCCCGCTCGTGGCCGCGTTGTGTGCAGATCTGGTGCTCCGTGCGGGGCCGCGGGGGTCCGACCGATGTGCGCTTGCCACGGGCACCGCGCCCAATCGGCAGTTTGTGATTGAGTGGCTCGACCCTTATCAGGGATCCGGGGAAACGGCGGTCTACCGTCAGACTGCAGGGAAACAAGCGTGAGAAACCGTCGCGTTTCGCGCGGACTGGCACCGACGAGCGGCCAGCAGTCTGAGCCCGCGCCGACGACTGGCACCCTCAGCACATGCC
>CANJUR010000098.1 GCA_947477565.1 Deltaproteobacteria bacterium
CAAGGGTGGGGCTCGCGAGGGTGGGGCTCGCGAGCCCCCACCCCCAGCCCCGCCCCCACAAGTGGGGGCAGGGTGCAGAAATACCTATTATAGAAGCATTTTTTCGCTCCGAACTCCCTGCCCCCACTTGTGGGGGCGGGGCCGGGGGTGGGGGTTCGCGAACCCCACCGGTCACTTCCGCCGTCGAGTACAAGCGGTGGCTTTCTCGACCCAATCGGAGCCTCCGACTTCGACCCAGCGGCGTTCCGCGCGCAAGCTCAGTTTTCTCAGACCGCGCTTGTGCGACGGTTTCCGGGTCTGTGTTTCAGCAGAGTTACGAGCGTTCCCCGCATCCCTGCTTAAAACATCAGGGAAATAAGGCTTTCGCGGAGACTGAAGGTCGGCCATTTCGCCCACGCGGCTCACCCCGGGCGCTGCTTGAGCGCAGATTTCATCACCTTGCCAAGTGCGTTGCGCGGGAGCGCGTCGACCAGAACCAGCGCGCGCGGCCGCTTCACCTCCGCCAACTGCACGTGCGCCTGAAGCTCCGCCAGCGTGAGCGACGCGCCGGGATGCAGCGCCACCACCGCGCAGACCCTCTCGCCCCACTCCGCGTCGGCGAGGCCCACCACGGCCACCTCGCGCACCGCCGGGTGGCCTTCGATCTGCTCCTCGATCTCGCGCGTCGAGAGCTTGTACCCGCCGACCTTCATGATGTCCTGGCTGGCGCGACCGACGATGCGCACTGCGCCGTCGTCGTCGAGCGCAACCACGTCGCCGGTCTTGAACCACCGCCTGCCCTCCGCGTCGGTCACGAAGCTCTCCGCGTCGGCGTCCGGGCGCTGCCAGTAGCCCTTCATGGTCCCGGCGGAGCTCACCTGAAGCTCGTCGTCGAGGACCCGGAGAAGCGTCCCCGGGACGGCCTTTCCGACCGCGCCGGGGCGGCGCTCGCCGACCAGTGGGTTGGACACCGTGATGAGCGTCTCGCTCATGCCGTAGCGCTCCAGGATGGTCAGCCCGGTGCGCGCATGGAAAGCGCGGAGCTTCTCGGCGGAGAGCGCCGCGGAGCCGCAGGTCACCAACCGCAGCGCAGCGAGCGCCGCAGCGCCGTCGTCGTCGAGGACCCCCAGCAGTCGGTACACCATCGTCGGGACGCTCATGAACACCGTGACACCACGCCGCGCGCCGTCCACCACCGCCTCCGGGGTGAACCGCGGCACCAGTCGGGTGCACGCTCCCCGCGCGAGCGCCCCCAGCAGACACACGCAGAGCCCGTGAACGTGGAACAACGGCAGCGCGTTGAGCACCACGTCGTCGGGCCCGATGGCCCAGAGGTCCATGAGCGCGCCGAGACCCGCAGCGAGGCTCCCGACGGTGTGGGCGCAGCCCTTCGAGCGACCGGTGGTGCCCGACGTGTAGATGAGCAGCGCAAGGTCGTCGGCGTGCAGCGCGGCATCCGCGGCGTCGAGGGTCTGCGCGCCCTCCGCCACGAGCGCGCCAGAGGTCACCACCGCCCGCCCGGCGATCACTCCGTCGAGAGCAGCGCACGGCTCGTCCACGATGACCAGCGCTGCGCCGCTGTCCGCGAGGACGTGCGCGAACTCCGCGGTCTGGTACCCGGGATTGACCGGGACCACCACCGCGCCGACGCGCAGGCCGCCGAGAAGGCAAGCCACACCGTCGAGGGACGAGCGCACCACCAGCGCCACACGGTCGCCCTTGCGCACCCCGCGATGGACAAGCGCCGCGGCGACGCCCGCGCTCAGATCGTCGAGCGCGGCGAAGCTGACCGGGCGCTCGTCAACGATCAGCGCGGTACGGGAGCCCCGGGCGTGGACAACGCGGAGCAGCGGGTTTGATCCGTCATGCATGGGATGGGTCTCCAGCCCGTTACGCAGGGCGCGCGACGAGCGCCAACAACGGACGCAGCAGCGCCTCACCCTGCGCCCGCCCGGCGTCGATGAACACCACCAGGTGATCCTGCGCGCGGCTCGTCGCGACGTGGAGGAGGTGCGGCCGCGAGGCCAACCAACGCAGGTGCTTCGGCTCCGTCGCCGCCACAGAAAACACCACCACCCGACGCTCTCCCCCCTGCAGCTTATGGACAGTGCGCACGAGCACCCCGTCGTCGCGCACCAACCCCCGCCGCAGGAGTTCGCGCTCGATGCGCGCGCTCTGCCCGACGAAGGGCGTCAGCACCGCCACGTCACGCGCCGCGACACCGTCCGCCATCAGCGCCTCGACCAGAGCCACCACGCGCGCGGCCTCCGCTTCGTTGACGATCCCCTCGGGCGCCCGCGCACCGTGGCCGGGGACGTCCACCACCCGCACCGGCCGCGTAAGCCTCCGGGAGAGGTGCGCCATCGAGCGCGGGGGAGTGCGCACGTCGAGCACATACCCGCTCCACGCCGAGGCCAGAGTCACGATCGCGGGCTGCGAACGGAAGTGCTCGGTGAGCGACCGGGGCTCCAACGCGCGCTGCTCGGCCACCGCCTGCGCCGACGTCGTCGCCGAGGCGCCCATCCGAAACGGCAGCGTGGCCGCCGCGTCGAGTCCGCGGGCAAGACGCGCGTCAAGGCGGTCGTCGAGCGTGTACACGGGCGGAAGCTGCGCCACGTCGCCGGTCACCAACGCCCGCTTCGCACGGGCGAGCGCAGCCACCGTGTACACCGGCGCGCACTGCCCAGCCTCGTCGATCACCAGCCTGTCCATCACCCCGGGCTCGAGCGCAAACGACGCGCGCAACGACAGCAGCGTGCACCCCACCACCGGGAAGAGCGCCGACACCGACGCCAGGGCCTCCGCCAACGCCCGGCCACGCGCGATGAACCGCTCCGCGCTGACAATCGCCAGGGCCTCCTCGAGCCGCGGAATCAACGCCTTCCGGTGCGCCTGCGCCCACGCGTCGCGAACCGCAAGCGCCGCCTCGACCAGCCCCGGATCAGGCGACGGCGCGCCCGTCTCCGCCGGCACTTGCTCGGCAGTCTCACGCTCTGCCTCGAGCCGGTCGAGTTCGCGTTGGTGGGTCGGCGCACGCAGCGCGCGCTCGATCTCGCCGAGAGTCGCCTGGGTCGCTTCCATCTCGGCGTGCTGCTGTGCAAGCGCCGCCGGGAGGTCGTCGTCCTCGCGCAAATCTCGAAACGGAACCGCTAGCCCGAGCAGCGCCAGCAACGGACGAATCACCCTCCCCCGCTGAACATTCGCCTTGCTCCACTTCTCCCGGGCGCGCGTCGGCGACGCCTGCGCGCCGGTGAGGTGCCTGGACACCACCAACGTGGCCGCGTGAGCGTGCGCGCGCAGCGACTCGCGGGCGTCGTGCACCCTCGCTGGAGACACGTCTTCGTTCACCTCTACGAGCGGCGGGGCGAGCAGCGCACGAAGCTCCGTGGAGCGGTGACGCAAGCGCTCGGCCTCGCGCTGCCGACGCTCTTCCGCAGGACGCCGCGCCGTCAGCGCCTGGAGATGCTTGCGCACCGCGCGCGCGCTCTCCTCGAAGGCCGCGCGTGCCTGCAATAGCGTCGGACCGCCGTCCGTGACGAGGGCCTCGAGGGCGGCGCGCAACGTGGCCGCGGTGGCCTCCGCGAGGGTGCGGCGGTTGCCCAGGCGCATCCCCACCGGCAGCGCGCGCGACGCCACGAAGGGCGCGAGGGCGTGGTCTACCGCGGCGTTGTTGGTGCTGCTCACCACGAGTCCCCAGGGGGTGTCCGACGCCGGAGGCTTCACCCAGGTGTCGTCGAGCGCGCGAGCGACGATGGTCTGCGCCGCAAGGTGGTGGAGCAGGGTGGTCTTGCCGCAACCCGGTGGACCGCAGAGAGCCACGAGGTCGCGGGAGCCCTCCAGCGCGACGGCGGCAGCCACCTGCGACGAAGTCGGAATCGAGACGCCGTGGGTCCAGAGGGCGGCGCTCCCGACGGCCGCGGGCGGCGCGCCGAGGAAGACCGCCAGGGGACCCGTCCGAGGCGGCGCCGCACTGAGGAGAGAGGCCAGTTCGGCGCGCAGCCCGCTCGTCGGATCGCCCCGCGGAAGCAGCATCGCGAGGGCGTGCGGGTGCGCCAGCAGGGCCAGTCGCGACGAGGCCCGCGCGCGCACCGCCGCCACCAGCGCGCGCAGGTCGTCGCGGGCGAGCGGGGCATCGTCGATGGTCTCCTCGACGGGCTCGTCGGGACCGCGCGTGAGCAGCATCACGGCAGCACGCACGAGGGCGCCGACACTCGCGCGACCGGCGTGGGCGAGGGCCGTGAGGGCGGGGCCGTCGATGTCGAGGAGCTGCCGCCAAAGGCCGGCATGAAGCTCGAACGCAGGCTCGTCGTCTTCCGCGAGCGGGGCGCGGAGTACGAGGGAAGTGGGGGTGGCGACGGGGGTTCCGACGCGGGCGCCGAAGGGGAGTTGCCAGGCGGCGGCGTCAGCCCGCCAGGAGGCGCGCGCGCCGCTCCAGAAGAACAGCGGTGCGGTGCGGCGCTGCCCCGCCTGGACGAAGGACACGAGCGGAAACCCCACGACGAGTTCGTCGTCGTCGCCGCGCGCGAGGCCGGCGACGTGGGCCTCGAAGAAAGCCGCAGCGCGTGCAGGGATGGGCGCGAGCGCGAGCTGGTCGGCCTGACGGAGCACGAAGGCAGTGGCGTCGTCGGGTCCGTCGGCGAAGAGCCGGAGCGAGAGGGCGGCGCCGTCACGCTGCGGCGAGCGAACGATGGGGTGCGGGGCAAAGAGGAGATCGTCGGTGCGGGCAGGCGCGAGCACACTGGCCTCCGCGCGCGCCATCTCCTCCAGCGCGCGAAGTCCGTAGCGCAAGGCGTCGAGGGGCACACGGGGAGAAGTCACGGCGCAGCGCTTCTCCTACCGCAACATCCGCGACGATGGAGGCTTCATCACCGGTGATGTGGAGTTCATCACCGGTGATGTGGAGTTCATCACCGGTGATGTGGAGTTCATCACCGGTGATGTGGCGAGACGGGCTGGGAAGGAGGGGGAGCGATCAGGGATTGGTGAACGATGCGCCGCAGAACCCGATGTTCTCATCGGGGGAGCAGGTCAGGCTGCCGCGGAGGGTCGAGCTGCCCTCGTGGTGCCAGTACCAGCGGTTGCGCGTCGGCGAGAACGTGAACGAGCACATGTCGGCGAGACCCGACACGCCGCCGACGTCCGGGAACGCCGCGAGCGTCACGACGGTACCGTTGGACACCTGCATGCGGGCGATGGTGTTCGTGTCCTGCACGTAGTCGACATAGAGCTGGCCGCCGAAGAACTCGGCGGTGCCCCAGAACGCCCAGTTTTCGCAGAACCTGTGCGTCGGGATGGCGCGCGCGCCCAGGTCCACCACGCTGCCGGTCGAGAGGGCGATGTCGTAGGCGCGGGTGCCGTTGAGAATCACCACACGGTCCCAGCCGGCGAAGATGCCGGTGCCGGAGCCGACGGAGAGGGTGGTCGACAGCGCGATGGCGCGGCCGGTGAGGGCCCCGGTGTTGCCGTCGACTTCGAGGAGGTGCGAGACGACGCCGCCGACGGTGCCCGAGGGGCCGCCGGGGATGCGCGTCGTCGCGTTGCTGCCGAGCGAGTAGATCGTACCCGTGCGGAGGTTCTGCGTGATCGCGTCGAGCTGGTTGGGCGACGCGTTGCTGGCCACGCCGCCGCCGACGTCGGCGGTGCTGAAGCGGCCGGTGGCGCTGTCGCCGTTGTAGAAGACGTTGGTCGGGGACACGGCGATGCCGCCGCGGTCGTCGCCGGTCACCGCTGCGTGATCGAGCGCCGTGCAGTTGGTGCTGCTGAGCGCGCCGATGCGGAAGGTGTCGTTCGGGTAGCTGAACGCCGCCGTGCAGTAGCCGAGGGTCTCGCCAAACGACCGGAACTGCGAGGTTTCCTCGTGGTGGAAGTACCAGCGGCTGTTGGCGGGCTGCACCGTGAACGAGCACATGTCGCCCAGGTTGGTGAAGACGCCGAGCCTGGAGACCGTGCCGGAGGGCACCGTCGCGCGGGAGACCGTCGTCGAGTCGGAGACGTAGTCCACGTACAGCTGGCCGCCGAAGAACTCCATCGTCCCCCAGAAGGCCCAGGACTCGCAGCCGACGTGCGTCAGCGCGGGCATGGCGCCCAGGTCGGTCACGAGGCCGGTCGGAGAGATGTGGAAGAACCGCGCGCCCGTGTGGATGCCCATGCGGTCGTAGCCCGAGAAGATGCCGGCGTTGCCGCTCCGGATCGAGATTTGCGCCGAGAGGGCGATGGCGGTCCTGATGAGCCCGCCGGTGTCGCCGTTGATCTCGATGAGGTGCGTGACGACGTAGGTCGTCGGGGTCCCGGAGTACGCCGGGATCGGCGTCGTCGCGCTCGTGGCCAGGGTGTAGACCTTGCCCGTGCGAAGGTTGCTGATCAGGCCGTCGTAGCCGCGGCCGACGCTAATGCCGCCCGCGAGGGTCCCGAGGGGGAAGCGGCCGGTGGCGCTGTCACCCGTGTAGAACACGTTGGTGTTCGACACGGCGATGCCGCCGCGGTCGTCGCCGGTGACCGCGTTGTGATCGATCGTCGCGCAGCCCGCGGTGGAGAGCGTGTCGATGCGGAACGACAGGCCCGTGATCGCCGCGGTGCAAGTGCCCGCGGTGCAGGTCTGGTTGGCGTTGCAGCGGGTGCCGCACGCGCCGCAGTTGTTGACGTCGCCCGTGGTGGCGATGCAGGTGCCGCCGCAGAACGTGGTTCCCGCCGCGCAGCCGCAGGCGCCGCCGGTGCAGGTGCGGCCGCCGGTGCAGACCGTGCCGCAGGCGCCGCAGTGGTTGGCGTCCGTCGCGGTGGTGACGCAGGTGCCGTTGCACACCGTCGTGCCCGCGGCGCAGGTGCCGAAGGTCACGCCGAGGCTGAAGGTTCCGCCCGCGGTGCAGCTGTCCACGTAGAAGGTGTGGAGACCGGCGCCCGCGGCGAGGGTCGTGTTGAGGGTCGTGTTGACGCCGCAGGAGGCGTTGGCGGCGCAGACGGCCACCGGGGCGCGCGCGGCGCTCCGCTGGTCGAGGGTGAGGTTGGTCAGGCCGTTGCTACGGCCCACCGCGGTCATCGGGACCGTCGTCGCGTTGGGGCACGAGATACCGTAGTAGGTAACCTCGGGGCCGGTGGAGCAGCACGCGCCGGTGATGCCGCTCGCGCCCGCGAGGGTGTTCGACGTCGAGAAGGTCGATCCCGGGACGATGCCCACGCGCTGGAGCACGTTGTTGGCCGGGAGGTGCTGAAAGCGGATCGACGACTCGCCGCCCGCGCCGCAGCCGGAGAGGACGAGGTAGTACGTCCCGGCCGGGAGCAGCGCCGCGATCTGCGAGTCGAGGGTGTTGGTGAAGGTGCAGCCCGCGATGCCGCCGTCGTCGTTGCAGGTCGCGCCGCCGGAGAGGGTGTTGGTGATGTTCGCCCCGGTGCTGGTCTGGAAGAACAGCGCCGTGTCAACGCCAGTCGCAGAGGTCGTGTCCGCGTAGACGATCTCCTGCTGGGTCAGCGTGAACGTATAGAACACGTCGTGGCCGCCGGCGGTGCCGACGCCCGAGCCCGAGGTGCAGCGGCACGCGCCGGAGGTGCTGTTGTTCGCCGCGGAGGTGTTGACCACCACGGTGGCGGTCGGGGTGCTGGTGTTGAGGACGATCGCGCCGTTGCGGTTGTCGTTCGGCGGCGGACCGGCCGTGCAGACGCCTGCGGTGCAGGGCGCGGTGCCGGGGCACACGCGGCCGCACATGCCGCAGTTGGTGTTGCTGGTGCGCGCGTCGATGCAGGCGCCGCCGCAGAAGGTCAGGCCCGCCGCGCAGTTGCACGCGCCGGCCTGGCACGTCTGGACGGACGGGCACGCGGTGCCGCAGGCGCCGCAGTTGGCGTTGCTGGTGCGAACATCCACGCAGACGCCGCCGCAGGCCGTCTGGCCCGCCGGGCAGCCGCAGACGCCGGACATGCAGGTCTGGCCGCCGGTGCAGGACATGCCGCAAGCGCCGCAGTTGGCGTTGTCAGAGCGGGTGTCGAGGCACGCCGCGCCGCAGGCCGTCTGGCCCGCCGGGCAGGTGCAGGTGCCGCCCGCGCAGGTCTGCGCCATGCCGCAGGCCCGACCGCAGGAGCCGCAGTTGGCGTTGCTGCTGGACGTGGCAACGCAGACGCCGCCGCAGAGCGCCTGGCCCGCCGGGCATGTGCAGCTACCGGTCGTGCAGACCTGGCCCGTGGGGCAGGTGTTGCCGCAGGTTCCGCAGTTGCCGCCGCTGGAGGCGAGATCGACGCAAGTCGCGGTGGCGCCGGTGCCGCACGCGGTCTGCCCGGTCGGGCACACGCACACGCCGGCGGCGCAGGTCTGACCAGCCGCGCAGGTGTTGCCGCAAGCGCCGCAGTTCATGGTGTTGGCCTGGGTGTCGATGCACGTCGCGGCCGCGCCGCTGCCGCAAAGCTGCTGCGTGCCGGGGCAGGCGCAGCGTCCCGCGGTGCAGGACGAGCCGCCGACGCAAGCGTTGCCGCAGTCGCCGCAGTGGGTGTTGCTGGTCTGCCCATCGACACAGATGTCGGAGCAGGAGAGTTGGCCGCCCGCGCAGCCGCAACGACCCGCATTGCAGACCTGACCGGTCGGGCAGGCGATGCCGCACGAGCCGCAGTGGGTCGCGCTGGTCTGCGTGTCGGCGCAGGTTATCGTCGTGCCGTTGACGCAGCGGGTGTTCGGGGCGACGCAGTCCACCACGCAGGCGCCGGCCACGCAGGCCTGGCCCGTGGCGCAGGCGTTGCCGCACGCGCCGCAGTTGGTGCGGTCGGACTGGGTCTCCTGGCAGGTCGCCGCAGCGCCGGTTCCGCAGGCGGTGCGGCCGGTCGGGCAGACGCAGGCGCCGGCGGTACAGCTCTGGCCCGTGCCACAGGCGGTGCCGCACATGCCGCAGTGGGCGGCACTGGTCGTCGGATCGACGCACATGCCCGCGCACTGGATCTGGCCCGTGAGGCAGGGGTTGCCCGCATCGACGCCGACATCTTCGGTGGTGCCGACATCTTCGGTGGTGCCGGCGTCGGTGGGGGTGCCGGTATCGGTCTTGGTGCCGGCGTCGGTGGGGGTGCCGGCGTCGGTGGGGGTGCCAGTGTCGGTGGGGGTGCCAGTGTCGGTGCCAGTGGCAGTGCCAGTGTCGGTATCGGTTCCGGTGTCTTCGACAACGGGAACGTCAGTGACGGTATTGACGGGGGGATCGCTGCTACAGGCAGCGAGGAGGGCAGTGCACACCAGCCAGGGTGTCTGCCTCAACCAAGATGGAATCATGAAACCTCCTGATTGCCCTGGGAGATCAGCCATGTGCCCATCAGACGTTCTCCCCGTGAATCCACGGCGCCTGATCTAGACCACATCACGTGCCCACGGGCCGCACAGAGGTACTTCCAACCCCACCGCCTCGGCAAGCGGCCCATCTACCCTCGTTGCCAACGCGCAGTTTCGGCCACGATGCTCGACGGCGGCGGACTGCCATCCACATGGGTGGGCACGGAGCGCCGTAGACTCCCCCTCCGCCATGTTGACGCACGCCGATCTTCCGTTTGAACCGTTGTCCGAACTCGACGCCGCCTGGGGGGTGCGCGGTCACGGCCGCCGCCTCCGCGCCATCACCGAAGGGGCCCGCTCCCTGCGCGCCCGCTTCGCCGCCATGGGTACCGTGGTGAGCGTCCGCTCGCTGCCGATCACCACGCTGCTTTACCCGACAAAGTATGCGTTCTGGTCGGCGGCGCTCTCTCCGGCGCCGTTTGTCCCGCTCACGCACCGCGCGCTGCTGGTGCAGTTTCGCACTACGGGCGCGCTGAAGACCCTGCTCTTCAACCCGACGGACGTCGCGCGCGCCAGGGCGACGCCATACTTCGCACGGCTCATCGAGCGCTTCGGCGAGACCGCCACCCGCTGGATCGCGAAGTCCTACGACCCCCTTGAAGTACAGCTCGCGCGCCTCGGAGTGAGCCCCAACGACATCGACTACATGGCCTTCGACCACTTTCACACGCAGGACCTCCGCGGGCTCCTGGGCACCGCCGACGGTCGGCTGCACCCGCGCTTCCCCAACGCCACGCTGCTCGCGCCGCAGATCGAATGGGACGAGTGGGACGCGCTGCACCCGCTGCAGCGGGCCTGGTACGTGGCCGACGGCAAGACGGGCGTGCGCACCGAGCGGGTCGCGCTGATCGACCGCGATGTGACCCTGGGCGACGGGCTCATGCTGCTGCGGACGCCTGGGCACACGGTGGGCAACCAGACGCTCTTCTTCAAGACCGACCGCGGGGTGTGGGGCTGCTCGGAGAACGGCACCTGCGCGGACAACTGGTCGCCGCTCGCGAGCCGCGTGGCGGGCGTGGCCGCGGCGGCGCGCCTCGGCAGCCTCGAGGTCCTCATCAATGCAAACACCCCTGAATCTGGCGCGGATCAGTACACTTCCATGACGCTGGAGAAGCTGCTTGTGGACCCGGTGCCCCACGCGCCGGACTTCGTGCAGATGTTTCCGTCGAGCGAGGTGACGCCCGGCGTGCTCGCTCCCGGGCTGAGTCCCACGTACCTGCACCACCACCTTGAACACGGGACCCTCGCGCGAACAATTTCCGCTTGAAGCTTCCGGCGCGGCGAAGGCTCGCGCGCTGTTATGGTTCGCGGGTGAGGTCCTGGCGGATTGAGCTACTGAGCACCCCGATGGGCTTCCGACACCGGACGCGGGGCTGATCGGAGATGCCCCCGCGATGGGCGTGGAGAGTCGCGGGCGCGGTGGTTCTCGCGGGCAGCGGAGCGAGCGCGCAGACGGTTCGCCGGACGGAGGTCGCACCCGCGGAGCCGGAGGCCGGGGAGGTCACCGTCCGCGCTCGGCGGCCGCCCCGCGAGACCACCCTGATCACGCTCGATCGCCGTGAAATCCAGCGCATCCCAGGCACCGGCGGAGACGCCTTCCGCGCCATCCAGAACCTCCCCGGCCTCGCGCGTGCCCCCACGCTAACGGGGCTGCTCATCGTGCGCGGGAGCGCGCCGCAGGACACGCAGGTGTTCCTCGACGGCGTGGACATCCCGCTGCTCTATCACTTCGGCGGACTCACCAGCGTGGTGAGCTCCGACCTCCTCGAGCGCCTCGATTTCTACCCCGGGAATTTCTCCGCGCGATACGGCCGCGCCCAGGGCGGCATCATCGACGCAGGGATGCGCACGCCCACGCGCCGCCGCTGGGGCGGCAACGCCAACCTCAACCTCATCGACGGCAGCTTCCTCCTCGAAGGCCCGCTCGCCCGCAACCTCACCCTCGTCTTCGCTGCTCGCCGCAGCTGGGTCGACGCCGTGCTCGGCGCGGCGCTCGCGGGCAACACCAACGTCGCCGTCGTGGCAGCGCCGGTCTACTACGACTACCAGACGATCCTGTCGTGGAGGCCTTCCCCGCGCGACGATCTCCGCGCGTTCTTCTTCGGCTCCGACGACACGCTTCGCCTGCTCTTCACGCGGCAGGGCGACTCGGCCCCGACGGGTCTCTCCATCGGCCAGCACTTCGACCGGCTCCAGCTTCGGTGGCGGCACCGCGCGAGCGAGCGCCTCTCGACGGAGCTCAGTGTCACGCCGGGCTACACCGACAACGCCAGATCGTCGCGCGACCTGCGCTTCAGCACGCAGGCCTTCACGGTGAGCTCGCGATTCAACCTCGCGTGGCAGTTCGCGCGCACCGCGCGTCTCAACGCAGGCCTCGATCTCCAGTCCGGCCCCGTGGACATCGGCTACCAGGGCCCTTCACCGCAGCGCACGCCGGGCAACCGTGCTTCCACGATCATCGATTTCACTACGCGCATCGACATCTTCCGCCCCGCGGTCTTTGCCGAACTCGAGCTCCAGGCCGCCCCGTGGCTCAGGCTCGTGCCGTCGCTCCGCATGGACTACTTCGGCGAACTCCGCTCGGGAACGATCTCCCCCCGCGTCACCTTCCGCGCGGAGATGCGCCGCGGGTGGTTTCTCCGTGGAGGCGTCGGAGTGTTCACGCAGCCGCCGCAATTCCAGGAGTCACTGAGCGCCAACGACGTGCGGGAGCCGGGTGTTCCTGTGGGCAACCCCAACCTCATGGCGCAGCGGGTCATCAGCTACGACCTCGGCGTCGAGCACGCGTTCTCCCCGGTGATCACGGCCTCCGTCGAGGGATTCTACAAAGCCTTCGACAGCCAGGTGGTGCGCCCACTCGGTACGGCCTTCGGCGTCGCCACGCTGCCTTACGTCAACGACGGCATCGGCCGCGCGTATGGCCTCGAGGTGATGCTCCGCCACCGGCCCACCGCGCGCTTCTTCGGGTGGGTCTCGTACACCCTCATGCGCAGCGAACGCCGCCAGGAGCCTGCGGATCCGTGGCTTCTCTTCCAGTTCGACCAGACGCACATCCTGACCGTCATCGGCAACTACCGGCTCGGTCGCGGATGGGAACTCGGGCTGCGGTTTCGGCTCGTGTCGGGCAACCCCTACACGGCTCGGCTCGGCTCGACCTTCAACGCCGACACCAGCTCGTTCGTGCCCATCATCGGACCGGTCAACGGCGCGCGATTACCGACCTTCCACCAGCTCGACCTGCGCGTCGACAAGACCTGGCAGCTCGGTCGCGGCGTCAGCCTCGACCTCTACATCGACGTGCAAAATGTCTACAACCACAGCAACGTCGAGGGCGTGTCGTACTCCTTCGACTCGCGGCAGATCGCGTACACCAACGGCCTCCCCATCCTGCCCTCCCTGGGCGTACGGACGGACTTCTGATGCGCGCACCGCTCGCCTTCGCCGCCGCCGTGGCGTGCCTCGCGTGCCGCAGTGACTTCCCGCCGTCATGGAAGGTCACGGAGCTACGCGTACTGGCCGTCACGCTCGACCCGCCGGAGGTCGCTCCGGGCGTCACGACGCACGTCCGCGTGGTCGCCGTCGATCCGCAGGGGCGGCCGCTCACGACCCGCTGGGTCGCCTGTCCACCGACCCCAGGGACCACGACGCCGAACAACTTCCGCTGCGACTCAGCCCTCGCGGTGCGCGGCGAAAGCGACGCATTCGACCTGATGGCACCGATGTTCCCGGGGGCGTTTCCGGTGATCCCGGTGGCGATTCGCGTGGGGGTGTGCGCGGGCGGCGCGATCACCCTCGACGCCGACGGCGCCGCGCACTGCAGCGGGAGCGACTACCGCGAAGCGACACGCACGCTGCGCATCAGCGCCCGCGAGCGCAACGCCAACCCCACGGTCGAGCGCGTGCTGCTCGACGGCGCCCTGTGGCCCGAAGATCCGCCGCCGACCGTTCCGACATGCCCCGCGAACGGCACCTGCCAGCATCCGATTCGGGTGGAGCTCGGTGCGGGCGCGCGGGAGATGTACAGCTCCGGTGGCGCGGACGGCGGCGTGACGATTCCGGAGCGGATCACCACGCATTTCTACACGACCGGCGGGACGCTGGAGGGGGCAGCGCGGGGCGACCCGACGGAGGAGGTCACGTCGGATATGCAGCTGAAATGGACCGCCCCGGCGACCGCGGCGACGGTGGATTTCTGGTTCGTGGTGGACGACGGCCGCGGGGGCGTGACGGAACTGACCCGTCGCCTGATGGTCGGGCTGTAGCGCACGACCACGGCGATGCTTCGGGCTCTCCCGGTGGGCGCGCGCGCTGGTACGGTGTGCGGGTGATGTCCTCGCTGATCGAGTTGGTGCGCGCCTCGGTGGTCGGCGACGATGAGGCCATCGACGGCCCCTATGGGCTGCGCCGCGTCACCTACGCGGACTACACAGCCTCCGGGCGCTCGCTGACGTTTCTCGAGGACTTTCTCCGGCAGCACGCGATGCCGCTCTACGCCAACACGCACTCGGACTCGTCGCGCACGGGACTGCAAACCTCGCGCTTTCGCGAAGACGCGAGGGAGATCATCACCCGCTCGGTGGGCGCCGTGGCGTCCGACGCGGTGATCTTCTGTGGCTCCGGCGCGACCGGCGCGATCAGCCTGCTGCAGCGCGCGATGGGGCTGTGCATTCCGCGCGCGCTCGACCGCCGATGGGGGCTCACCGAGCGCATCCCCGCGGACGAGCGGCCGGTGGTGTTTGTCGGGCCGTACGAGCACCACGCCAACGAGGTGAGCTGGCGCGAGACCATCTGCGACGTCGTCACCATCGACGAGGACGCCGACGGGCGCATCGACCTCGCAGACCTCCGCGCGGGGCTCCTGCGGTACGCGCACCGGCCGCTGAAGATCGGCTCTTTCTCCGCGGCTTCGAACGTCACGGGCATCCTGAGCGACACCCGCGCCATCGCGACGATGCTGCACGAACACGGGGCGCTGTCGTTTTGGGACTACGCCGCGGCGGGACCGTACGTGAGCGTCGAGATGCACCCCGCGGGGGACGCGCTCGCGCACAAGGACGCGGTCTTTCTGTCGCCGCACAAATTCATCGGCGGACCAGGGACGCCAGGGGTGCTTGTGGCCTCTCGCGCGATCTTCACCAACGAGGTGCCGGTGGTGCCCGCAGGGGGCACGGTGCTCTATGTCGGGCCGGAGATGCACGGGTACATCACGGACGTCGAGCACCGCGAAGAGGGCGGCACGCCGGCGATTCTGGAGTCGATTCGCGCGGGCCTGGTGTTTCAACTGAAGGACGCCGTGGGGGCGGAGGTGATTCGTGCGCGGGAGGAGTCGTTTGTGCGGCGGGCCCTCGCGCGCTGGGGAGCGCACCCGAAGCTCAACATCCTGGGTAACCCCGACCTCGAGCGCCTCTCGATTCTCTCGATGCTCGTGCGCCACGGCCGCGGCTACCTGCACTGGAACTTCGTCGTCGCACTCCTCAACGACCTCTTCGGCATCCAGTCGCGCGGCGGGTGCTCGTGCGCGGGGCCCTATGGCCACCGGCTTTTCCACATCGATGAGGCCACCGCCGAGCGGTACTACGCCGAGGTGCAGCGCGGCTGCGCGAGCATCAAGCCCGGGTGGTTCCGTGTGAACTTCAACTACTTCCTGTCCGAGGAGGTGTTCGAGTTCATCGTGGAGGCGGTGCTCCTCGTGGCCGAGCACGGATGGCGCCTCCTCCCGGACTACCGCTTCGACGTCGCGACGGGCGTCTGGACCCACCGACGCACGAGTCCCGTAGCCCCGATGCGCCTGCACGACGTCCATTACACGGGCGGCCGGATGGAGTTTCGCGCTCGCCACGCGACCGAGCCGCTGTCGGCGCTGCGGACGTACCTTGACGAGGCGCGCGCGGTGTTCGAGACGGCCGCGACGCGCGCCCAGGACGACGTGCAGACGCCGCCCGTGCTGTCCGCGGAGTACGAATCGCTGCGGTGGTTTCCGCTACCGCACGAGGTGGCGCGCGACCTGCGATCCGCCACCGACGCAGCCGACGACGGCGCCAACATCTGACGAGAAACGCCCCTCGCCGCGTGCCATAGATCGTCTCCCACCATGCACGACGGCTCCCCTCGCACCTCTCCGACCGCCCGCCACGCGCTCGCCTTCGCGCTGGTCCTCACGGCCTGCAGCGGCTCCGGCGACGCCCCCTCCCCCGATGTCCCCGATGTCCCCGTCGCGATCGATGTCCCCGATGTATCCGTCGCGATCGATGTCCCCGATGTCCCCGTCGCGATCGATGTCCCCGATGTCCCCATCGTAATCGATGTCTCCGATGTATCCGTCGCGATCGATGTCCCCGATATCTCCGATGTATCCGTCGCGATCGATGTCCCTGATGTCCCCGTCGCGATCGACGTCCCCGATGCCTCTATTGCGATCGACGTCCCCGATGTCCCCATCGCAATCGATGTCCCGGTCGTGCTCCCGTGGGAGCGTCCGCTCTCGGCCTCCGCGCTGCCCTCGCAGCAACTCAACGTGGGCAACGACGCGTGGCGCTCATGGCTCTTCGCCAACCTGCTTCGCATGAGCGACGCGTGGATTCTCGGGGGCTCCGGCGTCGCCATCGATCCCACCGCGGCGGACGCGCTCGCGGCCGCCGTCACCGTGGACGCACATGGCTGGCCCACCGCGCTTCCCACCGGCCGCGAGGTGCAGATTCACGCCGGGTACTCCACCGGCGAGGCCGTCAATCCCGACTCCGGGACACGCGCATCCACCTTCCTGCACGGTGTCTTCGTGCTCACCTGAAACGGCCAGGGCAGCGTGAGTCTGCTCTCGTCGATCAACGACGGCCGCGGACTGCGCGTGCTTCTCACATCGCCCAACCGGCTCGTCGTGGTCATGGATACGGCGTTCAAGTACGAGGTCGTTCGCATCACGCGGAGCGACCCCGCGGACCCGGTGCGCGACCTGCGCCTCTGGGCGCCCATCACCGACGGCGCCGGCCTCGCCCTCACCGCCACTTCAGACCTCCGCCCGGGACAGATCACCGGGAGCCTCGAACCCGCACCCGGCGCGCCCGAACCGCTCTTCCATCCGACCTTCCTCGAGCACTTGCGCCAGGCACCGGACGCGACGGTGCTGCGCTTTCTCACGTGGTTCACGATCAACGGAATCAGCGACGAAACGCCCACGAATTGGAGCGACCGCACAGACGCCGACGCCGCAGTGCGGGGCGTCCTGGTGATCGACCGGCAGTGGGGACGCCACCCCGTCCCGGCGGTGCACGTGCGCCTCGGATACCCCTACGAGTGGGCCATCGCGCTCTGCAACGCCGTCGGCCGCGACCTCTGGATCCAGGTGCCGCACACGGCCACGGACGATCTCGTGCGCAACCTCGCGCGGCTCATCGCCCGCACGCTGCGCCCCGACCTCCGCGTATGGGCCGAATACTCCAACGAAATCTGGAACTCCGCCCCCCCGTACCTCCCGCAGCGCCAGCAGGCCATGTCACGGGCAGCGACGCACTTCGGCGTGGCCCCTGCGGCGCTCACGTTCGCGCAGATCGCCTGGGGCGCTGGGCAACTGCAAGCGGGGTTTCTTCGCACCTTCGAGGCCGAGTGGCGCGCCCAGGGCCAGGGCGATGCGCGCCTCGTCAACGTCGTCGGCGGCTTCTCCGCAGTGCCCGGCTACAACCACGACGTGATCGCGTCGATGCGCGAAGTGGAGCCTGCGCTCCCGGAGGTTCTGGCGGTTTCCAACTACTTTGGCCTCGGCACGCAGGGCGACATCTTTCACCGCTTCGCTTTCGGGGTGACGCCCGGCCGGTGGCCCGCCTCCCTCTACGACGACACCGCCGCGATCGTGCGACGCGACCTCAACGCGAGCGCCGACACCTGGACGCAGTGCGGACGCGTAGCGCGGGAGTTCTCGATGCCGCTCGTGGCCTACGAGGGCGGCCAGCACATGCTCCCGCTCGGCTACGGCGACTGGAGCGATCCGGTCAGCACCGACTTCATGCACTTCATGTACGACTTCCAGCGCAGCCCTCAGATGGGTGCGCTTTACCGCGAGCAGTACGCCCTCTGGAGCGCCGCCGGCGGGCGCACCCCGAGCCTCTGGATGGACATCGGCACCTGGAGCTTCTGGGGCTACTGGGGCGCCAAGGAGTTTGTCGGGCAGACGCGCCGGGACAGCGCCAAGTGGGACGCCTACTGCGCCTGGGGCGAGACCCAGCGCGGGGTGCGCGCGCCCTACGACCCGGTGCTCGCGCGGCCGGTGCTGCAGCCCGCAACACTGCACGGCGAGGAGTCCATCGCCCTCGACGCGAGCCTCGCGGCCCTCGGCGGCGACGGCGCGGTGGCCCTCTCCCTGCTCGGCGGACAACTCCCGCCGGGCGTCGAACTTCGCCCCGATGGCACCGGACGCGCGCGAATCACAGGCACCCCGCGGGCCTTCGGGCTCTATCGCTTCGTGGTGCGCGCGCTCGACGCCGACGGGGACGCCGACGACCGCCGCTACGACCTCACCGTGGACCCCGCGGGTACCCGCGACCGCGCGCTCTTCGTGTTTCGCGGGGCAGACCTCCCGGCGTCGCCGCTCGCCAGCGGTGATCCCAACGGGCGCTACGATCCGACCCGGCGCACGCAGGTGCTCGACGGCGGCGCGCGCCTCTGCGTTCCATTCTCCATGGCCGACGGCCAGGCGTTGTTTGCGCGCGAGTTTGTGGGCAGCCAAATGCTGACGCCGACGAGCGCGCTCACGATGTACGGCGGGTGGTGCCTCGCGGCGCTGCCGAGTGCGACGCGCGTGGGCGCGCCCAATCTCAACAGCTGGACAGGCCTTCGGCAGGGGCAATTCGTGAGCTGGGTGGGCGACCTCACCGGACCCGCGGCCTTCGACGCGATGCTCGCCTGGCGGAGCGATCAGTTCGCGCCCTTCGACGGCGCGGGGCCCTACGCGTTTGGTATCGACGCGCCCACCAGTACGCTGCAGGTCGATCTCCGAAGCCTCGTCGGCGACGGCACCAACGAACTCCGCTTCGCGGTTCTCAACCACGACGCTGGCGGCGACGCCTGGTACCTCTCGGAAGCGGCGTTTACGGACCAGTACCTCGGCGACGGGGCGTTTCGGCTGCAGCGCTTCTCCGGGTCGAGCGAGGTGGGACACCGCTGGGCGACGTTTGCGCCGCCGGTGGACACCAACCTCCACGTCAACACCGCGGGCCTCACCTTCACCGCGAAGACCTTTGACGACGTTCGCGCCGTCGGCCTCATCTACCGCGGCACCCGCTGGCAGTGGAACTTCAGCTTCGCCTTCGACCGCGCCTTCGCCCTCGGCGAGCGTCGCTGACCCATCCTCGCCGTCGATCGCAGCAAAGCCACCGGGAGCCCTTTTTCCGCCGGTAAGGGAGCGTCGAGAGCGTCGCGCACCACCGAGGGCCTGCGCGCAGAGCATCCGCGCAGCGTGGCGAGCCAGGTACGTTCGTGCTGCGTACTGCGGGCACGACGTGTCCTTTGGTGTCCCGGGGGACGTCCCAGGAAGCGAACTCCGATGCGATTCGCTCGGCGTCTTCGTGACGTTCGAGCGAGCAGCTTCGACCCCTCGGTCGCGCTCTCCAGATGACGGGGCTGCGCGGCGAAACCGAGCTTCTGCGCCGCATCGTGAAGCTGCGCGTTCAGCAGATCGCACATCTCCGAGGAGCTGTCGCAGAGCAGTGCCACCCGCAGGTCGGGGCGCTTTCGGCGCATTGCGATCACTTCATCGCAGACTTTCCACCACCTTCGTCCCGTCGCCTAAACAGGGATGCGGGGAAACCATGGTCTACCGTCAGAACCCTTGGTTCACCGTCTCTACGCGGGCCCCCACCCCCAGCCCCGCCCCCGCGAGCGGATCCGTTCGGCACACAAGTCACTGATCCGGCTTGTTTCTCGGCGATTCCTGCGCGCTTTTATCGCATCGCCTTTTGGCGTAGAGCTCTAGGCCATGTCGACGTTCTTGGACCCTTTCCAGCCCGGCGCCCTGGTCGATACGATCTGGGGCGACGCTGTCCTGCCCGATGCGCGGCTTCTTCCGCGACTGCGCAAAAGCGTGGCGATGCTGGTCGAGCGGCTCGATGCGCCCGCCGCGAGCGTTCCGCGAAAGCTCCTGATCGGGGCCCAGCGCTTCTGGAACAATGTGCGCGTGCCGCCCGCCAGCCTTCGCGATCCGATGATCGAGCATCAGACGGGGTTGCTCGTCGGCGTCCCCTCC
>CANJUR010000099.1 GCA_947477565.1 Deltaproteobacteria bacterium
CCCCACAAGTGGGGGCAGGGCTCAGGGTGCTGACAGGTTCGCGATTGCACTGCAGACGTGGGAGCCCTGCCCCCACTTGTGGGGGTAGGGCGCGCGGCAGCGGGGAAGGGGGCTCGTGCAAACACCGACGCTCCTCGATGAAAAACGAGGGGATGCCTCAGGAGTCCCCCGATACTTTCCATCGGCCTCGCCGCCGGAAAGCCCAATCGGATTCCCTCGAATCGACACCGCCCTGACGCTCCATTCGTAGGGAAAACAAGCCGTTGCGATCGGCGGTGTCAGGATGTCAGAGCCTTACCCCCCCTCCCCCGCCTCACGCCACCCGATGAACCTCCGTACGAAACGGCACCCCATCGTCGTCGCCGCCGTGCGTCTCCTCGATCAACCGCTGGTGAAGCAACTGCGTCGAGAGCACCCCCACCACGGCCATGTTGTCCGCGTTGCTGAACCCCACATCGCCGCCCTTCGCCGCCACCCGCCGGGCTTTCTCCATCAGCGCCGTCACCGCCGCCGCGTCGAACACCCCGACGCTCTTCAGCGCCCGCTCGGTAGTGAGCGCCCGCACCCACTCCGGCGCATCGGCGCCGATGAAGCACGCCGCATCCGGCGCCCGGTAGGGCTGCTTCGGGCGCTCAAGAATCTCCTTCGGCAACACCCCCGCCGCCGCCCGCTTCAGCACGTGCTTCTCGTCCAGCCCCCGCAGTTTGAACCGCGCCGGCATCGCGTTGGCAAACGCCATCACCTCCTTGTCGAGAAACGGAAAACGACCCTCGACGGAGTTGGCCATCAACATCCGATCACCCTGCGACGCCAGGATGTACGGGTTGAGCAACGTCACCACCTCCAGGTACTGCGCCTGGGCGAGCGGATCCCACCGGGGGAAATCCGTCGGCAGCCCCGCCACCAGCGAGGCCACCGCCGCGGGGCGCGCGTCCGCCGTCATGCGCCCCCGCATCTCACTCGAAAACAACCTCTGCAACGCCGACGCGCTCGACCACCGCGGCCCGTGCGAAAACGTCGGATCGTCGGGTTTGTCGATGCCCCGCGCCCAGAACTGCAGCGCCAGCCCCCGGGCCGCCGCGGGCGAACGCGCGAGCCACGGGTACAGCCGATCGAAGAGCTTCGGACGCAGCGTGGACTGCGGCTGCCGCGACCAGAAGCGACGCACCTTCGCCTCGCGAAAGAGATCGTATCCGCCGAGCATCTCGTCGGACCCTTCCCCCGTCAGCACCACCTTCAGCCCCCGCTCGCGCACCAGCCTGGACAGCAGGAAGAGCGGCGCAGGCCCGGTTCGCAGGAGCGGCCGCTCGGCGTGCGCCACCACGTCGGGAAACACCCGTGCGATGTCCGCACGCGACGCCACCACCTCGGAGTGATCGCTCTGGAGCCGCTCGACCATCAGCCGCTGGTACGGCGTCTCGTCGTACTCCGGGTCTTCGAAGCGCAGCGAGAACGTGTGAAACCTCCCGCGCACCGCGTCTCGTGCCAGCCACGCCACGTAGCTGCTGTCGATGCCGCCGGAGAGGTACGCGCCCACCGGGACGTCGGCCCGCAGCATGCGTAGCTCGGAGGCCTTGTGCAGCCGGTCGCGCAGCCCCGCGACGGCCTCGTCGAGCGTGCAGCCATCGGCGTCCCGCGCCCCGTCGCCTTGCATCCGCGGGTACTCCGGCTGCCAGTACACGTGGTCGTGCCGCGCGCCGGATTTCGTGTACCGCCGAACCACCCCGGGAGGCAGCTCAGTGATGTCCGCAAACACCGTCGTGGGCGCGCGCGACGCCCAGAACGTGAAGGTCTCCTCGATGCCGCGCACGTCGAGAGCGCGGGGGACATCAGGGTCGGCGAAGAGGGCCTTCACCTCGCTGGCGAAGCGCACCCGGCCGCCGCCCTCGTGGAGGAAGAGCGGGCGCACCCCGACGCGGTCGCGGCAAAGGATGAGCTCCTCGGAGACGGTGTCCCAGAGCGCGATGGCCCACTGGCCGTTGAAGCGCGCGAAGGCCTCGACGCCCCACTGCTCCCAGGCGTGAACGATCACCTCCGTGTCCGAGTGCGTGCGGAAGACGTGCCCCGCAGCCTCAAGCTCGGCCCGCAACTCAACGAAGTTGAACACCTCGCCGTTGAAGACCAGCCAGCGGGTGTGGTCCTCGTTGGCGAGCGGTTGCTGTCCGCTGGCGAGGTCCACGATGGAGAGCCGCGCGTGCCCGAGCGCCGCCCGGCCGTCACGGTACAACCCAAACTCATCAGGTCCGCGGTGACGGATCGCCCGCACCATGGCCCGCACCAACTCCCGCGAAGGAGCAGGGAGCGCGGCGGAGAGGTTCACGATCCCGGCGATGCCACACATGGGTTACTTGGAGGTCCCTTCTGATCGACGGCTCAGCGTGCGGCGGCGTCTTGCAGCGCCCCGACCCAGCCTTCGTGCATTCGTTGTTGGGTGAAGCGTTCGAGCACCCGCCGACGCCCCGCCGCGCCGAGAAGCGTGCGCCGCGCAGCATCGCCCAGGAGGCCCACCATGGCCGCCCCCATCGCAGCGTGATCGCCCCGCGCGACCAGTTCGCCGGTGATCCCACGCGCCACGATCTCGGGGTTGCCGCCGACGTCCGTAACGAGGGCGGCGCGCTCGGAGAGCATCGCCTCGAGCAGCGTCACGCTGGTGCCCTCGGAGAGCGAGGCCATCGCGAAGAGATCGCTCGCCGCATACACGGCAGGGATGTCCCGGCGCACGCCCGCAAACACCACGCGATCGCCGACGCCAAGCTCCGCCGCGAGGGCGCGCAGCGGGGCATCGTCGCCACCGCCCACGAGGAGCAGGCGAGCGTCGGGCAACTCGCGCGCTGCGACGGCGAAGGCCCGAACGAGGGTGGGGTGATCCTTCACCGGGTGGAAGCGGGCGACGCAGGTGACGACCAGGGCGGCGGGGCTGATCCCGAGGGCGGCACGGACGCCGGCGGGGTCGAGCGCTGCGCGCTGCGCGGGGTCGAAGCGGGACGGATCCACGCCGTTGTAGACGACATCGATGCGCGATGCGGGGATGCCTTCGTTCTCGACGAGCAGGCGCTTGATGTACCCGCACACCGCGACGACGCGGCGGGTGTACGGGAGGAAGACGAGGTTGTTGGCGAGGACGCGCTTCGGCCGACGCACATCGGGGTAGTGCCGCCCGTGCTCGACGAAGACCAGGCCGGGCTTGTGGCGCATCGGGGCGAGGGCCATCGCGGCGTAGGAGTACGGGGTGTACTGGTGCGCGCAGACGACGTCCGGGCGCACGTCGGTGATGAGACGGTGGAGGTCGAGGGCGACCTTCGGCTGCAGCCCGCTCGTGCGGCCGAGCACCTCCACGCGCACGCCGTCGGTGCGCAGCGATTCGCCGAGCGGACCGATGCCGTCGAGGCACACCACCGTCTGCGAGAGGCGGTCGCGCGTGGCCTTGAGGAAGTCGTGCACGAGCACTTCGGCGCCGCCGAAGGTCATGCTGTGGAGCACATGGATCACGCGCATGGGATGGTTGGTTTTTCCCGGCGGCGGTGGGTTGCCGCGGGTCGGGCGCTACGGTGTGCGACCCGCGCGCGGGCCGTCAAGGCTTCGACACGCGTTCAGCCGTTCTCTTGCGATCATTGGGAGCAATTCACTAAAGTAAGAGCGTTGACGTGGTGGGCGAGAGAGTGCCTCGCGCATGCTAGCCAAGAGGAGAACCGACCTTCGTGAAGACATTGAAGCCTCGTCGAAATTTTGCAGGGGTGGTCGCTCTTCTGGGGATGGCTCTTCCCTCGCTCGCTCAGGCGCAGACCGTCTCGGGATGGGCTCTCAACCGCTACGAGCCCACGACCGTGGGTGACGTCTTCTTCATGTCCGAGCACCCCTGGTACTCGTCTACCCGGTCGTTTGCCGTGGGCTTCGTGGCCGACTACGCGGCCAACCCACTGGTGCTGCGGCAGGAGTTCGCGGCCGCGGACGGCTCGACCACTTCTGCCACCACCAACATCGTCTCCGGGCAGTTTGTCGGCCACCTCGGCGTGGCGTTTTCCTTCCTCGACCGGGTGGGCCTCGGCGTCTCGCTCCCCGTGTCCTTCGTACAATCCGGAACCTCCTCCCCAGCGGGCACCAGTTCGCTCGGTCCCGCTGCCGCCGCGGGCGTCGGCGACCTACGGCTTGCAGCGCGCTTTCGCATCGTCGGCCACTCCGACCGCGACGCGATCTCCCTCCACGTGGGCGCCAACCTCTGGGCCCCGGTCGGCTCGCGCAGCAACAACACGGGCGACGAGTCCGTGCGCGTCGAGCCGCGAATCACCGTCGCCGGTCGCGCCAGCATCGTGCGCTGGTCTGCGGGCGCGGGGTTTCAGGTGCGGAGCAACATCGACGCGGTCAACCTGGCGATCGGCAACGAGGTGCGCTTCAACGCGGCCCTCGGCTTCGTCGCCCTCGACGACAACCTCACCATCGGCCCGGAAGCGTACGTCTTCTCCGCGGTGCGCGATCTACCGAGCGGCCGCGGCCAGGGAAGCGCTGCCTTCCAGACCGGCCAGTGGGGCGCGGAGGTCATGCTCGGCGCGCACTACCTCGTCTCCGACACCATCCTCGTGGGCCTCGGCGGCGGCGTCGGCCTCGAGCGCGGGTATGGCATCCCCGCCGGCCGCGGACTCCTCTCCGTCGCGTATGCACCGGTCACCCGCGCGCTGCCCGCAGAACCCAGCGACCGCGACCACGACAGCGTCCTCGACCGCGACGACGTCTGCCCGGACACCCCGCAAGGCACGCACCCCGACCCGACCCGCCGCGGCTGCCCGCAGATCGACACCGACGGCGACAGCGTCTTCGACCTCGACGACCTCTGCATGAACGTTCCGCAGGGCGAGCACCCCGACCCCGCGCGTCGCGGTTGCCCCCTCGCGGACAGCGACGGCGACGGGGTTTTCGACCCCGATGACCAGTGCTTGACGATTCCGATGGGCGAGCACCCCGACCCCGATCGCCGCGGCTGCCCGGACGGCGACCGCGACCACGACACCGTCCTCGACCACACGGACGTCTGCCCCGACCTGCACCGCGGGCCGTTTCCCGACCCGGCGCGCGTGGGGTGCCCGCTGGCCGACCGCGACCACGATACGGTTCCTGACGCGACGGACGCCTGCCCGGACGTGCCGGGCGCCGCGTCGGAGATTCCCGCCCGCAACGGCTGCCCTCTGGGCGGCGTCGTGACGGACAGCGGACGCATCAACATCCTGAATCCTGTGTTCTTCGACACCGACCGGGACAGCATCAAGCCGCAGAGCTTCCCGATTCTCTCGCGCGTCGCGGACGTACTGCGGGCCTCGGGGTTCATCCGGCGCATTCGCATCGGCGGCCACACCGACGACCGCGGCGACCACGATCACAACGTTGATCTCTCCAACCGCCGCGCCATCTCCGTGATGCGCTGGCTCACCGAGCACGGCATCGACGCGACCCGCATGGAAGCGCAGGGCTTCGGCCCAGAGCAGTCGATCACCTCCAACCAGACCGTCGTGGGCCGCGCGCGCAACCGTCGGGTGGAGTTCGTCATCGTCGACCCCGCGCAGCCGGAAAACACCATGACCCGATCCGCGGCCACCGCCGACCCCGGGGAGATTCGCGACAGCGGCAGCCGACGCCGCCCGACGCACTGACGGCGCGCTCGTCCCCTCCGCTCCTCTCATCCCTCTTCATCGACAGCCCGCGCCGTCGTGGGCTAGCTTCCGCGGCTCGTCATGGCCGCGAAAAACCAACGTTCACTCGGATGGCTGCCGCTGGTGGTGATGTCCCTCGGGTACGGCCTCTGCACATACTTCGCGGACGCCATCGGGCCGATCACCTCCGCGCCGGGTTTCTATCGCATCTCCGAACATTCCCCGCCGCCGCTGCGGGGTTGCATCATTCCGCGTGCGAGCCCGTAGGCGGACGCCGACCTCGACGCGCGCGTTCATCGACACCACACAGCGTCAGTAAAGGGCCCTTGAGCGTCATCGCACACCTCACTGATGTGCATCTGGTCGAAGCCGACGCGCGCCGTCCCGCAGGCTTCACTGCGGCGGCGCGACGGGGCTTCCTCAACCTCGGGCGCGCCATCGACGAGGGCGAGCGCCGACGATCGTTCGCGGAAGCGTTGCGAGGGGCAACGACGCTCGGCTTCGACCACCTCGTCGTGACCGGCGACCTCACGGAGGAAGGCACCGTCGCGCAGTTCGAGGCGGTCGCGGCGGTGCTCGACGAGGCGGGTATCGACCCGGCGCGGGTGACGCTTCTCCCAGGCAACCACGACGTGTACGCCCACCCCCACGCCTGGACGGACGCCCTGGACGGACCGTTGAGCGCGTATGCCCGCACCAGCGCGCCGGGGACGGTGGTCGAGCTAGCCGACGTGGTTCTGGCGCCCGTGTCCACCACGCGGGTGCAGCGCTGGTGGCGCTCCGCGGGGGAGGTCTCGACGCCCGAGCGCCGGGCCATCGGAATCGCCGTGCAGATCGCGGCGCGGCGCGGCGTGGCCGCGGTGATCGCACAGCACCACCCGCCGACGAGGGTGCACCGCGCGGGATGGCACTGGTTCGATGGGCTGCTCGACCACGCGACGATGCGGCCGGTGCTGCGTGCGCTGAAACAGACGTACGTACTGCACGGCCACCTGCACGAGCGGCGCGACGACCGCTTCGAGGGCGAACTCATCGCGCACATCTTCGGAGCGGCCGCGGTGGTCGAAGATTCGGGATCGCTGCGGCGCTACCAGATCGCGGGCCAGACGCTCGCCCCCATCGAGGTCGAGACGGGCTGAGCTACCGACGCCGATGGTGGCCGTGGCGGCGCGGCGCGGGCGTTTCGGCGGGAGTCACCACGGGAGTCACCACGGGAGTCACTGCGGGAGTCGCTGGTTCTGGGCTGGAAGCGCTGCCGCCGAGGTGAAACTCCACGCGACGATTGCGCGCGCGGGCGAGCGGCGTCGTGTTGGGCTCGAGCGGGCGATCAGGCCCAAAACCGTGCGCGTCGAGCCGCGCCGCATCGATGCCATGGGCGATCAGGTACGCCCGGACCGCGGACGCCCGACGCCGCGAGAGCTCACGGTTCGCGACCGCATTGCCGGCATGATCGGTGTGCCCCTGAACGTCCACCCGCGCGATCTCGGGGTGCGCGCGCAGCACGGCGATCACCGCGTCGAGCACGCGAAAGCTGGCCGAGTGCACGATGCGATCGCCGTTCGGCTGGAAGTTCACCGGTTGCAGCGGGCGCAGCACCTGGCCGTCGAACTGCACCAGGTTCGGTCCACCCTCCGGGCAGCCGTCTTCGTCGGTCACGCCGTCGTATGTCTCCGGCCCGTCCGGGCACTGATCGCGGTCGTCGGCGACACCGTCCTGGTCACGATCCGGGGTTGCGTCGGGGCAACCATCTTCGTCCAGGTAGCCGTTGCGCGTCTCGGACTGTTCGCTGCACTGATCTTCGACATCGGCGACGCCATCGCCGTCGTTGTCGGGATCCGGGCAACCGTCCTCGTCCTGGAATCCGTCGGTGTCTTCCGCGTCCGTGGGGCACCGATCGAGCGCGTCGGCGATGCCGTCACGATCGCGGTCGTCGTCGGGGCAGCCGTCCTGGTCGTGGTCGCCGTCGAGGTCCTCGGGCTGCAGCGGACAGGCGTCGAATCCGTCAGGAACGTGGTCGCCATCGTTGTCCGGATCGGGGCAGCCGTCGGCGTCCTGGAAGTTGTCGCGGTCCTCGGGTTCGTTGGGGCAACGATCGGCCTCGTCGTTGATTCCATCACCGTCGTTGTCCGGATCCGCGCACCCGTCGGCGTCCTCGAAGCCATCGCGATCTTCGGCTTCGCCCGCACACCGATCGTTTTCGTCGTAGACCCCGTCGTGGTCCGTGTCCGCGTGATGGGGCGAGTACATCGCGCCGAGGAAGACCCGCAACGGCGGCGAGTCGAGTCCGCGCACCAGACCCGCGCCCGCACCGAGCGAGACGGTGACGTCGCCCAGACGATATCGCGCCGCAGCATCGACCTCGAGCGACATCTGCTGCTGCGCGGCCGACGAAGCCAACTCCGCGCCCCCGAACATCTCTGCCACCACGGCGATGCGCGGCGTCAACTCGTAGCTACCGGCGAGCCCGAAGGTGATCCGATCGCCGACGGCCATGGAGAAGATCTGCGCTGCGCCCGCTGGGCGAATCACCACGCCGGCGTTGACTGCGCCTGCCAGACGCCCGCGGCGGTACTCCCCAATCAGCCGGGCCCCCATGGAGAAAGTCGTGTCACCGAGAAACGAGTGATTCGATATCCAGCGCCCCGTCGGAAACTGCCCGTAGAGCGACACCGCCAGCGCAGCACCCTCCCGTCCTTCCCCAAGAATCCGTGCCTTCAAGAGCAGCCGTGGGTCCGCGATCGCGGCGCCGTTCTCCGTGCGCCCGTCGGTGTTTCCGTCGGGTGCCACTTGATTGCCCGACTCCACGGAAAGCGGCAGATCAATGCCGATCTGCAGCCGATTGAAAAGCGTGAGTGACGCCAGGAGGTTGAGCGTCCCGAGGTGCTCGACGGGCCTCGAGCGCACCGCGCCGACACTGCAGTTGTCGTCATTGCCAGCGTTCGGGCAATCGGCACCATAGATCGTCAGCGGGTGATAGGCGTAACTGGCAAACGCCCCGACGGAAAAGGCCATGTGCCCGTGGACGCGAGCGCCATCGACCGTGAGGAAGTTTCCCGGACCGGGCGCGACACGAAATCGCTGGATATCGATGTTGCGCTCGAATGCCGTCGATGTCTGCGCATCGGCCACGCTGCCGCCCAGGACGGTCCCGATCATCACAGCCGCCGCGATCTTCAGCCTGCGTCGCATGCCTCAACTCCTCCGTCGCGTCCGAGGTCCGAACGTCGCCCGCTCGACCATCGTGCTAGCGGGGATAGCCCGCGATGTAAGCAAAACCCGCCGAGTTCGTGACCGCGCACCCGCTTCGCAGCGGCGGATTGAACGCACCGGACACCGTGCACGTCGCCGGGCTCACCGAGAATCGGATGCGCCCGAGGCCACCGCGCCCGCCGTCGCCGCCGGACACGTTGGCGCCGCGCGTCCCACCGCTGCCGCCGACCGCGTTGGCCGTCCCGGTGACGGTAACAATCGGCGATGCGAGGTAGATCGCCCCCCCGGAGCCGCCGCCGCCGCCGGCACCGCCCTCCGCAGCGAAGCATGTCGTGTTGCCGTCGCTCCCGTTGCCACCGACGCCGCCGTCCGCGCGAAGCGTTCCGCTCACGGTGATTCGCGTTGGCGACGAGAGCCGCAGCGCCCCGCCGCCACCGCCGCCGCCACCCTCCGCAGCCGAGAGCCCCGTCCCATACGACGCGCTGCCCCCGCCGCCGCCGCTGCCCGGAACAAACGTCGTCGCCATCCCGAGGTCGCTGACCGCCGCCGCCCCGATGCTCGCGCCGCCGCCTCCCGCTGCGAGCCCGCCGCACACGTCAAACCCGCTCTGCCCGGGTGCTCCGTCATACGGCGCTCCGCCCGCCTGGCCGCCGGCACCCGCGGAAGCACCGCCGCCGCCGACCCCGCCGTTGCACGCGCCGCCGATCAGCCCACCGCCGCCGCCGCCGGGCCCGCCGCCGCCGCCGCCGCCGAGGGTCGAGACCCCATACGATCCGGCGCCGCCGCCGAATCCGCCGCCTGGGGAGTTGCGCACGCACCCGGTCGAAGCAGCGCCCGCGGGGCTCCTTCCGCCGAGGCCCGCCACGCCCGGGGTGCCGGTCGTGCCGGTGGTCCGCGAGCCCGTCGCGCCGCCGCCGCCGCCGCCGGTGACCCGCGAGCCGGCCCCGCCCGCGCCGCCAGTGACGTCGATGGTTCCGGCTACGGTGATGTCGCCCGTGGTGCGCAGATCGAGGACCCCGTCGCCGTTGGTCGTGACGGTCACCCCGAGCGGGATATTGATGGTCGTGTAGTGATGAATGGCCGCCACAATCACGGTATTGACCACTGGATTGAAAGCGCCCTCCGCCCCGGTGCTCGGAAACGGGTTCACCAGCGCGCAAGCGCCTGAAACGCAGATCGTTCCACCGCTGCAGACCGTGCCGCAGGCGCCGCAGTTCGAGCTATCGATGGCAGTGTGCGTCTCGCAGCCATCGCTGTAGATGCCATTGCAGTCGGAATAGCCCGCGGAGCACGCCGCGATCACGCAGTTGCCCGAAGAACACGCCGCCGTCGCCCCCGGGGCCGAGCACACCGTCCCGCAAGAGCCACAGTTGTTGATGTTGGTGCGAACGTTGATTTCACAACCATCGGCCGCGGTCGTGTTGCAATCGACAAACGCCGGCTGGCAAATAAACCCGCACGCGCTCGCAGTGCACGTTGGCACCGTGTTGGGCCGCGTCGGGCAGATCGTCGCACACGAGCCGCAGTGCAACGGATCGCTGGTGAAGCTCGTCTCGCACCCGTCCGCCGGGAGCGCGTTGCAGTCCCCGTAACCCGTCGCGCACGTGATCGAACAGCTACCGGCGGCGCAGCGCGGCGTCGCGTTGGCGCCGCTCAGACAGACCCGCAGACAGGCGCCACAGTTGAGTACATCCGCGGTGGTCGGCGTCTCGCAGCCGTTATCCGAAGCGCCGTCGCAGTTCGCATATCCGGCGTTGCAGCTCCCGACCTGGCAGCCTCCGGACGCGCACACCGCCGTCGCCCGCGGCGTCACACAAGCGTCGCCGCACGCCCCGCAGTTGGCAGCGCTCGTCAGCAGGTTGGTCTCGCACCCGTCCCCGGCGACGCCGTTACAGTTACTGAACCCGCTCGCACAACTGAACCCACACACCGACCCCGCGCAGACGGCCGAAGCGCCTGCTCGCGCGGGGCAGACCGTCGCGCAGGAGCCGCAGTGCGCGGCGTTGCTGGCGAGCGCTACCTCGCAACCGTTGGCCCGGATGCCGTCGCAGTCCGCGTGCCCGGCGATGCACGCGATGCCGCACGCTCCGGCCCCGCAGGTCGCCGTCGCGAAGGGCGCGCTCGGGCAGGAGTTGAAGCACCCGCCGCAGTTGGCCGAATCGGCCGTGGTGCTGGTCTCGCAACCATCGGCGACGAGGCCGTTGCAGTTGGCAAACCCCGCATCGCAAGAGCGGATGCCGCAGCCGCTCGTCGTGCACGTGGGCGAGGCGTGCGCGGGCGCGCAAACCGCCCCGCAGCCGCCGCAGTTGTTCACGTCGGCCTGCGCGTTGACCTCGCACCCGTTGCTCGCGCGCTCGTCGCAGTCGCGCATTCCGACGTTGCACGTATAGCCGCAGGTGCGATCGACGCACGTCGCGAAGGCGTTCGCCGGGCGCGGGCACACGGTACTGCATGAACCACAGTGGTTCAGGTCGGAGGAAAAGTCCGATTCGCAGCCGTTGCCGGGCGCGGCGTCGCAGTCGCCGAAGCCGGCGTTGCAGCGCACCGAGCAGGTTCCCGCGGCGCACAACGGCGTCGAAAACGGACCGGTAGGACAGACGCGGAAGCACGCCCCGCAGTTGTACGCATCGCCGGTCGTATCCGACTCGCAGCCGTTGTCTGCGAGGCTGTCGCAGTCACGGAAGCCCGGGTTACAGCTCGCGATCGTGCACCGCCCGCCGGTGCACGCGCCGGAGGCGTGCTCGCTGGTGCAAACGTGGCCGCAGCGACCGCAGTGGTTGAGGTCGCTCGCCACGCTCGATTCGCAGCCATCGAGGGGATTGCTGGAACAGTGCTGAAACCCGATTGCGCACGTCGATGAGCAGATTCCCGAGGTGCAGGATGCGGTGGTGTGGGTGCCGGTCGGGCAGAGCGTCGCGCAGGTGCCGCAGTGGGCCGGATCGCGGGTGACATCGGTCTCGCAGCCGTTGGTCGCATCTCCGTCGCAGTCGCCGCGCCCCGGCGTGCAGACGTCCGGAACGCAACTTCCCGCCCGACAGGCGGCCGAGGCGTTGGGGAGAGAGCACCGTGTCGAGCACGATCCGCAGTGCCGCGCGTCCGTCGCGACATTGAAGCAAACGCCTCCACAGCAGGTCTCGCCCGTCTCACACGCGTGGGCGCAGCTGCCGCAGTGCGCGTTGTCCGCGAGCAGATCGAAGCAAGCGCCACCGCAGCAGTCGCTCCCGCTCGGGCACGGGCGCATGTCACTGCAACCCATCCGACAACGGTTGTCCTGACACACCAGCGCGCCGGGACAGTCGGGGTCGCCGAGGCACTCGACGCACGCGTGACGGGGGAGGTCGCAGCGCGCGGTCGTGACGCCGCCGTCGGCTACGATGCCGCCGTCACGCGGCGGTCCGCCTGCGCAGTCTGGGTCGCTCTGGCAGCCGGAAACGCAGTGAAACATCGCATCACAGTAGGCCCGTGGACCGCAGGAATTGGGTGCAGGTGAGCACTCGCGACACTGCCCGGTGGCGCGCTCGCAGTGCGTCCCTTCGGCGTGACCGGCGCAGTCATCGTCGACCACGCAGAGCAACGGACCACGGTCTCGAATCACATCCGTGATGGAGATCACATCATTGAGTGCATCGAAGCTCACTGCCGCGGACCCGTCGGTGCTCGCGTCGGGAATGTCGTGAACGAGCACCCCAACGTCGCAAGCGCTCGTCTCCACCAGGACCAACACGCAGAGAATCGTCAACCAGGCACGCCGCAACGCGAGTCGCATTCGCGCACGATACCGGACTTCTCCCCACAAACGATTGTGAACCATCGAACCTTCAGCCGATGTCGCGCGGCGGCGGTCGCGGACGGTGTGTTAGCGTCTACGAGTTGAGTCGTCGCCGTGCTTCGCGGCGCGCCGGAGAAGTCAGATGCGCTTGTTTACGCGGGCCCTCACGCTCGTCTGCCTCGTCGGGGTCTACTCATGTAGCGGCCACGACATCGGGGAGGTCGATGCGATCGACGGCAATCGCGGGGACAGTTCCGTGGTCGGCGCAGACGGATACAGCGCGATGGATGCCGTGCGCGTCATTCCTGATGGCGCCACGGTGCTGCCCGACGGCGCGGTGCTCCTCCCCGACGGCGCCCTCTGGAACCCCGACGCCACGGCCACCGGAATGGACGCCGCCCGCGTCATTCCCGATGGCGCGGTGCTCCTCCCCGACGGCGCGGTGCTCCTCCCTGACGGCGCCTTGTGGTCCCCCGACGCGACGACCGCCATCCCCGATGGCGCGGTGCTCCTGCCCGACGGCGCGGTGCTCCTCCCCGATGGCGCCCTCTGGAACCCCGATGGCTCGATGGGCACCACCACCGACGGCTCGATGATGCTTTCGGACGGCGGCATGGCGAGCTGTCCGGCCTTTGCCGACGGCCGCGCGGCGTGCGGCGCCACCGAGGTCTGCGGCAATGGTCTCGACGACAACTGCAACGGACTCGTAGACGAGCGTTGCGTCTGTATTCCGGGCACCGACCGAGCGCGCTGCTACGGCGGCTGCCCATCGCAAGCGGGCGTCGGCGTGTGCGCCTGGGGCGTGCAGACGTGCGTGGGCGTGGGTGAGTTCGGCGCCTACAACGGCGTCTGCGTGGGCGCCGGCCGCCCGATGCCGGTCGTCTGCGGCGGACTGCGTGACTTCCTCTGCGACGGCGTCATCGACGAGGGCTGCATGTGTCGCACAGGAGATCTGCGCCCCTGCTATGACGGCCCGAGCGCCAGCCGCAACGTGGGCCTCTGCGCAGACGGCCGCCAGATGTGCCGCGCTGCCTCCGATGGCGGCACCGGGTGGGGACCGTGCACGGGCCAGACGCTCCCGCAGGCTCCTCTGTGCGACGGCACCGATCACGCGTGCACGGGGATGCCGTTCGCGGGCTGCGCGTGCATGCCGGGGACGGCGCGACGCTGCTACGACGGACCCGCGACGACAGACGGCGTCGGGCTCTGCCACGCGGGGATGCAATCGTGCACCGTGACCGCGGGCGTCGCGTCCTGGGGGACTTGCATCGGGCAACAGCTTCCCGCGGCAAACCAGTGCGACGGCATCGATCGCATGTGCAACCGGATGCCCGACGTCGGCTGCGCGTGCCCGCCCGGGACGACCCGCGGCTGCTACGACGGCCCGCTGGGCACCGAGGGAATCGGCCTCTGCCACGCAGGAATGCAGCGTTGCGTGACCACGGGAACAACCACCGCATGGGGGGCGTGCACCGGCGAGGTCGTGCCCGGTCCGGGGGTCTGTGATGGCCTCGATCACCTCTGCAACGGCGCGCCCAACACCGGGTGCGCGTGCGTTCCGAGCGCCACGCGTTTCTGCTACACCGGCCCGAGCGGCACCGAGGGCGTCGGTCTCTGCCACAACGGCTCGCAGTCGTGCATCGGCGGCCCTGGCGGCGTCGGCAGCTCCTGGGGGCCGTGCACCGGCGAGGTGCGCCCGACCGCAGATCGCTGCGACGGCGTCGATCGCCTCTGCGACGGCGCACCGAGCGCCGGCTGCACCTGCATCGGGGGTTCGACCCGCACTTGTTACGACGGCCCGATGGGCACCTCCGGGGTCGGCGTCTGCCGCGCCGGAACACAGACCTGCAGCGCGGACGGCGTCTCCTGGGGGGCGTGCACGGGTCAGGTTCTACCCGGCCCCGCGGTGTGCGACGGCATCGACCATCTCTGCAACGGCGCGCCCAACACGGGATGCGCGTGCGTTCCGGGCGCGATGCAGAGTTGCTACGACGGCCCGAGCGGGACGGTGGGCGTCGGACTGTGTCGCGAAGGCACGCAGAGCTGCGTAGCGGGGCCCGGCGGCGTAGGGAGCGCCTGGGGGCCATGCACCGGCGACGTGATTCCTGCCGCGAACACATGCGACGGCATCGACCGCAGATGCGATGGGCAGCCGTACGCGGGTTGCGTCTGCGTTCCTGGTGCGACGCGGCTCTGTTATTCGGGTCCGTCTGGCAGCGCGGGCGTCGGGTTGTGTCGGGCGGGACAGCAGGCGTGCGTCAGCGGCGCGACGGGCCCCGGCTGGGGGCCCTGCATCGGCCAGGTGCTTCCGGGCCCGGAGGTCTGCGATGGCATGGACCACCTCTGCGACGGCATGCCGAACACCGGGTGCGCATGCACGCCCGGCACGATGCGCAGTTGTTACAGCGGACCGGCCGGCACCGCCGGAATCGGGCTGTGCCGCGCGGGCGTCCAGAACTGCATCTCGGGCGCCGGTGGAGTCGGTAGCGCGTGGAGTTCGTGCGTAGGCGAGGTGTACCCCTCGGCGATCACCTGCGACGGCCTCGACCACGCTTGCGGCGGCAACTATCCCGCCGACTGCCCCTGCGCTCCGGGAGCCACGCGCGCTTGCTACACCGGCCCCGCCGGAACCGCCGGCGTCGGCACCTGCCGCACGGGCACGCAGACATGCGTCGGGCGCTCCGGCGGCGGTTCGACCTGGGGCACCACCTGCGCTGGAGAGGTTGGTCCGGGGTTGTCGCAGTGCGACGGGCTCGATCACCTGTGCGCGGGCATGCTGCCCAACTGCAATCCGAGCGCGATGTGCCCGGCTCCCGTGACCACGCGCAGCGGCGTCCCGGTGTCGCTGCTGGGCAGCGCGGTCGCGGTGTCGCCCGCGACGATCGTGTCGTACGGGTGGTCAGTGATCTCCGCGCCCTCCGGCGCGATCTACACCCTCACCTCATCGACCGCGAACCCGACGTCGTTCAGCGCGACCAGCGCCGGCGTCTACACCCTGCGATTCACCACCACCGACAGCATGGGACGAACGTCGTCTTGCTCGGTGCTCGTCACGGTGACTTCGAACTCCTATCTCGGCACCGAGTTCTGGGCCGTGACGAGCGCAAACAGCCGTCTGAAGAGTGGAGTGTTCGACTTCGCCGTCGCAATCGGCAACCCGAACAGCACCACCGTCACCGTCACCGTCAGCGGCGGCGCGCTCACCACTCCGCTCATGTTCACCGTCCCGGCAAACAACACCGTCACGCGTATTCTCCCGTGGGTGCAATCCCTCGCACAGATCACCGGAGACGCCGCCCTCAATGTCCCGGCGAGGTCCGCGCTGGCCACCAACGGCGCATACCGGATCAGCACCACTGCACCGGTGAGTGCCTATGAGTTCAACCCGCTCGAGTTTCGGGTCGGCATCGACTATTCGTACACCAACGATGCGTCGCTCCTGTTGCCCACGACAGCGCTCACGGGCAGCTACATCGCACTCACGCACAACGCGTTCTACACAGACGGATCGTTCGTCGCGATCGTGGGTACGGACCCATTCCCCACGACCGTGACGGTCACTCTCTCGAGCGCGATCACCGCCGGGGCAGGCGTCTCCGCGGCCGCCGCCGGCGCGACTACGACGTACACGCTGAACCGCGGCGACGTCGTCGAACTCGTCTCGACCAGCAGCGGGGCGATCTCCTGCGGGACGCAAGACCTGACCGGAACGATCATCAGCGCCAACCACCAGGTAGCGGTATTTGCGGGCGTGGACTGCACGTTCATCTCGCCGGGCGGCTGCACCATCGGGGCGTGCGATCACCTCGAGGAGCAGATGTTTCCGGTCGAGACCTGGGGCCGCGACGTGGTCGTCTCCCAGGTGCAGGACCGCGGCGTCTCCGAGAGCTACTTCGCCCGCATCATCTCCGCCCAGAACAGCAACACGCTCACCTTCGTCCCGGCGGTGCGGGCCCCGGTGGTGCTCAATCGCGGGCAGTTCGTCGAGTTTCAGACGACGGCGGACTTCGAGGTCACGGGCACCCAGCCGTTCATGGTCGGGCAATACATGGTCGGACAGGGCGTGACCCCGGGCGTCGGCGACCCGGCGTTTGTTCTGGAAGTGCCGACTGCGCAATACCGACACGACTACAACTTCGTCGTCCCGGCGACCTACACTTCCAACTTCATCAACGTCACCGGGGCCCGCGGCGCCTCCATCTTGTTGGATGGCATCGCTCTCGCCGGCACCGGCACCCCCATCGCCGGAACCACCTGGAACGTCTGGCGTCAGGCCGTCGCCGCCGGGTCGCACACCATCGCCACGGCGGGCACCGCGGGCTTCGGCCTCAAGGTGCTCGGCGTCGCGGCCTATACTTCGTACATGTATCCCGGCGGCCTCGACCTCAGCACCCTGCCGTAGTCGTTCACGGCCTTCGACCCGCGCTCACGTCGTTGGCACGGACTTTGTTAACTCCCCGACATCACCCGCAAAAACGCGGAATCCTGTGTCAGCGTGGCCCACCTGCGGGCCCCACGGGCACACCACCAGAGGTGTTCCATGAGAATCCTTAATATCTCCCTGGCATTGACCTTCGTGACCGCCCTCGCGGGCTGCGGATCGGTGGTGATCCAGACCAATCCCGAGACGGATGGCGGCGCTGCCGACGTGTCTCCGACGACCGATACGACGCCCGTCCTCGACCGCCCCGTCGTCGACCGCCCCGTCGTGACCGATGTGCCCCGCGCCTGCACCCGCCCGGCGGACTGTGAGCCTGGGTCGGAGTGCCTCGGCGGTGAGGGCTGCGCCATCCCCTGGACCTGCCAGCCGAGCCTCGGGCGTCCCTGCACGGACGACCTCGCGCCCTTCTGCGGCTGCGATCGGGTGACCTTCTTCAGCAGTTCGTCCTGCCCCACGCAACCCTATGCGTCTCGCGGTGCATGCGAACGGCCCCCGGCCCCGGCCGATGCCGGACCCGCGGGCTGCATCCTGCCCGACGGCAGCCTCTGCGCGGTCGGAAACGACTGCCCCATCGGCGAGTGCAGCGTCTGCTCCTGCGCTGCACCGGGCGTGCTCCGATGCACCGGCGTTTGCTTCGATGCCGGTCCCCCGCTGGTCCCCTGTCGCGGCAACGTAGACTGCTCCGCCGGTACCCAATGCGTCGGCCCCGAGGGCTGCGGCATTCCGTGGAGCTGCCAGCCCGCCACTCCCTGTACCCGCGACCTGGTGACGTACTGCGCCTGCGACGGAACCACCTTCATGGCGAGTTCATCCTGTCCTGGGCGACCGTTCGCCCAACGCGGTGCGTGCCGCATGGCTCCTACGCCCCCCTGTCCCCCGCAAGATGCGCGCGGCATGGGCACGTGCACTGCCTTCTTCGGCTACGCATGGGACGGTTCGCAGTGCGTCGGCGTAGGCGGCTGCTCGTGCGTCGGAACAGACTGCCGCTCACTCGCGGGAAGCCTCGCGCAGTGCAACCTCGAACACCGCACCTGCCCGCGCGCGCTCTGACCCGGGGCAAGGTCATCTCGTAGACCGTGATTCCATCGTTTCGGTGGAAATTGAATCAAACTGCCATTCAGGATGGGGGCCGGGTTGGTTGAGCACACGGCTTCGCGAGACCTCGCCCCCAAAACCCCTCTCCCAAAAGCTGATGGTTGACCTCTACTCCCGCGGAGATGAGGTCAATGCTCAGGCCCCGCGGGGGTTGAGGGCGCGCGAAAGCGGGGATAGGAGGCTCGTGCAAACACCGATGCGCCTCAATGAAAAACGAGGGGATGCCTCAGGGGTTTATTGAGACTGACCAGGATATTTGATGGCCCTGAACTCAACCCTGATCACGGTCTGTGATGGACGAACGCGCACCATGGCGGAATCGTTGAGTTGATCAGGCTTCGTGAGGGTGACTGGGTTCTCATCGCGGAGCTCGAACGGAATCTGATCACCATCTCCGCATCCCATTGAATCGAATGCATAATTCAGTCGCCCACTGAACACGTGCGAAGTGGTTTCCCATCAATTATCTGTGACGAAATCCAGGTGAACGTGAGGTGCTGGCTCGCCACTGGAGGGCGCAGTCGGCGCGGTGGGCCAGCGACCGCCACGATTAAGCCGCCAGGAAGGTCACCAGCTCCGCCGGCGTGGTCGACGATTCGTCGGGAACTTCCGGGCAGTGTGCCGGCCCTTGATGCTCCGGGTTCTGTGAGGAGCCTCAGGTTCGTCGCGAGGCCGTCAGATAGCTTGAAAAAAGACTTTCATTTATCGAGACCACGCTCACTTATCTCCCATTGGGGGCAGTGGTGTTTTCGTGCGGGAATGCCCACACCCTGTCCGTGGAGTTCAGGGCATCGGCGCAGCGTGGCAGCCGCCCTGGCCCGTCGCGGGAATCTCCGTGTGAACTTCTCGCAACTGCGGACACGAGAAGTCGAACATGTCGAGCAGCGCCGACGCGTTGGCAGAAGGGGGCTCGTGCAAACACCGATGCGCCTCAATGAAAAACGAGGGGATGCCTCAGCAGGGATCCGGGGAAACGGCGGTCTACCGTCAGACTGCGGGGAAACAAGCGTGAGAAACCGTCGCGTTTCGCGCGGACTGGCACCGACGAGCGGCCAGCAGTCTTATTCCGCGCCGACGACTGGCACCCTCAGCACATGCCGACGGAAGTGCTCCGTGGGGTTCGCAAGGGTAGGGGCTCGCAAGGGTAGGGGCTCGCAAGGGTAGGGGCTCG
>CANJUR010000100.1 GCA_947477565.1 Deltaproteobacteria bacterium
ACGACCATCTCCTCCTCAAGCTCCGATTCATGACTGCCAATCCCATTCGCAGCGACGACGGCATCAAGCGATTCCTCGCACTCGGGCTCCAGCCCCCACCCAGCCGCAAGGCCGCGTGAAACGGCTTCCCCACTTCCGCGGAAGAGCCGATGTTTCGGCATCGCAGCCGAAGCCCGAGCAGTTCGCCCGACTCCAGAACGTGGTTGCCCCCGCCCGGGTTTCCGAGATCGAAGCGGTGCACGGCGCCCGCATCGCACGTGAATGGCGCGCCGGTGACTGTCGCCTGCGCCATCACCGCAGTGTTGTGATCATCGACCTCGGGGCCGGTCGCGGACAGCGTTGTCAGTGTGCGATCCGCGATCTGCCCGAGATCGCTCCGCTGGGTCCAGTAGCCGACCGGCTGCGGCGGCGCGGTGATCGGCGCGCTCACCCACGCTTCGAGAATTCCAAGCAGGTGCGTGCGCTCATTGACCATTGCGAAAAAGGCGGCGGCGATCTGAGGAATCTTCGCCCCGGGCTGGCAGACCATTCGACGATAGGAGTCGGCCTCAACCCACATCAGACCCTGGGCCACGCCGTCCACGGCGGGAGTAGGAACCGACATCAACGACCGCGACGCATCGAGCAGGGCGTGCAGCACCGGGTCGGCGCCCTCCGCATCTTGCAGTGACCGCTTCAGGTGCGGAAAGAACCGCGCGGTCAGGTCTCTCGTGGCTGCCTGGGCTCTCTGCATGTCGTCCGGGGTGGCCGACGGCGGGCACAGTTCGCGCCGTCCTTCTGGCGTTGCGAGCCATCCCTGGGTTCGCAGGATGAGGTCATTGGCCGTGCGCTGCAGATCGGTGGAAGGTTCGCCGTCGGGCCAGTTCGACTCGAGGCGGGGCGCGCTCGTCTGGGCCGGGCGAGCCTCTCCGTGCGACTGCGTAACCTCCCCTCCAGGACTCGATCCAGCGCCTGCGGAAGACACCACAGGAGCGGGCGTGGGGACCGAAGCGCAGGCCGACAGCGCACTCGCAAGCAGCGCGAGGACGCCGTGCGATCGCGCCGGTCGGGCGTCCGAGGAAGTGAGTGCAGCCTGAAAAGTTCGAGTGAATCTCATGGGCGGTGGTGGACCTGTGTGGTGATGCGACTGCCGCGGATACGCGCAGACGCGGCATCGAGGCCCCCGCTCGGGGCCATCGATGGTGTTGCTTTCTACCGTTTGGTTGGCATCCGTCCCTGCCGCCCATCACGAAATCGTCTGCGAGATTGTCGTTCGCCTTCTGCCTGCCGCCGTCAGACGCCCAGCGCCTCGCGCTTCCTGCGGAGGATGCCCACGAACGTCGCGCGGTCGAGCGTGACGGCTCCCAGCGCGCGAGCCCGGTCGATCCATTCGCCCGCGAGGTCGTGGTGCTCGCGGTAGGTGTCCGCGTGCTGGATGGGCGCCCACGCGACGCCCATCGCCGTCATGAAGGCCGCCAGTTCGCGCGACCCGGCAGGCCCCGGGAGGTCGGAGACAAGGTGCACCGAAGGGCCCCAGCGGCGGTTGAAAGCGCCACCCCAGTCGTGCGGTGAGTCCATCACGATCATCGGAAAACCGTCGCGGGAGCTACAGCACCGACTCGATGGCGCGCGCGAGCTCTTCTTCCGAGGATGTTCCGGCGTGGCGCAGGCGCACCTCGCCGTGCTTGTCGATGAGCACCAGCGTCGGCAGACCCTCGACGTGGAACGCGCGCGACGCCTGCCCCTGGACATCATACACCATCACGTAATCGAGGCCGAAGCGCTGGCGAAACTGCGGCACCAGCGACGGCCCACCCTCGTCCACGTTGACCCCGACGACCTGCAGACCGCGCTCGGCATATCGGCGGTGCAGGGAGGCCAGGATGGGAAGCTCGACCCGGCACGGCGCGCACCACGTGGCCCAGAAGTCGAGCAGCACCGGGCCGCTGCGCATCGCCTGCAGGTGCACCCGCTCGCTGGAGAGTTCGCCGGTCGTGCTGACCACCGGGAGTTCGAAATCCCCGGCGGAGCCGTAGTGCTTCGGACGCAGGCCCAGGAAGAGCAGCGAGCCCAGCAGAACCAGGCCCAGAACAGGGAAGAGCACGCGCTCGGCGAGGAGGCGGTCAACGAGGGACGGCGGCGGAGGAGAAGGTGCCATGGAGGACAAGAGACGATCCCACGAACAGCCCCGAAGGCAAGCCCTTCGCTAAGGCACGACCACCCGCGTCGCAGCGCGAAACACCCGACGCCCCGCGGCCGGGGAGGAGAGCGCGAGGCTCTGCCAGGCGAGCGCGCGGGCGATCGGAAGCGCAGGCGCGATGTCTTCGCCGCTGGGGTCGTCAACACTGCGCAGCGAGAGCCCGCCGCCCAACGCCATCGGGCGGGGCAGCGCGAGCAGCGATCCGAAGCGCAGCCCGAGCCCGCCGCGAGCGTCGCCCTCCACCGTAAACGCGCGGTCGTGCAGGCTGTCCGGCGCGCGCACCGAATGACCTTCCATCTCCGTCGGGCCTTCGATGTCGAAGGCCGCCAGCGCAGTCGCAGCGCCGTCCACCACGCCCAGCGCCGCTCCCAGGAGTTGCCCCGCGGGAACACCCGGGCCGCGCCAGAGCATCGCCGTCGTGTGAACCTCGCGCTGCGACATGGGCCCCTCCCAGACCGCGCGCTGCTCGCCCAGCGGAGCCCCGCGATCGCCCACCACAATCACCATCACCCGGTCTTCCAGGTGCGCCTCGGCGAGGCGGTCGAGCAGCAGCGCGAGACCCTCGTCAACGCTGCGCAAAGAGGCGTCGTAGAGGAGGTTGAGGCGCTCCTGGTCGCGCGGGTCGAGGCGGACATCGCCGCGGTGGCCGCGCTCGGCGAGGACCACGGTCTGCGCGGGGGTGAGCGTGCCCTCGTAGGGCGTCGGGTCGATGGCGGTGATGTGTTCTATCGCCGGGTCGAGCGGAAACGCCCCGCCACGGCTTACCACCACCGTAAAACTCTGCGTCGAGCGCGAGCGCGTGAGCTCCTCTGCCACCACCGCCAGGGTGACATCCGCGCGGCACGGTCCGGGGTGGTCGGCGCAACTCCAACGGGTCGCGCACCCGCGATCGGCGCCGCTGCCAAACCAGAGCGGATCCTCGCTGACGCAGTTTACGGCGACCCCGCGCGCGGCCATCTCCGAGGTGAGCGTGGGCGCCTCGTCGGAGAGCTGATCGGTCTGCTCGAAAACCCGATGCACATCCACCGGAAGGCCCGACGTGGCGCTCATCAGCGCCGCCCAGGGTCGCGGCCCCGGGGCGGTCACCCACGCGTGCGAGCCCTCGCGCAGCAGCCGCGCGAAGCCCCCGTGGGTCAGCCGCGGGGAGAGCTGCGGCCAGAGGCGATCGGCCCGCAGCCCGCGCACCACCACCAGCACCACGTGCGCCGGGGCCGTCGCGCGAGGGGCCACCGCGCGGGTGAACTCCAGCCGCGGCGCGGCGACGGCCAGGCGGGCCTCTGCGCCCTCCAGAGCGTGCACCGTGATGCGCGCGGGACGGCCGGCGAAGCGCGCGAGGTCGAGGGAAACCTCAGTCCATCCGCGGTTGGGGGCGATCTCGAAGCGACGCTCGAGCGGGGCCTCGCCATCCAACTCGACGCGCACGCGGGCGACGAGGGCTGGGGGCGGTCGGCTCGATCCCCGGGGGCACTCTGCGCCGAGGGCGGCGCGGAAGATCGCGTTCGGCGGGAGCACCCGCGTGAGCCCCAGCGCCGTCGGCGGATGGAATGTCAACGCGCGTCTCGGCGGGCCCTCCAGGGTTACATCACCAAGTAAACCCGCGACGACCGTGGGGGCGGCGTCGGTGCGGGCGAGGTGCACCCAATCGACTTCCAGGGCCGCGCGCGCCGTCATGCCGGGCTTGAGCCGCGACGTGGCGAAGCGCAGTTCGACCTCCGTGGGCGTGCGGCTGAAGCGGTCGTGGGGGATGGCGACTCCGACGACGCCGACGGCGTTGTTGGCTGGGAGCGCTGCGGTGCGCACGAGCAGACCATCGACGATGACGGCAACGCTGCGGCTGTTGGCGCGGCGCACGCGGAAACGGATGAATCCCGGTGGGTCGATCTGGTCGTCGTCGCCGCCGTTGCCGTGGTCGATGGGGACTCGCAGCGAGAGGCGCGCGCCGATGTCTGCCCAGGAGTCGCCCTGGAGGGTCTCGTTACGCAATGGAGCGACGCCGTAGACGAACGCCGCAGCTTGCGGCTCGCCGAGGTCGATCACCGGGCCGTCGGTGTCGATGGAGGCGCGGGTGAAGCTCTCCAGGAGATCGATGACCGCCGGTCCTCCGGGGGTGACCTCGGTCGATGGCGCGCGGCCCTCGCGGGTGCCCGGTCGCGGCGGGGTGGGCTCTTCGTGACGGCAGGCGCTGAGCGCGAAGAGCAGCGCGGTCGAGGTGCGGCGGAGGGTCAACGTTCGGTGGGCGGGCTGAGCACGGCGGCGAGGCCGTGACGGACCACCACGAATTGGTTGCTCGTCACGCGGCCGACCCGAAACTGCACCGAGTAGAAGCCCTCGCGCAACACCCGCTGGAGCGGCGCGGCCCCTACGGAAATCCGGCTGATGGAGACCTCTACGCTTCCGCCGCCACGTCCCGGCGCAGGGATCACCAGAAGCCCGTGGGTGGCAGGGAGCGCAGACCCGTCGAGGAAGAGCGCCACCTCGCGGTAGGGCCCGTTGACGGTGGCCAGGGGCGCTGGTCCTCCGGAGACGACCCCGGAGGGCGGGATGGCGTCCTGGAGATGCGCGGGGGCCTCCGGTCGGGCGTCGCCGACCTCGCGCTCTTCGGTGGAAGTAGCACCAGACGGGGGTACGACGGTGTCTTTTGCGAGGTACCAGGCGACCGCGGAATAACTCAGCGCCAGGGCCGTCGCGACGCCCACGAGCAAAAGCATCGGACGTGCCCAGGAAGCCTCCGCCGGCGTGGTGGCGGCGAACGGAGTGGTCGTGCTCGCGGTGGCCTGCTTCGCAGAAGCAGGGACAGTGATCGCCGAGGTGCTGGGGTCGGACACCTCCAGTGGATCAAGCGCGGGCTCGGTGGGTTCGAGGCTCTCGGTGGGTTCGATGGAGAGGCTCTCCGCGGGAAGCTCTGTCGTGTCGGCCGCGGGGCCAGACGTCCGCGAAGCAATTGGTTCGAGGGCCGTCTCCGGCGCGTCGGTTTCGGTTTCGTGGTCGATTTCGAGGTCGGGCAGCGCGCCGTCTTCATCGCCGACTTCATCGATCGACACTTCGGATGGCGCCGTCTGCCGGGTCGAGGCTTCGTCGCTCGTCGGCGTTTCGGACACCTTCCCCGTAGGTCGACGCGTCTCGCGGGTGTGCGTGTCACGCAGCGAATCGAGAAACTCGGGCAAGTCGTCCGGGAGCACCACCATCAGCGCCGACGAGGGCAGTTCCTCGATTTCCATCGCCGGGGGGGGCTTTGGCGGCACCGTCGTGATGATCGGTCGCGTCGCGCGGACTTCCGGGACGACGGTCTCCCAGCGCATCTGGGACGCCGGGGCGGCGCTCTTCGGCGTCGGCACGATCGCGGCCGGGGACACGGACCGCGAAGGTCGCGCGGGCTCCTCCACGGTGTCGCGCAGTTCGCGCCAGACCGCGTCGGCCAGCGTGTCGGTGGTCGCGGGGCCGGTCATCGGCTGCTTCACCTTCGCGATCGTCTCGTTGCGCTCTCCGTGCAGGGGCTGCGCATCGATCGACACCGGGCCGAAGTTCTCCCTCGCCGCCGCCGTCGCCTTCGTGGAGCGCGGAGCCTTCGCGGCCGCGAGGTCTTCACGGTTGCGGCCCACCACTCGCTGGATCGCCCCGCGCCGCGCCAACTCGATGAGCAGCGGCTCGAGGTCCTGCGGGTCGAGGCCGTCGCGCATCACCATGTCGCGCGGCTCGTCGCCCTGCACCATCCGCTCGACGGCCACGCGTAGCGGCGACGGCAGCGAGCGCGCGTACTCCAGCGCCCCGTCGGCGTCGAACTCCACGCGAAGCACCTCCAGAAGCGCCGCGCCAGAGACGGCCTCCTCCAGTGCCGTGACGCTCCGGGCGCTCCGCTCGAGCACCTCTGCCAGCTTTCCACTGATGTTCTCGCGCACCGGGTGCGACGCCCGCCGCACGACGAAGCGCGCCGAGTTGAGCCCCAACGCGCGGGCCAGCGCCGACTCGCCGCGGGCGAGGGATCCATCCTGCACCGTCCGCACGGCGGAGAGCAGCGCTCCCTGACGAACCTCAAGGTCGGTCACGCTCACGGCGTCAGCCAGCGAGATCGTCGCGTCGCCCAGCGTCTTCGCCGTCGCCTCGATGAGCGCCACGGACCCAACGCGCTCCAGCCTGCCGCGTACCTCTGCGCCCATCGCGAGATCTGCGATGCGCTTCAGGGTGCGCACACGCCCGCGCAGCGTCGAGCGCACCCGCCCCAGAACGGCGCTGCCCGCGGCCTCCTTGCGGAGGTACCCCGCGGCTTGTGCGCCGAGTTCGCGCATCCGAACGAGCAGGTCGTCCCGCCACGAAAGCAGGATCACCGGCGTGTGGCGCAGCGCGACGTCCCGCCGGATGGCGCGGCAGAGGGCAAACCCGTCCACGCCCGGCATGAGGATGTCTGCGATGATCACGTCCGGGCGCTCGGCGCGCGCGGCGGCGAGGGCCTCGGCGCCGTCCGTGTGGGCGCTGACGATCATCCCAGCGCCGCGCAGCAGTTCGCTAAACTGGGCCACCACCGCAGGGTCGTCATCGACCACGACGGCGAGCCTGCCGGGGAGCGGGTCGTCCGTGGCTTCGTCCGCGGCGCTGGCTACGTCGGCGCCCGGCGTGAATACCTCAGCCCCCGGAAGGCCGCGCGGGGCGATCGGGAGGTCGAAACGCACTGTTCCTCCGGAGCGGCGCTCGACGACGGAGCGGATGCGCGCGATGGCATCCCAGGTGGCAGCGAGCACCTCGTCGCCAGCGCCGAGGGGCACCCGGGCGGCTCGGCTGGTGGGCAGCGCTGCGCCCACGAGGCCGCGGCGGAGTTCGTCCTGCAGGGCGCGGATCAACTCGTCGAGCGTGAGGTCGCCGAGATCGTGGGAGGTCGCCGGCGGCTGCGAGGCGGATCCACGGAGTGCTCGGCGGATGCACTCGCGGATGACCTCCACGCTGACGTCGGTCTCGAGCACGTCGAGGGCCTCAGGGCAACGTACACGCACGGTCGCGGCGGGCTCGCCATCGCATGCGATGACCACCACGGGGATAAACCGCACCAGCGGATCGTCGGCGATGAGCGCCGCCAGGCTGACGCCGTCGTAGGGCGAGTCGTCCTCGGCGACGATGATGTCCGGGGCGGAATCGCGGGCGCGCGCCACGGCCTCGTCGGCGGTCTGCGCGAGCACCACGTCGGCGTCCTGGCCGAGGATGTCGAGCAGGCTGCTTGCGCGGATGGACGACCCCACGAAAAGCACTTGCGTGGCGTGCGCGCGCGTACCGCGTACCGGCACGACAGAGTCTGCGGGGCGACCCGAGAGGGTGGGGGCGAAGTCGAGCAGGCCGGGCCCGTCGGTCAGGGGTAAGGCGCTTGTGATGAGCGCGCGCGTGGCGAGGTGATGGCCGTGTGACGCCAACGGAATGGCCATGGCGCGGACGCCGGGGGCGTCAGGGTCGCGGGTGTCGAGCTCGGCGCGCGCAGAGAGCGAGGCCACGAGGGAGGTGAGGCGATCGAGTTGCGGGCGATCGAGCGCTGGGGTGGTGCGCGACTCCGTGAGGGAATCGATGGTGGCCTGTAGGCCGTCGCTGAGCAAATGGAGCTGATGCGCCCGGGCGATGGTGAGCACAGCCTCGGCGCGGCGACGGAGTTCGTCGCGCATGCGGAGCTGCCGTGGGTCGGCGAGGACGGCCCCGAGGGTGGCCTTGATCTCGACGATCTTCCGGGGCAGATGCCGCACGAACGCGCTGCGTGGGTCTTCGTCGGGAGTCTGCACGGTAGAGTGACCCAGAGGCTTAGTCGAAACGCACGAGGCGGGGAAGTCCTGCGCGGATATGCTAAGGGAGCGCCCCGGAAAAGAGGCGTAGCAGAGTGAAGTTCATCGACGAGGCGGAGATCGACGTGGCGGCGGGCGACGGCGGCCCAGGGGCAGTGTCGTTTCGTCGGGAGGCGCACGTCCCGTTCGGCGGGCCCAACGGCGGCGACGGCGCGCGGGGCGGAAGCGTAGTGCTCACCGCCGACGAGCAGGTCGGCACGCTGCTGCAGTTTCGCTTCAAGCCACGGTGGCAGGCGGAGCCCGGCGAGAAGGGCGGCCGCACGGACTGCAACGGCAAGAGCGGCGAAGACCTGCTGTTGAAGGTTCCGGTGGGCACGGTGGTCTACGACATGGAGACCCACGAGGTGCTCGCCGACCTTCACACCAGGGGGCAAACCGTGGTGGTCGCCAAGGGCGGCCGCGGCGGTCTCGGCAACATGAACTTCGCTACCCCATGGGATCAGGCGCCCCGCAAGGCGCAGCCCGGCGAGCCGGGGGATAAGCGGCAGTTGCGCTTCGAGCTGAAGCTACTCGCAGACATCGGCATCCTGGGTTTTCCCAACGCCGGGAAGAGCACGTTTATCGCGGCGGTGTCGCGCGCCAAGCCGAAGATCGCGGACTACCCCTTCACGACCCTGGTGCCCAACCTCGGCGTGGTGCGCGTGGACGACCACCGCAGCTTCCTCATGGCGGACATTCCCGGGCTCATCCCCGGGGCGGCCTCCGGGGCGGGGCTCGGGGTGCGGTTTCTCAAGCACGTCGAGCGCACGCGGGTGCTGCTGCATCTCGTCACCGTGCAGGACGAGGACATCGACCTGCTCGCCCGCTACGACGCGCTGATGAAGGAAGTGCGGCTCTTCGACGAGTCCATCGCCTCGCGAGCGCAGGTCGTGGCCGTGAGCCAGATCGACCTGCCCGATGCACGCGCCGCGTGGGATTTGTACAAGCCCCTCTTCGCTGCGCGCGGCGTCGAGTTGCGCGGGGTGTCCGCGGTGACCGGCGAAGGCGTTCGTGAACTGGTATTCGCGCTCGACGCCGCGCTGCGGTCGGCTCCGCCGGTAGAGCGCCTCACCTCGACGCTCACCGTCGGCGACGGCGACTGAGCGGAGGGGCCACACCGGTCGCGCCACACGGGGGAAAACCCGTGTGCGCGGACGTTTTGTAGCTCCCGTGTCCCTATCCTGAAATTCAATTTTCCCTGCGAGAATCGTCCGGGAAGGCGAAACGCTGTCCGTGGTCGCGAGGCGACTTCGGACGCTCAACGACACGATCCCTGCGGTTGCGCTGCCCCGGAGGAGGATTCTTCGGCAGCGAGGGAGTCCGCGATGTCCGTCGCCGCGAGTGCACTGCGCCGGCACGGCCACGGCGAACGGCTGCTCGTGGTGGACGACGACGAGGAGATTCGTCGTCTCGCCCGCTGCACGCTGGAGCGCTTCGGCGACCGCACGCTGCTGCCGTGCAACAGCGGCGAGGCGGTCACGCGATACGCGCTGCACGGCGACGAGATCGTAGTCGTCGTGACGGACAGGGTGATGCCCGTACATGGATGGCTCGGCGACCATCGCTCCCTTCAAGACGATGAACCCGAAGGTGCGCATCGTCCGTTCGAGCGGGCTCGACGCCTACTCCCACACCGATCGGGCCACCGATGCGATGGGGCAGCACCTCGTCCCGAAGCCCTGCACCGCGGAGACGATGCTCCGTGCGCTGCGGAGGGCGCTCGCCGAGCCGACGTGACCCGCTACCGACCCTGGTCGAACGTCAGGTGTCCGCCCGTGGCGACCTGCGCCTGCGTCATCCGAGGGTGTGCCAACGTCTCTTCTCCCCAGCGAACCGACCGCGCCGTCAGCGCGCCCGTCCCCGCCGCCGGGGCACTCACGTGGAGCGTCGCGGTCCCGGAAAGGGTCACCTCGGCGTCGGTCACCGACGGCGCCGCGAGCAGCCAGTCGTCCGTGCCCGCGAGGGGAAACATCCCCAGCGCCGCGAACACGTACCACGCGCTCATCGTGCCCGCGTCGTCGTTGCCCGGAATGCCGTTGGGCCCGGCGGTGTAGCGGTGCGAGCGCACCCAATCGACGTAGCGCGACGCCGCGGCGAAGTCGTCGAAGGCCGACGGGATCCACGGTGCATGAATGTCGGGCTCGTTACCGTGCCAGTAATAAACCTCCGGAAGCGGGGTGCGCCGCGCGTTCATCGACAGCTCGAACATCTCGTCGAGACGCGTGAGAAGCGTCGCGCGCCCGCCGAGCAGCGCAGCGAGTCCATCGAGGTCGTGCGGCGCGTACCAGAGGTATTGCCAGGCATCACCCTCGGCGAAGAAGTCCTGCCAGGCTTCGGCGCGCGGTAGCTGCGCGAAGGTTCCGTCGCGGTGACGCCCGACGAGGAATCGCTGCGCCGGGTCGTACAGGTTGCGGTAGCTGGTCGAACGCAGTGCGAGCGCGTCGGTGCCGGCGGTGTGCCCGAGGCCCTGCGCCATGCGGGCGAGGGCGATCGGGGCGACGGTCCTCATCACGCGTGGAGGGTACCGCCAGCCCGTGAGAGCGACGCAGACCGTCCCCCCGCAGTCGCCCGCAAGCGCATCGTGTCCCCTCGGAAGACCGCTGGTATGCTGCGCCTCGCGTGGATCAACATCGCACCGATACCTCTGCCTTCCTCGCGGCGAACGTTGATTGCAACGCGACCGCGAGGCTTCTCGTGGCGGAGGACGAGCGACCGCCGCGGGTGGTGGTGTTGCCCGCGGGGGCGGAGGTGCGCATCGGTCGGGCGGATTTTGTTGAGGTTCTTCTTGAAGATCATCGGGCCTCGCGGGTGCACGCGGTGCTGGCCTTCGACGGGCGCGCGGTCACCATCCGCGACGAGTCGAGCAGCAACGGTACTTTCGTAGACGGTGAGCGGGTGCAGGGCGTCCGCCGGGTCGAGGACGGCGAGCGCATCGAGATCGGCAGTTCGAAGATCATTGTGATCCTCACCCTGAGCGGCGCGCCGCGTGCGCTGGCGCCCGAGCCGATCGCGACGGCCGACGACGTGGTCGCGGTTGACCCGGTGACGGTGGACCTCTTCGCGCTCGTTCGGCGTCTCGCCCCGAGTGATTTATCGGTGCTCGTGCAAGGCGAGACGGGCGTCGGTAAAGAACTCGTTGCGCGCGCTCTCCATCGCGAGTCGCACCGGGCAGGCAAGCCCTTCATCGCGATCAACTGCGCGACGCTCACCGAGTCCATCGCGGCGAGCGAGCTTTTCGGCCACGAGCGGGGCAGCTTCTCCGGCGCCGCCGCCCGCAAGATCGGGGTCTTCGAGAGCGCCGCCGGCGGCACGCTGCTGCTCGACGAGGTGGGCGAACTCTCCCTGGTCAACCAGGCGCTGCTTTTGCGGGCGCTGCAAGAGCGGTCGATCTGTCGGGTGGGCTCGTCGCGGCCTGTGCCGGTGGACGTGCGCGTCGTTTCGGCGACCAACCGCGACCTCCCCCTGGAGGTGGCGCAGGGGCGCTTTCGTCAGGACCTCTATTTCCGTCTCAACGGCGTCACCCTGCTGGTGCCTGCCTTGCGCGCGCGCCCTCGGGACATCCTACCGATGGTCGAGCGCATGCTCGCGGGGCGCGGTCGTCGGTGGCGTCTCGGCCCCGGCGTCGCGGCTGCGCTGGAGAGCGCTCCGTGGGTCGGCAACGCGCGCGAGCTTCGCAACGTCATCGAGCGGGGAATGGCGCTCGCGGAGCGCGACGAGATCCGTCTTCAGCACCTTCGCCTGACCCCAACGGAGGCGACCGCCGGGCCGCCCATCGGGGACGAGCCATCGGCCTTTCGTTCGAAGGTGGAGGAGACCGAGCGGCGCACCATCGTGGCGGCGCTCGACAGCACCGGGGGCAACCAGTCCCGCGCGGCGCGTGAGCTCGGCATCTCGCGGCGCTGCCTCATCACTCGCATGGAACGCTATGGCCTGAAGCCGAAGCCCGTGAGCAGCCGTGCGGATTGAGAGAGTCGCTGCGTGGCTGGCGGGCCTCGCGCTGGCGCTCCCGGCATGCACGCTCTCCCTGGATTTCGGCGCCGGCGTGCTGCTCCCAGCGCTCGACGGAGGCGGTCCCGACGCTGTGCTGGGTACCGATTCGTCCACGGGCGACGCACCGACGGACATCGGTCCGAGCGACGTGGTCTGCAGGGACGGGTGCGTCTGCGCGACCGGGCGGGGCGACTGCGATGGACTTGCGTTGAATGGCTGCGAGACCGACCTCGCCGTCACGGACGCGCACTGCGGCGCATGCGGCGTGGGGTGCTCGGGCGCGCAGCGCTGTATGAGTGGCGTCTGTCGGGTCGTCAAGTGCCGCGCGCCGATGGTCGCTTGCGGGATGCAGTGCGCCGATGTGTTGTCCGACCCGCGACACTGCGGCGCGTGCGGTGCGAGCTGCGGCTCTGGGACGCCGCGGTGTTGCAACGGCTCTTGCGCGATGCGTTGTCCGTGAGCGTTTGGCGATGATCGACGAAGGCGCGGAGTTGGAGGGTCGGTATCGCATCCTGCGGCGGCTCGGCGAGGGCGGGATGGGGGCGGTGTACGAGGCGGAGCACACGGCGATCGGGCGGCGCGTGGCGATCAAGGTGCTGCACGCGCACGTCGCGCGAATGCCCGACGCGGTGAAGCGCTTCGCGCGTGAGGCGCGGGCGGCGGCAGAGATCGGGCACCCGAACATCGTTCAGGTATTCGACACCGGAACCCACCTCGGGGAGCCGTTTCTGGTGATGGAGCTGCTGCTGGGGGAGACGCTGGCCGACCGCCTTGCGAGAGCGGATAGGGTCTCCTCCGAGTGGGCCTGTCGCATCACCGGGCACGTGCTGTCGGCCCTCGCTGCTGCGCACGCCAAGGGGATCATTCACCGCGACCTCAAGCCCGAGAACGTGTTCTTGCTGAGCGGCGAGCTCGAGCCGACGATGAAACTGTTGGACTTCGGCATCTCGAAGTTTCGCCGCGCGGGCGCGACGCTCGAACAAACCACCCTGGAGGGCATCCCCCTCGGGACGCCTGCGTACATGGCCCCGGAGCAGTGGATGGGTCGGCGGGACATCGATCACCGGGCGGACATCTTCGCCGTCGGCGTGATGCTCTACGAACTCCTGACCGGCGGACTGCCCTACGAGGGCACCAACCAGGGGGAGCTATTCTTGGAGATCGTCCGCGGGACGAGTCTGCCCGATGGCCCCAGCGCCCTCGAGTCGGATCTTCCGGCGGCGCTCGACTCGGTGGTTCTGCGCGCGCTCGATCGCGACCGTGAGCGGCGCTTCTCGTCGGCCCGGGAGTTTCTCGACGCGCTGCGGCCGTATGGGGCAGAGGGCATCGCGGTGGTCGATGATCCGCCCGCGCAGGCGCAAGAAGACCCGGTGGTGGTCTCCTCGCGCAGGGTGATGCGCGCCGCGGCTACGCATGGTTCGTTGCCCCGTCCGCGACTCCCGATCGAACTCGTCGGCACCGCCCTCGTCGTGCTCGCGGCCCTGGGCGTCGGTGGGTGGTGGCTCTCCCGCTCGACGTCCCCCGTGGTGACGAGCGCGCGCCGCCGCGCCGTGCCCGTCGTCCCATCACCCACGCCGGTCGATGCGGGAGCGTTTCCCGTCGCAATCGCCCAGTTGCCAGCGCCGATCGTCGATGCGGGTCGGGTGGTTCTTCCCCACGGCGGCGGTCCGAGGCATCGTCCGCGAACGGCTTCTCCCGGCGGGGACCATCGCCTGCCGCTGTCGCACGATTTCGAGCCGTAATCGCGCTGGTTCAGAACGTTCCGAAGGCAGTCAGTGTGGCTCCGTTTGCCGTCGGGGCGACGAAGACCTGCGCGGCGGGGTGCGCGCCGGCGCGGAGCCCGAGCACCAGCGCGGCGGTGCCTGCGGCGAGAGCGCCGAGGCCGAGGAGATCGGCGGTCAGCGAGAGGGTTCGTCCGCGGCTCGCGAGGCTCAGTACGTCGGCATCACCGACCCGGTGTGTGGCGTAGTCGCGCTGCGCTGCGATGGCCACGACGCCAGTGATGGACGCCCCGATCGCGAGCGCTCCGCCCGTGACGACCATCGACCAGAACCACCGACGGTCAGGCAACGTGGGGTGCGCGTCGGCGCGCGGACGCGGTGCGATCACCGTCGCCATCGGCGGCGCAGGGATGGCTGCGGTGGTCAACGGGTTCAGGGAGATCGGCACCACCCGATCGTCTCCGGAGACGACGGTCACTTCGATTTGCTGGGGTTGGCGACCCGGCGCAGTGGCCGAGACGACATGTGCCCCGGGCCCGACCGTCACGTGGTCGTCCGTGAGCGCGCGTCCGTCCAGGAGCACAGTCGCCTCTGGGGGGCTGCGGACGATCTGCAGGTGCGCCACGAGCGTCTCCATCTGTGCGAGCGCGCGCACCGTGAGGTCGCGCTGCGGGGTGGCGCGGCCCTCCGTCGAGGCGAGGTAGCGCCGGAGCGCTTCGATGGCCCGCGGGTAGTCGTGGAGCGCCTGGTAGGTCACGCCGATGTTGTAGAGCACCGAACTGCGGGCTGTGAGGTCGTAGACGCGCTGAAACTCCGCCAGCGCCCCGCGCGTGTCACCGGACTCGAAGAGTGCGACGGCGCGGTCGAAGTGCAGGCGCGCCTCGGTCGTGGCCGGAGTCTCCTGGGCGCGTGCGGTGGTGCCCGATCCGAGCACGCTTGCGAGCACCAGAAGCGCGAGTCGTTGGTGGGCAGTCTTCGTCATGCGGTGGGCTGCGGATGAACCATTAAAACCACGGCGTGACTCTGCCGCTGAGAGGCGGCGTTCGTCCATTGCCAACAACGGGAGGGAGGCTCCTGCCGGGGGTGGCAGGGAGGTACGGTCAGGAGCTTCGAGGGGGCGTCGCCAGGCGACTAGGGCGGAGGAACGGGTGACTAGCGGCAGTTGCCGAAGCGGCAGGTCTGGCCGGTGCCGCAGACGCGACCGCAGGCGCCGCAGTTGCTGGTGTTGGTCAGCAAGTTGGACTCGCAGCCATCCGAGGTCGTGCCGTTGCAGTTGGCGAAGCCCCCGTAGCAGGCGCCGATGCCGCACGCGCTGGCTGCGCAGACCGACGTCGCGTTGGCGAGGTTGCAACGGGTGCCGCAGGCGCCGCAGTTGTTGGCGCTGGTGGTGAGGTTGGTCTCGCAGCCGTTGCCGGCGTTGCCGTCGCAGTTGCCGTAGCCGGTATCGCAGGTTCCGCCGCAGGTGCCCGCGGTGCAGGTTCGGACGACGTGCGGAACCGTCGCGCAGACGGTGCCGCAGGTGCCGCAGGCATCCGGGTTGGTCTGGAGGTTGAGGCAGCTTCCGCTGCCCGCGCAGTAGGTGGTGCCCGTCGGGCAGATCGATACGCAGGTGCCGGCAGAGCAGGAAGTTCCTAAGCAGCGGGTGCCGCAGGCGCCGCAGTTGGTGCCGGTGTTGAGGGGCGTTTCGCAGCCGTCCGAGGTGCGGCCGTTGCAGTTGCCGTAGCCGGTGTTGCACGTGCCGATCGCGCAGTTGCCGCCGGTGCACGCCTGGGTCGCGTTGGCGAGGGTGCAGGCCGTGCCGCAGCCGCCGCAGTTCGTCGCGCTGGTGGTGGTGTTCACTTCGCAGCCGTTGGTCGCGAGGCCGTCGCAGTTGCCGAAGTTGAGGGTGCAGGTCGCCACCGCGCAGGCGCCGCCGGTGCAGGTGGGCGTCGCGTTGGCGAGGCTGCACGCCGTGCCGCAGGCGCCGCAGTTGGCGACGCTGGCGCTCACATCGACTTCGCAGCCGTTGGTCGCGCTGCCGTCGCAGTTGGAGAACGAGCCGTTGCAGGTGAAGCCGCAGGCGCTCCCGGTGCAGGTGCTCGTCGCGTTGCTGCGCGCCGGGCAGGTGCTCCCGCACATGCCGCAGTTGAGCGTGTCGTTCGTGAGGTTGTTGCAGGTCAGGGTGCCCGCGCAGTAGCTGGTGGGCACCGTGCAGGTGGCCACGCAGGTGCCACCGGAGCAGAAGCTCCCGGAGGCGCACGCGGTGCCGCAGGCGCCGCAGTTGGTGTTGCTGTTGAGCGTGGTCTCGCAGCCGTTGGCGACGTTGCTGTCGCAGTTGCCCTTGCCCGCATCGCAGGTCGCGATGCCGCAGCGGCCGGCGGTGCAGGAGCCCGTCCCGCTGGCCGGGCTGCAAGCGGTGCTGCAGGTGCCGCAGGCGCTCACGGTGGAGGTCAGGTCAACCTCGCAGCCGTCGCTCGGATCGCCGTTGCAATCACCGAAGCCCACATCGCAGGCCACGACGCCGCAGGCGCCGGTGCTGCACGATCCCGTCGCGTGGGGCGGAGCGCACGCGCGGCCGCAGGCGCCGCAGGCCGTCACGCTGGTGGCGAGGTTGGACTCGCAGCCGTTGGCTGCGTTGGTGTCGCAGTCCGCGAAGCCCGTGTTGCAGGTGAACGCGCAGGCGCCCGTGCGGCAAGCCGCGGAGGCGTTGGCGAGTGCCGGGCAGGCGGTGCCGCACATGCCGCAGTTGGTCGCGTCGCTCTGGAAGTCCGCGCACACGCCGCTGGCCGGGCAGTAGGTGGTTCCCGTGGGGCACGAGCTCTGGCAGGTGCCGGCCGCGCAGCGGGTTCCGGCGCCGCAGATGACGCCGCAGGCGCCGCAGTTGGTGTTGGAGGTCGTCGGTGTCTCGCAGCCGTTGGTGGGGCTCATGTCGCAGTCCGCGGAGCCGGTGTTGCACGAGGCGACGGTGCAGTGACCCGCCGTGCACGCCGCGGCGGCGTTGGGCACGTTGCAGGTCGTCCCGCAGGTGCCGCAGGCGCCTACGGTGGTGTTGAGGTCGGTTTCGCAGCCGTTGGCGGGGTTGCCGTCGCAGTCGCCGAAGCCGCTGTTGCAGCTGGCGACCGTGCAGGTCCCCGCGGCGCAGCCCGCGACGGCGTTGGGCAGGGCGCAGGCGTGGCCGCACGCGTCGCACGACGTGGCGGTGGTGTTGAGGTTGGTCTCGCAGCCGTTGCCGCTCATCCCGTCGCAGTTGCCGAAGCCCGTGGTGCAGGTGATGCCGCAGGCGCCGCCCGAGCAGGTGCCCGCGCTGTTGGCGGGCGACGGGCACGCGTTGCCGCAGGTGCCGCAGTTCGAGAGGTCGCTCGAGGTGTTCACGCAGATCTGCAGGTCCGTGCAGAAGGTCGTGCCCATCGGGCAAGAGCTCACGCACATGCCGTTGGAGCAGCGGGTGCCGAGCATACAGGTGGTGCCGCAGGCGCCGCAGTTGGTGTTGGTGTTGAGCGGGGTCTCACAGCCGTTGGCGGCCGTGGTGTCGCAGTTGCCGAAGCCCATGTCGCACGAGGCCACGCTGCAGGCGCTCGCCGTACAGCCGGCGGTGGCGTGGGCGAGGGTGCAGGACGTTCCGCAAGTACCGCACGCGGTGGTGGTGGTGGCGAGGTTGGTTTCGCAACCGTTCGACTGATCGGAGTCGCAGTCGCCGAAGCCGGTGTTGCAGGTGCCGACGCCGCAGGTGCCCATGGTGCAGGCGCCCATCGCATTGGCGAAGGTGCACGCGTTGGCGCAACTGCCGCAATTTCCGGGGCTGGCGTTGAGATCTACCTCACAGCCGTCGGCGGCCATGGTGTTGCAGTCCGCGCGGCCGGCATTGCACGAAGCGATGGTGCATGCGCCCATGGTGCAGGCGCCCACTGCGCCCATCGGCGCGCAGGTCATGCCGCAGGCGCCGCAGTTCGTGAGGCTGCTGCTCGTGTCAACGCATGCGCCGTTACAGAGCGTGCTGCCCGTCGGGCACATCGGGACGTCTGCGGTCGCGCCGTTGTCGGTGGTCGCGCCGTTGTCGGTGGTCGCGCCGTTGTCGGTGGTCGCGCCGTTGTCGGTGGTCGCACCGTTGTCCGTGGTCGCGCCGTTGTCCGTGGTCGCGCCGTCAGACGCCGTGTCCGTGGCGACGGCGACGTCGGCCTGCGCGTCGGCGCGAGGCACATCCGTCGGTGGGCCGCCGACCACGCTCTCGGGCGTACAGCCGAGTGCAGTGAACTGCATGGCGAGACAAGAAACGATGATGAAACGCTTCACTCAAACCTCCTGGAAGATCGCGTCGAGCAAGGAGCCCCCGCCGCGCATGGGCCATGCGTCAGTGCGATGCATATGCCACTGTGGGTCAGTGTCCGATGAGGCCCGGTGAGAATGAAGATTCCCATCAAAATAGGCTAAAAATATTCGGGGGAAGTGTGCAGGAGATGTCTCAGAATCCCACAGGCCTGTGCACGTTTCGTACACTGCATCCGTGGTCGGCGGCGGTCAGGGGTCGCTGAAGAGCGGGATCAGGTCTTCGAGGTCTTCGAGGATGTGATCGGGGTTGGCACGGACGAGTTCTTCGCGGCGGCCGTGGCCCCAGGTGGCGGCGGCGGTGCGCATGCCGGCGGCCTTGCCGGCGAAGATGTCGCGGAGGGTGTCGCCGACGAGGAGGCAACGGTCCGGCGGTGACTCCGCGCGGCGCAGGAGGAGGTGGAGCAGGTCTGGCGCGGGCTTCGGGGCGAGCGTGGTGCCCGCAGTGCCCTCGATGGCGGGGAAGTGCTGCTCGATTCCGAGGTGCTGGCAGACCGAGCGCGCGGTGGCGCTGCGCTTCGCAGTGGCGACCGCGAGAAACGGCCGCGGGCGCAGCAGCGAGAGGGCGTCGAGGGTCTCGCGCACGCCGGGGTAGAGGCGGGTGTTTTGGTGGCCGAGGGTCTCGTAGCGGGCACGGTAAGCGCTGGCGAATCGGGCGAAGTGGGCGCTGGTGCTGCCTGGGGCGGCGAGGGCGAAGATGGCCTCCAGGGGCGATCCGTCTACGAGGAGGTGCACCGGGTTCTCCGGGCGCACGCCGACTTCTGCGAAGGCGAACTCGAGCGCGAGGGTGATGTCCTGCGCGGAGTCCGCGAGGGTGCCATCGAGGTCGAAAAACACGGCGGCAAACCGGGGCGCACGCATGGGACGCGGAGGATGACGCCAGTCCGGGCGGTGGAGCAACGGTTGCGCGAAACCACCTGGAGTTCGGAGTACGCCGCCTCGGCCCGCCGTGCCGCGTGCTGAAGCACACGGCACCCCATCGAAAGCCCGCAGCGGGCTCCATCCCGGGTCCCACGGGGCAGCGCTTCTCCATCGGGACATCGTAGGAGCCCGGGTCTGCCCCGGGCTTCCACACCGTGCCGTGTGC
>CANJUR010000101.1 GCA_947477565.1 Deltaproteobacteria bacterium
AGGGCTCAGGGTGCGGACAGGTTCGCGATTGCACTGCAGACGTGGGAGCCCTGCCCCCACTTGTGGGGGTAGGGCGCGCGGCAGCGGGGAAGGGGGCTCGTGCAAACACCGACAATCTTCGATGAAAAACGAGGGGATGTCTCAGGTCTTGACCGGCAGGGGATTGGCAGTGGGAGAATGCGCCCCAGAAGCCCACGGATGGACTCCCGGCGCGGGCGTTGCGCGATAGAAAGCGAGCGAGAATGTCGAGCGAGAAGTACGAATTCTTCAAGGTCATTCAGGAGTATCTGAACCGGGCATCGAAGGTGGTGCAGCTCGATCCGGCGGTGGAGTTGATGCTCTCGCAGCCGAAAAACGAGCTGATTGTGCACTTTCCCGTGCGCATGGACACGGGTGAGGTGAAGCTGTTCAAGGGATATCGAATCCAACACAGCAACATTCTCGGGCCGTTCAAAGGGGGTATCCGCTATCACGAAAACGTCACTCTCGATGACGTCAAGGCGCTCGCTTCCATGATGACCTGGAAGTGCGCACTGATGCGGCTTCCGTATGGCGGCGCCAAGGGTGGTATCAAGTTCAACCCGCGCAGCCATTCCAACGGCGAACTGCAGCGCATCACCCGGCGCTTCACACACGCTCTGGGCAGCAACATCGGCCCCGACTACGACATCCCCGCGCCGGACGTCGGCACCACCTCGCAAATGATGGCCTGGATCATGGACATGTACATGAACACCGTCGGCCACGCGAACAAGCAGGCGAACCGCGGCGTGGTGACGGGTAAGCCCGTGGCCTCCGGCGGAACGCTGGGCCGCGAGAAGGCCACCGGGCAGGGCGTGGTGCACTGCATCCTCGAGTGGGCGAGGGAGCACCGGTTCAACCTCGAAGGCAGCACGTACATCGTTCAGGGCTACGGCAACGTGGGCTCGTATGCGTCGGCGATTCTCGGGCGCTACGGCGCTTCGCTCACCGCGGTGGGCGATCACTCCGGGTACATGAAATCCCCGGAGGGCTTCAATCGACACAAGCTGGCGGAGTGGGTGAAGGCGCACGGCAGCGTGGCGGGCTATCCGTCCGGGCAGATCATCACGCGAGAGGAGTTTTTCTCGACGAAGTGCGACATCTTCATTCCCGCGGCGCTGGAGGGACAAATCGGCCCGTCCGAGGCCAACACGCTCGACTGCAGGTTGATCGTCGAGGGCGCCAACGGGCCGACGACGCCGGAGGGCGAGAAGATTCTCCTCGACCGCGGAATCACCATCATCCCCGACGTCCTGGCCAACTCCGGCGGCGTGACCGTGTCGTATTACGAATGGGTGCAAAACAAGCGCTCGGAGAGCTGGGACCTCGAAGAAGTCGATGCCCGGCTCGAGAACGCCATGAAGCGCGCCTACAAGGAAGTGCTGGATTTCAGCCGCGCCAAGGACGTCGATCTGCGCATGGCGGCGTACTCCGTCGGCCTCGAACGCCTCCAGGCCGCCTACCGCGAGCGCGACATCTTCCCCTGAGCTTCATCCGATCGGGCGCATGTCCTCCGGGCCGTCGAGGGCCGGGTCCTGCAACGTTCCCGCGGCCACCACGCGGCCGTTGAAGCCTTCGAGGCCCGGGAGGTCGTCCGCCAGGCCCGCGACGCCCAGCGCCGTCAGCCAGGGTCCGTGCTTTCTTACCAATGCATGTAAGCCCGCGTCGTCTGCGCCGGCCACGGTGATCTGCCGCGCGCCCGGCGAGCCGATCACCGGAGCGTCGTGCAGCGCGACCGCGTGCGTTTCGCCGCGCCAGAAGTGCCGCGCGGTGGCCCGCTGGACGCCCTGCCACTGCATCACCGCCGCCGCGAGGCCGATGTCCAGGGGGCCCCGGGGAAGCCATCGGGCGACGTCCGCGAGCGCGCGGTCGAGGTGCTCCGCGAAGGCAGCGGGATCGCCCGCGGTGACGATCACGGCCTGCGGCGAGAGGCACCCGCGCTGGTCGTACCAGGCGATGTCTTCGGCGACGCACGCGGCGGCGGCGAGATGGTTCGTGGTGCGTACGATCGAGAGGGCGAACCCGTGGCCGCGGCCCTCGAAGGTGACGCCCGTGGGGAGGGCTGCGCGCAGCCTCGCGAGGGTGTCGTCGGCGCCGTACGCGATGAGGTGGTCGAAGGGCTCGTCCGGGGCGTCGTCCGGGGCGAGCACGGCAGCGAAGCGGGGTTGGTGCCGCGAGGGCTTGACGATCACCGACGCCGCGCCGCGCAGCAGCGGAAGCGCGAGGGCCCTTAGCGGGGCGGTCGCCACGGAGGCCGCGAGGATGACCCGCACTCGCCGCCCGGTCAGCTCGTGGGACGCGATCCCGTCGAGGGCCGCGGGGGTGTAGCGCGCGGTGACGCGGTCGAGGGCGAGCGCGGCGTGCGCGGGGTGCAGCGCGCCGTCCGCGATGAGGGCTTCGAGGGCCGCGGAGTGAAGCGCATCGGCCGGATCGCGGAGCCGTTGGATGAGTGCCAGGAGCGCCGGGGAGGGGCTTGTGCCGCCGTGCGATCGAGGGTAGAGCGCCGTGGCCCTTTTGAGGAGTGTTTCCATGAGCAAGCTCGTAACGTTGTTGACCGGTTCGCAGTCCAAACTGGCCGGGTATCTCACCGAAAACAAGATCGACCCCATCCGCGTCATCACTGCTTCGCAGCAGATCGAGACGCTGAAGCCGGAAGACCGCGCCATCCGCCTCGCCAAGCGCCAGACGCGCGGCAAGGACGACGACGCCGCCAAGGCCGCCAAGGCCAAGAAGGCCCGCAGCGGGCGCCCGGTGACGCTCCCCGGCCTCATCAAGGCCCTCAAGGGTGACAGCCTGTCCGGTCCGTACAAGCTCCGCGTGCTCAGCGCGGTCGCCCGCATCGCCGAGCAGAAGAAGCTCAGCGCGCCGGACCTCGCCACCCTCTTCTAGGATTTCCCCCCCATCGGGCGACGGCGCTGAGCCTCCCCGAATCCCTGTTCTTTCCGTGACCGCCGCGCGGCTCGACGCAAGCACGACCAACGTGTTACCGCGTCGGGTATCCCCATGACTGCTGCGCACCGGCTCTCCGCTCGCTCCGACGTCGGTCGCCGACGCGAACACAACGAGGACGCCTTCCGCTGCGATGCAGACCTCGGGCTGTACATCGTCGCTGATGGAATGGGTGGGCATGCGGCCGGCGAGGTGGCATCCACGATGGCCGCGCAGCGCGTCACCGCGGAGGTCGAGCGAAATCGGGAGATGCTCCTCGGGCTCGCGCGGGAAGATACCGAGGTACGCCCAGACGACGTGAAGGTGATGCTCGGCAACGCGGTGCGCGCGGCCAACGCTGAGGTGTGGGCGGCCGCGCAGGCCAACCCGGCCCGTCGGGGGATGGGCACCACCCTCACCGCGATGGTGGTCGTCGGGCGGCGGTGCTTCCTCGCGCATGTCGGCGACTCGCGCGCGTACCTGGTTCGCGGCGCGGAAGTGCGCCTGCTCACGGAGGATCACTCCGTGGCCAACGAACTCCGTCGTCGGGGAAAGCTCAACGCAGAGACGATCGCGAAGGTCGCCCAGAAAAACGCCATCACTCGTGCGGTGGGGGTGTTCGAAAACGTGGAGGTCGATACATTTCACATCCTGGCGGCGCCGGGCGACCGCTTCGTGCTGTGTAGCGACGGGCTGCACCGTTACCTCGACAACGACGACGCGCTGCGCCCGCTGCTGGAGAATGTCACCGAGGAGGTCGCCACGCAGCGGCTCATCGACTTCGCCAACGAGTGCGGCGGCGCGGACAATGTCACCGCCATCGTGGTCACGCTGCCCGATGAGGACGCCCGGCAGACGGTGGTGGCTGAGCTTTCGCGCTCCTATGCTTCGCTCTCGGCGCTGCCGTTCTTTCGTCACCTGGAGCCGCGGGAGATCCTGGTTTTGCAGGCTGCGGCGAAGGTGCGAGACGTCGAGCCGGGCATCGAGGTCGTGCGCGAGGGAGAGCCCGGGGAGGAGATGTTCTTGATTGTGCAGGGGAGGTGCGTGGTGAAGAAGGGCGAGATGGAGATCGCCCGCCTTGGGCCGGGGGAGCACTTCGGCGAGATGGCCCTCGTTGAGAGAGCCCCGCGCAGCGCGACGGTGGTGGCCGAGGACGACACGCGACTGCTGGAGATCGCTCGCGTGGACTTCTTCCGCGTGATGCGCGAGTCCAGCGACACCGCGGTGAAGCTGCTCTGGAACATCGTCTCGGTGCTCGCTGCGCGGCTCCGTGAGACGTCGTCGCAGTTGGGCGAGGCGCGCGAGCAGCTTGCCGCCGATGACCTCACCGCGCAGCTCTTCGACGAGTACCCGGGCGTGCTGGGCCCGGAGGTCAGGGATACCCTCCCCACGATGTCGCCCGGCATGGATTTTCCGCGGTAACGGAGGCGTAAGTGAAGGTCGTCGCGGTCGCGCTGCTCTCGGGAATCGTCGCGGTGTCGTGCGCTAGCATTGAGTGCTCGTTCAACTCCGACTGCGGAGAGCACGCGCGCTGTGAGATGAACACTTGCACGCGCGACTGCCTCGAGGATCGGGACTGTACCGATGGCGCGACGTGCAGCCCCAACGGGTTCTGCATCAAGTCGACCCCTAAGGAGGATCGCCCGGAAATTGTCGACGATCCGATCGAAATGGACCTCGGGAGCCCTCCCGTGGATGCGGGCTTCGATGCGGGCTTCGATGCGGGCTTCGATGCGGGCTTCGCTGTCGGAAGGGATGTCGGAAGAGACTCGGGCTTCGATGTCGGGAGGGATGTCGGAATAGATATCGGAATGGATGTCGGAAGAGACGTGGGCGCGCCCGATGTACCCGCCGGGCCGGCGGCGGTGGGCGTGTACGAGTACACGGGAGTGAGGCCCGAAGGACTGGCAGCGCCGGTCGCCGTGGCGTGGCACCCGCTCGGTGGGTACGCGCTGATCCTGTCGGCGACCAATACGGTCTTCCGCTATAACGCGACGGCGCGGACGGTCGCGTTGGTCGGGTCCGCGGGGACGGGAGTTTCCTGGCGAGGTCTGGCCTTCACGCCCGACGGGGCCCGAGCGCTGCTGCTCGGCAACGCAGGATCAGGCACCGCGGCTCGTGGGCGTCTCTTCGTGTGGGACCACGCAAGCTCGATGCTGGCAGAGCGCGCCGCGGAATCGTCGTTGACGAGCCTCTATCTGGCGATCCACTTCGGGCCGGACGGGCGGGCGATGCTTCTCGGGCTGGGCGCCAACTCGCTCACGTTCTGGCGCTACGACGCCAGCGGCAATCGCACCGGAACGCCCTTTGGGTACGGCGTCGCGATCGGCACGGGGTGCAACGACCTCGCGTGGGTGAGGGACGGCTTCGGCGATCCCGCGCTGATGGTGGTGTGCGGCATCAACACCGGCGGCATCCTCTCGGTGACGGGGCTCGCCTCGACGGCACCGGTCTTTGCGACCGCGGCGCCCAGTTCGCAGACGGGCAACACCTACCGCATCGCCGCTCGACCGCAGGGCGACGCCGCGATCACCATCGGCTCTAGCAACAAGCTCTATCGCTACCGGGACGCCGTCTGGACAGCGGAGTTCACCTCTCCCTTCCTCGCGTATTCGTTCGGCGTGGCGTTCTCATGGGATGGCGCTCGCGCGCTGGCGTTCGGCGGGCCAGGGCGCGCTTACGAGTATCGGTATGATCTCTATTCGAGGGATCAGATCACCGACGTTTCCATTGCACTGAGCGCCGCCCCCTTCGTGCAGCCGTCCAGCGCGCAGATCAATGACGTCGCGTGGCGGCCCGGGTGCCACGAGGGCCTCGCCGTCGGCGGCTCGAACACCCTCTCCGGGGTGACGGCCTTCGTGGCGTACTTTCGTGTTCTCAACGGCGCTCACTGCACGATCGGGAAGTAACTGCGATGGCTGATTCTTCCTCCCGGTCGGGCAACAACCCCTTCGCGAAGCTCGCCGCGCTGCGCGCTGCGCTTCCCGTCGGCGCTACGCCGATCTCCGCGGCGGTGGTGGTCGTGGCGGCGGTCGATCCGGTGGCGGCGCTGCTTGCGCGCAAGGTGGTTGTGCGGCGCGAGCGCAAGGGCCGCGGGGGCAAGACCGTGACGGTGGTGCAGTGCGCCGACGACGCAGACATCGCCGCGCTCGACGCCCTTGCAAAGGAACTACGCAAGGCCCTCGGCACGGCGGCGCAGCGGGAGGAGCGCGCGGTCGCGGTGCAGGGCGACATCGCCGATCGCGTCGCGGAGTGGCTGAAGGGCCGCGGCGCAGGGCGCATCGTGCGAGGCGACTGAAGAGGTGTTGTCCGTGCGCGACGATCGGCGCGACGATCGTCCGGTGAGCGCGCATCCACGACAAGAACTCGATCTGCGGCAGACCCTGCTGGCGGGGGATTGCGGGGCGTCGTGTGCGTGGGTGCTCGACACCACCGGGCAGGACTACGGCGCGTCGCGGGGCTGCGTTTGAGGGGCTGAACGCTACGGGCGGCGCGCGTCCACCGTCAGCGTGTACGGAAACTCCACCGTCGGCGACGGCAGCACCGCCACTTGCAGAAACCACGTCGCTGGTCGCGTCGATGCGGGCAGCGTGATCGTCGGGCACCCTTCGGTCATCGTCAGCGTGGCCCCGGCGGCCGCGATCGGGACCTCCGTCAGCGCCGGCGCCACTGCGATGTCTGAGCGCAGCAGCGAGAGCGAGAGCCCCGGCGGGCAGGCGGCACCGTTGCGGGGCGTCACCGTCGCCGTGATGGTGTCGCCTTCCGCTCTATCAAACGTGAACATGTCCAGGTCGCACCCGATCAGTGTCCCAGTCACCGGGAACATCTGCAGCGGCGCGCCGGCCGCCGGGCGTAGCACCATTGCGTTGATGTAGTCGTCGTTGGCGACGCCGGCCTCGGTGGCCATCGGGCGCGACAGCACCTTGTGGCAGCGATCGCACTCCACCTCGGACTGTGCGAGCGCGTCGTCGCAGGGCTCGCCGTGCTCGATGGTGCCGTTGCCGCAGACGGGGTGAACCACCGTGACGGTGTATGCCGCGCCGCCGCGCACCTTGCTGTCGATGCCGATGAGGTGCACGCCGTCGGTCACCGGACGGAAGGAGAAGTGCTCGCTGCGCCCAGGGCCGCAGATGTCCGACGCGCTGGAGGTCGAGCACTGCAGAGTGGTGCACACGGGCAGAACGTAGATGGCCGGGTCCGCGTCGGATGTCACCGGGTCGATGTGGAAATGCCAGGTCTCCCCGGGGTGCATCGTCACCGCGAAGAACCCCTCGTTGCCCGGCAGGTCGCTCCCCGTGCAGGCCGCGAACTCGCGGTAAGAATCGGTGAGGCCGGTGGTGTCCACCTGCACCAGGCGTTGCAGCGCGGGGGGCAGTAGCGGGACCGAGGAGAGGTTTTCGCAGCGGTCGGCCAGCGTGAGGTCCGCGGTGTTTTGCTGGTAGAGCGCAGGATCAAACACCATGCAGCCACCGAGGGCGAGCGCCCCGAGGAGCGCCGCGTGAGGCCGTCGAGCCGTGTGGATGCGGGGCATGGTCTTCATCGCCGGAGGTAGGGGTTCTCTTCGATCGCGGGGTGCGTAGATGCCCTCGGAGGTGCACCCGTCGGAGCGATGCGCTCGTGACGGGATGTGCGACCCACAACCACCGGCGCAGCGACGACCACTGGCGCAGCGGCGACCACCGGCAGGGCGGCGACGGAGGCGTCGGGCACGATCGGGGTCGGCGTCGCGACGAAGGCCGCCGGGGGCGCGGGCGCTGCGACGGGTGCCGTGGGAGCGCGCGCGGCGGGTCGATCCGCGGTGGGGGACGACGGCGGCGGCGTGCGGGTCAGGGCGAGGCCGGCGGTCAGGACGAGAGCCCCCCCGGCGAGACCGGCGACGGGAGCGACCCAGGCGGGCCGCGATCGGGGCGACGCGACCGGGGCGGTTCGCGCGGGCGATGCTGGCTTGAGCGCCCCGGGGAGGTGAGAGGGCACCTCGATGGCCGGGATGCTGCCGCTGTCCCCAGCGCGGGAGGCCGCGCCCGAGTGGTCGCGCGGTCCGCTGCCGTTCGGGTCGGGCGACCCGGGCAGACGCACGCGCGAGACGGCGATGGAGCCGCGCGCGTGGTCGCGGATGAGCGCGCGCCGGGCGGCGAACTCGTCGGAGAATGCGACGCGCAGCAGATCGGCGACCTCATGGCTGCTCGCGAGCAGGCCCGCTTCCGCGGCCGCGGACTCCAGTGCGGAGGCCATCGCGCGGGCGCTCTCCCATCGGGTATCGATCGGACGCTGCAGTGCCTTCATGCACACCGCATCGAGGGTGGGCGGAACCTCCGCGACGAGCGTACTCGGAATCGCGATCTCCGCGGCCATCACCTGCATGAGGGTTCCGACCTCCACCTCCGCCTGGAAGAGCCGTTTGTTGGTGAGTGTCTCCCAGAGCACGATGCCCATCGCAAACACGTCCGCGCGACGATCGGCCGGCACCCCGGAGACCTGCTCCGGGGACATGTACGACGGCTTGCCCTTGATGAGCCCCGGGCGCGACGCGACGATGCGCGAGGCCGCCAGGGCGATGCCGAAATCCGTGATGCGCCCGACGCCGTCTGCGCCGACCATGATGTTCTGCGGGGAGACGTCGCGGTGCACGATGCCGAGGGCGACGCCTTCGTCGTCCGTGAGGTCGTGCGCGGCATGCAGGCCCGCGAGCGCATCGAGCACCACCCGAATCACCGCCCGCGTGCGCTCACGCCACGGCAGCGACGGTGTGGCCGCGAGAAGCCGCGCGAGGTTGACCCCGTCGATGTAGTCCATCACGAGGTAGAAACCGCGAGGGCTGTTGCAGATGTCCACGATCGGAACAGCGTTGGGGTGGTGGATGCGCGCCGCGATGCGGGCCTCGTCGAGGAGCATGTCCACGAACTGGGTCTCCTCCGCGAGGTGCGGGTGCATCACCTTGATGGCGTACAGCCGCTGAAACCCGCCGGCTCCCGGCAGCCGGGCGAGGTGAACGCTTCCCATGCCGCCGCGCGCCAGCGGCGCGATGAGCTCATACCGATCGAGCATTTCCCGCTCGGTCGTCGCTGTTGCTTCACTCATTGGAGTACTCGTCTCATGCTCGTTCGATCGCTAGAAAGACCGTAGCACCCCGACCTGGAGGCCACCATCGCGCAGGCCAAACGTCGGCAGCGTGGGCAGCCCGGACTGCGCCGCCCCACGCCTCGCCCACTCCGTGAAGAACATCCCCACCGCCGCGCTGGCGACCCCCAGGACGGCGGTGCTGGCGATGAGTACGTTGGTGCGTACCTCTCGCGAAGCGCCGTCGTTGTAGCCCGCCTCCGTGGGGTGCAGCACGTAGGCGTCGCGGGCAGAGAGCGTGCTGAGACCCGACCACACCAGCGCCCCGGCGGCGGCGGCGGTGGCGCCAACGCCGATCCAGAAGACCAGCGGCGGGAGCGGACGCCGCGCGGGACGCACCATCGCCTGCAACCGTGGCGACTGGGCGACGACCACGAGTATCGGCCGCGCAGGGGCGGCCACCGTGGGTGCGACGGGCGTCTCCGGGGGCGGCGCATCGAGGTCGAGCTCGACGGTCTGTCCAGCGGTGCAATCGAGCGCGCGGGTGCGTGCTCCACGACCGGCCCAGCGCATCTCGAGGTTGTTGGGGCCGGGCTCGACGAAGAAGCCATGGGAAGTGAGCGCGCCGTCGTCTACGGCGAGCTGGTCGATCGAAACCGAGCAGGCGGGAGTGCAGGTGACGTTGATCCGGGTGAGCCGCGGGCCGAACTCGGCGAGGATGGACTCCACCAACTGGGTGGTCTGTGCGTCGGCGGGATAGCGGGCCCGTGCGCGGAGGCTCAGCGTGGCGGCGCGCCGGGCGTGAGCGGCCGCCTGGTGGCTGCGGATGGCGCTGCGCAGCGCGGCGGGCGACGGAGCCGAGTGGTCGGCGATCTCGAAGAATTCCGCGGCGCGGGCGTACTCGCGCGACATCTGCAACCGCTGCCCCTCCTGGAATGCCGCCGCGGCGGCGTTGACGTCGCTGCCAGGCGAAGGTGAACCCTCCTGCGCAGCGGCCAACGGGGTGACGAGCAGGAGCGTGAGAAAGGTGGCGAGGCGCATCGGGGGGACCGCGAACGTAACGCAGTTTGCGGGCGCACGAACCGCCAGTTGTTCGACCTTCCGCCGTGCGTTGGGGTAACCGAAGAAACTCCGATGCGAAGCACGCTGTTTCCCGCGCTCATGATGCTGCTGTCCCTCGGGTGCTCGGCGCACAATCATCCCCGCGATGGCGGTGCGATGGATGGTGGCGCGGGGGTGCGGCGCGTCGATCTGGACCCCGACGCGGGGGCCCCGACGCCGATCGCGGCCCTCCCAGCGGTGACGCCCCTCACGCTGGTGCAACTCTCCGGCGCTGCCACGATCGATAGCTCCCTCCGACTCACCGGGCGCGCCGCCGACGCGGGCTTTGGGGCCGCCGCGGTGGGTCAATCGATTCATCCGGGGGATGTTCTGCTCGTCGGGGGCCCCGGCGGAGCGACGCTGGGCGTGTCACCCGGCGGTCGGATTACCTTGTATGGTAATAGCCTCGCGGAGGCCGCCGGGCACCGGGGCGCTGTGCTCGTGTTGAGCGCCGGCGTGGCGACCATCGAGGTTGCGCCGCTCGCTGCGGACGCGGTGCGAGTAGACACCCCGGCGGGGCGGGTGATCGTGAGCGGCGGAGGATGCACCGTGGCCGTAGGCGACGACGGGAGCACCTTCGTCGCCGCGACCGGGGAGGGCGTCACGGTGTGGCCGTCGCCGCCCGCGCCGCCCGCGCAGGCCACGCGGCTCACCCCCGCGCAGATCGCAGCGCTACGGCAGCAAACGCCAGAGCACCCGGTGCTGCTCGACGTGGAGATTCGCGAGCTCGACGCGGTGCTGCGGCCGGTCGCCAGTCGCGCGCTGCGTCGGGCGGAGCGGGTGTTGTTCAGTCCGCTCGGGGCGGTGGCTCCCGCGCTGCGCGGAGTGGCGGGGGTGCGTGACACCGCGGCGCTGGTGGTCGCGCTGCAACGCTGGGCGGCGGAGCAGCGGCCCAACGTGGTGGCCATCATGGAACTCTCCCGCGCAGGCGCAGCGGACGTGGCGGACATCAACGCAGCGCTCATCCGGCTGCGTGCGAGCGGGGCGGCGCTCGACGCGGAAACCCGCGGGCGCATCGCATCGCAGCTCTCGCTGGCGCTGGGCCGCCTGGCGGCGCGCTCGCGGCGGGGGAGAGACCTCGCGGTGCGCGGGGGAGAGGTGACGGCGTTGGTTCAGATGGCGCGCTTCGAGACGCTGCGCGATGAGGCAGCGGCGCTGGCGACGCCGTAGGTCCCGGCGGGCATGGCTCGCCCTCTCACGGCCGCGGGCAGAGCGTGCACGATCGGGCGTCGAGGAGGTGATCTTCCCCGAGCAGCCGACCCGCGAGGAGCCGGATAAACAACGCCTGCGTGTCCACCGCGGTGCGGTCGCGCAGCGAGGCGTGCCCGTCGACCATGGTGACCCATGCGCCCACGAGCGGAAGCAGCGCCGGGGTGACGCGCGCGAGGCGTAGCCAGCCCAGGGCCAGGGCGCGGCGCTGGGCGTCCCGCTTCCCCGCCACGCTGGCGGGCGACCGGATGCCACACCCCACCTGCGCCCCGTCGGTGAAGCCATCGATGAACACCGACGCCGCGAGCACCTGATCGGCCCCCGGCGTCTGCCCACACCAGATGGCGTCACGGAGCGTCGCCGCGAGCCCGTCGATGGTGGCCCGCGGGACCACCTCCGCTCCGGCCGTGCGCTCGTTGTTCATGTTCACGTCCAGGAGAAACCCGACGACCGTGTTGGCGTGCGAGACGTCCGTCAGACCGCAGCGGGTGGCGTAGCAGGTGCTCCGGTCACCGCGCTGCGCTGCGGGTCGGCAGTCGTAGGCGGCCTCGGGGCAGGCAGCGCCCGCGCGGCAGTCGCACGCGCCTCCGATGGTGTGACATGCGAGGTTGGGCCTCGCGGGCGAGCATGCGCCGCCGGCGGTTCGATACGACGACCCCCAGATGCGCGCCGCTGGGAGGCTCGGGTGCGCGAGTATGTGCTGACGCAGGAAGGTCGCCTTCGCGAGCGCGAGATCGCACGCCTCCCGGTTGGCGGTTCGGTCGCGCAGGCACACCTGGTAGGCGACCTCGCCGTACCGCGCGAGGATGTGAAACTGGCCGTTCGTCCCGCGCAGCGTCGGGAGGTGGGCGGTGTAGAGAATCCGCTGGAAGAACCCGAAGGCTCGCGTGGCTCGCGGCCGAAGGCCCGACGGCAACGGGAGAACGCACGGATCAGAAGTGAGCAGCCGTCGCAGCCCGCGCAGGATGGGCTCGGCCAGGTAGGCGTCGCTCAGCGGGTCGCGCGCACCCGTGCGGCGATCGCACCCCCGGAGGGTAAACCCCGCGCGCCCGGGGCCCGGATCGGGGCGCACCGTGGTGCTTCCAGCCCCCTTGCGGATGAAGTGCGGTCGCTGCGGATCATTGCGAACAGCGGCCGCGCGCAGTGCCTCCGCGAGGTTGAGGAAGCGCGCTGCGTAGGCCGGGTCGCCCGTGGCCTCGAAGAGCTGAACCAGCGTATCGAGCGGCGACTCGATGCGCTCATTGAAGACCGCGTCGCCGCAGCGCGCGTAGGCCATCGCGTCTGCCAGCACGGCGGGCAGGCGCTCGGCCAACCGGGGCTGAACGCCTGGAAACGCGTGCGCCCCGCTGCTCCGACACTCGAGGGTCGCGCCCACCGGGGCGGCGTCGATGTCCACGCCCGGCTCGAAGACGAGCGGGTACGCGGTTTCGTCGACGAGATCCTCCGTGGGCGGCCCCGGATCGGGATCTTCCGGGGCCTCCTCCGTAGGGAGTTCATCGTCCGGCAGCAACTCAATGGGCTCGCCGTACTGGTCGTCGTCCTCATCGGCGGGCGCGTTTTCCGCGTCGCTGGCGTTCTCCGCGTCACTGGCGAGGGCCGCGTCGCCGGCGGCCCCGAGCACCTCACCGCCCGTGCACGCCGGAAGCGCGAGCGCGAGCAACGTCATCCATCGTGGCAGTCGCATTCCCGCGAAGATAACGCATGCACCGGCGCTTACTACGCACCGGGCTGCCCGAAGTGACCTCCGTCGCGCGTGAACCCGGCGGCGTCTGACCCCTGGCCCGACGCCGCACCCATCGCGCGAATCGCCGCCACCTTTGCCTCGAAAGCCGACCAGTCATCGCGTGCGGCGATTCCATCCCAGAGCGCCTCGATCTCATCGATCAAGAGCCCGCAGGGCGTTGTCCCCTGGAAGTACTCCCCCGCCAACGCCTCGCTCCGCGTCGGGGAATATCCCTCCAGGGCACCGCGCACCGCGGCAAACGACGCCCGCGCATACAGCACCGCCGCGGGGCCCTCCGCGGCCCTCTTCTCACTGGCGAGGCCGCCGTACCAGTCGAAGAAGAGACGGTCGTACGCGACGCCGCTCTCGCGCATGAACGCGTAGCAGCCGTCGAGCAGCGCCTCGTCTCTTTCAGCGCCGCGCGAGGCCACGCCCAGCCGATGAAGAAACCGACGCGAAACCGCCTCCAGCAGCGCGGGCTCGAACGCGTCGAGCGCACTTTGTAGCGCTGTCTCCGTGGTGAGCGGAATCAGGGACTCGGCGAGTCGAGCGAGGTTCCAGTGCACGCGCTCGGGCTGACGGCCGAATGCGTAGAGCCCCGAGTGGTCGAAGTACGCCGCGACGAAGCCTGGGTCGTACGTCGGCAAAAACCGGTACGGCCCGTAGTCGAAGCTCTCGCCGGTGACGTTCATGTTGTCGGTGTTGAGCACGCCATGGACAAACCCCGCGACCATCCACCCCGCGCACATGTCCGCCGAGCGCACGGCCACCTCGCGCAGGAGCGCCGCGGGCAGGTCGGCCTCTCCCAGCACCACGGGCGCGTAGTGCTCCGCCGCAAACTCCACGAGGCGTCGCAGGCGCGGGACATCCCGCCGGTGCGCGTGCCGCTGAAAGCTCCCGAAGCGCACGTGCGAGTGGCCCAACCGCACCAGCACCGACGAGCGCGTCGGCGACGGCTCATCGCCCCGCATCAGCTCCTCCCCGGTCTCAAACAAGCTGAACGTCTTGGATGTATTGACCCCGAGCGCCTCGAGCATTTCGGTCGCGAGCACCTCCCGCACGCCCCCTTTGAGCGTCAGCCGCCCGTCGCCGCCGCGCGACCACGGCGTGCGCCCGCTTCCCTTCGTGGCGAGGTCGAGCAGGCGTCCGTCCACCGGGTCGCGGAGCTGCGCCAGGAGAAACCCGCGCCCGTCCCCGAGCTGCGGGTTGTACGACCCAAACTGGTGCCCGTGGTACCGCAGCGCCAACGCCTGCGGGAGGTTGTCCGGCAGCGGCTCGAGGCGCGCGAAGTGCCTCCGCCGTTCGTCTGCGTCGAGGCCGCCGAGGCCCACCCGCTGCGCCCAGCCGGCATGGAAGAACCGCTCCGTGTGCCGCGGGAATTCTGCGGGCAGCACTGGGTCGGAGAAGCCCTCGTCGAGCTGCAGGTACACCGGGTCCGGGCGATAGCGTTCATCGAAGGGCATTGGGGGGAATTGATCTCACTGGAGTCGTTTACCGGGCCGTCGCGTCGAGTTGTACCGCGCCGTCGCGCAGTGGTTCGTCGAGCGCTCGCCGCATCGCCTTCGCGGCCATCGCAAACGCCACCATCCCGCGATCGAGCGCGAAGGGGTTTACCCGCGGCAGCGCACCGATGGAGACCGCCGCGAGGCCCTCCCTCCGTGGCAGCCGCAGCGACGGCGACCCGGCGCGCCGCCACGGGGAGCGCGACGCGAGGTGGTGGTAGAGCACCCGCGCGCCGTCGCCGACGCCCGCGAGCCCGGGCCGATCGGCGATGCCCCCGTCGCTGTACAGCCGCCCCCCGAGGCGCACCGGGTGAAAGAGCACCGGCAGCGCGCACGACGCGTGGATGGCACCCGCGATGCTGCCGCGGCGCAGCACCGTGGTCTGCCGCGCGCGGAGATCGAACACGCTCGGCGCCCAGGCCACCGCGGCGCGCTCGATCTCCGTCACCGGGAGCAGCGCGTCGAGCATTGCGCGAAACCGTCGCCCCAGGAGCAGTCCCGCACCTGGCGCAGGGTCCCAGAAGTCTGCGCGGCGCAGGGTGCCGAGGCGGTCGCGCATGGCGTCGAGGGAGACCCCGCCGGCGTAGAGGCCAGTGACCAGTGCGCCCGCGCTCGACCCGGTGACGGCGACGGGGTTCAGGCCCGCGTCGGCGAGCGACGTAAGAGCGCCCGCGTGCACATAAAACCCGAAGAAGCCCGAAGACATCGCCAGGGTGAATGGCTCCGCCTGGAGCCACGCGCGCAGGGTCGGTGGGGTGCTCATCGCGCGGCCACTATGGCCAAACACGCCGTGGGGTACAGCCCGGCCATGAGACAGGCTATGTCACACACTGACTAGACCGCAGGGGCCGTCGCCGGGTACACGGCCGGGCATGGCTGTACGAGACCCGCGCCTCTGGATCGACGATGGTTGGACCGCCCGAGTCGTGAAGAACAACGACGACGACGGGTGGGCGGTGGAGATGACGCGGGACGGCGATCCGGAGCCATCGCTGGTGGGTCCTTGGACCATGGGGCGCGACAAGAAGAACCCGAAGCCGTTGGATCAGAACGCCTTCAACACGCTGGTGAAGACGGCGAGCGAGGTGTTGCAGCGGCACGCCCACCAGAACCGGGCGCGGCTTCATCGGAGCACACCGGTGACGACGAGCGAGGGCCGACGGTTTCGCGTCGATCTCGACATTGCGCCGGACGAAGACGACCCGCACGCTTTCCTGACGGCGTGGGACGAGTCGGACAGTTGCATCGGGAAGGCCCGGATGGAGGCGAGCTACAAGCTCACCCCGGCGGGTGCGTTGCGGTGGGTCGAGGGTGGCTGCCGGGAGCCGTAGCTGAGCTTCTACAGCCGGGACATCAGAAGCTGACGCTGGAGCACGAGCGCGGCGGGCATCGTCTCCTTGAGCTTCTCGAAGAACTCTCCCTGCATCTCGAACTCCTGACGCCACTCTTCGAGGTTGATGGCGGTGGCGGCGGCCACCTTCTCGGTGGTGTTGGCGTCGAGGCCCGACAGGTCGAGATGGCCCGCCTTGGGTACCCACCCGAGGAGGGTCTCCTGCGCGCCGACCCGGCCGTGTGCGCGGTCGATGACCCACTTGAGAACGCGCATGTTTTCGCCGAATCCCGGCCAGAGAAACTTCCCGTTGGCGTCCTGGCGAAACCAGTTCACCTGGAAGATCTTCGGCGGGTTGGCGAGATACTTCTGCATCTCGAGCCAGTGACCGAAGTAGTGGCCCATGTTGTAGCCGCAGAAGGGCAGCATCGCCATCGGGTCACGGCGCACGATGCCCACCTGGCCGGTGGCTGCCGCGGTGGTCTCGCTGCCCATGGTGGCGCCGACGAAGACCCCGTGGGTCCAGTTGAAGGACTGCAGCACCAGCGGAACCGTGGTGGCGCGACGCCCGCCGAAGATGATCGCGGAGATGGGCACGCCCTGCGGATCGTTGGCGGCCTTGGAGAGCACGGGGTTGTTGTTGGCCGGCGCGGTGAAGCGCGAGTTGGGGTGCGCGGCCTTCTCGTTGGAGCCCTTCCGCCAGGGTCGCCCCTGCCAGTCCGTGAGCTCGTCCGGAACGTCCCCGTCGATGCCCTCCCACCACACGTCGCCGTCCGAGGTCAGGGCGACGTTGGTGAAGATGGTGTTCTCGCGCACCGACGCCATCGCGTTGGGGTTGCTCCTGGTGTTGGTGCCCGGCGCGACGCCGAAGTACCCCGCCTCGGGGTTGATCGCCCACAGCCGACCGTCGGTGCCGACGCGCATCCAGGCGATGTCATCGCCGACGGTCCACACCTTCCAGCCATCGAAGCGCTTCGGCGGAACCATCATCGCGAAGTTGGTCTTTCCGCACGCGCTCGGAAACGCTGCGGCCACGTACGCGGTCTCTCCTTCGGGCGACTCCACCCCGAGGATGAGCATGTGCTCCGCGAGCCACTTCTCCTTGCGTCCGAGGTAGCTACCGACGCGCAGCGCGAGGCACTTCTTGCCCAGCAGCACGTTGCCGCCGTAGCCCGACCCGACGCTCCAGATGGTGTTGTCCTGCGGGAAGTGACAGATAAATCGCCGCTCCGGGTTCACGTCCAGGGTCGAGTGCACCCCGCGGTTGAAGTCGTCGCTGTGGCCGAGCATCTCCAGCGCGACGCGCCCCATGCGCGTCATGATTCGCATGTTGAGCACGACGTAGATGGAGTCGGTGATCTCCACGCCGATCTTCGAGTACGGCGACCCGACGGGGCCCATCACATACGGAATCACGTAAAGCGTGCGCCCGGCCATGGAGCCATCGAAGAGCTTCGCGAGCTTGGCGTAGCCTTCGTCCGGTGCCATCCAGTTATTGGTGGGTCCGGCCTCGTCCCTGGTGGGAGTACAGATGAACGTGCAGTGCTCGACGCGCGCCACGTCGTTGGGGTTGGAGCGGTGCAGGTAGCACCCGGGTCGCTTCACGGGGTTGAGCGGGATGAGCACTCCAGCGGCCACCGCGCGCTCCGTGAGGTAGTGCCGCTCTTCTTCCGAGCCATCGACCCACACCACGCGGTCGGGCTTCGTCATCGCCGCGGTGTCAGCCACCCACTTCAACAACGCCTCGTTGGAGACCTTCATCGAACCGATCGTCGTCGTTACATCCGTGCCCATCACTGAACCTCCGGTGCCTTGTGATCCGCCGCTCCGAAGACAGGCTCCTCAGCGCGTCGTTTCGTTTCGGCGCGGAGGTTATCACCGGGTTCGGGCGGTGACACCCGCTCTGAAACAGTGCCCCCCCCGCGGAGTGCGGAAAGCGGACTCAGGGCGTCTGCTGTGACCGCTGATAGGTGTTGTTGAGCTCATCGGTAGTCACCGTTGCGAGGCCACCTTCCGCGACCACGAGGACGTCTTCCGTGAGCACCCGCGTGCGGAAGCGCCACCCCATCGGAAGTTGTGTGAGCCGCGCCCCGAGGTCGGCCAGCGAAGCCTCCGTCTGCGCCTCGCGCTGCACCGTGTACGACTGCATCACGTAGACGTGGGCCGATGCGTCGAGGAGTTCGTACACGCGGCCACCAGCGGCGAAGCGCACCGTCGTGTCGCGGCGCACGGTGCGGTCGATGTACGGCGATGTCCCTGCGGCGGCGACCGCGACGGGCACCTCGATGCGCCCCGCGACGCGCATCGGGATGCCCCCAAACGAGCGCACGGTCGGGTCTTGCACCGCGGCGCTCTCGAAGGCGTCGAGGGTCCAGTACCGCGGCCCGTTGAGCACCACCGCGGGGACCCCTAACTGCGCGCGAACCATCGCCACGTCGAGCGCCCTCCATGCGGCCTCGGGGCACTCGTTGAGCCCGTAGGTGTTGTAGACGTCGAGCTGAACCGTCGCGCCCGACACCGTCCCTGCGAGCACCTCGCAGTAGCGGCGACCGCGCACCCCGTGGGCGAAATCAACGTCTGCGGCAGGGACGTCCGCGAGGGCGGCATCGGCCGCGGGGACGGTGGGCGACTCCGAGGCGCAACCGAGCAGCGCGAAGCCGACAAAGACCGATCTCAGGCAGGGCATCGAGGCACGTTTGTCCGCGGATAAAACCGCGTCAAGAACTCGCTGGACCACCAACGAAGGACCGATCGAGGGACGCACGCGCCATCGGGGTACTGTCAGGGTTCGAGTGTTTGTCGTGCGAGGTCGTGGCGGGCGCACATCCACGGGGCAGTCATCGTGGAGAGACTTGCGGCCGAGCAGCAGGCCGCCAGCGAAGCGGCTTCGTTGTGCGCCTCCGAGCGCACGCTGTCAGCGGGGGGAAGGTCCCCGCCAGGTCCCACGCTTGGGGCCTGTAGCTGAAGGTAACTGCGTCGCTGAAAGGTGAGGTGGAGAGCAACTGGAAGCGAACTCCTAGCCCGTACGA
>CANJUR010000102.1 GCA_947477565.1 Deltaproteobacteria bacterium
AATTTCCTCGGTGGCTATGGCGGAGGGGTCCTACCCGATCCCATCTCGAACTCGGTCGTCAAGCCCTCCAGCGTCAATGGTACTGCACAGGTGACTGTGTGGGAGAGTAGAACGCCGCCGGGGTCCTATCCCGACAATAACCTCGTCGGTCCAGGTGTCTTCAAAAGAGCACTCGGACCGGCGGGGTTTTGTCATTTCTGGGGTTTGGGATTTTGGGCCGGCAACGCCTTCGCAGGACGACGCGCTGATGTCGGACGACTCATGCGATCGTGCCGGCCCTTGGGTCGTTGCCGTGACACGTTGATGCGCGCCCGAATGGAGTCAATGTCGTAGGCCAGCGCGGAGAAGTCGCCCCGGCGGGCCTTGAGCCTCTCAATAACCCCAGACTCGATGTCGCTCTCTTCATTGCGGGTGATCAATCCGTGGCGAGTGCGGGTCAGGTAGTAGGTGAAGGACAATTGGGTCGACACCATGTGGCGCAACGGGATGGCTGCGCCATCGTCCGTGAAGACCAGGCGACCACGAACACCGTGCGTGAGGTTCTTCCGCTTCGCGGGAGGGACAGCCGCGGCCGGGCGGCAAAATTGATCGATGCTTTCCATTGGAAGCAGACTGAGAAACTTGATCGTGATGGCCACCCCCCGCCTCGCGGGCGGAGCCGCCGGAGCGCGACCCATCGGGCGGTCGTACCAGCAGGCAGCGAGGAGTTTATTGTGAGCTGCCGCTACGTCGGCCCAGGGTCAGCCCGCCATCGCGACGACGCGCCGAGCGAAGTGGGCGACGGAGGCTGTCATCGCGAGTACTTCACCGTACCCGAGTGATCGGGAGCATCCGCCCCGTCCCGAAGGCCCGCGCGCTCACCTTCAGCACCACACCACCCTGCCAGCGCTTGTGTTCCGTGGTCCGCACCGATCGTTCAGTAGACATACGATCGGCCGGATCCCAGTCCGGCAGGGCCTTTCCCTGTATGAGCGACTCGACCCGCGGAGCCACCACCGGGTAGTCAAAGGGGTCCACCTGGTCTGCTCGCAACTCGGCGCTCGGTGGGCGCTCGAGCACAAACACCGGAATCACCCCGCGACCCGCGTCGTACCACCGGGCGAGCGAGTAGACGTCCGGCTTGGTGAGGTCGCCGATGACCGCGAGCGTGCCCGCGAGATCGCCGTGCATGGTGCCGTACCCGAGGGCAAGCTCGGTCTTGTTGCTCGTGTTGAGCAGCAGCGCCCCGGTGCGGTTGACCGCCGCGAGCAGCACCATCGCCCGCACCCGCGCCTGGATGTTTTCGTGCGTCGTGTCTCCCGGGTGGGCCACGCCGAGCGCGTCGAGCCACGGGCCGAGAGCCGCGGACGCCCCGGTGCTCAGCGCCTCCACCGGGAATACCTCTACAGGTATGCCCAGGGCCGCCCCGAGCGCCTGCGCGCTGCTCGTCGAGCGCGAATCGCTGAAGCGAGTGGGCATCGCTACAGCGAGGACGTTGGCGCCACCGAGCGCCTCTTTCGCGATGCACGCAACCAGGGCGGAATCGACGCCGCCGGAGAGGCCCAGTACAGCGCGGCGTACGCCGTTCTTGTGGGCGAAATCGTGGAGGCCGAGCACCAACGCGCGGAAGCCGAGGGCGGCGCGTGGCTCTGGCGCGGGGATCGGGTCGAGGTCGTCGAGGTCGTCGATATCGACGGTCTCGACCGCTTCTTCAAAGAACGGAAGGCGGTGCACGACCCGGCCGCGAGAGTCGGTGACGAAGCTGCCGCCGTCGAAGATGAGCTCGTCCTGGCCGCCGACGAGGTTGGCGTAGATCACCGGTACCCTCTGGCGCGCAGCGTGGGCGACGCGATGATCGTATGCGTTCCAACGAAAGGGAGAGGAGGCAGCGCAGGCGAGCACCCGCGCGCCCGCGGCGACGAGCGCGGCGCCAGGGTGCGTGGCGTACCCATCGTCCCAGAGGTCTTCGCAGAGGAGCGGTCCGATTCCGTCGCGCACGGCGGTCGCACCGTCGCCAGGGACGAACCACCGCGGCTCGTGGAAAACGTCGTACGCAGGCAATAATTGCTTGTGCACCGTGTCGATGACGCGCCCGTCGCGGATCACCGCGAGCGCGTTGTAGAGCCCCGGATGATCAGGGGTGTGAGAGGGGGCGCGGGCGATGGTTCCGACGAAGGCGGTGAGCCCGGGGGGCGAGCGCGCGGCGACGGAGTGAATGGTCGCGAGGGAGTCCTCGACGAAGCGCTCGTCGAGGAGGAGGTCGCGCGGCGGTGCGCCGGTGATGACTAGCTCCGGAGTGACAGCGTGCGTGGCGCCCTGAGCGTGGGCCGCACGGAGGGCCTCGACGACAAGGTCGGCGTTGCGGGCAAGGTCACCGACACGGGGGTTGAGTTGAGCCAGAGCGACACGCATCCGAGGCATTGTGGTCGGGCCTCGCGGCTCGTCAACGCGCGTCGCGGTGGCGGAGGTTCACCTGGCGCATCTGGTGTTACCGTGACGACCGGATATGAGCGAAACCCCTGAAATCACCGACCTCCGCGGCGTCGTCGCCGTACTGCGGGAACGCCTCGCTTCGGTTCTCTCCGGCCGCCCAGAGGCCATCGAGTTGCTCCTGGTCGGTGTGCTCTCCGGTGGCCACGTGCTCATCGAGGACGTCCCCGGGGTCGGCAAGACCACCCTCGCGCGAGCCCTCGCGCGATGCTTCAACGTCACTTGTACCCGGGTGCAGTTCACGCCCGATCTCCTGCCGAGCGACATCCTCGGTGCGCAGATGCTCGACCCTCGCGACGGCTCCTTCCGCTTTCACCGCGGGCCGATTTTCACCCACGTCCTGCTCGCCGACGAGATCAACCGCGCGTCGCCTCGCACGCAGAGCGCGCTGCTCGAGGCGATGAACGAGAGCAGCGCCACCATCGACGGCACGACGCACCAACTCCCGCGGCCGTTCTTCGTGCTCGCCACGCAGAACCCCATCGAGTCGCAGGGAACCTTCCCCTTGCCCGACGCACAACTCGATCGCTTCATGCTTCGGCTCTCCGTGGGCTACCCCTCCGCCGACCACGAACTTGCGATGCTCTACGCACGGCAGCGCCGCGATCCGCTCGACGATCTGCGTCCGGTCGCGGACGATGCCACCCTGCTCGCGCTTCAGGCCGCGGTGCAGGAGGTGCTCGTCCGCGAGCCCGTCGCCCGCTACCTCCTGCGAGTCACGGCAGCGACGCGCGACCACGCCGACCTCGCGCTCGGGGCGTCTCCGCGCGGGGCGCTTTCGTTCTTCCGCGCGTGCCAGGCGCGGGCGCTCATCGCGGGCCGCGACCACGTCACCCCCGACGACGTGCAGGCCCTCGCCGCGCCCGTGCTCGCCCACCGCGTGATGCTCACCCCGCAGTCCCGCTACGGCGGAACCTCCCCGGAGCGCCTCATCGCCGCCATCGTGAAGTCCGTGGAGGTTCCGGTGTGAGGAAGCGTCTCGTCCTCGACGCTCTCGCGGACTTCGATTTCGAGCGCATCAACCATGTGCTCATCCCGACCCGCGCCGTCGATCGTGAGCGCTGGCGACGCTCCCTCACGGGCCGCGCGTTGGCTCCCCTCTTTGGCCTCTACGTGCGCTTCACCCGCGAGGGACAGCTCGTGACGGGCCTCGCGTTTCTGGCCACCATCGGCAGCATCGAAGTCGATCACACCGACGCCTACCTCGTATGGGCAGCCCTCGTCGGAACCCTCGGCGCGTCGCTCTTCGCCAGCGTATTCGCCCGCATCCGTGGCCTCTCCGTCGAGGTGCGTGTTCCCCCCCGGGTGGCCGTCGGCGAGGAGGTCGCCTTCGCCATCACGGTGCATAACACCAGCGATCGAACCCTCACCGGCCTGCGCGTGGACGGCCCCTTTCTCCCCTGGGACGGCACCTGGACCCGCGACCCCCCCGGCATCGCCCGCCTCGCCCCCGGCGAACAGGAGACCATCACCTGCTACGCCCGGTTTCGGGCGCGCGGTGAGCACTATCTCGACACCTTCCGCGCGAGCACCGTCGTCCCCTTTGGCCTCTGCCAGGGGCCGCCGGTGGTCAGCCGTGGGTGCCGCTTCGTGGTGGTTCCGCCGGTCGCCCGCATCGGGAGCATTCGCACACCGACGCTCGCGCGCCACCAGCCGGGCGGCGTGCCTCGGGTCACCAGCACCGGCGAGTCCTTCGACCTCCGCGGCGTGCGCCCGTACCGCGCGGGCGATCCCATCCGCGACCTGCACGCCCGAAGCTGGGCTCGCACGGGCTTCCCGGTGGTGCGCGAATACCAGCAGGAGTACTTCCGCCGCGTCGCCATCGTGGTCGATCCGGACACCACGCAGGGCCCCCACCACGCCGTCCTCGACGCGCTGATCTCCCTCGCCGCGGGCCTCGCAGCCGCCCTCGGCCGCGACGACACCCTGGTCGATCTCGTCATCGTCGGCCGCCGCCTGCACGAACTCAACGCCCACGGTAAAGCGAACGCCGACCTCCTTGGTCCCACCCTCGACGTGCTGGCCTGCGTCGAGCCGGGGGAGCCCATCGACCCGGACGCCGTCCTCGCCGCGCTCGGCCCCCATGCCGGACGCCTCTCCGCCGCACTGGTGCTCACGGTCTCGGCCTCCGATACGCACCGCGTGCTCGGCGAGCGGCTCCGCGGACTCGGGATCGCGAGCCGCACCCTGGCCGTTTACGACGCACGTAAAACCCGCCCGATGCCGCCCGGGGAAGTCACCCTCCTCGCGCACGACGCCATCCTCCGCGGCGATGCGGTGCACGCATGAAAGAACGCCTCGTCGCCGGTCTCGCGCCTGCCCTCACGGCCCTCGCGGTGGTGCTCGCCACGCGACAGCCCATCCACGCCGCGTGCCTCCTCGCGGCCGCCGCGCTCGCTCTCGTGGTGGGGCCGGTGTTCACGCTGCGCTCCAATGGCCAGCGACTGACGATCACCCTGGGGGCCCTGCTGGGCGGGTTGCTTACCGCGATGCTCCTGCCGGCGACGCCGCTGCCGCAGGCTCTCGGGAGCTTCTGGTCCATCGCGGCCTCGGCGCTGGTGCTGGCCTCGCTGGTGCGGCTCACCCTGGTGCGTCCGGAGGGCGGGGCGCGGGTGTCCTTCGCGTTCGCGGTGGTGACGCTACTGCTGGTCGGGCAGGCGCGCTCGCGTGGGTACTACCTTCCCCTCGCCGGCCTGATTCTCGGCGCGGCCCTCGCGGCGATGCGCGCGCAGGACCCCGGGCGTCCGCGCCTCCGGGTGCTCGACGCGCGTACCTGGGCCTCTGGCGTGGCCATCGCAGCGGGCGCGGTGGCCTTCACCCTCGCGATGAGCGCTGCGCTACCGCGGCTGCACACGCTCTTGATATCCCGATTCCTTCAGGCGTACGGCGAGACGGCAGAGAGCGGACTCGATGACTCGCTCGAACTGGGCGCGCTCACGTCGCTGTCGCAGTCCGAGGAGATGGTGCTGCGCGTGCACGGCCGCGGCGTCGATCGGCTGCGCGGCGCCGTCTACGACCGTTACGACCGCGGGCGGTGGCGCAGCACGCGCGGGCCGGCGCGCACGATTCAGCGGGTGGCGACCGGGCCGCTGCGGCAGCCCGATGCAGTGATGGTCGAGCGCGTGGGGTCGGTGCGGGGCTGGGTGATGATTCCGCTCGGGGCGGCAGCGCTGGCGACGGAGGAGGGGGTGGTGCGGGTTGATCCGCTGGGGGTGGTGCGCTCGATTCCGGGCGATCCGGCGCTGCGGGTGTGGTTTCGCCCTGGGGCGCGCACGACGCTCGCGCCCGCGCCGCCGGGGGACGACGACCTCGCGCTGCCGTCGGCCCTCCGCCCGCGGCTGACGGAGCTTGCGGTGCAGTTCGCGGCCGGGGCGACGACGCCGTTTGCGCGGGTGGAGCGCATCGCGGAGGTGCTGCGCATGCGCTACCGGTACTCGCTGCGCTTCGAGCGCACGCCGCGGCGCGACCCGGTGATCGATTTCCTCGACCGGCACCCGCAGGGGCACTGTGAGTTCTTCGCTTCGGCGCTGGCACTTCTGGGGCGCGCCGCGGGAGTGCCGACGCGGGTGGTGGGCGGATACCGTGTGGCCGAGCGCAACCCTCTCGGCGACTACTTCGTGGTGCGCGAGAAGAACGCCCACGCCTGGGTGGAGGCCTGGGACGAGGGCCGCGGTTGGGTCACGCTCGACGCCACGCCGGACGCGGAGGTGCCGCAGAACCTCGGGCACGAGAGCCGGTGGTGGGCGGCGCTGGGTGACGGCGCGGCGGTGCTGGCAGGGCAGACGAAGGATTGGTTTGGAGAGCGGACGAGCGGGCAGCGGCTGGGGGCGGCGCTGGCGATGCTCGTGGCGTGGCTGGCGTGGCGCACCTGGCGCGCGCGCGGCGAGGACGCGGTGGCACGGACGGCGGTGCTGCAGGAGGGTCCGCTGCCGTGCTGGGAGGCGCTGTCGGCGAGGCTGTCGGCGCGGGGGATGGCGCGGGCGTCGAGTGAGACGCTCGAGGCATACGCGGTGCGTGTGGGCGAGACGGACCTGCTGGCGCCGACGTTGCGGGCGGAGACGGCGGCGGTGATTCGCGCATACGCGGCGGCGCGGTATGGAGCGACGGGCGACGTCGGGGAGATGGTACGGCAGACGAACGAAGTGGTGCGCGCGCTGCGGTGATTCGCTTTTTTGATGGGGACGAACATCGGCGTTGCAGCGCTCTCATCGATCGGAGACGCTCGGCTTCGCTCGGGGTAGACGGTTGCTCCCCGCGAAAACCGGAGGGGTCACAGTGGGGGAGATGTCGTTGTCGTTGAGCACTCCTCCTCGGAGAGGGGCTGTGTGGGGTGAGGTCGCGCGGGCTTCGACGCATCGCCGGAATTCTGGCATCCCATCGAATGCGCAATGCCGCGTCCGAAGATGTTGAAATCACAAGAGAATTCGATGTCAGGTCAGGATCTCTGGACTCCCGCCTTTCGCTCATGGTGTTGGCGCCGTGGGTGCGCTCACACCATCGAGCCGCGGGCGTTGCGTTGCTCCGGGCCGAGCATGGCCTCGTCGAGGGCGAGCGCGTGGCGGAGCGCCTGTCGCAGTCCGAGGCCCGCCACCACCAGGAGTGCCGGGAGCAACACGAAGATCACCGGACTTCGCCCGAGGGCGAAGACCAGCCAGTCGTAGGAGCCATGCACGAGGACGCCGGCCGCGAGCCCGAGGGCCCACCACCGGGCCGCGTGCCTTCGGCGCACGAAGCGTGCGCGGCCGACGAAGTAGCCCATCAGCCCGGAGGCGATGGCGTGCATCGGGACGGCGGTGAGGGCGCGCACGAGGCCGAGCACCACGTGCTGTGCGCCCGTGTGAATGGTGGTCTCGACACCGCACAGACCGGCGATCCAGGGGACGGCGCAGACCGCGGTGGCGAAGGCCCCGGAGACGAAGAGGAGGTTTTCGAAGAGGCCGAAGCCGAGGGAGACGGCGCCGGTGTAGAGCACCCCGTCGGTGTATTCGTCGAAATACCTCCGACGGTAAGGCACGGCCAAAACCACGAGGAGCTTGGCGGTCTCCTCGGGGAAGGCTGCGACTCCGTAGGCGTCCGCGACGCGTGCGCCGACGAGTGACCACGGGCCGAGAATGCGCTTGAGGGCGACCTGGGCGAAGAAGACCGGGATGCACGCCGCCGCGCCGAGGAGGACAGCACGGAACACCTCGCGTTTGGGTTCTGGTCGCCAGCGGTCGAAGTGGCGGAAGAGCTTCAGCAGCGCCGCGACCGGGAGGACCGCGACGACGAGGCCGATGACTTCAAACCAGAGCGAGGACCACACGGCAGCAGCGGGATGGTCGTGTGCGCGGGTCGCGGAGTTTAGGTGAGATGAACGTGGAAGATGCGCTGACCCATGAGCAGCGCGTCGCCGTGGTTGAGGGCACGGGTCCCACGGAAGCGCGCGTAGGTGCCGTTCGAACTCTTGAGATCGACCAAAAACACCTGCGGGCCGATGGCGAGGAGCTGGCAGTGCAGACCGGAGATCCAGCCGTCGTTGGGGAAGAGCACGTCGGAGCGCGAGCGCCCGAAGGTGAGCCCGGTGTTGGGAACCGCGCGCGGGAAGAGTGCCCTGTCGACGTCGCGGCCCACGATGAGGGAGAGGTACCCGAGGGCGTCGTGGGACGGCGCGAGGCCCGGCGGGGCGCGGTGGTCGAAGCGCAGGATGATGCGTCCCAGACAGAACTGATCGCCTTCCTGGAGTTCGACCCGCTGGTTGGGGGCCACGCGGGCGTAGACCCCGTTGCGCGATCCCTCGTCGCGCACCCACGCAGCGCTGCCCTGCACAATGATCGTCGCGTGGCGACCGGAGAGGAGGTTGTCCGCGGCGAAGATGCCACCGACCTCGCGCCCGATGAGGTTGTCGCCCTCGTTGAGGGACATCTCGCCCTGCTCGGATCCGTCGAGTTGCGTGACCATCAAGCGCGGGCGGTTGGCGCTGAGCGCGCCGCGCACCTCGGTCTCTCCTTCGATGGGGCCATTCTCATGGAAGGATGGCTGTGGCGACGCTGGCCAGACCGCGCCGCCTACGCCGGCAGTTGCGCCGCGCAAGCGGGAGCCGGGCATCGGAGCGGGATCGCCCGGGAAGGTGTTGATGCCCGGCGCTCCGGTCATCGGTCGCACACCGGATGGGGCCATCGTCGATGCCGCGAAGGGGTTGTTGAGCGCGGCGAAAGGGTCGGGAACCGCGGGCGGCATCGCGGGTGTGCGCCCGATCGAGCCGTAGGGATCGCTCGGCGCGACGTTAGCGAACGCATCGCCCGATGAACCATACGGATCGGAGGCACCGAAGGGATCACCGCTGCCATAGGCTGGCACGGGGGGAGGGCCGATCGGGGGCATGGCCATGGGGGGCGACATGCCGTGGGGTACCGGCGCCATCGTGGAGCCGAACGGGTTGGGCGCCATCGTGGGCGGCGCGCCGAAGCCACCGCCGGGGGGCGGGAAGCCTGCGGGCACGCCGTGAGAGGCTCCGCTCAGGAGGGAAGGCATTGAGCTCATCAGCGGCGGAAACCCGCCCATGGAGTGGGGCATCGCCGTGGAAGAACTCGGGGCTACGGGCGGAGGCGCAGCGCCGGTGAGTGCGGGCATCGGGCCGAGCAATGGCGGCGGACCACCCTTCGGAAAACCTCCCGGCATCGACGGTGGCTGTCCGAGCGGCGAGGAGGTGGCGAAGGAGCCCATGCCGGGCGGTGTGCCCATGCCTGCGCCTGGGGAGGGGTTTGCGAGGGGGGGCATCGGGCCGAGCAGCGGGCTGTTGTGCGAGGGCGGCGGCGGAGCGCCCATCGGGCTCGACGGAGGGTGCGGGTTGGACGAGAGCGACGGCGGCGCGTTGAGCGGCTCCGGACTCCCACTCAGGGACGGCGGGCCCGACGGGTGGCCGAGAGGTGCGGGGCCCACGGGGCTGCCGGCCGGTCGCGCGCCGCCAGGCGGAGGCTGCAGGCGTGGCGGGCCGCCCAGTGGGGGCGGTTGGCCCATCGACGAAGACGCGTTTGCGCGGCCGTGAAGGTCGGCTCCGCACCCCAGGCAAAACCGTACATCCTCGGGGTTTTCCTTGCCGCACCGCGGACAGGTAATGTTCACCGAAGTCCTCCCGACACCGCCATGTATTGCCGCTCCGACGCGTACTTGAAGGCCTTGTCGCGCAACTTCCCACACGCCCGCGGGGCCTGTCCAGCGTGGGCGTGCGCCGAGCGTAGAGAGGGTTGATATCTGTCCCTCTCGTGGCGCCCTTACTCGGACGGAACGCCCGATGGACAGACGTTTCCTGCGCTCGGCATCGACGGCACCACCCGGATGACCGCGCCCTGCGACGCGGCGACGGTTCCGGTCATGCGGGCAGGGAAGGTCAGCGGGGCCAGCTCGTTGGGGAGCGTCCAGGTGGCTCCGCGCGCAGTCACCACCGTCAACGAGTACCGTCCGGGCGGAAGGCCCCGATCGCCCGCGCAGCGCGAGCGTGGGGGGAGCGGTCCTACTGCGGCCGCGATGGCGGGGGGCAACTTCGGCACGATCGCCGCCCAGTCGCGCTCGGGGTTCGCCCCGCGGATCTCGAACGCCACCGGGGGAAACACCACCCGCACCGAAGGTTGCACCAGCGGCGCGGCCGGGGACGGCCGGACGATCGTTGTGAAGTCCTGTAATCCAGTGCTCGGCGCGACGCTGCCGAAGATCACCACGGGCACGGTGCCGGCCGCGCGTTCGGGTTGGTTGAGTGCGCTGACCACGCGGGCGAGGGCCAGCGGGTCGGGGGCTGGGGCGGCGAGCAGCGTGCGCTCCTCCGCGGTGGGTTCGTGCAATTTCACCAGGATGGCCACGGGAAACACCCACGGAAACCGGATCACCGGGGGTTCTGCGCTGGTGAGGTTGGGGGTGAAGAGGGTCGGGTGTTGCGGGCGGTAGGGGGTTCCGACTGCGAAAGGGACGGGGTTGGTGAAGATCACGCCGGCGTTGGTCGCGGGCAGCACCTCCGCGTCGGGCATTCCCCCCGCGAGGGTCAGCGTCGGCAACGCGCCGAGAAAGCCGAGCGCGTCCGTCGCCGGAACATTGCTGGGAATCTCGTAGGCGCGCGCGTCCGGTGCGATGAAGCCGGTGTTCGACGCGTAGGCGATCTGCGCTGGTCCTGCTGCGGTTGGGCGTGCGGCCAACGCGACGGAGGTGAAGGTCTGTCCTCGCTCCGGGGGCGACGGGCTCACCTGGAAGACGGGGCGGTCTTCGGTGATGGGCGCGCCGAGAAACACGGTGACATTGCCCGTGACGGCGCCGGTTTCTGGCAGGGCATAACCGCCATTGCCGTTGGGTAATCCCACGGGGATGTTGATGAAAGCAGGCACTGCCGCGCGCGGGTCGAGCACCGCGCCTCCGCCGACGTCGCCCCGAACCGGCTGATTGCGCACTCCGTACAATGGATGAAAGCCCGTGCGCTCATCCCTGTTGGAATAAAAAGCCCTCAGTTGATAGACGCCCGCCGTCGTGATGTTTGGAAACACGAACGGCACGCTCGCGCGCACTGCCCCGCCCGCAGTCGCGATGAGGCTGGTGAACACCTGTGATGCAGGCAGGGTTTGCACCGACTCCGCGGTGCTGGCCAGGCCCTGCGGGGGCGGCGGGTTGTTGGCCCGGAAGAGCAGCAGCACGACCCGCCCGAGCGGCCTGCCGTCGCGGTCGAGACTGGGTACAGGGCCCTCGTAGAGGAGGGTTCCTTCGATGCGACCGAGGGGGGCGTTGTGGTTGGGGTAGCCGTCTTCGCGGTCGCGGTCGAGCGGTGCGTCGGCGCATCCCAGGAGCAGGAAAATCGGGGCGAAGAAGAGTGTTCGGGGGAGGTTCATCTCACATCGATCCATCAATACCGGAAGGCGACCGTGGCCATCACCCGCGCACCGATGGGGGCGCCGAACGGGTGCTGCCGCGCGCGGTTGTCGGTGAGGTTGGTTCCGGTGACGCCAAACTCCAGGCGGTCGTGAAGAGCGCGATAGCCGACCCGTCCATTCAAGAGGAAATACGTGTCCAATGGATATGTGTTGTAAATGACTCCGCGCGCGGGATCGAAGTCCTGCTCGCGCCACACTTGCGAAGACACCAGGTTGCCGGTCACTTCCACGTCGAGGCCGAAGGAAGTGCGCACCTGCGCGCCGAGGTTGACCTTGTGCTGCGGCGTGCGCTGGTCGCCTTCGTGAATGGTTCCGGTTTGCTGCTGGGTGTACGCGAAGGTGTAGTTGGCGAAGAGGTCGAAGCCCTCCACGGGCGCCAGGCGGAAGGCCGCCTCGACGCCGTACATCGATGTCGCGAATGGATCGTTGGCGAAGTGAAAGCGACCGACATCGACCAGGCCGCCCGGGTTGCTAGCGCCCGGAAGCGGGTTGAAGGCCACGTTGGTCAACTCGATAAGATCGACCCCGCGCATGTAGAACGCCCCAAGTTCGTATTGGAATCGATCGCTGGTCTGGTCTTGCCAGCCGAGGTCTACGGAGATGGCGCTCTCGGCGGAGAGGCGCTGTTGGCCATTGTTGAAGACCTCACCGCCCTGGCCCCGCACCGCGATGCCGGGCACCGGGGAGGGGTTGGCCAGGTCGAGGTACAACTCCAACATCGTGGGCGTGCGGAAGGACGTCGCGCCGGTGAGGCGAAGCGCGCGCCGGGGAGTCGGCTTGAAGATCAACGCGAGGCGCGGGGAGAGCACCGGCGAGTCGAGCACGGGGTGGCGATCGACGCGCAGCGACGCGGTGGTCGAAAAATGGCTGCTGAAGCGCGCCTGGGCCTGCACGAAGCCCGCGAAGTGGTGCAGCAGGTGGTCGGCGTCGATAAACGACCAGGAGATGTGCTTCGCGCGGTAACTGCCGCCGAGGGTGAGGTCGAAAGGGATGCTCCCGAGGCGAAACCCGCGGTGGTAGCGGGCCTCGACGTCGATGATGTCCTGCGTAAACTGCGTGTTGAGGGCCGAGGTGCCGACGCGCTCAAGCACTTCGCCGGCGGTGCCTTCAACGTGGTTCATGAAGGCGCGCGCGGTGAAGCCACCGACGTTCAACTGGAGATGCGGTTGAATGAAGGTGATGTCGGACCAGAAGCGGCGCAGTGGGCCGATGGCGTTGAACCAGAGCGTCCCGGTGGTGGCCGCGAGACCGCCCTGAATGGACACTGAGCGCGAGAGTTGCGAGCGCAGATCGAGGTCTGCATGGAGGTTCTGTAGGGACAAAGCGGCGTCCCGGGCGCCGATTCGATATGCGATATCCGTCGGTGGAACAAGCCGCCCGAAGGTCTGCCCCTGATCGTATCCGACCCCGGTGCGATACCCCACTCCGCCGGCGCGTCCGCTGTTGGTCACGCTGGTGTGTATCCCCCCTCCGTTGCCCCCGCCGAGCGTGACCGAGTTGCGCCCCTCTCCAGGGGTGCGGGTGATGATATTGATGACTCCCGAATATGCGTCCGCGCCGTAGAGGGCCGAGCCCGGTCCGCGGATGACCTCGATGCGCTCGATTTCCTCAGGGTTGATCGGGAGCATCGACCAAAGAGTGAAGCCGAGGAAATCGAGATAGACCGATCGCCCGTCAATGAGAACCAGCACACGGTTGGACATGCGGCGATTGAACCCGCGAATGCCCACCTGCTGGTCGCTGTGGTCGAGGGCCATCACATCGACGCCGAGCGCGCGGCGCAGCATCTCCGCGACGTTGGTGAGACCCGAGAGGCGGATGTCCTGCGCGGTGATCACCGAGGTGGCGTTGGGCGAATCGAGGGGGCTCTGCGCGCTGAGCGTGGCGGTGACCACGCGCTCTTCGTAGGTGTCCTCGACGTCGCGCGCCGGGCCCGCAGCGGGCAGGCGGGATGGCGGCGTGTCGGGTGCCGCGGGCGCGGCAGCGGCGGTCCGAGCGGCGACGCCGCCGCTCCACTGAACCAGCGTGTCGACGGCGTTTCGTAGCGCGATGACTTGATCGGGCGAGAGCACGCCCAGCGGGAGCACCGGGCCGAGCGGCGTCGGCGCATCGTGCGGGGCGCTCGTCAGCGGAATGGCGGCCGTGGGGTTGGCGGCGGTGGGGCGGCGGCGCTGCTCGAGGTCGCGAAGGGTCTGCTCGACCTCCAGCCGATCAGGGACATCGCCCAGTAAATACCGTTGGTAGTAATCAATGGCCCGATCGGCGTCGCCGAGGTCGGAGTACGCGCGAGCGATGTTGAAGAGCACATTGACGTTCGGGAGAATCGCGTAGGCCGCCTGGAATTCCTCGATGGCGCGCACGTATTGCTGCTGCGTGACGCGCTCGAGGCCCGCGCGGAAATGTCGGCGGGCCTCGGTGCGCTCATCGGCGTGCGCGTTGCGGGGGAGGACGCCCAGGGTGGCGGTCAGGCTGAGGGCGAGGAGGGTGCGATTGCGCGTATTCAACGGCGTCTCTTGGGCCATCGGTGGGGCGATAACTCCCCCGTCACGACCGGCGCGGACGGTACGCCCGACGCGGCATCCGTGGGAAGCCTATGCCCGCAGCGCGCGCTCCAGAAGAGGGATGCGATCCTGTCCCCAGTAGAGGTGCGTGCCGTCTAGCACCCAGGTCGGTGCGCCGAAAACCCCGGCTTCCTCCGCCCGTTTCGTCGCGTCCAGCAGCGCTTGCTTCACCGCCGGATCTTGCGTGCGCGCGAGCACCGCCGCGGCGTCGTCGCCCAGAAACTCCGCGAGCACCCGCTCGTCGCTGATGTCTCTTCCTTCGGCCCAGTATGCGTGAAACACCGCTTCGCGGAAGGCGTCTTGTCGCGTCTCCGGCAGCACGAGGTACGCGCGCAGCGCCTTGATGGTGTTGACCGGAAAGAGCGCTGGGAAGCTCAATGGGACTCCCCAGAATTCCGCCCATCGGTGCATGTCTTCAAAGTAGTAGCGGCGCTTGGCATCACTCCAACTGTTGAGCGGAACCATCTCTTGTCCCATGGACTTGAAGAGTCCACCGAGGACCATCGGCCGCCAGAGGAGCGTCGCGCCGGTGCGTGCAGCCAGCGCCTTCGCCTGCGTCGCGCCGAGGTAAGCGAACGGCGAAGAGAAGTCCCAATAGATTTCCAGCGTGTGTGCCACGGGGTTGTCCCTTGTGAATTGTGCCAGGTAGTGGTCGCGGGTAATTCCCTCTACGAAGAGAGCCCGATCCTGTCCCCAATAGAGTTGCGTGTCGTCGATGACGTATGCGGGTGCGCCGAAGATTCCAAGGGCCACTGCCCGGTCGGTCTCCGCCTTCAGTGCGTCGCGCAGTGCGTCGCCGCCCAGTGTCGAAACGATCGCCGCGGCGTCGTGACCCGCCGCCGTGAGTACGTCGCGCAGCGTTTCCGGGTCGGCGATGTCCCGGCCGTCCACCCAGTACGCGCGAAAGAGGCCGTGGATCACCCGCGGGTCGCACCCCGTCGCCAGCGTCGCGCGCAGCGCCTCGACGGAGCGGAGCGGGTGCCCGGCGGGCATCACCAGCGGGGCGTCGAAGGTGCGCGCCCAGCGGGCGAGGTCGTCGGCGTTGTGCCGGGCCTTCGGAGGCGACAGCGTGGCGAAGAGCTTCTGCGGCGTCGCACGGGCGCGAAACACCCCGCCGAGGAGCATCGGACGCCAGCGGAGGTCGTCGCCGGTGCGGCGGGCGAGGGCCTCCACCTGGGTGCTCGCGAGGTAGGCGTAGGGGCAGGTGTAGTCGAACCAGAAGTCGAGCCGACGGGACATCGGAAGAAGGAGAACACCGCGCGGGGGTGTCGGGTCAACCCCGGATGGGATGGTTCAATCGGCGCTGAAAAGGATGACTGATCAGGTGTGCGTGGAAACCATGATCTACCGTCAGAACCCTTGATTTATGGTCTCTCCGCGAGCCAGCACACCCGGTCCCGCCCGCAAAAGTCTGAGGGTTGAACTCATCTTCGGGGTCCGTGTGGTCGCCTCCCCGCGTGCAAGATCGCCCTCAGACTTGTGGGGGTGGGGGCTCGACGTGACGGTAGATTCATCTGGAAACCATGGGTTTGCGAGGTGAATGCCGGATCCCTGGCAACCGGGGGGGAGCGATGTCTACGCCTTGAGCGCTTTGGTGAGTTCGGCCTCGGTGAGTCCCACGACGTCGAAGGCTGACGGCGCGCCGGGTTTTGTCGCGCGTACCTTCACCACCGCCGCGCTCCCGCGCTTCTTCAGCAGCTTCGTTCCGCGCTCGGCGGCGGCGCGCTCCTTCGGGGTGGTGGTTCGTCCGCGGCCGCGGGGCGACGGCTTGCGGCCCGCGAGGTGCGCGCGCACCTGCTTGGTCACCTCGATGATCGCCTCCGTGGACAGCGCCTTGAGCGCCGCCGTCGGGCCGCCCTCCCAGAGCGCGACGGAGCGCTCTGCGAGCACTTCCTCGGTGTCGTCGGCCTCGGTCGCGATGGCGAGGTCGAGCAGGGCGTCCACGCGGGCGGGCTTGAGCTCGGCGTAGCGCGTCTCGCTGACCAACTTGACGGCGCGTAGAAGCCGGTCGACGGTGCTCCGACCTAAGTCGAAGGCGGTCTGGCACATCGCGTAGAAGCCGTCGGGGTAGCCCGCGGCCTCGCTCATCCCACCAGGCTTCAGGTCCGCCAGGGCCTGGCCCAGTTCGAAGGTTCCGCGGGCGGACTCGGCGTGGGCGTCCCGGGCGCGCTGCAACGCTGCCTTCGCCTCGGTGACCCAGCGCTCGCGCGCAAAAGCGGCCAACGCCTCGGCGCGCTTGCGCAGCGCGGGCGGGAGTTTGTCAGCCGCGCGCGACGCAGATTTTCGTGGGCTGCTCTTCGGGGACCGGGGTTTCGCCATGGCGGTGACGCTGCCGAAGGTGCCCCGATCGGGTCAAGGAGCTTCATCGGATCCGGTGAACCGGTTCATCGGATCCGGTGAACGTCGCGGGGGGACTTTCGTGTGGGGAATCGTCCCCGGCGAGTGCCTTTCCCGTGAACTTTGGGGGGTGGGTCGGCGACGACTCGGCCAGAAAGTCCGGCGCTGAAGAGGCACGGTTCCGCGCTGCCGGCCCTGGCGTCGCACACGACTCGCTCACGCTCGCGGTGTCGTGCGCACCGAACCGGCGCATTCGTATCGCCACTCCGTCGCTGCTTTCGGTCCACTACGCACTACTGTTACAGTTGTGTGTATGAAGCGTGTCATCCGTGGATGTTTCGCAGTGCTGATCGGGTCGCTGGGCTGTAGCACCGGCCCAGGGGTGAGCCCGCCGGAGGTGTTGGCCGACGCCGCAGCGGACCTCGGCGGGGACGCGGCCGTGGACGCAGGGACCGCGCCCCTGGACGTTGGTGATCCGCACGGTGGCCTGCTTCTGCCGCGCTGCGAGGAGACCGAACCCGTCGGGGCGATGGAGCCCGCGCCGGTGGCATCGACGCTGCTCGGGGCGCTGCTCCCGATGGCGTCGCGGGTGATGATGCCCGACACGCGCTCGATGATGAACCCGATCTTCGAGGTCGGCGAGCGGGCCTACCACGCGCTCGGGTATGACCAATATCGGCGCGGAGCGGCGGTGAACCGCGAGCGACGCATGGACCTCGGCGGGACCACCGCCGGGCCCGCGGCTGCGCGTCGTTCGCTCGCATGGTTCGTGGCGTTTTCTGACCCGCAACTGGCGGATGACGAGTCGCCCACCCGCTACGGGATGCTCGACAGCCCCGCGGCTTCCGGGGCCATCCGGCCGCAGGAGGCGTATCTCCCGCGCGCCCTCACAGCGATGAACCGCACGCTCCGTGATGTCGCCCAGGGCGGAAGGGCGTTTCAGTTCGGGGTCGTCGCCGGGGACTGCACGGACAGCGGGCAGCAAAACGAACTCCAGTGGTTCATGCAGGTGATGGACGGCGCGGCGGGAATCCACACGGACTCCGCCATGGACGACGACCCGGTGCCCGGCCCCGGCAACGACCCGAAGGACCCGTTCGACGGCGTGGCCTTCCCTGCGCCCTGGTACTTCGTCCCGGGCAACCACGACGTGATGGTGGTCGGCACCACTGCGCCCACCGCGACGCTGCGGGCGAGCGCGATCGGGGCGGTGTCTTCCTTCGGCACGCGGGATTACACCGGGTGGTATGCGTCACCCCGGCGCGGGGAGGTGCTGTCCGACCCGGCGCGGCGTCTGCTCGACCGCGCGGACATCGTGCGCACCCTGCGGGCCGGCCCGGCGACACCCGGACCGCTCGGTCATGGCTACCCCGAGTCCGCGGACGTGACCTCCGGCGCGCACTGGACTCAGGACGTCGTGCCGGGCCTGCTTCGTATCGTGGCGCTCGACACGAGCGATTTCTCCGGCGGATCGCCGGGAATGGTGAAGCGCGCGGTGTTCGACGGGTGGCTGCGCACCGAGCTTGAGCGCGCGCAGACGGACGGGGTTCTGGTGATGCTCGCGTCGCACCATCCGACGACCTCCATCGACCGACGTGAGGGTGAGTTTGGCGCGGAGATGGCGGATGCTGTGACCGCGGCGGAGGTCGAGGCGCGGGTGGCGTCGTACCCCAATGTCATCGCGTGGCTGGTGGGCCATGAGCACGACGTGCGGGTGCGGCCGGTGCGCGGCGTGGATGCGGCGCACCCAGGGTACTGGGAGGTGCAGAGCGGATCCGTGGCCGACTGGCCCAACCAGGCGCGCGCGATGGAGGTCGTCGATAACGGCGACGGAACACTCTCCCTCTTCGGCACGATGCTCGACTTCACCGCGACAAACTGCATGGAGCGGCGCTTCCGTCGGCTCGCGCTCATCGACTACGTCTCGGCGTGGGAGGCCTCGCACGTCGGGACGGCGCTCGATCGCAACGTCGAGTTGGTGATCCCGGTCCCGGCGGGGGCGCGCGCCCGGGTGGCGGCCGCGTCGGCGACGGCGCCCGCGCGCCTGGAGAGCGAGACGACGCTGCGCGGGCAGCGCTGAGGGGCTGCAGATCTCCTCCCGGCGGCGCGGCAGTCGTTTGGGCAGGTTCTGGCCATCGACCAGCAGGTCTTCTTCGGCCCGAGGCGCGGCCTGACGCCAGATCCGACGACAGTGCCGTTTGCACGCACGACGCTTGGCCACACGCTCTCCATCATGGAAGCGCGGTTGGAGAAGTCCGCATACCTCGCGGGTTCCGAGCTTCACCCCCAACGAAGGTGGTTAACGCCAATGCCCCGAATACCCTCCCTGCTATCGACCGATTCGATGGGAAACAAGGGCTTCGGCTAATTTCCCCATAGGGTTCTGGACTGACGAACGCTCGGAGGCTCCGCGGCTTCGTTCAACCGCGCCCTGGCAAAGCGACTGATGCCGCGTGCTTGACTGCCACTCGACCGCGGTGGCGCTTCGCCAAACCGCTATCTCTTATCAGGGATCCGGGGAAACGGCGGTCTACCGTCAGACTGCTGGGAAACAAGCGTGAGAAACCGTCGCGTTTCGCGCGGACTGGCACCGA
>CANJUR010000103.1 GCA_947477565.1 Deltaproteobacteria bacterium
GCGGTGGGGGGTGGTTCCGACGGTGGTGCTGTTGGGAAGGGCGGAGGCGGAGGCGATACTCGCGACCGCAGCGCCGGAGATGGCCGTATTTGCTGCGTGGGTGATGCAAGAGCGCTTCGGTCGCGTCGCGGCAGACGTGGCGCGGCGAGCACTGGAACGCGCGGAAACAGTGGCCGACGCGCGTTTGCGACGGGTGACGAAGGAAGGCATTCTGGCCGTGCTGCACCCGACATTGACGGAGCAACTGAGGAGCGCGCTGATGATCGACATCAATCAACTACCTAAGAACCCCGTACTGGAGCGATGGAAGGCCGAGCTGCGCGCGGAGGGGGAGGCGCGTGGAGAAGCCAGCGGCGAAGCGCGTGGTGAAGCGCGTGGTGAAGCGCGTGGCGTGGCGCTCGGGGAGGCCATCGGTGAAGCACGCATGCTTGTGCGAATCCTCCGCCGCCGGGGCTTCGCTCTCAGCGCCGACCTCGCGGCCCGCGTACTCGCGACGACCGACATCGAGCGCATCGAGCGCTGGGCCGACCGCGCGCTGGTCGCCTCCTCGCTCGACGCCGTCTTCGTCGAAGACTGAGCTACCCAGAACCAGCGCTCCGGCGTGCGCTCCCCCGGCTCTCCCTTGTGCGCGCCCGATAGAGCCGCCATAACTCCCGCGCGCGCCGACGGAACCCTCTTCCGAAACCACTCCCCAGCCGTCGCGCCCCAACGGAGATACACCCCATGGCGAAGCTCTCGCGCGAGATCGTGATCCTCTCGGCCCGTCGGACGCCCTTCGGCACGCTGTCCGGCGCCCTCAAGACCGTGTCCGCTACGGACCTTGCCGTAAACGCCGCGAAGGCCGCCCTCGCGGACGCCAATGTTTCGCTCGAAGACATCGGCCACGTCATCTTCGGCAACGTCCAGCAGACCAGCGCAGACGCCATCTACCTGGCGCGTCACGTCGGCCTCAAGGCCGGCCTGCCGATCACCACCCCGGCGCTCACGGTCAACCGCCTTTGCGGCTCCGGTTTCCAGGCGATCATCAACGGTGCCGAGCAGATTCTCCTCGGCGAAACCGAGTGCGTCCTCGTCGGTGGCACCGAGAACATGTCTCAGGCCCCGCATGTGATTCGCGGCGCCCGCGACGGCTACGCCTTCGGTCGCGCACCCGCTCTTGAGGACTCCCTCGCCGCCGCGCTCACGGACTCGTTCTGCAACACTCCGATGGCCATCACCGCGGAGAACCTCGCTACGAAATACGGCCTCACCCGCGAGGACTGCGACCGCTTTGCCCTCCTCTCGCAGCAGCGCTATGCCGCCGCGGCCGAAGCCGGTGCGTTCGACGATGAACTCACTACCGTCGAAATCGCCGGAAAGAAGGGCTCTGTCATCGTTTCGCGCGACGAGCACCCGCGGCCGCAGACCACCCTCGAGACACTCGCGAAGCTCTCGACGGCGTTCAAGAAGGACGGCGTCGTGACGGCAGGCAACGCCTCGGGCATCAACGACGGCGCCGGCGCTCTGGTGCTGGCCAGCGCCGAGTTTGCGCGTGCCCGCGGGCTCAAGCCGCTCGCGCGCCTCGTGCAGTGGGGCGTCGCCGCGGTCGATCCGGGCATCATGGGCATCGGCCCGGTTCCCGCTATCCAGGCGGCGCTGCAGCGCGCCGGAACCACGCTCGACAAGGTCGATCTCGTGGAGGTCAACGAGGCCTTCGCGGCGCAGTACCTCGCCGTCGAGAAGGAACTCGGCCTCGATCGCAGCAAGACCAACCTCGACGGCGGCGCCATCGCGATCGGGCACCCCCTCGGGGCGTCCGGCGCTCGCATCACGGCGCACCTCGTTCACGCGCTGCGTCGCCGAAACCTCAATACCGCCGTCGGCAGCGCCTGCATCGGCGGTGGCCAGGGGCTCGCGGTGCTCATCGAGAGGATCTGATCCATTGAAGTGCCCGCCGACCCCTGTTCAACCGACCGATGGTGATTCCATGACCGATGAACTCATCTACGACTGGAACGAGGTCGGCCGACGCCACCCTCCCTTCGGCGCGGTGGAGTTCTTCGACGAAACCCTGCGCGACGGACTGCAGAACCCGTCGGTGAAAGATCCTTCCATCGCGGAGAAGCTTGAGCTGATCCACCTGATGGAGTCCCTGGGCATCCACGGGGCGGACATCGGGCTGCCGGGATCGTCGAAGCGCGCCTTCGATGACGTTCTGCGAATGTGCAAAGAGATCGTCTCTTCGAAGATGAAGCTCCGCCCTGCGTGCGCCGGTCGCACCGTCGCGGCGGACATTCTCCCGATGGTGGAAATCTCCCAGCAGGCGGGCGTCGCGGTGGAGGTCTACACCTTCATCGGTAGCTCGCCGATTCGACTCTTCGCAGAGAACTGGGACGTCGCCACGCTGCTCAAACACAGCGCCGACGCCATCGACGTGGCCGTGAAAAACGGCCTCCCGGTAGCCTACGTCACCGAGGACACCACCCGATCCCGCCCAGAGGTGCTCGCAGCGCTCTTCAAGAACGCGATCGACCACGGGGCCGCCCGGCTGGTGCTCTGCGACACGGTGGGGCATGCGACGCCGGATGGCACCCGCAACCTCATCCGCTTCACGCAGAACCTCCTCAAAGCGTACGGCGCCCACCACGTGAAGCTCGACTACCACAACCACAACGACCGGGGCCTCGGCCTCGTCAACGCGTTGGTGGCGGTGGAAGAGGGCATCGACCGGGTACACGGCACCGCGCTCGGTATCGGCGAGCGCGTGGGCAACACCGCGATGGAGTTGATTCTCCTCAACCTCAAGCTCGCGGGAGCGCTCGAACACCAGGACATGACCAACCTGATTCGGTACTGCGAGCTCACCTCGAAGGCCGTCGGGATGCCCGTCCCGGTGAACTACCCTCTGGTCGGCGCAGACGCGTTTCGCACATCGACGGGCGTGCACGCCGCCGCGATCATCAAAGCCCAGAACAAGGGCGACGCATGGCTCGCGGACCGCATCTATTCGGGTGTCCCCGCGGGGATGTTTGGCCGCGGACAAGCCATCGAGATCGGCCCGATGTCCGGCGCCAGCAACGTGGTGCACTGGCTCAAGGCGCGTGGCCTCGACGCTGACGCGGCGCTGGTGCAGGTCATTCTGCTCAAGGCCAAGGAGGGCGGGCGGGTGCTCAACCCCGACGAGCTCCTGGCTGCCATCGCCGGGCACCGCGCGACCCCGTAGGCTTCCCGCCCTTATTCGTCCCTACCGAACGTAATTCCAGCTGACGCCGCGGGTCACCTCCAGGTGGAGGTGATTGCGATGTTCGTGGTTGAAGTTCGGCCCGAGCGCGACGTGGAACCACCCGCGCCGCGCAGGCTCGCAATGCAGCGTTCGTAGCGTCCGTGCAGCGGTGTCTCGGGGCACGCGTGCGGCCGGTCCACACGGCGGGCGACCGCGTCGTCCGTGGTAGTCGCGCTGCACGTTGAGTGACGTGCCGTCGTCGCGCACGAACACCGCCGCGTCGATGGCCATGCCGCCGGGGTGTCGGGGGTAGAGGCCTGCCTCGAAGCGCTCGCCGTGCCCTGGGAGGCGCCACAACGACAGGTGCCGCACCTCGCGGATGTTTAGCGTGCGCAGGAAGGTCGCGTACCGGGCGAGCGCCACGGCCATCCGGCAGTCCATCAACTCGCGCACCGCTGTCGCCCGCGACTCGCGAAAGGTCACCCCCCGAATCGGACCATGCACCATCACCGGTGTTTCGACGCCGATGGGAAAGTGCGACGGGCGCTCGAAGTCGATGTGCGCGCGCACCATCGCGCGAAGGCACGTGCGCGACGACATCGCCGCGATCTCCGACGCCACCGCCGGGACCTCCGGCAGCGCCGCCCCCTCCGGGACGCCCGCATCGTCGTCGTCTGGTCCGAGGGCGCGCGCGGCGGCCTCATCCTCTGCTGCCGTAGCGTTGGCCGGATCGTCGAGCTCTGGCAGCGTCGTCTCGCGACCGATTTCCTCCGAGTGGATCTCCACCTCCGAGGTGGTCGCGTCGCTCTGCGCGGCGGCGTCCTGCGCGGCTGCAGCGGGCGTGGCAAGCAGCGCGGCGAGCAGCCAGCGTCTGATCGCCGTCGGGCTCACAGCCCCCGGTTTCCCCGCACCGTCACCGGAACCGTATACGGCGCGCCACGCCGGGCCAGGGTGAGGTTGAAGTGCGTAGCGCCACGCGCGCGAATGTACGCGTCGAGGGCCTCGTCGGGGTTTCGCAGCGGCGATCCGTTGAGCGCCACCAGCGTGTCGCCCGGGCGGATGCCCACCCGGGCCATGAGCCCGTTGCGGTCGAGCCCGGTGATTTCGTAGCCCTCCCCGGAGCTGTCCTCGCCGAGCCAGCGGATGCGCGCGCCGGAGAGCATCGTGCGGGGATGTTCGACGCCCGTGAGGTCGAGGTTCCAGTGGTCGTGGTCGCGGCGCAGGACCGTCCCGGGCGGACTCTCGGCGGCGGCGGCGTCGCGCGTGGACGAACGTCTTCGGTCGGCGCTCTCCCCGGGCGCGGCGAGAGGGTCCCCGGCGCTTGAGGCGGCCGAATCAAGCGGACTCTCGGGCAGATCGTCGAGGTCGATCTCCTCCGCGGGCCCGGGCGGGGTCACGGTCAGCGTCGGAGCGACAACGACTGCAGGCGCCCGCCACGGCATGCGCTGCGCGCGGGGGTAGTGTGCCGGCAGAATGACTCGCGGCACGGCGAACCCAAACAACGCACCCAGCGCTGCGATCGAGCAGAGTTCTTTGCACCAGCCACGCACTGAAAGATCACCTTCAGCCGACACCGCGGCGATTGGCACAACGACCCAACTCGACGATTCTCGTACAATGCCGCGCGTGTTATCTGCAAGCGTCAGGGCGCCCGTTCCGCCGCGTGGCCTCCTCGTCGCGCTGGGCCTCTCCCTCGTCATGGTGAGCCTCCTCGGAGTGTTGCAGAACGCGCGGCAACTCAGCCTCGCCGAGCGTGCGGTGGTCCTGACCGACATGCGTGCGAACACCCCCCCGGGGACGCGGCGCCACTTCGGAGCATTCACCGTACGACCCGGCGACGTACTGCGCCTCACGGCCTGCCCGGTCGCCGCGGGCGATCCGCACTTGCGCCTCGAGGTCCGCACGCCCTCCGGGGACAGCCTCTTCTCCGCCCCCCTCACGGCCGCCGGCTCCGACGCCCGCCGCTGCGTCGGCCTGCGCTGGCCCGTCGCCCGCTTCGGTACGGTCGGCGTCTCGCTCATCGCGCCCGCGCTGCCGCCGCTGCGCCGTCTCGCGCTCTTTGTCGGACCCGAGTTGCACCTCGCGTTCACCTGGCCCTGGGCTGCGCTCGTCGTCGGGCTGGCGCTGCTGGTGCTCGCGCCGTCCCTCTCCGGCCCAGCGCTGCGCCGCGCACCTACCCTGGCCGCGCTCATCTACCGCCCCATCGCTGATCGCCCGGGCGCCCCCGCGGCTCTCATCGCAGCCTTCGTCGGGTCCGTCTTTTTATCAGGTCAGGTATTCCGTGCGTTTGCTTCGCTCCCCGCCGGGATGCTCTTCGGCGGCACCACGCTGCATCTCGGCTTCGGCCTCGCGGCCGCGTGCTTGCTCGGCGGGCTCGCGCGCGACGGCGTCCCTCTCCGAACGGCGCTCGGCCTCGAGCGGGCGTCGCACCGCTGGCTCCTCCTGTCCCTGCCCATCGCCCTGGCGCTGCTGCTGCTCGCCCTGTCGACCTCCCTCTGGATCACCGACACCTCCGAGAGTTCGATCGCCCAGGACGTCGCTTCGTCGCCGTTACGCCTCGTCCTGCTCTACACCGGCCTCCTTGCTCCGCTCTCCGAAGAGCTTTTCTATCGCGGCGCGGTCACCCGCGTGCTGGAGCGCTTCGGTCCGCGGCGGGCCATATTTTTACAAGCCATGATATTCACGCTGCCGCACTCACTGCAGCTCCAGGGGGCCCTATGGGGCCTCGTGCCCATCGCCGCGCTCGGGCTGACCAACGGGTGGCTGCGCCGCGCCTCCGGGGGTCTCGTGGCCCCGTGGCTTGTACACACGATCTACAACGCCGCTCTCATCGCGACGGCAGTGCTCGGACCGGGCTGAGTGAGCGCTCGCTGAAGTACATTCGTTCAGGACACGATGGCGGTACGTCGGTAAATCTGATAGCCGCCGCCGGTATGTCCTTTGCTGACCTTGGTGCGCATCCGACCCTCCTCCAATCATTAGAGGCGAAGGGGTTTGTCACACCGACACCCGTCCAGGCGGCGGTTCTCGACGCGGCGATGCTTGGCCGCGATCTCCTGGTGTCCGCCGAGACGGGCTCCGGGAAGACCGTCGCTTTCGGGCTCGCTCTCGCGCACACCCTCCTCGGCGAGGCGCCGAGTTTCTCGCGGGCGACCACCCCGAAGGCCCTGGTGCTCGCTCCGACTCGCGAGCTTGCGCTCCAGGTGCAGCAGGAGCTTGCCTGGCTCTACGGTGCCGCTGGAATGCGCAGCGTGGCGTGCGTCGGCGGGGCCCCGCTGGCGCAGCAGTTGAGAGCGCTTTCGGACGGCGTGCACCTCGTGGTGGGCACGCCCGGGCGCGTCTGCGACCACATCGAGCGCGGCTCGCTCAAGCTCGGGGAGATGCAAGCCCTGGTGCTCGACGAAGCCGACGAGATGCTCGACATGGGGTTTCGCGACGAGCTCGATCGCATCCTGGCGGCTGCGCCGAAGGGGCACCGGGCGCTGTGGTTCTCCGCGACGCTCCCGCGAGAGGTGGGTGAGCTCGCGAAGAAGTGGCTGGCCAACCCGGCGCGGGTCGCTGCGACGCCGGTTCAGCAAGCCCACGCGGACATCAAGTACGTGGTCAACATCGTGGCCTTCCGCGAGCGCGAACACGCGGTGGTCAACGTGCTGCGGGCGCACGACGCCCCGGCGGCGATCGTGTTTTGCGCGACCCGCGAGGAGGTCTCGCGGCTTCAGGCCACGCTGCGCGAGCGGGGCTTCCGCTGCGTGGGGTTGAGCGGCGAGCTGACGCAGCCCGAGCGGGCGCGGGCGCTCCAGATGCTGCGCGACGGGCACGCGAAGGTGCTCGTGGCGACGGACGTGGCCGCGCGCGGGCTCGACCTGCCGGATGTCTCCCTGGTCATCCACGCCGATCCGCCGCGCGACGCGATGACGCTGCAGCACCGGAGCGGACGCACCGGGCGCGCGGGCCGCAAGGGCACCGCAGTGCTGCTGGTCTCGCCCGATCGTCGGCAGTTGCTCGCCCGCATGCTGCGCACGGCCAACGTGAACACGGCGTCCTGGGAGCCGTGCCCGACGGCGGAGACCATCCGCAGCCTCGACGACGATCGGCTCGTGACGAAGCTCGAAGCGACCGGCGTGACGCCCTCGGAAGAGGACGTGGCGGTCGCCCGGCGGCTGCTCGAGAAGCGCCCCGCGGAAGATCTCGTGGCGGCGCTGGTGACGATCTCCCGCGGGGAGTTTCCGGAGCCAGAAGAGTTGCCGATGACGGTGAGCTTCGCGCAGAAGTTGCTGGCGTCGATGTCGCAGCCGCAGCGCTCCTACGAGCGCCCTTCGATGCCGCAGCAGCGCTACGACCGCAACGAGTACCGCGGCGGGGCAGGGGGCCCGGCGCCGGCGCCCACGGAGGCTCGCAGCGAGTTTCGGCCGGGGCCTGCGCCGTACGAGGCTCGCAGTGAATTTCGTCCTGCTCCTGCGCCGTACGAGACGCGCAACGAGTATCAGGGGCCGCCGCGTGCCCCGCGCCCCGAGGAGCGTCCGGAGGGCGGCTCCAACTCCTGGTTTGTGCTCAATGTTGGCCGCGAGAAGCGGGCTGATCCGCGCTGGCTCATTCCGGTGCTCTGCCGTTGGGGCGGACTGCAGAAGGAAGACATCGGGGTGATTCGCGTGCTCGATCGAGAGACCCGCGTGGAGATTCTCGGGCGGGCCGCGACGATGTTCAAAGAGCGCACTTCCATGCCTGACCGTCTCGATCCGACGCTGCGTGCGATGCCCATTGACGACCAGGGCCCGCCGCGTCGGCCGCCGCCGCGCAGCACCTGGCGCAAGACCACCGAGCGCTGAGCGCTCTCTCTTCGCCGGTGACCCCGGCGTTGACACCATCGCCCCTGCTGTGGTGTCGCTCGCGGCGTGAGCCGTAAAGCAGTCCGTATTGCCCCGTCCATTCTCTCTGCCGACTTCTCGCGCCTCGGCGACGAGATTCGCGCCATCGACGCCGCCGGCGCCGACTGGGTGCACGTCGATGTGATGGACGGTCGCTTCGTGCCCAACATCACCATCGGTCCGCTCGTGGTCGGCGCCGTGCGCAAGGTCACTCGCCGGGTGATCGACTGCCACCTGATGATCGTCGAGCCGGAGCGCTACGTCGCCGACTTCGCGAAGGCCGGCGCCGACGTCATCTCGGTGCACGTCGAGGCGTCGCCGCACCTTGAGCGCACGCTGCAGTCCATCCGCGCGCTCGGCTGTCGCGCGGGTGTGGTGCTCAATCCATCGACCTCTGAAGAGAGCCTCCGGTATGTGCTGCACTGCACCGACCTGGTGCTGGTGATGAGCGTCAATCCCGGCTTCGGTGGGCAGTCGTTTATTCCCGCGGTGTTGCCGAAGGTGCGCGCCATCCGGCGGATGATCGACGACCGCGGGCACGACATCGACCTGCAGATCGACGGCGGGGTGACCGCAGCGACGGCACCTGCGCTCTGGGACGCGGGGGCTGACGTCTTCGTGGCGGGCTCTGCGGTGTTTGGCCAGGGTGACTACGCGGCGGCCATTCGCGCGCTGCGGGTCGATGTTGGCGAGGTCGCGCGGTGAGCGATGACGCGCCGGTGGAGACCCTGTCTCTCGCGGGGCGCGCGACCGCCAGGCGGCTGCGCAAGGCCAGGCTCACCGTGGTGGATGGGCCCGATCGGGGGAAGACCTGGGCGATGGAGCGCGCGCGCGTCGCGATCGGGCGCAGTGCGGTGTGCGAGGTGCCGCTGAACGACCGCTCGGTGTCGGCTACGCACGCGGAGATCGAGGCCGTCGAGGAGGGATGGGTGCTGCGCGACCTGGGGAGCACCAACGGTACCTTTCTCGGGGATATCAAGGTGCGCGAGGTGGTGATGCCGCTCGGGGCGCGATTTCGCGTGGGAGCGACGCTGCTGCAGATTGACCCGGGAGATGGGGCGATCGAGATTCCGCTGGCCGAGGGCGACCGCTGGCAGGAGCTGGTGGGTCGCTCCGTGGCGATGCGGCAGGTGTTTGCTGAACTCGACAAGATCGCCCCGCTGGACGTCACGGTGCTCGTGACGGGCGAGACCGGAACGGGCAAGGAACTGGTGGCGCGGGCGATTCACCGCGTGTCCAGGCGGGCGACGGGCCCGATGGTGGTGCAGGACTGCTCGGCGCTGCCGAAAGACCTGGTCGAGAGCATTCTCTTCGGACACGAGAAAGGGGCCTTCACCGGGGCCAACGATCGCCGCGCGGGCTGCTTCGAGCAGGCCCACAAAGGGACCGTCTTTCTCGACGAGGTGGGCGAACTTGAGATGGGGTTGCAGCCGAAGTTGCTGCGGGTTCTGGAGGGCCGCGAGGTGCGGCGCCTCGGGGGGACGCAGGTGGTCCCGGTGGACGTGCGGGTGATCGCGGCGACGCACCGCGACTTGCGTGCGATGGCCGCCGGCGGAACCTTCCGCGAAGACCTCTACTATCGAGTCGGGGTGTTGACGATTGAACTCCCACCGCTGCGAGCGCGCCGGGAGGACATTCCCCTATTGGCGCGACACTTGTTGGAAGAGTTCTGCAAGCGCAACCCCGACCTCGGGCCGCGGAGCTTTTCGGACAACGCCCTCGATCGTCTGGCGGGGCTGCCGTTTCCGGGCAACGTGCGCGAGCTACGCAACGTCGTCGAGCGGGCCGCGTCGCTCGCGGACACGGCGGTGATCACCGCGGACGACATGCTTCCGGCGAGTGCGTCTCGCATGATGGCGCTGCCCGCGCGGACGACCGAAGCCGGGGCCGCGGTGGTGTCCGAGGCCCTGCTGGCGATGCCCTTCAAAGACGCAAAGTCTCGTGTTCTGGAGGGATTCGAGCCGCAGTATCTGGCTGCGATGCTCAAGCGCCATGGCGACAACATCACCCGCAGCGCGGCGTCGGCGGGGCTCACCCGATATCACTTGCGCGAGCTCTGCAAGCGCTACGGACTGCGCAGTACCGACAACGAACCCGAGTGACGGAGTAGAGAGAGAATCGGGGGATGAGAGGGAGAGTCAGTTCTTCGCGGACGCAGTCGAATCGACCGCCTGCGAGGCGCTCTCGACGGCGCTCTCGACGGCATCGCGAGCCTCGGTCAGCCGAGTCTCCGCGGCGAGGGTCACATTATCGACGGCGTTGCCCATCACGACCCGCGCCTCGCTGGCGGCGTTCTCCAATGAAGTCCGCGCCTCGCTGGCAGCGGTGCCCACCGCGGCGCGCGCCTCGTTGAAGCGTTCGCCGGCATTTTCCACGGCCTGGCCGACGGCGGTGCGCGCTTCAATCAACTTCAGTTCGGCGCTCGCCCGCGCGCCGGACAACTTCGACGATGCGAACCCCGCAGCGCCCACCAACTTGTCGCGCAGCACATGCGCGGGCGGCCGACGCAGGTCGCGCACAACGCCCACCCAGGCCAGCGCGCAGAGGGTGTAGTAGCTCACGTCTACTTCCCACCAGAAGAAGCCCTGTTTTGCGCTATTCATGTAGTGGTGGTGGTTGTTGTGCCAGCCCTCGCCGAGGGTGATGAGGGCCAGCACCGGGTTGTTGCGCGAGGTGTCTGTGGTCTCGTAGCGGCGCGACCCCCAGACGTGCGCGAGGGAGTTGATGAAGAACGTGCCATGCCAGCCAAGAACGGTGCTAACCCCTGCGCCCCAGACCACTCCGCGCGCGCCGTCGATGGCGAAGCACACCGCGGTCAGAACCGCGAACGGAACCCAGTGAAACCGGTCGATCCAGCGGAGTTCGGCGTACCTGGCGAAATCCGGAATGAGCGCGAGGTCGGTGCCGTCGTGATCGGGAGAGGTGATCCAGCCGACATGCGAGTACAAGAATCCGCGCTGCCTGGGCGAGTGAATATCTCGCGGCGTATCGCTCCACCGGTGATGCATCCGGTGGAGTCCCGCCCACCAGAGCGGACCCTTCTGTAAAGAGCTTGCGCCCACGCAGGCCAGCACGAATTGAAACCACCTCGAGGTCTTATAAGCGCGATGAGCGAAGTATCGGTGATAGCCCGCGGTGATGCCCCACATGCGCAGTACATAGAGTGCTACGCAGAGCATCAGGCTCTTCACGCTCACGCCCACCGCGAAGGGGAACACCGTGCTCGCCACATGGATGAGCACGAACCCGACGAGTGAGGTTTGCAGCCAGAAAGGGAGGGCCTTGACCACTGTGGGTCGGGTTTTGTCACTCATGGGTCACATGGGCTCGCTGGTACTGAGCACGACGGTAGTTCACGCGGGGCGACTTCTTGCCACAACTTCACCGCGAAGGCCATACTACCCGTCGATGACGCAGTCGCTCCGCTTCGATGCAATCGCCCTGTTCGCTGTCATGTGTAGTGCCTGTGCTGTGGACGAGGCGCCCGTTGGACGCACTGCGTTACGCCCCGCCGTGGTCGATGACCTCACGGTGCGCGCATGGAGCGATGGCGATGTGGCGTTGGAGGTCGGCGGTCGCGTGCTAATGCGCAGTGATGGCGCGCCGGCCTTCGCGGTCTCCTACGAAGAGACCGTGCGAAGTGCCTTCGGTATCTGGACCTTCAATCAACCAGGAAGAGCCACCGCTCGCCCGACGACCACCGTGTCCCTCGCGGTGGAGGGCGACGCCGCGGTGCTGCGGGCGCAGGGTCCTGAGGGCGTCTCGACGCTGCGCGCGCGGCGGGTCTCCAGAGACGAGGTCGAGCTTCGAGTGTCGGTGCAGATGGCCGTGCCAGTACGGGAAATCGGGGTGCGCTTCGCCTGCACGCCCACGTCGCATTTTCTAGGGTTTGGCGAGCAGTACAACGCGGTTGATCATCGCGGGAGGCATGTTCCGCTGTGGGTGAGCGAGCAGGGCATCGGGCGATCCCCCGCGCGGCGAAACGCGTTCTCCGGGGATCACACTACGACGTATTTCCCGGTGCCGTTTTTTCTTGATCCGAGCGGCTTTGCGGTGGCGCTGGACACTGACTCGCGCGCCGAGGCCGACCTCTGCGCGGACGATCCGACCGCGTGGACCTTCTCTGCGCAGGACACCGACGAACTCGTACTGCGGGTGTACACCGGGCCAACCGTTGCGGACGTGATGACCGCCTGGACGCGCCTGCAGGGCCGCACCGCGCAGCCGCCGGCGTGGGCGGTGGAGGGCGTCTGGCTGGGCGTGCAAGGGGGCCCCGCGCCGGTGCGGGCGGCGGTCGAGCGGGCGCGGCGATTCGATATCCCGTTGGCGGCGGTGTGGTCGCAGGACTGGCTCGGCCGACGGAAGTTCGGCGCTGGCAACGTGGGAGTGCGCTATCGCTGGTCGGTGGATGAAACCTGGTATCCAGACCTCGCCGGTCTCATTCGTGAACTCAATGCCGGTGGAGTGCGTTTCCTCGGGTATTTCAACCCCTTCCTCGTGCCCGAGCAGGACCTCTACGACACCGCCGTTCGCGACGGTTACATCGTGCGCGGGCCCAACGGAGCGCCCGCAGTGTTTCCGATCTCGGTGGTTACCGGCGGTGTGTTGGATATCAACAACCCCGCTGCGGTGCGCTGGTTTCAGGGTTACGCCAACCGCGCGATGGACCTCGGAATCAGCGGCTGGATGCACGACTTCGGTGAGTGGCTGCCGCACGACGCGGTGATGTCCGATGGGAGCGATCCGCGCCGATCGCACAACCGATATCCCGAGCGCTGGCAACGCGCGGCGCGGGCAGCCCTGGAGGCGCGGCACCCGGACGGCGACTGGATCATGCTGTCGCGTTCGGGCTGGCTACGCGCCGCGCAGACGTCGCAGGTGGTGTGGGCGGGCGACCAGGAGGCGACCTGGGACGACGACGATGGACTGAAGACGGTGATTCCCGCGCTGGTCTCATTGGGCATGGCGGGAGTGGGCTATTGCACGCACGACGTGGCAGGCTTCTCCGGTGGTCCCAGTACGAAGGAGTTGTACCAGCGGTGGGTCGAATTGGCGGCCTTTACGCCGGTGTTTCGCACGCACGAGGGCCTTCAGCGCGCGACCAATTGGTCCTGGGATCGCGACGATGACACGACCACGCACTTCGCTCGTTTTGCACGGGTGCACAGGGTATTAGCGGCGGAGATTCGCGCCCTCGGCGACGAGCATCAGCGCACCGGAATGCCCATTGTGAGGGCGCTGGCCCTGGCCTTCCCGGCGGATCCGCGGGGCTACGACGTGCGCGACGAGTACCTGCTCGGGGACGCGCTGCTGGTCGCGCCGGTGGTCGAGATGGGGGCGACGTCGCGGACGGTGTATTTCCCCGCCGGGACATGGTTCGACGTGTGGGATCCGGCGCGCCGCTACGACGGCCCGCGGGAGGTGACCGTGGAGGCTCCGATCGGTCGCCCGCCGGTGTTTAGTCGCGCGGCGCGCGGTGATCTCCTGGGCGTCCGCTGAGTCGCGGTGCGCCTTCGCTTCACCACGCGTGCGGCCTTCTGATACGGTGCGCGCCCGATGCGCCACCGTAGTTCGCTTCCGCTAGTTTTCTCGCTCTCCCTCGGGTTAGCCGCGTGCAGCAGTGACCCTGCCATTCAGGTCATCGCAGACGCTGGCTTCCGCGTCGATGCGCCTGCAGTCATCGATGTTGGCAATCGCACGGACGTCTCTATCGCCAATGATATCGGCAATCGCGCGGACGCCCCGGTCGTCACCGATGTCGGCAATGCCAGGGATGTCACGGCCGCGCACGACGGGCCGCTACCCGGGCTTGGTGGCGTCTCGGGCGCATGCGGCAGCCTCCGAACGATGCTTCGCAATCCGTCGCCCTCGTTGGTCGAAAACGACCTGCTCTTCATGACGGGTGAGCGCTACGAACGCGCGCTGCTTTCGCCAGGCGGGCAGCGTCTTTACGACACTCCCAACGCGGGCGGAAGCTCTACGGAGTCCGAGGTGTTCAGTTACGAGTTGCTTTATCGCTGCGAGCACGCGGTGCTTGTGGCGACAGAGACAGAGGTGATGTATCAGCCCGCCAACGACGCCGGGGCCAACTCCATCACCGACATGATGGTGTCCATCAACGGTGAGCGCGTCGGCGTGAGCGTCACGCGGGCTTACCGCCCGACGCCGATGGTGTTCACCGACGCCAACGCGCGTGACCTGCTGATGACGAAGCTCACGGGCGTCAACCGCAGCTCGATGCGGGTGCTTCCGGCGCAGCGATGGGTGAAGCAAATCCTGCACGTATTCGCGGTGGATATGGCCGCGGGGCTGGCGATCGGCCGGGCGTGGGCGACCGTCGATGCGGCGACCCGAGCGGACACCATCGTGTTGGTGACGGTCACGCACGGGGGAGGGTTCATCTACTGCAACCCCGATCCGGCGCTCGGCAGGGAGTGCCCGTCGCTCTGAAGTGCCAGAACTGCCGGGGGTTGCTGGAATCCCCAGTGCCGTGGTAGCAGCGCGACCCAATCAAAGAGGACCATGTTTAAGACGTTGACCGAAGGGTTTCGCAAGGCGCGTCAGAAGCTCACCGGGGTCGCGGAGCTCACCGAAGCCGACATCGAGGCCGCCCTCCGGGATGTCCGGCTGTCGCTGCTCGAGGCCGATGTGGAGCTCAACGTCACCCGCCGCTTTCTAGGGCGGGTGAAGGAGAAGATGCTCGGGCAGGTGGTCAAGCTCCGCGCCGAGTCGCAGGGCAAGAAGGCCACCATCACGCCCGATCAGCTCTTCGTAAAGGCGTGTCAGGAAGAGCTCGTCGCGATGATGTCCTCGCCGGACGGCGCGCAGCTCACCGAAGCGCCGAAGGGCACACCCACGATCGTGATGATGGTCGGCCTGCAAGGGCAGGGAAAGACCACCACCAGCGCCAAGCTCGCGAAGCTGCTTACCGAAGAGGGTAAGAAGGTGCTGCTCGTGGCCGCCGACCTGCAGCGTCCGGCTGCGGTTGAGCAGCTCACGGTGCTCGGGCAGAAGGTCAATGTGCCGGTCTTTTCGGCGCCCAACAGCACCCCGGTGGAGGTGTGCCGACGCGCGCTCGCGCTCGCGAAGGTTCAGAAGAAGGACGTGGTGATCTTCGACACCGCGGGCCGTCTCGCGATCGACACCGTGCTGATGGACGAACTCCGCGCCATCAAGAGCGAGACGAAGCCGCAGAACATCCTCCTGGTGGTCAACGCCGCCATTGGACAGAACGCTCTCGCGACGGCGACGGCCTTCCACGACACCCTCGGCCTCACGGGCATTGCGCTCACCATGCTCGACGGTGACGCCCGCGGTGGCGCGGCGCTGGCCATCCGCGAGGTCACGGGCATTCCGATCCGTTATGCGGGGGTCGGCGAGTCGCTCGACAAGCTCGAGGCCTTCCGTCCGGACGGCATGGCGTCGCGCATTCTCGGGATGGGCGACATTGTCTCCGTGGTCAACGACTTCAGGAAGGTCGTTGATGAGAAGCGCGCGGAAGAAGACGCGATGCGCATGCTCGGGGGGCAGTTCACCCTCGACGACTTCGTCGCGCAGATCGAGACCATCCAGAAGATGGGCCCGCTGCAAGACCTCTTCGATCGCATGCCCTTCTTTAGCGGGATGTTGCCGCCGGACACGAAGGTTGACGACCGCGAACTCGACAAGGCCAAGGTCATCGTGTCGTCGATGACCAGGGTCGAGCGCCGCGACGCAGAGCTTTTCAAGCGCGAGCCCAACCGCGTGCAGCGCGTGGCGAAAGGCTCTGGCTTTGCGCCGGAGGCGGTCGCCGAGCTTGTCGCGAAGTTCGTGATGATGCGCGACATGATGGGCAATATCGGGCAGCAGGCGAGCTTCCTCCAGAAGCTACCTGGTGCGAAGCAACTCGCGATGGCCCGTAGGCTCAAGGACATGGCCAGGATCCAGGGGGACGACCAGGCCATGGCGCAGATCGCGCAAGAGATGCTGGAGTCGGCGGTCGCCGGGGGCGGTCGTGGAGGATTTCCCGGGATGCCCGGTGGAATGGGGGGATTTCCCGGGATGGGAGATCCCAACGAACTGATGCGCGCGCTGATGGGCGGGGGAATGCCTGGCGGGCCCCCGTCGGGTGCGCCGCGGCCGCGGCCTACGGGCCTCGGTGTCCCCAAGGACAAGCGTAAGCAGGAGCGCGACGCCCGCCGCAAGAACCGTAAGAAGTAACGAGAAGATATTTCAATGAGGACATCGATGAAGACGTGGATGCCGTGGGTGGTGGTCTTGGCTCTGGGCGCCGGTTGCGTGGAGCAGCCGACACAGCCCAACCGTGGAGGCGCTTCGCAGCAGGAGCTCGATCGAATCCGGCGCCAGGTGGTGTCCCGCACGGCTCCGACGCCGCAGCACGCGTTGTCCTTCAACTGGGACAACAAGGTTGAACTGGTTGGCTATGACATCAATGTCCAGAACAACACGCTGCGCCCCGGCCAGAGCGTGACGGTCACCTGGTATTGGAAATGTCGCGCGCCCACCGGTGACGGCTGGCGTCTCTTCACTCACCTCGACGACGCCAACGGCCCGCGCACCAATCAAGACAACGTCGGCGACACCCGCCGCGCCTATCAGCCTGAGCGTTGGCGCGCCGGGGAGTTCATTCGCGACACGCAGAGCTTCGAGCTCCCTGCGGACTGGGACTCTCCCTCCGTGCGCATTCACCTTGGCGTCTGGAAGGACGGCCAGCCCCGCATGGCGGTCACCCCCGCCGATCGCACCGACGGTGACCGCCGCGCGCGCGTCCTCGAACTCAACACCGGGGTGCAGTTGCAGTTGACGGAGACCGTGGTTCCGCGGGCGACTGGGGCGATCAATGCGGACGGGCGTCTCGACGAGGCCTCGTGGGCCAACGCCGCGCGCATCGGCCCGCTGGTCAACCCGAGCAATGGCAACCCTGCGGCCGCCACCGAGGCGCACGCCACCGCGCAGATGCTCTGGGACGACGCGAACCTCTATGTCGGCTTCCACGTCACGGACGACAACCTCGTTGATCCGTCCACGGAGCGCGACCAACACCTCTGGGAGCACGATGCCGTGGAGGTCATGATTGACCCCAATGGTGATGGCGCCAACTATTATGAGTTTCAGGTGTCGCCGAAGAACCAGCGGTTTGATACCCGCTATGATCGCGCGCGGCAGCCGCAGCCCTTTGGCCATCTTGACTTCAACCCGGAGACCCTCTCCGGCGTAAACGTCACTGGTACCATTGGAAACGCTGATGACAGCGACACTGGATACGACGTCGAACTCGTGATTCCGTGGGCGAGCATCAATGATGGTCTCGCGCACGTCCCGCCGCAGGCCGGCGATCAGGTGCGTCTCAACCTCTTCGTGATGGATGAGCCCAAGACCGGCGGGCAGCGCAGCGCGGCCTGGAGCGCTCCTCGCGGCGGTGACTTCCACGCCCTCGCGCGCTTCGGCCGCATCACTCTCGCGCTCGACGCCCCCGGCGCCCCTGGTGCGGTGCCCGCAGTCCCCTCTGCTGCAGTGATTCCCAACATCCCCGGCCTCGTTGCCCCGCTCCCTGCGATGCTCAACAACGGCGCTGTTCCGCTGCGTCGCCCCGCCGCGCACTGATCCTCCCTCGTCACCGCGCGGTCGCCCTCGATTCGAAGGTCCGCGGGTGATAGTCTCGTATATCCACTCCCGACATTCCTATTGAGGTTTCATGAGCGCGTTACGGTGTTCAGTCGTAGCGTGTTGTGGCGTGGCACTATGGGGTTGCGCTTCGGACAACACCACCGTCGGCTTCTCGCCGGACAGTTCGGTAGTGCGCAGTGACCTCGGGCGAAGGGGGGATGGAGCATCCCTCGACGCCGCTGCGCTTCCCGATGGATGGACGGGGCCGTCGTTTGATGTCCCGACTCGCACCGACGGCGGTACGACTGTCGTGGATGCGGCCTCCGATGTGCTCATGGTGATTACGCTGCCGGATGGCGCAGTCACTGCCTGCGGGCCGCGTGAGCGCTGCGGCAATGGCATCGACGACGACTGTAACGGCATGACTGACGAGGAGTGCGCGTGCGTTCCTGGAATGATCCAACCGTGCTTCCCCGGCGATCCGTGGATGGCCGGTCGCGGGGTCTGCACGTATGGGACACAACGGTGTAGTGGAGTCGGGGAGTTTGGCACCTGGGGGGCATGCGCGGGCTTCGGCCGCCCGGTGGCGATCCACTGTCAGACGCCGATGGTGGACAATCGATGTGACGGCAGCCCTGGAGTCGGGTGCCTGTGTGCGCTCGGCGCATCGCGTAGTTGCTACTCTGGCGTGGCCGGAACACCGGGGCGCGGGCTCTGTCGGACTGGCATTGCGACTTGCGCGGTCACCGCAACCGGATCGAACTGGGGACCGTGCGTGGGCGAGGTGCTACCTACGCGCGACACGTGCGATGGCCGGGATACCGACTGCGACGGGTTTACCGATACGGGCTGCGGATGCACTCGCGGGATGACCCGCACCTGCTACAGCGGCGCTGCGGGCACCGCGAGCAGGGGGCTCTGCCGCAGCGGGATGCAGACGTGCGTGGCCGCGGTCAGCGGGGTCGGGACGGTGTGGGGGGCGTGCGGCGGCGAGGTGGTTCCGGCGGCGGATGTCTGCAATGGGATGGATCGTGACTGTGATGGCAATCCCAACACGGGATGCGCGTGCACCATCGGTGCGACGGAGGTCTGCTACACCGGGGCTGTGGGGACGCAGAA
>CANJUR010000104.1 GCA_947477565.1 Deltaproteobacteria bacterium
CGCTCGCTCGAGCAGCGCCTCGTCGGCGTCTCCATCGAGCGCGCGGTGCGCACCCGCTACCGGGAGGAGTCGGCGCTCAACAACCTCGTCGCCGACCGCATGCGCGCGGCCACCCCAGGCGCCGACGTCGCCCTCATGAACAGCGGCGGGGTGCGCTCGGACCTCCCTGCTGGTCCGCTCGATTACGGGCACTTGTATTCTGCGCTTCCCTTTGACAATCGCCTGGTGCGCGTGCGAATGCGCGGGGCTGCGCTGCGTTCAGTGCTGCGGGACAACGTGCGAGCCGACGACGGCGCGCTCGGCCTCGCGGGCGCACGCCTCGCGGTCACCTGCACCGGCGAGTCCATGGATGTGCGCCTGACGCGCGACGACGGGCGATCCATCGGCGACGACGAGGTGCTCACGGTCGCGACCAACGACTACCTCGCCGGCGGGACGCTCGCTCGCCACCTTGCGGAGCCGTTGACCGACGACGCCATCGCCGCGGCTCCGACGTTGCGCGACGCTGTGGGGGCGGCACTCGCGGCGGTGGGTCCGCTGCGGGGGGATGATCCGCGGTGGTACGACCCGGCGCATCCGCGGATGGCGTTGCCGCACGCGCGTCCGGTGCGGTGCCGATGAGAGGTGCTACCGGAAAGTCCCCAGAGCCGGTAGCCACTCTGGACTACCGACCCTGAAAGAATACTTAGCAGCGGTCACCATTGGCGTTTGGGGGGGGGGGACGCCGGCGCCGCCGCTCACAGATATCCATCGCAGGATTCGTACCAGAGGCTCAATGACTGGATTTCAGGTAATTCCGACGCGCGGCGACCTCAATAGCTTGCACACATGCAACGCTGACCCTTGCGTTATCGGAGTCGAAGGTTGAGTTGGGTGGTCTTCCCGGAGAGGCGCGGGGTGAGAGTCGCCGCCTACCGTCGCGCATCGAACCAGAGGGTCGCGTCGCCCCGGGACCGCTGTCGTACCGCCGCGCACTGCCGCGCTCCCTCGACGCTCAGCGCGAAGCTCCGCGCTGCTCCGTCGATGGCCTCCGCCTTCGGCCCGAAGAACGCCACCGCCCGGTCGATCGCCGCTTCGTCGCAGAGTCCTCCGACGCTGCCCAGCAGGTGCCGCACGTTGCGCCCGTGCCGCGCCTGGAACTCATCCCAGTGCGACTGCGCCCACGCCGCCAGGAGACCCGGGTGCCGTGCATGCATGTCCCCGCGGCCGAAGAGAGCGCGGAAGTCCACCACGCGAATCCCTTCGCCCAGGCTCAATCCCCACGCACGCTGCACCAGCGCGGGGCTGTCGAAACTAACCAGCGACCCGAGAATGAGCGAGCGATCCTGCGGTGTTGTCGCCGCCGGAAGGGCCACCAGCAGTTCGTTGAAGCGCGCCTCTCCTGCGTGCCGCGAGGCTACCGGCAACGCCACGGCGGCCATCTCGGACTCCGCCATCGCGGGGGCGCGCAGGTACGCCACTGCGATCGCCTCGGCCTGCCTCCGCGAGCGGACGTCGTCGGTCAACATCCCGCTCGCCGAGAGCACGCTGCGCCGCGAGTTGCGCCGCACGTCGAAGTCCCCCGGGTGCGTGCGCCAGCCCAGCGCGCGCACCAGCGGCGACAGTACGTGCCCCGCCCAGCGCTGGAAACCCGCGCGGTTTTGCCCATCGACCACAAACCGACGAACGGTGAAGAGGCTGTCTGCAACGCGTTCGTGGAGGTGCGCGTCGGGGTCTTGCGCGAGGTAGGTGAGCGTCTCCAGCCAGGTGCTGACCGGCACGATCCCAGCGATCACCTGCGACTCCAGGTTGGAGATCAGGTCAAGCTGCGCGCCGGTGTTGAGCGCCTCCGGCGTGCGAAGCAGCGCGCGCACGTTGGTCGGGCCCGACGCGCTCACGTAATACCCATGGCCTGCCGCGTTGGGATCGAACCACCGCGGGCATCGCAGCGTCTCCAGGTCGATGGTCATGGTCGGCGCGACGAGCACCACGCACTGCGTCCGCGCTTGCGGCGTTGCGTCGAAGCGCACGCACACCGGGATGCGCCAGCGCGTCGCATCGACCTCGCCGGGACGGTACTGAAACCGCGACTGCTCCAGGGTCAATCGTGGCGCGTGCCCGGCGTCGCAGTCGAGCGTCGCGCGCACCAACGGAACGCCCGCCTGGTCGAGGAAGCTGTCGGCCACCGGCGCGACCTCCTCGTGGGCGCTCGCGCTGAGTGCGCTGAGGAGGTCCGCTGCGGTTGCGTTGCCGCCCGCGTGGTCGCGAAGATACGTGCGAATGCCCTCGCGGAAGGGGGCATCGCCGAGCCACGCCTCGATCATTCCGATGACCGCGGAGCCCTTGCTGTAGGTGGTCGCGTCGAAGCTGGCCATCGCGTCGCCGGTGCTCGTGACCCGCTGGCGGATCGCGTGCGCCGTCCGGAGCGCGTCGGCGTTGCGCGCCCAGGCGGAGCTGTCGAGGGCCTCCAGACGAGCGCCGAGGGCGGGCTCCCAGGTGTCCATGACCCGCGTGGCCATCCAGGTGGCGAATCCCTCGTTGAGCCAGAGGTCGTCCCACCAGGCCATGGTGACGAGGTTGCCAAACCACTGGTGCGCAAGCTCGTGCGCGATGATCGACGCGGTGTAGAAGCGCGCTCGCGCGGAGGCGCGCGTCTCGTCGAGGAGCAGCGCCGTGTCACGGAATGTGATGAGCCCGGGGTTCTCCATCGCGCCGGATTGGAAGTCCGGCACCGCGACGAGGTCGAGCTTGGGGAATGGGTACGGTCGGTCGAAGTAGGTCGCGAGGATGCCGAGGTGCTGGCCCGCGACCCTCGCGGCGTAGGCGCCCAGCGCGCTGTGCCCGCGAGGCGCGAGAATGCGCACCGGCACTGGAGACGCAGGTCCGTCGAGGACGTCGAAGGGGCCCACGGTGAAGGCGACGAGGTAGCTCGGAAGCGGCGGCGTCTCGTCGAAGAGCACCGCGCGGGTGTGCGCGGCGGCGTCGTCGGCGTGCGAACTCTCGGGCATGTTGGCGAACGCCCCGACGTCCTGCGGGACGGTCAGACGCACCCGCACCGGAACCTTGAACGACGGCTCGTCGAAGCACGGAAACGCGCGACGGGCGTCCGTGGGTTCGAAGTCCGAGAAGGCGTACCAGTTCCCTTCGAACTGCACGCGATAGAGCCCGTTGAGCTCGAGGTTGAAGCTGCCGCGGTAGCGAATCACCAGGCGCGCAGCACCGACTCGGAGGGCGGACGGGAGCGAGACGACGAGCTCTTCCGGGGCCTCCCGTGCGCCGTGCGCAAGGCGGGTCGCGGTGGTCGCCGGAAGGGTCTCGCCCTGCTGCTCCACGCGGGCCTCGAGCACCGTCAAATCGCGCGAGTGAAGAACGATGTGCGCGGTGGGCGCGGGCACGTCGAGGTCGAACGCGACGGTGCCCTCAAAGGTGGGCTGCGAGGGATCGACGGTGAGGTCGAGGGCGTAGCGGGTGAGGCGAACCAACGAGGGCAGGCGGCCGTCGTCGCGAGGCGTCGGGACGGGATCCGCGGGAAGGCGATCGACCACCACGGGCGGCCGTGGCTGCGCGGTGGGCGGCGGGCGCATCGGCGGAGCGGCGGAACAGGCAGCGAGAACAAACGTGGCAAGGAGAAGGGCGCGCATCGGTGGGGCGTCGATCGTGCGGGAGGGAAGGCCCCGGACGCAAAGGGCGATCGGCAATGCATTGCCGGGAACTCCACCGGGCGGGTCGCGGCGTGGCATGTCCAAGAGAATATCCATGGGTTTCCCTGATCGACAGAAGCGCGGCGAGGCGAGGGACGCGAAAGAGGCACTGGTGCACGCGGCGGCGCAGCTCTCCGCGGCAGCGGCGGCGCAGGGGCGCGTGCCTCCGCACGACCTGGAGGCCGAGCGCGCGGTGCTCGGGACCATCCTGCTCGACAACGGTGCGCTGAGCCTCGTCGAATCGACGCTGTCGGCGTCGGATTTCTACCACCCGGCGCACGGGGTTCTCTACGAGTCCATCCAGGCGCTGGCGTCCCGCAAGGAGCCGGTGGACGTCGTCACCCTGGCAGCAGAGTTGCGCGGGCGCGAGCGGCTCAACACCGTCGGCGGCGCGCAGTACCTGGGCGAGCTCACGGACGCCATCGCCACCACGGCGCACATCGAGTCGCACGGGCGCATCGTGGCCGACCTCGCGGGCGTGCGGCGCATGATCGAGGTGGCGCACGAGATCGTGGCGCGCGGCTACGGTGAGCGTGGCAACGCGGAGGCCTTCCTCGACTACGCGGCAGCGAGGGTGTTCGAGGTCGCGCAGAAGCGCGCAAAGACCACCCTGGTGCCGTTGGAGCAGGCGATTCTCGAGGCCTTCGAGCGCATCGAGCGGGTGCTCGAGCAGGGCGCAGCCATCAGCGGTACTTCCACGGGTTTTCGCGACCTCGACCGGCTCACGGCGGGCATGCACGGCGGGCAGATGATCATCATCGCTGCGCGCCCGGCGATGGGGAAGACCTCGCTGGTGATGTGCATCGTCGCCAACGCGGCGATGGCCACGGGCAAGCCGGTGCTCTTCTTCTCCCTGGAAATGCCGCGCATCGAGCTGGCCAACCGCTTGATGTGCTCCGAGGCGCGGGTCGATCAGTCGAAGCTGCGCACCAACCTCCTGACCCAGGACGACCTCACCGCGCTGACGGCAGCGGCCAACCGGCTGCACAGCCTGCCGATCTACATCGACGACTCCGGCGACCTCACGCTGCTCGAGCTGCGCTCCAAGGCGCGGAAGATGAAGTCCGAGCGCGACCTCTCGCTCATCTGCATCGACTACCTCCAGTTGATGAAGGCGAGCCGGGAGAAGATGGAATCGCGCGAGCGCGAAATCTCGGAGATCAGCCGCGGGCTCAAGGCCCTCGCGAAAGAGCTCGACGTGCCGATCATCGCGCTCTCGCAGCTCAACCGCGCGGCGGAGACGCGGCCCGGCAAGGAGAAGCGCCCGATGCTCGCCGACCTCCGCGAGTCCGGCGCCATCGAGCAGGACGCCGACGTGGTGATGTTCATCTACCGAGACGAGGTCTACAACCGCGACACGGAAGACCGCGGCATCGCCGAGGTGATCATCGCCAAGCAGCGCAACGGCCCCACGGACACCGTGCGTCTGCGCTTCGTGCGCGAGCTTACGCGCTTCGAAAACCTGGCCATGGACATGGACGACCGGAATTACTCCGACGCCCAGGTCGGCGGCATCGAGACCTTCGCGGGCGAGGGGTTGCCCGACGTCGATCCTTTCAGCCCGGTCTAGTCACGCGGGGGCGAGGCCCCGATACTTCGCCGTCGGCGCTTGACGGTCTCCCCGTACAGCGCAAATCAACGCGCGAATACGGAGACCCCTCAATGACGAAGACATCCATTTCCACTGTTTTGCTGTCGCTTCTCGCCGGCTGCGGCGCATCCCACCCTGCCGCCAACAGCTCTCTCAACGCCACCACCCCAGAGCCCATGACCGTCGATGCCGGCGTGTCGGCGCTAAGCAACGAGCCCGTCGTCGTCGCCCCAACGCCGCCACCCGCCGAGCCTGTGCGCATCGCCGCAGGTGAGCGCCGCGCGATCCCCGCCCCGCTGCCGCGCGTGACCATCACCCTGCCCCGCAACGGCATCACCGTGCGCGAAGACCGCGTCGAGGTGCGTCTCGCCGTCCAGCACTGGCGCGACGTCGCCAACGCCGAAGATCATCGGCACATCCACCTCGTTCTCGACAACGAACCCTACCGGCGCATCGACGACCCCTCGCAGCCCGTAGTGCTCGAGCACCTCGCTCCGGGCACCCATGTGCTGCGCGCGTTTCCGGGGTGGGAGACGCACGAAACCGTGAAGGAGCCAGGGGCGTTCGCGGCGGTGATGTTCCACGTGGGGCGCGCCGCAGAGAACTTTGGGTACAACCCGCGCGCGCCGATGCTCACGTATTCGCGGCCCAAGGGCGCGGTCAACGGCGCGGAGGCCGACCGCATCCTGCTCGACTTCTACCTCGCCAACATCCCCGCCACCGCGATGGGCGCGCAGGGCTTCCGCGTGCGCCCCTCCATCGACGGTCACGCCATGGACGACCTCACCGCCTGGGTGCCGTACTACATCGAAAACCTCCCGGACGGACCGCACACCATCGGCCTCCAACTCATCGGCCGCGACGGCGCGCCGGTGGCCGGTCCGTTCAACTCCACCGAGCAGCACATCACCGTCAACCACGCCGCGCCCACCACGCCGCACGCCCACCCCGAGGCCCCCGCCGCGGTCGTCCCCGCCCCCGCCGCAGACCCCCACGCGGGGCACTGAACCCTTCGCTACCGATGGGCGCCCGCCGGGGGCAGCAAGTGCGTTTCCAGGGAGCGCATCGCCCCGTGCGCGGCCCCTTCGATGGCCATGATTCGCAGCCGCGGCATCGGGTCGCGCGCGTTGGGCAACGTCGATCGCCCCTCCCGTGCCGTGGCCGCGCCGGAGAGCGTCGCCTCGATGCTGTGCGACGGCTCGGACACCAAAATCAAAGACACCTCCGCACGCGCAGACAACGTCGGACCGGCGGTGACTTCGCGCAGCGTGGAGAGGGTTCCTTCCACCGAAAAGGACCGCGCACGGCGATGTTGCAGCCGTGAGGTCATCTCCGGCGGCAGCGCCCCGGGGTGCATCGCGTATCGATCGTCCTCGCTCACCGCATGCCGCAGGGCCTCGCGCAGATGCGCGACGTGCGTCGGGTCTGTCGACACGGTGTTGTTGATCGAGCCGAGGGTGATCAGCACCTGCACGCGTCGCCAGTTCACTGCGGCGGGCGTCACCACCGGCAGCGCGCCCACGGCCGGCAGCGGTGCACCCGCCACGGCGGCCGGTCGCGACGTCCACGAGGCAGCGCCGGTCGCGGACATCCGTCGAACGAGCGCACGGAGCGCGTGCATCACCGCGTCGCGCGTGTGCCGATCGGGGTCGAGGACGTGCCGGTTGAGCGCCGACGTGGCCGCAGTGTCGCCCAGTGACTCCAGCGCTCGCGCAGCGGCGACGCACACGGAAGGAGCGCGGTCGGCGAGAGCGGCCTCGAGCGCGGGGCGGGCGCCGGCCGGGCGGCGGCGACCGAGAGACTCGGCGGCCCTTGCGCGGTCGTGGGCGCTCGGTGCGCTGCGCAGGAGGTCGATGGCGGGGGAGGTCTGCGCAGTGACCGCGGGAGTCACCAGTGCGAGGGCCATCCCGACGAGGGCGGCGGGATACGGCGATCGATCGACAGGGGGCAAAGGCGGTCTCCAGGAAGCGATCGCGGCAGCGGATGGGGGGAGGTGGTTTTACGCGAGCGACGCCCCGCACGACAACGCTGTCCGCGCCTCGCTGGAATTCGGGTACTTCGCAGCGACTTCGGTGCCGCAGGCTTCAGCCCGCCAGGCACCCTTCGGCACCAGGGGCGACGCCCCGCACGACAACGCCGCCCGCGTCTCGAGGTCGATCGTCAGGTGGATCACCAGCCCATCCGCGAGCCCTGCACCGTGGTTGCGGAGGTCGTTTGGGTCCGACGCTGACGGAGCCCATCGGGACGATGTTCGTGTCCGTTTCCTCCGTCGGGACATTGGCATATGACGGCTCGCATGACCGTCTCTGCGATCTTCGATGAGTCGATGTGGCGTCCGGTGGAGGGCTTCGCCTTCGAGGACATCACCTACCACCGCGCGCTCGATGTCGGCTGCGTGCGGGTGGCCTTCAACCGCCCGGAGGTGCGTAACGCCTTCCGCCCGCGCACCGTCGATGAGCTCTACCTCGCGCTCGACCACGCGCGGCAATGGAGCGACGTCGGGTGCGTGCTCCTCACCGGCAACGGGCCGTCGCCGAAGGACGGAGGGTGGGCGTTCTGCTCCGGCGGCGACCAGCGCATTCGCGGCAAGGACGGATACAAGTACGAGGGCAACGAAGGGGTCGTCGATCCGGCGCGCCTCGGGCGACTGCACATCCTCGAGGTGCAGCGGCTGATTCGGTTTATGCCGAAGGTGGTGATCGCCGTGGTGCCGGGGTGGGCCGCGGGCGGCGGGCACAGCCTCCATGTGGTGGCCGACCTGACCCTCGCGAGCAAGGAGCACGCGCGCTTCAAGCAGACCGACGCCGACGTGGCCAGCTTCGATGGCGGCTACGGATCGGCGTACCTCGCGAAGATGGTGGGCCAGAAGCGCGCGCGGGAGATCTTCTTCCTCGGGCGCGAGTACACGGCCGACGAGGCGATGGCGATGGGGATGGTGAACGCGAGCATCCCCCACGCTGACCTCGAGAGAGAGGCGCTGCAGTGGGCGCGGGAGATCACCGCGAAGAGCCCGACGGCGCAGCGGATGCTGAAGTACGCCTTCAACATGGTGGACGACGGCATGGTGGGGCAGCAGTTGTTCGCGGGCGAGGCGACCCGTCTCGCGTACGGGAGCGACGAGGCGCAGGAAGGACGCGACGCCTTCCTCGAGAAGCGCCCGAAGGACTTCAAGCGCTTTCCCTGGCAGTACTGAACCGCTACTGCGGCGCGGCGGGGGGGAGGCAGTAGCGAACGCCTGCCAGGGTGGTCGATGCCGTGCACGTCCAGCCCGTGCGGCAATCGGGCATCCCAGTGCCGCAGGCCGCCGTCCCGAAGAGCTTCACCTCCGGGTCGATGATCACCGCCGTCGGAGTGAAGGGCGCAGCCACCATCGCGGTCGTCTCTCGCCCGGTCACGTCTACCCGAACACGCTGGCTCATCGCGCCATGACGGAGTTCCAGCTCCAATGGATAACGGAACCCCTCCACGGGGCCGACGGTCTGCACCTGCCGCACGGTGACGGCGACCATTCCCGCCGTCGCAGCCGCGCGTGTCGTCACGGTCATCACCGGGTGAAACACTCCGTAGACCCAATCATCAAAGAACCCCCGCAGCTCCTGACGGCTCTCCGCTGCCAACTCCGTGCGCAGCGTCTCCGTGGTCGCAGACCCGTATGCGTGCCGATCAAACCACCCGCGCAGGAAGGTCGTCAGCGCCTCCCTTCCCACCACGGACTCCAGCATTCGGAGCGTGAACGCCCCGTGCTTGTAGACGATGAGCGTAAACATCCGCAGCGGGTCGGCTTCCGGGTCCGCCGGGCGCAGCGCGAGGAGGGCGTCGCCGCGCATCGCGTGCTCCGTGAGCAGCCCCTGGCGCAGAACGCCCTGCCATTGGGCGAGCCCCTCCGCGACGCCGTCGTGGGACTCGATGTACCTCCCGGTGAGGTAGTCCGAGAAGCCCTCGGAGAGCCACAGGTCGTTCCAGGTGGCGACGCGCACAAGGTTGCCCGACCAGTGGTGCGCGAGTTCATGGATGGCCACCCCGCGAGCCACGCGAGGCCGACTGAACATGGTCTCTTCCATGCTCACGACGGTGGCGTGTTCCATCCCCCCGCCGATGGCGGGCTCCTGCAAGAACGCCATGGTCCCCCAGCGGTAAGGGCCAAAGGTGTCGGTATAGAAATTCATCGCTTCATGGATGTCGGCATAGGCCGCGTTGCCCTGCGCCATCATCGATGAATAGTCGTAGTGGTGAATCGTCACCCCGTTGGTGGCCGCCGGGGTCTCCTGATCGATCCATTGGTCGTAGGCGCCGACGTGCAGGTCATAAATGGGCATCGGGGTGAGCGCCTCGTACTCCCAGGTGCGCGTCTCATCGCCGTTGTCCGTCACCCCCACGCGGCGTCCGTTGGACACCACCGTGAGCGCAGTCGGGAAGGTCCAGCGCGTCGACAGCATTGCGCCGTCGCGTGGGTGATCCCGAACCGGCAGCCAGCGCCGCGTTCGCCCAGGCCAGTCGAGGGACATGAACACCCTGCGTCCCTCGCGGTTGCGCTGCACGGCCATGAGCCCACCGTTGGTGTTGAAGCCCGCAGCGCCGGTTCGTCCCTGGAGGAAGACGCCGTGGTAGCGCACGGACACCACGAAGCCCGCGCCGTCGGCGATGGGTTGCGGCAGGGCGATGTCGAGACGGTCGCCGGTGCGGGTAAACGTCGTGGCGATCCCATCGACGGAGACATCATCGACCTCGTTGCCTTCGAGATCGAGGGCGACGGCGGTGAGGGCGCGGGTGGCGAGGAAGGTTCCGCGGAGGGTGGCGCGGAAGGACTCGACGCCAGGGGTGGCGTCGGTCACGGCGAGGTCTACCTCGTACCCGATGGCGTCCACGTCCGGGATCGTGCGATCGGGGCTCCCGAGTGACTGACCGCGGAAGGTGAGGGGCGCGGGCGCGGCGTCCGCGGGAGCATCGGCGGTCGCGGCGTCGAGGGCGGATTCGGGCACCGGGCTCGCGGTCTTGCAGGCAGCGATCGAAAAGGCGACGACCGCGGCGCGAAAGTGGGTGGTGCTCACGACCGGGAGCTTCGCCGCGGGAGGGGAGCGCGTCCAGCAGAGGCGAACACTCCCCATCGGAGACCATGCAGGCCTGTGATCGGGCGAAGTTTCGCCAAAAAGAGCAGTCGTTGCCTGTGATTGGGCGAGCGTTCGGTCGTTGGGAGCAGTCGTTGCCGGTGATTGGGCGAAGGTTCCGTCGTTGGGAGCAGTCGTTGCCTGTGATTGGGCGAAGGTTCCGTCGTTGTGAGCAGTCGTTGCCTGTGATTGGGCGAAGGTTCGGTAGATGGCATCACTGGTGGGTCGCACCCGGCTCGCACGCACTCTCCGGTTCGTTTGCGCACCCGCTGCCGTGTAGAACCCACGTCATGACCTCCCCGTGGACCACCGCGCAGATTCCCGACCAGACCGGTCGCGTCATCGTCATCACCGGCGCCAACTCCGGCATCGGCTTCGAGGCCGCGCGGGTGCTCGTCGCCCGCGGCGCACACGTCGTCCTGGCCTGCCGCAGCCCCGCCAGGGCCGCCGACGCCGAAGCCCTCCTGCGCGCCGAGACCCCTGGCGCTTCCGTCGAAGTGATGGCCCTCGACGTGTCCCGCCTCGCCAGCGTCCGCGCCTTCGCCGAGCAGTTTCGCGCGACCCACCCGAGGCTCGACGTGCTCTGCAACAACGCCGGAGTCATGGCCCTGCCGCCCTCCCTCACCGAAGATGGCCTCGATATCCAGATGGCCACCAACCACTTCGGCCACTTCGCCCTCACCGGCCTGCTGCTCGACCTGCTGAAGCCCTCCGCACGCGTGGTCAACGTCAGCAGCATGGCCCACCGCATGGGCGGCGATCGCTTCGAAGCCCTCCTGGCCGGACAGCCCTTCAACCCGTGGATCATCTACGGCCAAAGCAAACTCGCGAACATTCTCTTCACCGCCGAACTCAACCGCCGCGCGCGAGCGAAGGGCGTCGGCCTCCTCGCCATCGCCTGTCACCCCGGCTACGCCGCCACCAACCTCCAGGCCACCAGCGCCCTCTCCGGCGCCACTGCCGGGTACAGCGAGTCCGTCGCGCGCCTCGCCAACCGCTTCCTCGCGCAGACCGCCGCGGCCGGGGCGTGGCCGACGCTCTACGCCATCACCGACCCCGATGCGCTCGGCGGCGACTTCATCGGCCCCGGTGGATTCACCGGCATGGCCGGCCCGCCCGTGAAGGCGACGCCCTCCGCCGCCGCCCGTGATGCCGACCTCGCGAAGCGCCTCTGGGCCCTCTCCGCGCAGACCACGGGCGTGGACTACGCCGCCCTGTAATCCCGTCGCCGTCGCCGTCGCCCCGCCGCGACCAGAAGGCCCAGAAGCCACGCTCCCACGTTCGCGCGCCCGCCCCGCGCGCCCACCGCGCAGCCGCCCGGATCTGCCGTGAGTCGCGCCGTCGTCCCCGCGTCCGTCCCGGCGTCCAGGCCAGCATCGGACTCCACACCGAAGCCACTCCGAACCGTCGCCCAGGTCGGCGCGCACACGTCGCGCACCGCCGTCCCCGCCGCGCATCCCGCCGGCGCGCCCAGCGTGCGGAAGTCCACCAGCGGAACCATCGTCCGGCCGCCGTCGTCCGAGCGCGCCAGGTTGAAGCCGTCGATGACGTGGTTGCCGCACACGTAGAGCGACCCCGCGTGCCACCGGAGGCATTGCACCTGCACCCCGGACACCCGTTCGAAAGCGCCGCCGTCCACCGCGCGCAGAAGCCCGTCGTCCGGGCCGCCCACCCACACCGTGCGCCCGTCGACGGACAGCGCAAACCCGCGCATCGCCCCCGTCGTGCGCGTCACCTCGGTGAAGTGCGCCCCCCCGTCGGCGGAGCGAAGAAGCAGCGTCGCACCCGGCCCCCGCCCGCGCAGCGGATCGTCCGCAAAGGAGCGCACATACACCACCTCGGGATCGGTCGGATCGACCGCGGAGATCCAGCCTTCGGTGCCGCCGTGCAGGTCGAGCGGCGACTCCGTCAGGGTCATCGCGCCGTCGTCCGAGCGGTAGAGCAGGTCGCGCGCGGGCTTCTCCGCCCGGGCCGTCAGGTACACCCGCAGCGGGTTCGACGGCGCCGCCTCCATCGTCAAGAACAACACCCCGGGCGCGCCTTCGTACACGGTTCGAAACGTTCGTCCGCCGTCGCCCGAGGCGCGCACCCGGTTGCGCAGTCCACCGGTCGTAGCGTCGAGAAAAGATCCCACCCAATGCACCGTGCGCCCATCCTCCGAGGCGCTCAGGTCGGCGGTGTAGTCCGTGCCCACCTCCGGCACCGGCGTGGATCCGCACACCTCCAGCGTGCGCCGCAGCCCCGTCGGAATCCCCAGGAGCAGCGGCACCCCATCGGGACCGGGCGCGCCAACGGCCAACGGCGGATCCCACACACTGGGGCGTCCGTACCCGAAGGCGTCTTCGCACATCCACGACCAGCGCTGGCCGTCGTCGTCGCCCAGCAGAACGCCGAAGGTCGTTCGCAGCACCATGCGTGCGGGATGCGCCCCGGTGCTGAGCTGAACCATCTGCGCGGTCGGGAATCGACCGTTGCCCCGGGCGCGAGAAGTGAAAGCAGCCAGAATGAGCCCGAGGGCGAGGGCGCAGCGCCGCGGAACGATCATCCTGACAGTGTACTGGCGGGAGCATCGCGAGGAAGGGTGTTTCCCGCGGCGGCTTGTGTAGTATCCGCGCCCGAATCAGCGGCTCCGGGGTTGAGGTCTTTCTGACCTCTCTTCGCGAGCGAAGGAGCACCGAACCCGTCATGGCTACCGCGGCAACCATCGGCCCCGTCGAGATCCTGCGCGTCGAACTTGAGCGCCTCTACGACCTCGACGCCTTGCAGAAGCTCTCTCGCGACCTCCTCGGGCTCGACCCGAACGACGTCGCTGCGGAGGCCGACCGACCGGCGTTCGCCCGTGCGCTCGCGGAGCGCGCCCTGCGCGACGACCTCCACGAGGCCCTCGCGGACGCCATCGTGCTTACCGACCGCGCCGCCGAGATGCGCCTGCGTCCGGTCTACGAGGGCCGCACCTCGGACGACCTCGCGGTGGGGCAGATCGTCGAGGGGTACAAGATTCTCAAGAAGACCCACGACGAGGGCTTCGGCACCGTCTACCTCGCCGCCGGGCCGGAGAGCCGCCAGGCGACGTTCAAGGTTTTGCGCGAGGGCCGCGCCCGCGATCGTCGCGCGATGCAGCGATTCCTCCTGGCGCAGCGCGCGCTTCGGGCGGTGCACAGCCCTGCGGTGCAGCGCATCGTCGCCGTGGGCGTTCTTCCGGACGGCCGTCCCTATGTGGCCGCGGAGCACATCGACGGGCAGCTTCTCTCGGCGCGCATCGCCCGCGCTGGCGCCATGCACATCAACGAGGCGCGCGGGGTGTTTCAAGCGATCTGCGACGGGCTCGACGCGGTGCACGCCGCGGGTCTCGCGCACGGCGACCTGCGCACCGACCACGTGGTGTTGGTTCGCCGCGACGGCGGCCTCGGCGCGGTGTTGGTGGACTTCGGCATTGATCGCCTCGGCAGCGCGCGCCACGGCGTCCAGGACGCTGCGAACTTCATCGTTTTGCACGGCAGTGCTCGCGGTCTTGCGCCGGAGCGTGCGCGTTTCGGCACCGTGGCGGATGCGAAGTCGGATGTGTACGGCCTCGGGGCCCTGGCCTTCGAGGTGCTTACCGGGAAGGCTCCGTTTGCGGCGGCTTCCCTGGCCGACCTGGTCGTCGCGCACCTCTCGCAGGACCCCGATGCGCCGAGCAAGGTGGCTCCGCGGGGGTGGGTCACCAGGGAGGTTGACGCGGTGGTCTTGAAGGCCCTCGCGAAGGACCCGGAGGCCCGGTACGCGAGCGCCGGGGCTTTCCTGTCGGCGCTCTTCGAGGCGTCGAAGGCGAAGCGCGGCACGGAGGTTACAAAGGAAGAATTCGCCACGCGCAGAGCGGCGCTCGCGGAGTCTCCGACGGACGACGAGAAGGCCCTCGCGCTCGAGTCTGCGGGCGGCAACGGCGTGACGTGGGCGGAGGTCGCGGCGGCGCTCACCGAGGTGGCCGAGGCGGCGGAGGATGCGGGCGCGAAGAAGGCGCTGCGGTTCCGTGCGGCGCGAGTGCTCGAAGCGGAGGTCAAGGATCTCCCGGCGGCGAAGGCGGCCTACGAGGCCATCGCGGCGATGGAGGGCGGCGACGAACTGGCCGCGGCGCGTGCGAAGGAGATTCGCCGGGCGACGGCGACCGCGGAGGAGCGCGCGGAGATCTACCTGGAGGACATCGAGGTCGAGGCGCTCTCGACGGAGAAGGCGCGGCTCTGGGCGGACCTCGGACGGCACTACGAGCGCGACCTGCACGACGCCGAAAACGCGCTGGTGGCCTTCTCCGAGGCGGTGTGTGCATCCCCGGCGGACGACGATCTGGCGGCGGAGATCGCGCGCCTCGTGGGCGACGACGTCGCGAAGTGGAACGAGGTCACTGCGCACGTCTCCGAAGCGGCCAAGGGGCGCGAGGCGGCAGAGCAGGTGGCGCTCTACCTGCGCGCCGGGCGCTGGTACCTCGATCGGGTGAAGCGCACGGACTACGCGCTGGCGTGCTTCACGCAGGCGACGGCGGCGAACCCCGGGAGCGACGAGGCCCTGGAGGGCGCCGGGGCGATTTATCGCAAGGCGCAGCAGTGGCCCGAGCTGGTGGGCACGCTGATCAAGCGGGCCGACGCGCAGGGGCAGACGGCGCGCGCGCACGACCTGCGGGCCGAGGCGGCGGACCTGCTCGAATCGAGGATGGAGGATCGCACCAGGAGCCGCGAGCTCGTGGAGAAGGTTCTGGCGGAGGCGCCGGCGCACGAGACGGCGACGCAGGTGATGGAGCGGCTGCTGCTGCGCGCGGAGGACTGGGCCGGCGTCGCGAAGCTGCTGGAGCGCAAGGCCGAAGCGCAGAGCGGCGAGAAGCGGGCGGAGTCGTACTGCGAGATCGCGGAGGTCTACGAAGACCGGCGCAGCGACGTGCGGACGGCGACGGAGTGGTTCGAGAAGGCGCTCACTGCGGATCCGCGCAACATGGCGGCGCTGAAGGGTCTCGAGCGGCTGTATGCCCGGGAGTCGAAGAGCGACGGGCTGCTGAAGGTGCTGGAGGCGCAGGTCGAGGCCGTCGCCACGCCGCGGCAGAAGGTGGAGCTGTACAACCGCATCGGGGCGCTGGTGGAGGAGGAGTTTGTCGATCACGCGCGAGCGGCGACGGCCTTCGAGGGGGCGCTCGCGATCGATCCTGCCAACGACATTGCGCTGCGCGGGCTCGGACGACTCTTCCGGGTGCTTGGGCGCTGGGAAGAGCTCGCGACGCTGCTCGATCGGCACGCGACGCTGGTGGACGATCTGCCACGGAAGGCAGAGCTTCTGGTGAGCGCGGGGCGGCTGTTTCTCGATCCGATCGGGAGCGTGGAGAGGGCGGGAAAGTGCTTCACCCGCGCGCTGGAGATCGACGCAGGAAACAACACGGCACTGGAGCTAAACGCACGCGTGGCGGGGCTGCAGGGCGACGTGCGCGCGGCGACGGAGGCCTACGACAAGCTCGCGGTGGCGGCGAAGACCCCGGCGGAGAAGGTCGAGGTGTTGCTCAAGGTGGGCAAGCTGCTGGAGGAGAAGGGCGACCGCGACGGCGCGATTGATCGGTACAAGCAGGCCCTGGACGTGGATCCGGACAGCGCTTCGGCGACGGCGCGGCTGCGGGAGCTGTATGCGTCGCGGGGTGACTCGCAGGGTGCGATCGAGTTGTTGCAGCGGGAGATCGAGGCTGCGGAGGGGAGCAACCAGCGGGCGGCTCTCTGGGCGCAGGTGGCGCGCATCTACCGCGACCGCGTGAAGGACCTCGCGAAGGCCAGGGACGCGGCGGAGAAGTCTGTTCTGCTCGACGCGACCAACGAGGATGCGGCGGTGATGCTGGGCGAGTTGCACTTCGAGGCGGGCGCCTGGGCGGACGCGGCGAAGTACCTCGCGGGGCGCGCGGGCCGGGCGAAGGACCTCGGGCGCGAAGAGGGCCTCGGGCTGGCGCTGAAGTACGGCGAGGCGCTGGCGAAGTCCGGGGATTCGTCGAAGGCGCTGGAGGCCTTTCGTGCGGCTGCGGAAGTGGCGCCGGACGACCGCGATGCGCTGCTGGCGGTGGCCAGGGCGACCTATGCAGCGGAGGCGTGGGCGGAGGCGAAGACCCGCTACGACGCGCTGCTCAAGACCCACGGGAAGGACCTCGACGAGGCCGTTCGCGCGGCGGCGCTGTACGAGTTTGCGGACGCCACGCGGCGCGGCGGGGACAACGTCGCGGCGATCGCGTCGCTCAACGATGCGGCGGAATTGGTTCCGGCGTCGGTGCGCACGATCGAGCTTCTGGCGACGCTGCACGCGGCGGAGGGGCGCTGGGACGAAGTGGTGCGCGCGAAGCGCCGGCTTCTCGAACTGGCGGAGACGGACGCGCAGCGGTTTGCGCTGCACATGGATCTGGGTGAGTTGCTCTCCACGCGGCTCGGAGACAAGGGCAAGGCGGCGCGGTCGTTTGTGGCGGCGCTGGAGATGCGCCCAACGGAGCGGCGCATTTTGATGCGGTTGATGCAGCTCTACTCCGACGAGAAGGACTGGGGTCGGCTCGTCGAGATCATCCTGAAGTTCGCCGATCTGGTGGACGACAAGGGGCAACTCTCCCGGTACTACGCGACCGCGGCGAAGCTCTGCGAGATCCACCTGGGGCGGCCGGAGGAGGCGATCGACTACTACGAGCAGGCGCTCGAGTACGACCCGTCGCACACCGCGGCGCTCGATGGACTCGCGGCGCTGCGCGGCGCCAGGAAGGACTGGAGCGGCCTCGAGCAGAGCTACCGGAAGGTGCTCGCGCGATTGGGCGAAGGGGCCAGTGCGTCGGCGCGGGCGAAGCTTTACGCGCTGCTCGGCGGCCTCTACGAGAAGGAGCTGAAGCAGGCCTCGGAGGCGGTCACGGCGTATGAGCGCGCGCAAGAGTTGTGCGCCGCCGAGCAGGACCACGGCGAGAAGCTGGCGGAGTTGTACCTCACGGACACCAAGCGGTTTTTCGACCGCGCGGTGACGACGCACCGGGCGCTGCTGGCGAAGAACCCGCTGCGGGTGGAGTCGATGCATGCGCTGCGGCGGGCGTTTACCGAGGCGCGGAAGCCCGATGAGGCCTGGTGCATGTGCCAGGCGCTCGTGAGCGTGAAGGGCGCGGAGCCGGAGGAGGAGAGCTTCTTCAAGAAGTTCCGCACGGATCGCCCGGCGGCGGCGCAGGAGAAGTTCAACGAGGAGCGATGGCGTCTCGACCTCGTGCACTCGTCCCTCGACCCGCTGTTGACTGGCGTGTTTGCGACGATTCTGCCGGCGGTGCTGCAGGCCCGCGGCGTGCCGCTGGTGGACTACAACCTGTCGGACAAGAACCTCGTCGATCCGGAGACGGACGACGGGCAGATGGCGCAGACGATCCACTACGCGGCGGGCGTGCTTGGGATCAAGACGCCGCCGGTGTACGCGCTCCCGTCGGACGAGTCGGGGCTCAACCTCGTGCTCGCGCAAACCCCTGGGATCTACCTTGGCGCGACGGCGCTGGCGGGTGGTCCGACGAAGGCGTTGGCCTTCCTCGCGGGCGTGCGGCTCTCGTACTTCCGCGCGGGGCACTTCGTGCGGCAGGTCGTGGCGACCGGGACGGGCCTGCGGGCGTGGCTCTTCGCGGCGATGCGCGCGGTGCAGCCGACCTTCCCGGTGGGCGACGAGCTGATGGGCCCGGTGAACGAGAACCTCGCGGCCATCAAGGCTCACCTCGGCCCGGCGGCGATGGAGCAGCTTGCGTCGCTGGTGACGAAGCTCATCGCGAGCGATCTGTCGCTCGACCTGAAGCGCTGGACCCTCGCGGTGGACCTCACCGCCGATCGCGCGGGCTTCGTGCTGGCCAACGACCTGCCCGTGGCGCTCGCGGTGATCAAGGCGACGCCGGAAGACCAGTCCGCGGTGCCGCAGGCCGATCGGATCCGCGAGTTGCGGCTGTACGCCGTCAGCGAGGAGTACCTGCGTCTGCGTCACCGCCTCGGCATCTCCATCGGCGTGGCCGTCTGATCGACGGCTTCATCGGATCCGGTGAAGTTGTTCATCGGATCCGGTGAAGTTCCTGGCCTCAATCGGGGCACTTTCCCCAGCGTTACCGATCGCAACCCGCTTCGCCGGAGCACTGGTCGTCAGGGCCGAAAAGCCGTGATTTGGCGGCATTTCCTCTCGATCCGAGCCCCCTCTCCCTCTTGGGTTCACCTCGGGACACATCTCACGATTCGGCTGTAATTCACGTCGATGTATTCACTCGATGGGGTGTTGGCATTGGCGTTGGCATTGGCGTGGCCGCAGGGAGAGCGCCGGCTCCGTGATCGCGGACGGGCCTTCGGCCCTGCGA
>CANJUR010000105.1 GCA_947477565.1 Deltaproteobacteria bacterium
GACCTCACCCCCAACCCCCTCTCCCAAAAGGGAGAGGGGGCTCGGATCGAGAGGAAATGCCATAAAATCATGCTTTTTAGCCCCCTCTCCCTCTTGGGAGAGGGGGTTGGGGGTGAGGTCTCTCAAGGGGGTCGATCCTTCGGAGGCCTGGCCTTTAGCCCTCCAGCGGGTCGTCGATGTTGAAGCATTGCGACACTTCGTTGGGGCACTGCGGCTACAACGATATGGCGTTGCGACACTTTGTTGGAGCACCGCAGCTACGACGATGGCCACTGCGACACTTCGTGAGGGCACTGCGGCTACTACGATGTGGCATTGCGGTACTTTGTTGGGGTACTGCGGCTACAACGATGGGCGTTGCGGTACTTCGTTGCGGGAGTAATCGACCTACCAGCGGCGCATCTGCAGTTGCGCGTCGGGCGGCGGCGATCCTGGCGTCGGCACCAGGCGTTCTTCGCGCGTCACCACCACCCGGCCCAGCAGGGCGCGCGAACCCACCAGCGTAAAGGGCAGCACCCGCCGCTCGCCCAGCGCCGTCACCGTCACGCTCCCGCGCACCGCCGCGTCGCGCCCGTCGGTGTCGTCTTCGGCCAGCCTCCCGGACACCTCCTTGCCCGTACGAACCACCTCCACCCGCCACTCGCCCGTCGAGAGCCGTGCAAGCGAGAGGGACTCGCGGCCGCTCGCCAACGGATCGCTCACCGCCGTCCCAGCCCTCCCCCCCTGCCAGGAAATGCGAACACCGTTGGGGTCGATGAACACCACGTCGAGGTCGCCGCCGCCCTCCCAGGTGGCCTGCGCCAGAAGTTCGCCCCGCAGGCTCCCCAGCGCGTCGGCCGCGCCCTCCAGCGAGAGCCCCTCGGCCCGCGCTCGCTGGCCGCCGTCCGTCAGCAGGTCGAGCATCCGCGCCGCAAACTCCCCGCGCCCCCGGGTCCGCTCGCAACGAACCGCCTCGGCCACCTTCGACGCATCCCCGCTCCGCGACTCCGCCGCCGCCACCCGGTAGGCGCACGCCGTCTCCAGGTCGCCCGCCCGGGCGTGCATCATCGCCAGTCGCTCGAGCAGCAGAACGTCGTCCGGCCGCACGTCCGCCACGCCGCCGAGCCAGCGCATCGCACGAAGCCGATCGCCGCGCCGCGCCGCCACGTCCGCCAGCCGCATCAGGGCGTCGGCGTCCAGAGGATCACGCGCGATCCAGCGCTCGGCCACCGCCGCCGCCTCGTCGAGTTCGCCCGCCACGGAGAGCCAACGGAAGAGTTCGCGGTGCCGATCGCGGCTGTTGGGGTTCGCCGCCAGCGCCTGCCGCGCCGCCTCCGTGCGCCCGCGCAGCGCCTCCGTCGTCGTGCCTCCCGCGCTCACCGCCGCGCGCCGCACCCACGTCCGGCGCATCCATCGCCCGCCCGCCCACGGATGGACCGTCATGCGAGACCGCGCCTGCGCCGCCGGGCCGGTCGATGCGAGGTCGTCGATGGACTGCGCCGCCGCCTGCGGCGTCGCTGGTGGGGCCACCGCGGCCGCCACCCGTCGCGGCGTCGGTTGTGCAAACCCGCCCGAGTGACCGAGCGCCCCGCGCCCGACGCCACCCATCGGGGCGCTGCTCATCGGAGCATCGACGGAAAGTCCGCCCAGGGCGGAGCGGTCGCTCGAGTCCCCGTTCGCCGCAGACTCGTCGCTCGGGCCTTCAGGCTCCGCCGCCGCCGTGCTCACCGCCCCGGTCGCCAGCGCCTCGCTCTCGCCCGTCCACGTCACCCCCCCTTCGGTGCGCGTCACCCCAAACGCACGAAACATCGCCGGGCTCTCGAGCACCAGCAACGAGGTGTACCGACTCGCCAGGTGAAACCGCTGTGACAGCGCCACCATCTCCGCCCGCGCGCCGGGGCCCTCGCTCGCGTCGAGGTCGGCGATGCGCGCCGCCCCGTACAGCCGCGGAACAAACGCGTTTCCCGCGTCCTCCGTCGCCCGCACGGTGATCGGGTAGCGCGCCTCGAAGGCCTCGCCGGCGACCGTTCCGCGCAGCACCACCTCGCCGTCCACGTCGCGCACGCCGGGAAGCATCCGCGCGGTGATCACCGCCTCGGCGCCCGCGCGCAGGTTGTCCGGCCGCGTCGGCGCCATCGCCACCAGTCCCTCCGGGAGCGTCACCACCGGATCGCGCAGCACCGCCCCATACGTCCCCTCGAGCACCGCCAGGGAGGCCGCCGCGCGCGACTCCCCGGGCAGGTACGGCACCACCACCCCGCCGCCCGCGCGGGCCATCGCCGCCAGCGTCGTGGTGTCCGCCTCCGCCCCGACGGCCACGGCCGTAAACGTCGCCCGCCGCGCAGGGAGCGCCGTGCTCACCTCCAGCGCCAGCGTCGCCGGCCGCCGGTGGCCCACGGTCGAAGCCCCGTCGCCCAGGTACACCACCCGCACATCGCGCTCGTCCGGCGTCGCGCGGGAGGCGCTCCCCGCCGCGCGCACCGCCGCTCCGAGGTCGCTGCCCCCGGCGGGCTCGCGGGCCTGTAGCCACGCCCCGACCTGCAGCGCGACGTCGGCGCTCGCGGGCACCATCCCCTCGCGCATCGCCGCGCAGCGAACGTCGCAGGCGAGCACCGTGAGTCGATCGCGGCGGTCCATCTCGCGAACGACGGACGTGAGGAGCCGGGTGGCGCGGACGTAGCGCTCGCCCACCATGGAGCGGCTCGCGTCCACGACGAATACGTAGTCCCGCGGGCGGGCGTCACCCCAGCGCGGCAGCCGCGGACGCAGGGCAAGGGCGACATACGCGCCTTCGGTGCTGGTCGCCTCGGCGTAGCCCCAGGCGGTGACGGAGACATCCTGATCGCCGAGGGCGTACTCCATCACCACATCGCCGGACGGGGTGAAGTTGTCCTGGGAGAACGTCCATCGGGAGGCCGCGGCGGAGGTGTCCGCAGGGGTAAAGGCGTAGCCCAGCATGCGCGCCGGTCGTCCCGTGGCGTGACCGAGCACCTGCACGTCCATGGTCATGTGATCGACCCGGGTGCTGCCCCCCGGATCATGCGGCAACGGATAGACATACCGCCGCGCCCCGCCGCCGGAGGGGGCGATCACCTGCGTGTACGCGATGCGCACGCGCCGGGTGCGGTGCGCCGGAATCGGAAACACCCGTAGCTCGAAGCGCCCGCCTCGCTGCCACTCCAGCAGGGCCGGATCGCGCCACGGACCGGGCACCCAGACGTACTCCTCACGCGGCGGCGGCGTGTTGGGCGCAGCGTGGTGAATCACCCCTCGCCAGATGGCTGCTGCGCGGTCGCGATCGACGAAGGCGCCGGGCTCCATGCGGCCGTCCACGTCGAGCGCCAGCTCCTCGACCTGCGCTTCCGGCGGCAGGGGAAAGCGGTAGAGCCCCTCAAGCTCGTTGTCCGTGTCGTTGCGGAAGACCTCCTCGATCTCCGTGCGCGCCACGTTGCCGACCACGCGCACGCGCACCGAGTGCTCCGCGAGGTGCACGGCCTCGTCGCGCTCGACGCTGCTGCCGGGTCGCTTCGCGCGCAGTTCGCCGAGGCCGGAGGCGGTGGTGGCCTCGTCTTCGGGGCTGAGTTCAGACCACGCCACGCGACCGCCGAGATCGACCGCGGGAGACACGGTGACGTGGCCGAGCACGAGCACACCTTCCTGGCCGGTCTTCACCTCGACGCCGTCGGCGTGTCCGTCGCCGAGGCGCACCACCCCGCGGGTGACCTGTACCGTCGTGTGGTCGGCCGAGGCGCTCAGGGCAAACTTGGTCCCGAGCACGCGCACGTCCCCCTGGGGGGTGGTGAGAATGGCGGGCGGGGCGTCATCGCGGTGGGCGACGTCGGCGACGAGGGTGCCCTCGACGATGCGCGCATGCCGCGGAGCGCCCGGGTCGAGCACCACAGTGGTGCCGCGGTCGAGGACGAGGACGGTGCCGTCGTCGAGGTCGAGGCGGGCGCGAGTGCGGGCGTCGGTGCGGATGGTGGATCCGACTGCGAGCACGGCGCGCTCACGGACGGCGGCAAACTCCGCGGATCCGTCGGCCCTGGCGGACACTCCGACGCCGAGCACGCGCCCGAGGGTGGCGTGCCACGGTCCTACCGGGCCCGCAGAAATCACCTGCGACGGCCCCGCGGTAGAAGCCACTTCGGGGGTGCTCTGCGACGGAGCGTGCAGCGCCACCACGGCGACGGCCACGGACGCCGCCGCAGCGAAGATCCCGACGCCCAGGATGGACGCGCCGATGCGCCGACGCGCCACGACCGGATCGACGCGGGGTGCGGGTGCGGGTGCGGGCTTCTCGACGGGCGGTGTGGGCTGTGCCGCGACGGGGGGTGCGGGCTTCGCTGCGCGAGCGTCGATGGCCGCGAGCACTCTTGCGGCGAGCACATCGCCGTCGAGCGGGGCGAAGTCCGCGCCGACGCCGTGGCGCAGTGCGTGGGACGTTTGCCGCGCGTCGTGGAGCAGGTCGCGGCAGTCGTCGCACTCTGCAAGGTGGGCGGCGGCCTCCTCGGGAATCGCATCATCGGCCAGCGCGCTCAGCTCTTCCCGAACCCGGACGCAGTCGTATCGGTTGCTCATGATCAATGGCTCCGTCTCAGGCGTTTACCAGCGTCGATCGCAGCTTCTCGAGGGCGCGGCTCACCCGCTTGCGCGCGGTGGCCTCGTCGATGCCGCAGCTCTCCCCGACCTCACGGAATGAAAGCTCGCCCTCGTAGCGCAGCACCACCGCGTCGCGCTCGGAGGGCTTGAGCTGCTCCAGCGCGAGGCGCACGCGCTCGCCCCGCTGCCGCGCTGCGAGAATCACGTCGGCTCCGTCCGCATGCGTGGGCTGGTTGGCCACGAGGCGGAGCTGGCGTTCGCGTCGGCCGCGCCCCTCGGCGCGCCGCGCGCAGACCCGTCGCGCGATGCCGTAGAGCCACGCCGGGACGCTCCCATCGCCGCGGTAGCCCGCTGCGCCATCGAAGGCCGCGAGGAGGGTCTCCTGCACGGCCTCCTCGGCCTCGGTCTGCGAGCCGAGCCACCCCATGCACAACCGCCCGATGGACGCGCCGTAACGGCTCGCACACAAGGCGATCGCGGTCCGTGCGTCGCCGGCCGCGAGGGCCTCACGCACCGGATCGCTGTCCTGGTCCACTGCTGCTTCGGCTCCCATTGGGTCGTCTCGCATGTTCGGGGGGAGGGTCATTTCGTGACTGCAATTCGTCCGCGGGTTGCGATTGGCGGGCGCGGCGATCGGTAGACCCTCGAGCCCATCCGAGGGTTTGGTGTAGAAGTGCGCCCGATGCTCGACTGCACCCGATGCGGCGCGTGCTGCACCAACCCCGACGAGAACCGCGCCGAAGGGTACAGCGCCTACGTCGATGTGACCGAGCGCGAGTCCCTCTGGCGTCACCAGAAGTTGGTTCAGCGCTACGTCACCCGCGACGCCGACGGCAAGGCGCACCTGAAGCTCGACGCCGGCCAGCGGTGCAGCGCCCTCGCGGGCAAGCTCGGAAAGCGGGTGCGCTGCGAGATCTACGCGCTACGCCCAGCGCCGTGCCGCCGCGTCGAGGCGGGCTCCGACGACTGCCACAAGGCCCGGCGCGAACGCGGCATCACCGACGGCTGACGGGTCCATCGGATTCGCGGGCGCTTTCAAGGCCTGCACTGCGGCGTGCTCATGCGCACGGTGTACGCCGACCCCACACGCACTCGCCGCCAGGAACCTCCAGCATCCCCATGCAGTCCTGCCCCGGATCGACCCGGATGCAGATCGCGCGTCGAGTCGCGTCGCGGCCACGATGAAGTTCAAGGGCAAGGACGGCTGCGGCGTGCTCGCCACCGCGCGTCAACGCCTGGCCGCGCACGGCTGGTCGTACCTGCGCATCAAGCACCTCGAGCGGCACCACAACGAAGCCGTCATCCTGGCGGCTCGCTGACAGACGCCTCCTCGGCAAGCGGGCGTGCGTCGCGGGTTTACGGGCGTGCGTCGTGGCTTACGGACGTGCGTCGTGGGTTTACGGGTGTGCGTCGTGGGTTTACGGGCGTGCGTCGTGGGTTTACGGGCGTGCGTCGTGGGTTTACGGACGTGCGTCGTGGCTTACGGGCGTGCGTCGTGGGTTTACGGGTGTGCGTCGAGGGTCTACCCCGCGTGTCGCAGGGACCAGGACGGCGTCTGGGCCGAGAGCTGCACGCCTGACGTTCCGCCGTCCCTCCTCGACTACGTTCTTCGCCAGAGGGACCGCCATGCGACGGGGGCGCTCGACGCCGCGTGGGAGCTGCCGCCGTGGAAGGCATCGTCGTGACCCCGATCGGCGTGCAGCCCGTCAAAGACAGGCTTTGGCGACGGTGCCGCAGGCTTCCGCCCGCGGACCAGGATGGCCTCGTATTCAAGAGGGTTCCGGGGGACGGATGCACATCACGCGGGCCTTCGCTTGCCAGCGGTGCGAAGCAACGCCCAGACCCTCGGTGATCCAGCGCGTTGCGCCCGCAGGGGAAATCACAGATGCCCCAACAGGTCCCTGCGAAACGTGGGTACTCAGCCGCCCGAGGAATCCCTCCGATGACCACCGCCGCTGCCCGCCTCATCACACTCATCACACTCGCCGCGTGCGGTCCCGTTGGACGCCGACTCGCGCCGCCCGCCGCGCCCGCCGCCGTCGCCCTCCTCGTGCTTGCGCCGCACCCCGACGACGAGACGCTCATGGCAGCCGGGCTTCTCGACGCCACCCTCCACGGGGGCGGCCGCGCGGCCGTCGTCGTCATGACCAACGGCGATTACACCTGCGCGCGTGATGGACACCTCCGGCAGCGGGAGTCCGTCGCAGCGATGCGCGTGCTCGGCGTGGCCGAAGACGACGTGCACTTCCTCGGCTACCCCGACGGGTACCTCGCCCGTCTCGGCGACACCCCCCTCGCGCCCATCGAGCGCCGCGCTGCCGATGGATCCTGCGATCGCGCCACGGGGACGTACGCCGACCGCGGTCACGGGCGCGCCGACGTCCACCGCGAGCGCACCGGAACCGCAGGCGCGTACACCGCCGCGGAGGCCGCGGGCGACCTCGGCGCGCTCCTCGGACGTCTGCGGCCTCGGGCCATCGTCGTCGCGCACGGCATCGACGACCACCCCGACCACGCGCAGACCTACGTGCTGCTGCGCCGAGCCATCGACGCGGGCGCGCTGCCGGGGCCCGTGCATCTCCGCCGCGCCATCGTGCACGCAGGACCATGCTGGCCCAACGGAAACAGCACCCACGCACCGTGCCCGGAAGCCCACTTCGACCCGACGAGCCCACGCCCCGCGCTCCCCGCGCCGCTCGACGGGTACGCGCCGACCGAGAGGGTTCCGGTGCCTGCGGCGATGCGCGCCGTCGCGCCGGGAGAAAACCTGTTGCTTCGTGCACTGGAAAACTACCGCTCACAGGTGGATCCCGACCTCGCCCACGACTGGCTCGTGACCTTCGCGCGCGCCGACGAAGGCTTCCACGACGAGGTGCTCGTCCGCGACGCCGCGAACCCCGCACGGTTTGTCCGCGAGGGCGGCGCGCTCGCCCCGCGGGTGCGCTTCCGCGTGCGCTGCGCCACGGGCGCGGGTGCTGTGCTGCGCGTGGGCGCGACGGACGCCGCGTGGAGCTTCACGCTCGCCGACGACCACGGCACCGCGACGCTCGCCCCGCCGCGCGGCGTCCCGCGGCCGCTGCCTCTCCCGGAAGACCGCGACGACCGCGCCCACACGTACGAACTCCGCTTCGATGCGCGCGCCGACGACGGGGGTTTCGTCGAGGCGAGCGTGTACCGGGACGGGGACTTCTTCGCGCTCTCCGTCGCCCACGGACCATCGCCAGACACCGCTCGCGTGACCGTGGAGGCCAGCGGTGGCTGCACCGTCGCCCGCCTTTCTGGCCCCTGATTCCATTGCGGGCAGCTTCTTCCCGCTCGGACGAATCTGTGGCAGAAGCCGCCGAAAGCACTCGGTGCGTCGGTGTGAATCTGACTGCTCGCACGGCACGCACCCCAAGGTCCACGGTCTCCCAATGCCCCCGACGAACCCGAGCCGATCAGCCCCTCCCGCCTCCGCCCTTAGCTCCGCCGATCAGCCCATCAGCCTGCGCTCCCGTCCGACGGACACCCTCTCCAGGGGGCTCCTCACAGCGGTCATCGCGATCGTTGCGGCGCTGCTCGTCCACCGGAGCGTTGCGCCCGTGGTGCGGGACCTGCTTGCCTGGCGCTCGGCTCCTGCGTGGGTCTGGCTGCTCGACGTGTGCGGCCTCTGCGCCATCGGTTATTTCCTCAGCACCCTCTGGCTCGCGCTGCGCTACCGCGCCGTGCCCGCGCCCGCCTTCCATGCGCTGCCTTCGGTCTCCGTGGTGGTTCCGGCCTACAACGAAGGAGCGATGGTGCGCGTGGCGATTCGCTCCGCGCTCGAGAGCCGCTACCCCTCCGACCGCCTGAGCGTCATCGCCGTCGATGACGGATCCACGGACGACACCTGGGAGCACATCGCCGCGATGGCCGCTTCGTCCAACGGCCGGGTCACGGCGGTGCGCCTTCCCCTCAACGGCGGCAAGCGCGAGGCGCTTCGGGCGGGCTTCCTGCGCGCCCAGGGCGAGGTGATCGTCACCGTCGATTCGGACTCGCGCCTCGAGGCCAACGCCCTCCGCCACGCGGTCGCCCCGCTCGTGGCCGATCCGAGCGTCGCCGCGGTCGCGGGCAAGGTGCTCGTGCTCAACCGCCGCGCCAACATGCTCTCTCGCATGCTCGCCGCGCGCTTCTTCGTCACCTTCGACCTCACCCGCGCAGCGCAGTCGCACTTCGGCTCGGTGCTCTGCTGCCCCGGCGCCCTCACCGCCTACCGCCGCTCCGCCGTGCTCGAAGTCCTCGATCGCTGGTCGGCGCAGACCTTCCTCGGATCGCCCTGCACCATCGGCGAAGACCGCGCGCTCACCACGTGGCTCCTGCGCAGTGGCTATCGCGCCGTTTACCAGGGCTCCGCGGTGGTGCACACGCTCGTCCCCACGACGCTCCGCGACCTCGCTCGCATGCTCGTGCGCTGGGAGCGCGGCAACGTGCGCGAGAGCATCGTGATGCTCCCGGTGCTGCTCACCCCGTGGCGCGCGCAAAACCGCTGGTGGCCCACCTTCGAGATCGTCTTCGACCTGGTGCAGTACCCGCTCGGGTACCTCGGCCTCGCGATGCTCACCGCGCGCCTCGCGCAGCACCCCGGCGGCCTCGGCGCAGTGCTCGCCTGCCTGCTCGTCGGCGCCCTCGTGCAGTCGCTCTACTGCCTGCGCTCTGACCGCGGAACCGACTTCCTCTACGGCCTCGGCTACGCCTGCTTCGCGCTCGTCGGCCTGCAATGGATCTTCCCGTACTCCTGCGTGACGCTGCACAACGGTCGCTGGCTCACGCGCTGATGCCGGGCCTCCGCCGCGCCGTCGTCGGATGAGCGCGCCCCTCCTGTCCGGCCTCCTGCCCGTCGCCGCCGCGGGCACTGCGCTCACCCTCGGCATCCACGCCTCGCTCTGCGCCCACGCGCCATCGCTGCGCCGCCTGCACGACCGGGCGTGCGCCACCGCGCTGCTCACGCTCGCCGCTCCGATCGCGCTCGTACGCGCCCTCTCCGTCGCCCACGCCATCGGGGCGGTCGGTGTCTTTGTTGTCATCTTTGGCGTCGGCGTTCTGGGTCTCGCGCTCGCCGGGACGGACGCCCGCGCCCGCACCCGGAGCGACGTTTGGACGGCGGGGCGGGTGCTGCGCGACGCCTTCTTCGGCGGCGCCTGGGGCGTCGGAGCGGGCGTCGGCGCGGCTGCCCTGGCGATCTCGCTTCTGGCGGCGTACCTGCTCCCGGTCTTCGCCTGGGATGCGCTCGGCTACCACCTGCCGCTCGTCCACGACGCGCTGCAAACCGGAACCATGCGCACCGTCCCCACCGGCGTCGAGTTCATCAACGCCTACCCCCGCGCGGTCGAGACGTACTTCATCGCGTGGCGTGCGCTGCTCCCGGACGACACGCTCGTCGATGCCGCGCAGGCGCCCTTCGGACTCGCCGCAGTGATCGCCGCCGCGGCCTTCGCAACGCGCGATGGCGTGCGACCGGGGCGCGCGGTGGCGTGGGCGCTCTGCCTCCTCGCGGTGCCCGCGGTCGCGCTGCAAATCGCTTGCAATTACGTCGATGTGGCGGTCGCGGCGTGGGTGCTCCTCGCGGCGTGGTTTCTCACCGGTGCGCTCGACCGCGCGCGCATCTCCCTCGCCGCAGTTGCGATCGCGATGTTTCTCGCAAGCAAGCCGTCGTCCCCGCCGGGGGTGCTGGCGCTCGGAATCGTCTTGCTGTTTCGCGCGCGCCACGCCGGCTACGGGCGCTGGGCGCTGCTCGCGCTCGCGTCGGCGTTTGTCCTCGGCGGCGAGCGCTACCTCCTCAACCTCGCGGAGCACGGCAACCCGGTGTGGCCCGTGGTGGTCCCCATCGGTCCGTGGCGTCTCCAGGGCTTCGTCGAGGCGCGCGAGCTGCTCAACGGCGGCGTTCCCGAGCCGTACCTCCACTACGGCTGGCTGCGCCGCCTCGCGACCTCCTGGACCGCCCTACCCCACGCCTACTGCTTCGACATGCGCATCGGCGGCTTCGGTCCGCTCGTCGCGTACGGCCTGCTGCCCGGTGCGATGGTCGCTGCGCTGCTTCGACGATCGCGCCGCGCCTGGACGTGGGTCGCCGTGGTCGCGGCCGCGACGCTCTCCACGCCGGGGGCGTTCTGGGTGCGCTACGTGCTCGCGATCCCCGCGGTGCTGCTCGCGCTCGTGGCGGTGGTCACCGAGAGCGCGCCCGCACGACTGCGACTCGCCGCCGATGGGGCGCTCGCAGTGCTCGCGGCGTGGGGACTCGCGCTCGCGTTGCCGGGCTACACCGACCAGGGGCCGTCCCTGCGCGCGGTGCTCGCGAGCCCGTTAGCAGGGCGCGAAGTCGCCGCCAGCGTGGACGGCGCAGAGGGTGCGTGGCGCGACGCGCGATCCCTCGTCGGAGCAGGCGAGGCCTTCGGCTACGACGCGACGTTCTGGCTCCCTGGGCTGCTCTGGCGTCCGGACGGCCGCGGGCGCGTGGCGTACCTCCCCGGTGACCTCTCTGCCCCCGCAGACACGCTCCGATGGATCGACCGCGAGCGCGTGCGGGTGATTGTTCTCGGCGCGCCGGAAGACGGTGATAGCCCGGTGGTGCGAGCGTACCCCGCGCGGTTTCAGCGGCGGTTTCGCTGCCCCGTCGGAGCGTGCACCGTTTACGCGGTGCGCACGTCGGGCTCACTCCCTCGGTGATTCATCCGAGGCGAGGTCTGTCGCCACGAGCGCGACGACCACGCACGCCGCGGGCGCGAGTTGCACCAGGAGACGGTTGATGAGTGTTCCGCTCGTGGCGAAGACCTGCACGCGCTCAGGCCCGCAGAGCACCACCGCCGCGAGCGCGACCGACTGCGCCGCGAGGGCCGCCGCCGCCTGCCGGGTGCGCGGCGCGAAGCGCGACGACCGCATTCCCACCGCGATCGCCGCCCCAAGCACGACCGGCCAGAGCAGCCCCCAGGAGCGCAGGTCGAGCAGGTGACCGGCGAGCGCCCGCGTGAGGTCGGCGAGCGCGTCGAAGGCCGGTGCGCCGATCTGGTGGTCGCCGTCTTCAACGCCGTGCGCGACGAGCAGCGCGCGCCACGCCCCGAAGGTCGCGAGCGCTGCGGTGAAGGGCAGCGCCACCCTTCGGAGCGCCACCCGCGAGCGGTCGCCGAGGGCGACGACTGCGCCCATCACTGCCAGCGCGTGCACGAGGCCTTCGTCCTTGCAGGCGACGAGCACGGCCGCCACGAGCGCCGGCCACGCGCGTGCGGTGCGGGTCGGCGCGCACATCGCGAGCGTGAGGGTCGCCGCGAGCAGCCCGACGGGCAGATCGACGTAGCGGGCGCGCGCATGCACGACGACCATCGGTGTCAGTAGCAGCAGGCCCAGCGCACCGACTGCGGCGAAGGGCTTCGACCGCGCCACAAGCGAGTCGAAGGCTGCGAGGAAAGCCCCGCAGCACGCGAGCACCAGCACCCCGGCGGCGGCGACGAGCGCGGGGGCCTCTGCGCTCGGCCACGCCAGCAACCCCGTCGCCCATGACCAGAAGAGCGGATAGCCCGCAGGAACCACCCCCGCGGCGGGGTCGAGCGCCGCCTGCACGAGCGCGCGCGGTCCGTCGGCGAAGAGGCGCGACTTGGCTAGCCAGACCCACTCGTCCCAGTAGATCGGGGTCAACGGACGCAGCGTGGAGAGCGCGACGACGACGGCGAAGGCCACCCACGTCGGGGCGGCGAGCACGACGACCGCCGTGGGATGCCGCGCGGCGGGCCACCGGCGGGCGAGCGCGAGAGTTGCGCCGAGCAGCAGCGCTGCGAGCGGATGCAGTGCCAGCGCGAAGGCCGCGAGGAGTCCGAGGAGCAGTCGCGCGACCCACCGTGCGGGGCCGAGTGTCGCGAAATCCAACGAGCACATTCGGTCGATCAGGGCTCCCCCGAGCGCCACGACGCAGGCGAGCGCGACCGCCGCGAGCCAGGCGGTCATGATCCGGGTGGCGGGGCTGCGACGCCGCAGACGAGGGCATCGCGGGACACGGCGCACCGGGCGTCGAGGGCGTCGGGACCGAGCGTGACGAGACCCCACGCGCCCGTACAGTGACCCCGAACCGGGAGGGCGAATCGCACGATGGGTTCGCACGCGATGCAGTCGTTGCGCACGACGCGAACGCAGCCTGGGTGAGCGCGAGCGAAGCGATCGAGGGTGGCTGCGAGCGAGCGCATCGGGGCGACGGTGGCGACGGCGTTCAGCGGTGCGTCGGCGCGCGTGGTGGCGATCGCGGAGAGCCCTGGGAGCGTGGCTGCGGCTGCGACCGCTGCGACGAAAGCGAGGGCGAGGCGACGCCGGGGGAGGGGCCACGGGGCGACGATCACGACAGCGAGCGCGAGCGCGATCTCCGCCCCGAGAAGGCGGCGATCGCAGGGCGGCGCGCCGGGGCGAGGAGCGTGGCAGACCCCATTGGCGCCATCGACGAGAACCGTCGTGGCGGTCTCGAGGCAGCGCGGGGTGGGCAACGGATCGGGCATCTTTTCAGGCGGTGCTGTGCTGGAGAGCGCGCGGAGGGTAGCGCCGGGGAGCGGGGGGGTTCAACGCGTCGGGTGGGCCTTCGCGCTGCTCTGGTGGCCGAGCATTGATGTAGGCGGATGTGCTCTGGACGCGATCGAAGGGGCTTTGGGAGGCTTCGGGAGCGGCCGGAGGCGGCCGAACGTGGGAAATGGCGCGGAGAGGAGCGTCCGGGGAGAGGTCCGAAGCGCCTGGGGCGGACGGCGGACTGTTTCCAGCGGAACAACCCTCGCCCTGACACTGGCATATCGCCGATGCCCGCCCTTTGGATCGCTCTGTCCATTCCGCACGGAGCGTCCTACAGGGAGATCCTTCCTGCGCATGCCTACCCTCGACCCCACCGAACGCCTCGCCCGATGGAGCCTCGCCACGGGCATCGCGGTGCTGCTCCTCAAGAGCATCGCCTGGCGGCTCACCGGCTCGGTCGCGCTGCTCTCCGACGCGCTCGAGTCCATCGTCAACGTGGTGGCCTCCTTTGCGATGCTCTACGCCGTTCGCATCGCGCGGATCCCTGCCGATCAAAACCACCCCTACGGCCACGGTAAAGCCGAGTACCTCTCCGCCGTCCTCGAGGGTGTTCTCATCGCCGTCGCCGCGGTGCTCAGCATCCACGCCGCCTGGGATCGTCTCTTTCACCCGCGCGCCCTCGATGCCATCGGCGCGGGCATCGCGTTCTCCTTCGTCGCCACCGCCCTCAACGGACTGCTCGCCTGGCGGCTCATGACCACCGGCAAGAAGCTCCGATCGCCGGCCCTCGCCGCGGACGGTCGGCACATCCTCTCGGACGTCGTGACCTCCGTCGGCGTGCTCGTCGGCATCGGTCTCGCGCAGGCTACGGGCTGGTGGGTTCTCGACCCGCTGCTGGCTTGCCTGGTCGCCGTAAACATCCTCTGGATGGGCTGGAAGCTCATTCGTCTCTCCATCGGCGGACTGATGGACGAAGTGCTCGACCCGGCCGAACTCGAACGCTGGCGCGCCATCGCCGATCGCGTCGCCCGGGAAGGAGGCGCGGTCGGCGTCGAACAGTTTCGACTGCGGCGCACCGGGACGTCGGCGCAGTGCGATCTAATTCTGCGGGTTCCCGGGGAGATGGAGGTACGCGCGGCGCACGCCATCTGCGATCGCATCGAAGCCGCCCTCCAGGTCGAGGACGCCGACGTGGGCGTGGTGGTGCACGTCGAGCCGTCGGCATCATCTACCCCGGCGATATAATCGCGCTCCGATCGTCGCGTGTAGGTTTACTCCCGCAGCGCGGCCCGCGGCGCCCACGCCAACGGGGCGACGGACAATCCCCGCCAGCGCTCGCCCATCTGCGCCGTCCACCCCGCCGACGTGACGAACCACTCGCCCTGGTCTTCGATGACCTCCGCGGCGTGGGCGAGCAGCTCTGTGACGGGCTCCCAGGCGAAGCGCGTCGGGTCCGTCGAGGCGAAGACCATGGTGCGCGCGTAGTCGTGCGGCGCAGCGCTCGTTCGCGTCACAAACAGATAGAACTCCTCCCCTCGTCGCACCACCATCGGGCTCTCCAGGTTGCCCCACCCGAAGGCCGCCACCGGGTCCGCGAGCGCCACCGTCGGCATGCTCCAATGGGTGAGATCGCGACTCTCGGACACCACGATCTGCCCCACCTCGCGGCGCTCGTCTGCGCCCACGGAATACAGGTACCAGACCGCCCCCACCCTCAGGACGAACGGATCACGCCCCCCCGGCGCGCTCCCCCCCGATCGCTCCCATCGGTGGAGGTCGGCGCTCTCCGCCCGCAACACCCGATGATCGGGAGTGTTGCCGTAATAGAACATCCCCCATCGCCCGACGCCCACCGGCAGCACGAAGGGCGCCCAGAGCGCTTGCTCCGGAGGCTGCGATTGCAGCGCGTCGGCCCCATCCGACCACGGCCCGAAGAGCGCCGGGGCCGTCGCGTGGAGGAAGCTCCGCTCGCGCGACGGATCACCCGCGGATTCATGGGTGATCCCGAAGAGATGCCATCGTCCATCGGGTGAGCGGACGAGGGTGTGGTCGTTGAGGTAGCGCGTTCCGACCGGGCGATACACCCGCTGAAACGGTCCCACCACCAGCGGAACCCACGCCGACGACCGCATCGCCCGCAGAGCCGTCGGCGTCACCACCGCGGCCCAGTCCTGCGCCACCCGCGGCCGCTGCTCCTGCGCCGCACACCCGATCGCCAAGACTCCCAGCAGCGCCCGCGGCCACACCATCTCTGGCCGCCGCTTCTACGCGCTCTCGGCCGACGAAGCACCTCTGCAGCCCCTAAACGCCCGCGAAAGAGACTCCCGAGGTCGCTCGCGCTGGTCGCCGCCTTCCTTCTCGGCTGCGTGGGGTCTGAGTCGCGACGCGTCCGCCTTCGCCGCCGCACACGGGCCGCTACGGCTTCGCCAACGGCTGCTACGTCGTCGATGCTGCGGCCGCCGGCGACGGATTCGGATTCACCGCCGCGTCGCCATCCGCCGGGGTGCGCTTCGCGATGCGCGCCTCGGACCTGGGAACGTGCCTCCTTCGCGACGCGACTGGCGGCCACCTCGTGGCGGCGGCGCACCGTCTCACCCGCGCGACGCAACTCCAATCAGACCTCGAACTGCTCGACGACACCTTCCGTTCGCCGGCGGAGTGGAACCTCGAGGTGGCGTCCGGCGACGCGACGCGCTTCCAGCTTCGCAACTACCAGACGGGCGGGTGTCAGCATAAGCCGGGGCACTCCAGTGCGTTTGTTCAGCGTGGAGATCCCGCTTCGTACGACAACCGCAGATCGCTGGGGTCGGTCGGCCAGGGGGTGCAAGCGGCTGGCGGACTGGGGTTGGTCGCGTCTCGCGCTTCGGTCCGAACACCTCGTGCGGCGACACTCCGCAGCAGCACCTCATTCACTATCCGTTCACGAGTGACGCGGGCGATGTGACCTTCACGCAGCTGCACCTCGGCAACCGCACCGTCGATTTCGACACCGAGGGCAATGCTCCACATCGGACTTCTCCCGGAACTCATCGAGGACGCGCGCCGCGACGGCGTGACCGACGCCTACCTCGAGCCGTTGTTTCGGTCGGCCGAGGCGTACGTTTAGATGTGGGAGCGGGCCGAGGTGCGAGGCGCGGCGCTACGGCGCTGACGTGTCGCCTGCACTGCGCGGGCGGACCGCGGGTTTGCGACCTTAGACTCCTGGCCGTGGCTTCCCCGATGGCCAGGAAGCACCCGATCGTCCCCCGGCCCATGGGTTCCACTGAAGCGAAGGTACGTCTATCGGAGTAGCGTGCCTTCGATCAACGTCACCCTCGCGGGTAGATGATCGCGTTGTGGTAGCGGGCCTCGACGCGCCCCGGGTTTTCGTACGCGTGCGCTTCGTCGGCCTCGAAGAACACCGAGTCGCCGGCGGAAAGCTCCACCACCTCGCTGCCCACCTGGAGCTTGAGCACCCCGGTGAGCACCGTCAGGCTCTCGCAGGTGCCCTTGGCGTGCGGCTCACTGCGGGAGATGCCGTGCGCGGCGAGGCGCAACTCGTAGCACTCCACCGACGGCGACGCGCCCGCCGGGGTCAGCGGCCGCGACTCCAGGCGTCCGTCCGCGGAGCGCAGCACCTGCGCGTCCCCGCGGCGAAGCACACGCACGCGCTCCACGCGCTCCTCCCCGAGCAGCGACGCGAAGGGCACCCCTAGCCCCGCGGCGATCTTCCACAGAATCGCGATGGTCGGGTTGGTCTTGCACGTCTCGACCTGCGAGAGCGTGGCGCGGGAAACGCCCGAGCGCGCGGCGAGTTCGTCGAGCGAGAGATCACGGTGCTTACGCAGCACCCGGAGATTGTCCGCCACCCGGCGCGTAAGCTCCGCCGCTCCGATGTCGTCGCCCTCCACCTCCGCCCCGCCCCCTGCGACGGCCCCGCGGGGGGACTTCGCCCGGACCTCCAACTTCACGGCGGTCTTCGACATAGTGAATATCCGTCCAGCATAAAGAACGTTGAAGGTCTGCTTGCCGGACTTCTCTACACCCTACCGCTCGACCATGGCCACCCTCTGCGCGGGCCGCGCCGATGAAGATCAACCCGCGACGGCGACGACACGAACCGCAGCGATCCCGCGGCGACCGCCTCGCGACCCGGTCCGGGCCGTCGATCACCGTGGGGCTGTGGGGTGGGAGAAACGAACATCGATCCGGTCAAGAGTCCCGCAGGATCGCGACCTTTGACCACGCACCGACCACCGCCGCGACCTCTTCGAAACCAGCGGCTACGGTGCGTAGGGGAGGTTCCGGCTAGCGGGCTGCGCGCACCGCCGCGAGCACCTCGGCCGAGTGCCCATCCACGCTCACGTCCGGAAACACCCGCGCCACGTGGCCATCGCGGCCGATGACCACCGTCGTGCGCGCCGTGTACCCGGAGTTCACCGCGACGCCGAAGGCCCCCGCGAGGCGTCCGTCGGTGTCTGCGATGAGCCCAAACGGCAACTGGTGGTGCTGCGCAAACCCACGGTGCGCATCCACCGGGTCGGTGCTTACCCCGAAAATCTCCGCGTTCGCCTCGGTGTACGCGCTAAACGCATCACGAAATGCGCACGCCTCGCGGGTGCACCCGGGCGTCTCGTCGCGAGGATAGAAGTACAGCACCAGCACCTTCGCCCGCGCGCCGCCGTTGCTCTCCACCGCGTGCCCGTCGTGCGTGGTCGCCTGGAAGTTCGGGGCTGCTTCGCCCTGCGCAACGATCGTCGCGCGCACCGGGGAGGTCACCGTCAACGCCCCCGCGGACGCCTGCCCCGCCGGTGCAGCCGCGACCACCACCGGCGCCGCCACCGGCGCTGCCACAGGCGCTGCCACGGCCGGAGCCGACGAGCGCGAACATCCCAGTGCCAGACAAAGACCCATCACCATCGCGGTTGCTCTCATGGCCCTGTGATGCCTCCAACGGCCCGTCGGGCGCAACGCTTCGTCTGCCACTGAGGTTCGGAGTACGTCGCCTCGGCCCGCGGTGCCGCGTGCTGAAGCACACGGCACCCCAGCGAAAGCCCGCAGCGGGCTCCATCCCGGGTCCCACGGGGCAGCGCTTCTCCATCGGGACATCGTAGGAGCCCGGGTCTGCCCC
>CANJUR010000106.1 GCA_947477565.1 Deltaproteobacteria bacterium
GAGGAGCGCAGGGGCCCCGCGTCGTCGGGCTGGTAGCGGCCGGTCAGGTCGATCTCCATCGTGTCGTGGGCGACGAAGAGGGAGGGGACGCCGACGAGCAACCCCGTCTGATGCTCGATCATCGGATCGTGAAGGCTGGCGGGCGGCACGCGCACATTGTTCCAGAAGCGCTGGGCCCCGATCAGGAGCTTTCGCGGAACGCTCGCGGCAGGCGCCTCGAGTCGCTCGACCAGCATCGCCACGCTTTTGCGCAGTCGCGGAAGAAGCCGCGCATCGGGCAGGACAGCGTCGCCCCAGATCGTATCGACCAGGGCGCCAGGCTGGAACGGGTCCAAGAACGTCGACATGGCCTAGAGCTCTACGCCAAAGGGCGATGCGATAAAAGCGCGCAGGAATCGCCGAGAAACAAGCCGCATGAGTGACTTCTGTGCCGAACGGAGCCACTCGTGGGGGCGGGGCTTAGGGGTGGGGGCTCGCGTAGAGACGGTGAACCAAGGGTTCTGACGGTAGATCATGGTTTCCCCGCATGCCTGTTTAGTAGGAGCGTTGTACGACACGCCGCCGCGGGCGGGGCCAGTCGAGTACATGTGTGCGCAGGAGTGCAATATCGCAGGGTCGGGCTACGAGCCCTGCATGTGTTCTCCGGTCGATGCCTGTTACACCCGACGTTGGGCCACCACTGCGATGACGGGGAAGACGCGAACACCCCACTGGGCCCGTAGGAGGCCTCCACGATGCTCCAGCCAGGAACCCTGATCGACCAGCGCTACCGCCTCGCCGCCCGACTGGGAGAGGGGACCTTCGGCGATGTGTGGCGCGCCGACGACGCACGGTTGTCCAGCCGCGCGGTGGCGGTGAAGTTTCTGAAGGCCGAGTTTCTCGGTCACGCAGAGGCCGTGAGCCGCTTCGAGTCCGAGGCCGACGCGCTCGCGCAGGTGCAGCACCCAAACGTCGTCGGCGTGCTCGATCGGGGGCGTTGGGGCGACACGCACTTCCTGGTGACGGAGTTCGTCGAGGGCCATCCGCTCACGGCGTGGCTCGAGGGCCAGCGCGCGCGGGCCGAGTTGCCTGCCCTCGCGACCGTACTGAGCCTCTTCGACCAGATGTGTGCGGGCATCGCGGCGGCGCACGCGGTTCGCTCTCCCGGGGCGATCGTTCATCGCGACATCAAGCCCGACAACGTGCTGGTGCGGTGGTTGCCCGACGGCGAAGCCCTCGTAAAGATAGTGGATTTCGGCATCGCGCAACTCGGACAGCGAACCGGTACGCGCACGGGCGCGCTCATGGGCACGCCTCTCTACATGGCGCCCGAACAGGCACTCGGAAACACCGCGGGTGTCGGCCCCTGGACGGATGTGTTTGCGCTTGGCGTGGTGCTCGTCGAGATGCTCACGCTGCGCGCCCAGGTCGACCCGGGCGAACCCTGGTGGGGCACGGCGTTGCAGCGCGGCGGCGACGTGCGAGCGCTGCTCGAAACGCTGCGCCGGGATGTTCCGCCGGCGACCTGGGACGTGATCGCGATGGCCCTGCGAGCGCGCGGCCAGGAGCGCCCGGCCGACGCGGCGGCGCTGCGGACGGCGCTGCGCGGGATGCGCACGGCGGACCCGTCGGTGCCTGTGGTCGCATTCGCGCCGATGGCCGCCTTCCCGGTGTCTGAGTGGGCTCCCCCGCCGACGATGCCGCTGTCCTCGGGGGCGGTTCCGAACTTCCCTCCGCTGGAGGTCGATCGCACGGTGCTGAGCGTTCCGCCGCCCGTCGCAGGCACCACCACCGCGCCATTGTCACATGCCGCGACGCTCGTCCCCCGCTCGACGCGCTCCCTTGGAATGCTCGCCGGAATCGGAGTATTGGCGCTCGGTTTCGGGTCGATAGTCGTCCTCGGCCTCGGTCGCTCTGCGGCCCCGACGGAGCGACCCGCAGCGAGCGCGGCGCCGTTGCCTGCGACGCCTGTGGCAGCGGTGGTGGTCACGTCGCCGACGCCTCCTCTCGCGGCTGAACGCATCCCGATCGCCCATCCGGTCGAAGGCGATCGGGTGCTTCGGGATTTCTTCCGTCGATGGTCGAACGCTGTTCTGGTGGGCCGTGGCGCGAACCCGCTCGATGAGTTCTACGCGGGCGCGGTGCAGTTTCGCGGGAGCGGTGGCCTCGCGGATGCCGCTGCGGTGGCGCGCTATTTCGCCGCCGCGGCGCAGCACGGAGAGAGCTTCTCCATCGATTGGTCACGGAGTGGCTGGGACCAGGAGGAGGTCACGTCGCCAGACATCGGCCGCGCGTGTGCGAGGGTCCCGGGTGCCACCGGGGCCATCGTGAAGGTGCGGGCGTGGGCGACCGAGGTGTCGCCGAACCGACTCGGAGTGACCGGCGGCGCGGTACCCTGTGATCGCCTCGAAGGAGTGTACTTGTTCCGACTGCGGCGAGTCGCGGGCGAGATGCGGATCTGTCACGAGACGTGGTCGCTGCGTGATGGGGTGTGCGCGTCGTGTCCGGCCGCGCGGGCGTGCCAGGGCCGCACGAACGTCGCTCCTCCCGCGGCGGCGGAGTGCATCTATGCATCGCACAGCGTATTTCACTTGCGGGACACGCCAGTGGAAAGCACCGAAGGCGCCGAGGAGATCGTGACCAACCCGCGAATCGCGGTGCTCCGCGGGGGCGGACTGCGGCGGGGCAGCGAGGGGATGTTCAATGTCAGGTTTCTGGACGGCACCGACCGGGAAGGCTGGATGTTCATTCCGCTGCACGAGTTGGGTGCAGGTTGCCCGCAGCCGTAGTCGAGACAGGCGAGCAGGATGCCAGTCGGACGCATGTCCTGGGGCCGTGGACTGAAGACGATGAACAGCGACGAGAGCTGGGCTGCAGGTCAGGGCCGTAAGCTACCTTCCGATAGCCGATCCCCCGCAGTCTACTCCGAGTCCCATTCCGCGGCTGATGACATTGACGGGCGCATGCGGTCGTGCGAAGTCCGAAGACCTGTAACTGACAGTGATCGAGGAGTATTCAAGATGGCTCATCGCTTCGTGAGGGGCTCGTGGTTGGTGAGGGGTTTGTGCTTCATTGGGACCACATTGGCCTGCAACGTAGAGCCCGGACCCGATAACATCATCAGCCATAACGCTCAGGATCTGGTCAGCGAAGGCAGCCTGGATTGCAGCGCCGGCAGCGCCTATCGCGCAGCCAATGCGTGCACCCCTGTTGTCATCGTGGTCCGCCACGCGGAAGACACCACCTCTGGGCCGCACCTGCTAACCACGGCCGGGAACAACCACGCGCAACTCTACATCAATCTTATTGATGACTACATATTCGCCAAGTCTCACAAGCTTAGCGTTACCACTGCGGAGTCCTGTGCGTGCCCGGTGGGGCGCGTACTGGCTATCGATCCTGCCATGAATACAATCAACCGTGACCCATCGTCGAACCCTTACCAGACGGTTCTTCCTCTCGCCCGTCATCTTAATCGAACGATCGAGGTCAGTGACTCCGCAGGGGTTCCGTACACCTCTGCCTACGCGTGGGGGACGGCGGCACGCTTGTCGCTGCTCCCCGTTGTTGCGGGCGTCACTTCTTCCACGGTCATCGGATGGGACAAGCAGGGGCTCAACCCGTCGGCTGCCGATGTCTCGGCTGCTAGTATGTACGGACTCACGCTAAACCCGCCCGGGCTGCTGCTGCGAATGCCCAGGTCGTTTCCCTACGAGAGCGCTACCACTCATTTCACACCGCAGCGAAACCACTTTTACGTGTTCGCCCAGCAAGATGCGACGGACGGAAAGTTCGCCGTTTTCAAGTACTATCAGCAGTGTTACAGCTTTGACTCGGCCAGCTGGTTTACGACTACGTACCTCGCAAACTCGCCGACATCCATCGGTGTTGACTTGCAGCCGTGAGAACGCGACCGCACCGCCTGGCGGTTTGTCCGCCGACCCGGTGAACGCGGCACCGTCAAGGTCTCTCGCCTCCCGCCTCCCCCTGCACCAGAGCCTTCGCGCTCACCGGGCCAGAATCAATACCTTCAGTTGGCTAGGCATCACGCGAGCGCCCTGGCTGTGATGGTCATTCTGGAGTGTGATGCTCGACACGCGCGTCGCAGACACTCCTCCCACAAGCACCGACGAGGCTCCCGTGAGATGGCGCGAACTCCCGCGCAATCCCCCATACTCCGCACCCTGCACGGAGCCGTGATCGACCACTGAACACGGAACCACCGTCGCCAGTGTGTGGGCCGGCATTCCGGCGAAGAAAACAGCGTGCGCGACTCCGACGCCCATGCACCCAAACGCCATATTGCGGCACGCGACCACGGGCATCGCCGGGTCTGTTTGCTGCGTGCGCGCATCGATGATCGCCACGTCGATGCCATTGGCCTGTGTGTTCGCAAACATCGTACGGCATTCTCCTCGGGTCGGATCACTACGGGACTGTGAGCGTCAGAATCTACATTAGCGCCCACGGTGTGCTGGTCTCACCGTGGTCGCGAATGCCAACCGCTTTCTCCCTTGAGAAGGCGAGGCTGTCGATCAGGCCAGAAGATGCTTCACGCCATCGCGCTCTTCGGTGAGTTCTTTCAGCGAGAGGTCGATACGCTCGCGAGAGAAAGCGTCGATTTCGAGCCCCTTGACGGCCTCCCACTTACCATTCTCACAAATGCACGGAACCCCGAAAATCATGCCCTCGGGGATGCCATAGTCTCCATCGGAGACCACGCCCATCGTGACCCATTCGCCATTCGAACCAGCGTTCCAGTCGCGCATGTGGTCAATGGCAGCGTTGGCAGCGGAGGCCGCCGAGGAGAGTCCGCGCGCCTCGATAATCGCCGCGCCTCGCTTGCCGACCTTCGGAATGTATTCGTTCTTGTACCAACCTTCATCGACGAGCGACGAAGCCGCCTGGCCGCGCACCGTCGCAAAGCGAATGTCGGGATACATCGTCGGAGAGTGATTGCCCCACACCACCATGCCACGCACGTCCGTCACGGCAGAGTGGGTCTGTGCCGCAATCTGCGAAACGGCGCGGTTGTGGTCCAGGCGCATCATCGAAGTAAACGAGGTGCGCGGGAGGCTCTTCGCGGTGTTCATCGTGATGAGGGCATTGGTGTTCGCAGGGTTGCCGACGCCGAGCACCCTGATGTCGCGCGAAGCCACTTCGTCGATGGCGCGTCCTTGTTCGGTGAAGATCTTCGCGTTCTCGAGCAGCAGGTCTTTGCGCTCCATGCCCGGCCCGCGTGGCTTGGCGCCTACGAGAAGCGCCTGCTGCGCATCTTTAAACGCCACCCTGGGATCGGAGGTGCCAACGAGCCCGGCGAGCAATGGAAACGCGCAATCGTCGAGTTCCATCATCACGCCCTTGAGCGCAGCCTGCGGCTTTTCTCCTGGAAGCTCGAGCAGTTGCAAGATGACCGGCTGGTCTTTGCCGAGCATGTCGCCGCTGGCGATACGAAAAATCAAGGCATAGCCGATTTGTCCGGCCGCACCCGTCACTGCAACTCTCACCGGAAGCTTCGCCATGGCGTTACCCTCTTCTTCTTCGATGACGCCGCCATCTCGCAGCGCCGCGAGCAACGATCGTAGTAAAACTACCAGACGCTCGTCAACGGCCTGTGTCGAGTTCGGGGATACTCAACGCTACGACGGTCACCGATTTCGGCGATGCGTCGAAGCCCGCGCGACCTCACTCCGCGCTGCAGGCGCCCCCTCTCCCAGGAGGGTTCACCTCGGGACACATCTCGCGATTCGCGTGAAATTCCCTGCGATCGATGCTGAATTTGAGCGTGGCGCCCCTAAATTCCTTCCTGCGGAAACAGCGACCCGCTGGAGGGCTAAAGACAGGCCCCCCGAAGGATCGACCCCACTTCCGAGACCTCACCCACAACCCCCTCTCCCAAGAGGGAGAGGGGGCTAAAAAGCCTGATTTTATGGCATTTCTTCTCGATCCGAGCCCCCTCTCCTCCTGGGAGAGGGGGTTGGGGGTGAGGTCTCGCAAGGTGGATCGATCCTTCGAGGGCCTGTACTTACCCCTTCAGCGGGTCGCCGGGAATTACAGCCGAATCGCGAGATGTGTCCCGAAGTGAACCCAAGAGGGAGAGGGGGCTCAAATGCCTGTTGAATTAGGGCATAGCTGTCAGCATTCAGAAGCCCCTCTCCTCTTGGGAGAGGGGCTGCGCGGCAGCGCGGGGTGAGGTCGCGCGAACTTCGACGCATGGCCCCGATCTCACATCTAATGTGGATGTAGCCACAACAACCAGATCGTCGCCTCCCCATTGTGGGAAATAGCCACTCCGAGAGCGATGACTGAAAGTCCCGTTTTCTGTGGTCTTGACGCCAGGTATTCGTCAAAGGTATGGATGCAAGCAGAATATCCATTGATACGGATGGACTCAGGAGCCCTCGAGATGCCAAGCGAACAAGACGAAGCTGACCAACGTGTGGCGCAGCGGGCAGCGGACCGAAAGGCGGCCCGCGATGCCCGTCTGGCCCGTGCGACCCACGCGGGCGATTCGGGCGAGCAGCGGCTTCGCATCAAGGTACCCACGGCCCAGGCGGAGATGCTCCTCGGCCTGGCCGACGACGGGCAGCAGGGGGTGCGTCTTCGCACGAGCGCAGATATCTTTCGCACTGCCAAACACATGAATAGTGAGAACGAGCAGGTTCGCTCGAACTCGACTTTCGCTCTGGGCGTAGACCATCGCGGCTTCGTGGGCGCGCTCACGACCGTTGATCATGGCAACTACTACGTCTGCGCGGCGTCGTGGTTCGGCTCCAGTCTCGGCAATTCCTATCATCACGCGGCTCGCATCGGATCAATCCTCGAACTCGGGGTCAACGCCTTCCGGATCTACCTTACCTTATGGGGTAAGAGCTGGACGGGGAATTGGTCTGTCTTGACCAAGTCTCTCACCCTCGGGCAGATGACTTGGATGGGGTCGAATGCGCTCTTGTCGCCGACGTCCGGAGCGGAGGCCGGGGCCGGGAATTTTGACTACATGAAGTCCGGTCATGTGGGCATGTTTGGCGCGCGCAGCGTGAAACTAGAGAGCCTCGAGGGCGTGTCGTCCTCCGCGGGGTTGTTCAATAGCCACAGCGCAGGCCTCTCCGCGAGTGTGAATAGCCTCCTGTCTGCAAGCGTAAACTCTGGCTTCCTGACGAGCCTCAATGGGGCTTACGGCGCATCGATCAATGCCGCAGACGCGGGGGTCATCGGTGGCGTTGGGGCGCAACTCTCGTCGCGCGTCGGAGTTTGCAAGGTCGAAGGCGCCAGTATCCGTATCGGAAACCGCCGTCAGGCTGGCGCGAAGGCCACCTATGTCTCTGGGCTGCAGGAGCGGACGGAAGACCTATGGCTTCGCGCCCATGACTTCATCGAGATGGGCCTGCCATCGACCCACCAGCTCCCGGAGACCCCGAGAGACTATCCCAAGGATGGCCATCTCATCAACCATGATCGCCCCCCGGTGGGCATGCAGATATTGCGCGGTATGGTGCGCACTAGCACCGATGATGCTTCGGTGACCTTGAGCAGCGAGGTGCTAACGCTCGCCGACAAGAGCTTCCTCAAGGTGGGGATAAATCGGGTCACTCTGGGGCGTCTGAAGGCTGCGCCGATGGGCGCGAGTACGGCCGCCCTCCTCGTAGCCCGAAGAATTTACAATGACGCGTGGGGTGAGGCGGAGGGCGTCGTCAAGCAGGTCAAATTGATTCTACCGTCGGCGACCATGGCATCGGTGGCGGCGACCGTGGCAAACGTTTCGATTTTTGGTATCGCCACCGGCACTGCGGCGGGGGCCGGGACGGGCCTGGGAGCGCTGGCGGCCGACGGCGAAGAAGAGGCGGGCGCCGAGGCCGGTGCAAAGGTCGGCGCCATCGCCGGCAGTGTCGTCGGCGGGGTTGTCGCCCTGACGACGATGATGATGAGCGCGATGAAGGCGGCCGGCGTCGCCCAGCGCGCCGGTCAGGAGGCTGCCCAGAAGGCGTACAGCGCCGCAATCAAGGCCGCGGTTTTGACCGAGCAGGCGCCAACCCTCGATCCGACGGCACCTCAGGTGGTCGTCGCAGACGGCTTCGTGAGGCTTTCATACGGCCCGCCCGGCCCGTTACAGTCGAGCATTACCCTCGACGCCACCGGCATCGTCATCAAGGGGCCGAAGGTGGATATAAACGACATCGAGCAACGTCTGCCCCCCGGCGTCTCTGCGTCGCCTCCGCTTCCGGATCGGCCAGAGCCCCCGCCGGTGCCGGCGCCTGAAATCCCGCAAGTCCCGCTGCTACTAACACGATTTCTACCGTAGTAGGCCGGCACTCCACGCGCATGGGCATTCATCTCTTCAATGACACGCCGCTCGCTCTCGGGTTTGTCTCGGGTCGCGTGCGGCAGAGCGGCTATCACCTCACGGTGATCGTCAAGGGCACCTTCACGCTCGCACCCGAGGCCATCGCGTATGCGCCCGACCGGCCGATCCTCACGGGCGATGCCGCCTGGGACGAAGACGCGCCTTCGAGCCTGCGGTATGCGTCTGATTTCGCGCCGTTCAAGCCACGGGCCGATGTCACCGTGCAAGGCACCTGGCACAGCCCGGGCGGGCGCGAAGTGCTCGCGGGCCGCGCAAGCGTTCGTGTCGGTACATGGCAGAAGACACTCTTCGTCTGCGGTGATCGGCAGTTCGTCCCGCAGGGCTTCGGACTGTACGACGTGAGCGAGGCGCGGCCGTTTCGGTCGATGCCGCTTCGCTACGAGCGTGCGTTTGGCGGTGCCGACTACGCCGCAAACCCCCTGGGAATGGGCTGCACGGCATCGGCCGACGGCAGCATTCCGCTGCCCAACTGGGAGATTCCCTCGGCGCTGATCTCTTCGACCGACGATCGCCCCGGGCCGGCGGGGTTTGGCCCCGTCGACCGCACCTGGCCGCAACGGACGACGAAGCTCGGCTCCTACGGTGGCGCCTGGCTGCGCGAGCGCTGGCCGTACTTTCCAGACGACTTCGACTGGGGATACTTCAACGCCGCGCCCGCCGATCAGCAGATTCCCTATCTTCGCGGGGATGAGTCGATCAGCCTGGAGGGGCTGCATTCCGGCGTCTCGACCTTTACTTCGCGACTCCCGGGCGTTCGACCGCGTTGCTTTGTGCGCATCTCACGGTCGGCGGAGGCCAGCACCGAAGAGGTCGTGCTGAATCTCGACACGGTCACCATCGACGCCGACGCCGGGGTGGTTTCGCTCGTCTGGCGCGGGCTGATTCCGGTGCAATCACGGGAGTATGAAGAGGTCGAGAAGGCGTTGCTCGTCGTGGAGTCACTGCACGACCCCGCGCGCCCGGCCTCGGACTATGCAGACCCCAACGGGTGGCGGCCGGCGACTCCATCGCAGCAAGAGCTTGCGGAGACGGAAGATGCGGCGCAGCGCGGTGCTCCGGTGGAGATGCCGGAACCGAGGCCGCCGGTGGTGGCCGCAGACCCGGAAGAGGTCGCGGCGCTCGACGAGGAGCGCGCGACGCTGAAGGCCGCAGGGGTCGACCCGGCGCTTCTCGAGCGCTTGAAGGGCGTGACGAGCGCCGCAGCGTTTTCTGCCATCATCATGGCAAGTCTGCCCGTGGCGTCCGAGGAAGACGAAGCGACGCCGCCGGCGCCGGCGCCAGCGGACGACCCGCTGAAGAGGGAGTTCGACGAGACCCTGGGCGAGCTGCGGGCGGCCGGGGCTGACCCGGCGCTCTTGAAGAAGCTCGAGGCCGAGACGACGCGAAGCGGTTTTCTCGGGGTGCTCATCGGAGGCTTTCCGCCTCCGCAATCGCCCGAAGAAGCGCAGGAGCGTGGGGCCTTGCTCGAATCCCTGGCCGCCGCTGCGACCTTCGAGCGGGCCCAGGCGCTGTCCGGCGCGGCGGCACCGCGGGTCGCGCGGGGTGAGCATCTCACGCGCGACGAGGCGCTGGCTTTCGCCGCCGTCGGCGCCAGCCTGGCCGGGTCCAATCTCACCGAACTCGACCTCTCCGGGGCCGACTTTTCGGGCGTAAACCTCTCCGGCGCAAACCTCACCGGAGCGCGGCTGGTGCGGGCCAATCTGACCGGCGCCGATCTCACCGCAGCCACGATGCGCTTCGCCGATTTGACCGAGGCGGTGCTCATGGACGCGGTGGCGCAAGACGCCAATTGCGAGCAGGCGACACTCATCGGGGCAAACCTCACCGGAGCAAACTTCGCCCACGCCGTCATGGCGGCGGCGCGGCTCGACCGGGCGGTGCTCGATCGGGCTGATTTCACCAGTGCGAAGCTCACTTCGGCGACGCTCGTCGAGGCCTCGATGGCCGGCGCGCGCTTCGACGATGCCGATCTTCGGGGGGCTCATCTCATGCGGGTTCGCGGGGCGAAGGCATCACTTCGCAAGGCGCTGCTCGAGGCCGCCCGACTCGATGGCGCGCAACTCGACGGGGCAATGCTGATGCTGTGTGAGCTATCGCGGGCGACCTTCGATGGCGCGTCGCTACGGGCTGCGTTTCTCGAGCAGGCGAGCGGTCTCGAGGCGTCGTTTCGGGAGGCTGATCTCACCAACGCCCGGGTAGATGGTGCACGCTTCGTCGGCGGCCAGTTTGGGCTGATTCGCGCGGAGAATTCGAGTTGGTCCGGGGCCGAACTCACGGGAACCGACTTCGAAGGCGCGAGTCTGCCCGCGGCCAACTTCACTGATGCGATAGCGATTCGAGCGAACTTCCATCGGTCGCGTCTCGAGGGCGCCAACCTCGCGAAGGCACGTCTGGTGGCCGCGAGGCTGACCAGGGCAAACCTGTTTCGCGCCCGACTCGGCGGTGCAGATCTCACCGGCGCAGACTGCCGTGGAAGCAATCTTTTCGAGTGCGACCTCTTCGAGGCCCACACAACCGACACCCGCTTCGAAGAAGCAAATCTGCATCGCACGCTGCTCGCAGCGCGGAGCGCCGAATGAGCAGCGAGACCGAGCGTGTGGCGCGTCAGGTCGGAGCGGGTGAGGCTCTCGATCCGCCGATGGTGGGCCCCATCGATATGACCGGGGTGGCCTTCCCGGGGGCAAACCTGGAGGGCGTGGGCTTCTATCGAACCACGCTGGCGCGGGCCGACCTGTCGGGTGCCAGGCTGGCGAGTGCCTACTTCGTGCGCACTGAACTCGACGACGCCAACCTGACGGCGGCGGACCTCTCCGGGGTGATTCTCACGGGCTCCGAAGCGGTCTTGTCGGCTTCGAACACCGATGGCTCTTCGGTGTACGATGAAGACATAGCCACGCAGGATCCCGATCTGGCCCAGGCCGCACAGAACGCTGGTTTGTCAGGTTTCGACGAGGGTACGCTGTCTGCCCGCAGGGCGTGTCTCGCGTCGGCGTGTCTCAAATCGGCGGTGCTCGAAGGCGTCGACTTGTCTGATGGCAACCTGCGTGAGGCCACTCTCGAGAGCGCCGTACTCATGCGGTGCACGCTCGACAACGCACGACTCAACGGTGCGCGACTCAACGGTGCACGACTCTCGAACACCACTCTCCGCGGTGCCGATCTCGGCCAGGCGAACCTGTCCGGTGCGACCTTGATCGACTGTGACCTTCACGGAGTGAGCCTTCGTGGCGCGCGGCTCGAGGGCACCGTATTTGAGCGCTGTCGGCTCGGCTCGGTGGCATTCGAAGACAGCGAAATCGTTGGTGCTTCCTTCCTCGATGTCGAGCCGCGCTCGCTCGCCTTCGTCGGTGCCACCCTGCGCCGCCTTCGGGTCACCGGCGTCTCACTCCGCGAGAGCGGCTCGCTGCGGGGCGATCATGGCGGCGGTGGATTCGCCCAGTGCGACCTGAGTGGCATGAATCTCACCGGTGCGAGTTTCGCCCACGCCGACCTGCGCGGGGCCAACCTCATCGGGTGCCAACTCACCGGGGTCGACCTCACTGGGGCCGATCTCTCCGGGGCTGATCTTTCCGGGGCCGACCTTTCGCATGCGCTCCTTGACGGCGCACGGCTCTGCAACGCCTTGCTCGTTCGTGCGCAGATGGTGCGAATCACACTGCGCGGGGCCTTTCTCGACGAAGCCAACCTCGAAGATGCCAATCTGGAGGGTGCATTGCTCGAGGGGGCATTCGCCGCGGGCGCGATCTTTCGTCGCGCAAAGCTCGATCGCGCGGCGCTCCGGGGAGCCGCGTTGACCGGGGCCGATCTGTCTCTTGCGACGCTGACCGGGGCCACGCTTGACGGGGCCGATCTGGCCCGCGCGCTGCTCGTTTCGGCCCGGTGTGACGGTGCTTCGCTTCAAAGCGTCAATCTTTCCGGGGCCGACCTCCAGGGGGCCCATTTCACCGATGCGACGTTTCACGGCGGCGATCTCGGCGGCGCTTCTTTGTGCGAGGCGATCTTTGACGGTGCGACCATGGAGGGTGTTCGGATGGTGGGCTGTTCCTTCGCCGGGGCGAGCTTTGCGCGGGCGTCGATGCTCGCCATCGATCTCGCCGGCGCAGACTTGCATCAGTCCCACCTTGGCTGCGCGAAGATGTCCCGATGCAACCTGTCGGGAGCAAACCTCGCGGGCCAGACGCTCGCGGGCTGCGACTTGACGTTGAGTGACCTGTCCGAGGCCCAACTCGGGCGCGCCAATCTCCGCGGCGCAGACCTTGGCCAGGCAAACCTCGGGGGTGCGATCTTGAGCGGCGCGGACCTACGTGGAACTCGCGGAAAAGCCGTAAACTTCACCGGTGCGAAGATCGAGGGGGCCGATCTTTCCGAGTGTCATCTACCGATGGCTTGTTTCGAGGGCGCTACACTGCAAGACGCCAACTTCACCGAAGCGAAGCTCGAACAGGTGATCTTCGTCGGGGCGGATTGCGCCCGCGCATGCTTCATCGGTGCATCGCTCGGTTATGCCGACTTTACCCGGGCGAAACTCACCCATGCTGACTTCACCGCCGCGGATGCACACTGCACCAACCTGCACCGCGCAGATGTCCGGGGGGCGGTGTGGCATGAAACCAATCATACCGGGCAAAGACTGACCGATCACGATCTTGCCGCAGCCGAAGACTGGCAACCTTCCTCCGACTGAAACGAGGAGTTTCGATGAGCCTTGCCTATCGAGTACAGACACCTCCCGTCCCGGTGTCGAGTGACGACGCCGAGATGGGTTTGATCACTGAGCAGCGGCTTCGCACTCAGGGTGGTGCATCGGCCGTGGTGCGCGTAGAAGACGGAATCGAACACATCGAGGTGCGCGACGGTCGCGATCGGCTCGTGTTTGAGTTCGATCCGCAGACCGGTCGCACGGTCGTGTGGGCGCCGGGCGGTGACATCTCCTTCCGGGCTGCCGGAAACGTCGAGTTTGTCGCGGGGAAGTCCGTTCAGTGTCGTGCGCACGATGAGGTCAAGATTGAGGCGGGCGAAGGCCGTTTGCGCTCGTCGTTGGCTCTCGGGGCCCAGGTCGTCGCGATCTCGTCGCGGGTGCTGCGCATGGCGGCCGAGAGTGCTGACTTCGCGCTTACGGAAACAAACCTTCGAAGTGAGCACCTGCGCGCCAGGGTGGGTGACGCGAAGGTTGTCATGAGCCGCCTCGAGACCATCACCGATCGTCTATTCGAGCAGGCAAAGACGGTATTTCGCACGGTGGAAGACCTTCATCAGCTCAAGACTGGCCGAGCGCGCACGCTCGTTCGTGATGGATACGATCTCCGGGCTGGGTACGCCTCGATCGAGGCCGAAGCCGACATGAAGATCGACGGCAAGTCGATTCACCTCGGTTAGCGAAAGGGCGCGAGCGATGTTTCCTATTTCGACAACCATGAACGGCAATTGCATGGCGATGCCCGATACCTGCAAGACGCCTTCGCCCGCCGGCCCCGTCCCGATTCCCTATCCCAACATGGCAATGCTGATGCAGGCCACTCCGCCGACGTGCTCGAAGAAGGTGAAAATCATCAGTATGCCGGTGGTGCTTCTCGGCACGAAGATTCCGATGTCTTCCGGCGATGAGGCGGGCGCAGCGGGGGGCGTCGTGTCGGGGATGATCAAGGGTCCGGTGATGTTCACGAAGGGGTCGATCAAGGTGAAGATCGAAGGACAACCGGTGATCTACCACACGTGCACGACCGGCCAGAACGGCTCGAGCCCCAACGCGCCTTGCGGCGTGCAGGTGTCGCCGTCTCAGGCCAAGGTGATGGTGCAGATGTAATGGGTACTATGATGACACAGTGGACTCGGACACGCGCACAGACACTTTACGGAGCGACTTCAAGCCATGAATGAAGGCGACGAGCACGACACGGTCATGGTGCAGGGTCCGGTGCCAATCGCCCTCGGTCGCGGCGAAGGGAGCGACGACGCAGACATCGATGACTTCGCGGTCACCGAAGTGGCCGGTCACACGATCGCCTCAGGTGCAGGCGCGACCCCTGTCCGCACGTCGACCGACGATACGGATTCCCTGGACCAGGCCGCATCGCAGGTTCTCGATGCAAGAGCTCAGTCGATCGCGCGCGGCCCGGCTCCACAGCCCGTCACAGCTTCCGTTGTCGCCGCATTGCAGTCCGCGACACCTGTACAGGCGATGGCCGAGACGAGCGATCTGATTGCCCCGGCGTCTGCTCCTGATTCGAGATCGGTTTGGTACTCGACCTGCGCTGCTATAGGAACAGACAGCGTTGGCACTCGCTTCGCGGGCACTGCCCCGGCGACCGGCGAGAGTGACCGTCACCCGATTGACGCTCCGAGCCAGTCTTGTCTTGCGGTATTCCGTTCGGCGGCGTTTCTCGCGGAGGAGTGGTCTGTTCGTGCGATGACCTCCACGGGTTGCGTCTCCGGCCTCTACGAATACGATGTCGAGATCGAGGCGCGATTCGAAGGGGTCCTCGACGGCACATGGACGTCTCAGCTCCTCAATGCCCCTGCATTCGTGGCGTTTGGCGATGAAGAGCAGCACCGGACGCACGGAATTATCATCGATGTAGAGCTTCTTACAGACCAGGCCGATGAGACGGTTGTGTTTCGGGTGCGAATGGTACCCCGACTCTGGCTTCTCACGCAGATCAGGCAGTCTTGTCTCTACGAGGGGCAGTCCGTGGCTGAGATCGTGGAGTCCGTTCTCCTCCGGGCGGGAATGGCCGAACATGGTAACCATCTGTTCGAGTTTCGGCTGACACCATCACGCGAGACGCGGTTTCCGGTGAAGGAGTATGTCGTGCAGTACGACGAGACAGACTATCAGTTTATCTGTCGACTCCTGGAGCATGAGGGCATCTTCTTCTTCTTCGAGCAGGGGGAGAACTTTGCGAAGGTCGTGTTCGTCGATCAGGTAGCGACGCTGCTCCAGGATGGCATCCCGGGTGGGGCGGTGTATCGGTCGGTTCAGGGAGTCGTGACCGAAGCGGAGACCGTCACCTCACTGCGTCGTATCGAGCATCGTGTGCCCCGGCGGGTTGTCACAAACGATTACAATTGGCTCACGCCGGACGTGTCACTCGTCGCCGAGTCGGAGATCACCCACGACGGCTTCGGCACTATCGTTCGGCCATCCGAGCACTACATGACGGGCACCGAAGGCTCCGCGATCGCGAAGGTTCGCTCGAGCGAGATCGCCGCGACGCAAATCATTTACCGCGGGAAATCAACCATCCAGGGTCTCGCGCCTGGCGTGCGCTTCACCCTTCATGATCACTTCGAACTGAGCTTCAATCAAAGTTACTTCGTTCTGGAGGTTCGGCACGACGTGCCCAATACCTCTACTTCGACATTGACGCCGGGGTACCAAAACGAGTTCGTCGCTGTATCTTCCGCTCAGCACTACGCGCCGCCGCGGGTGACGCCCCGGCCTCGCATCCATGGCGTGGTTCACGGTCATATCTACGGAGAGCCGGATCACTTCGAGGCACCGATTGACTCAAAAGGGCGCTACCGCGTGATACTCCCCTGGGCGAACGCGGAGTGCAGCACTGAAGGTGTTTCGTGCTGGATTCGGCGGGCGCAGCCGAGCGCCGGCGCTGGCTATGGCATGCACCTGCTGCTGTATCCAGGCACGGAAGTGTTGATTGCGCACATCGACGGCGACCCCGACCGACCGATCATCGTGGGGGCAGTTCACAACGAGTCCACTCCGTCGCCGGTCACGAATGCGGAAAACGCTGACGCAAGTGTGATTTTTACGCGGGGTGGAATCGAGATCGAAATGTACGACCCACCCAGCGATGGCTGAGCTTCTCAGGGCCGGTAAAGGCGAGAGAGCGCGTCGTAGGCAGGTCGCGGCACACGGTCGACGGTGACGACTCCCCACCACTCTTCGTTAAAGGTGTTATCGGGGTAGGGTCCACCGCCGGGCGCCACGCCGCCGACATCGTGCACAGATAGGCTGCCCGCCTGGTCCTTCCACCATTCGTCGGACCACTCGAAGATGGTGCCGCCGAGGGTGACTCCGCCAGTGTGCCTCGCGGTGCTTTGGTTGAGAATCAACTGTGTGAGGGCGGTAGTCGCCTCGGCCTGCGCCGCGACGTTCTCCATTCCAGCGCCGCGCGCATCCCAGGCATCCGCGCCGTATTCGGAGATGAACATGGGCGCTCCGCTGAGGGCTGCCCACCTCGTGAACAGGTCGCCGAATCCGATGTTGCGATAGACGTTGAGGCCCCACACGTCGATGGCCGGCATCGCGGCAATCGTCTCGGCGCTCGGCAATTCGCCGTAGACCGTGGACACGGGCCGGCCTGGATCGAGGACATGAATCGCCGCCGCGATGCGCTGAAGGCGATCGCGCGCGGTGACGAAGGGGACCCCGGTGAAGAGTCCATTGTAGTTCCACTCATTGCCCACGAGCCACATCAAGATTGCGGGGTGATTCATCACCGAGCGTACTGCGTCTGTTGCCTCGGACTCCGGGGCGCCGCCATACGCATAAACGGTCATCAGCACCCCGATGCCGTGGGCGTACAAGATATCGAGTACCGCCCGGTCGAGGATGGGCGTGTACGTCCGCACTGCGTTGATACCGGCTGCCTGCATGAGCCGCGCGTCGGTCTCTGCGAAGCGCAGGTAGTCTGGCGGAAACGTCGCCCCGCGCGCGACGGGTGACCAGCATACCCCGCGGATCTCGATCGGGACTCCATTGCGCAACAGCCGACGGCCGGAGGTGCGCAGAGTCGTGGGGCCAGCGTCGGCGACGACACCCCGATCGGCGACGACACCCGCATCGACGGCGCCGGACACGTCAGATCGGACGGCGACATCGCTTGCGGTTGCTGCATCGAACACCATCGCCACATCGATAGCGGCCGGTACATCGCGGGCGACAGTCACATCGACAGCGGCCGGTACATCGACAGCTACGTCGATGGCGCTCGGTACATCGCGAGCGACAGTCACATCGACAGCGGTCGGTACATCGGGAGCGACAGGCAAATCAACAGCGGCAGGTACATCGGAGTTTACAGTGACATCGGTGGAGGCCGGTACATCGGTGCCGACAGGCACATCAACAGCGGCAGGTACATCGGAGTTGACAGTAACATCGGTGGAGGCCGGTACATCGGTGCTGATAGTGGCATCGGCATCGGTCGGAGTGTCGAGAGAGGCTCCGGCATCGGCAGCGATTGGAGCGTCCGGAGGCGCCGTGGCGTCGGGCCCCGCCGGCACAGCCCCGCAGCCAACAGTTGCAAACGCGGCGATCAAGGCAAGTCGCTGGGATGATTTCAGTTTACGCATTACAGGCATAATACCATGTTTCCAGAGTCAGACCTGCAAATAATATCCATGCATCAATGATAGCGCGGCGTCGAACCCGACTTTGACAGTTGGCCTCCTAGGCTAGGCACACAACCAGCGGAAACCACACGTGTTTCCGCCTGATCTGCGCTCGCACCCCGTGTTACTAGGTTCCGGGCTTCTCGGCGGCCGGGATCGCCGGTACTGCGTGCAGCTTCGGCGGCAGGGGCACCTTCAGCTTTCGCAGCAGGGCCGCCGCCTCTGGGCGGACGTCCGTCGTCTGCCGGACCCGGACGCCTCCGCGCTCGTAC
>CANJUR010000107.1 GCA_947477565.1 Deltaproteobacteria bacterium
GAGCGACAAAACGCTTCTATAATAGGTATTTCTGCACCCTGCCCCCACTTGTGGGGGCGGGGCTGGGGCTGGGGGCTCGCGAGCCCCTACCCTTGCGAGCCCCCCACCCTTGCGAACCCCACGGAGCACTTCCGTCGGCATGTGCCGAGGGTGCCAGTCGTCGGCGCGGGCTCAGACTGCTGGCCGCTCGTCGGTGCCAGTCCGCGCGAAACGTGACGGTATTTCCAGCATGTTTCCCCGCATTCTGACGGTAGACCGCCGTTTCCCCGGAACCCTGATAAGAGGGTGAAGTCACGCATCGCCCCGGGCTGAACCGCCTCGCCCGCAGGGATGCGCACCCGCGTATCCGTAGTGAACAACGGATCGCTGTCGTCCACGGCGCCCAGCGCGGAGCATCCGAGCGCCATCGGAAACACCGTCGCCGTGATCGTCGCCTCGTCGGTGCGCGGATCGCACGTGTCCACCACGGCGGCCGGGACATCCAGCGGCACCGGGCGATCAGTCGCATCGATGGCGGTGGTGTCCGTCGCGAGGGCGAGGTGAGCAATTCCGGGTGGGGCTGTCATTACATGGGCACGTAAAGACAGAGCCTCCGAAGAGTCGAGGGCACGTGTGGACCGCCGAACAGGACACCGAGCGAACACCGGTGCTCCCGCTGGCCTTCGGCTCGGACCGCTACGCAGTCTGGTCCGCCCTCAAGGGCTGGGATCGCGGCCCCGGCGAGGGCATCGAGCCGTGGCATTTCGTGGCGGCGAACCAAACGTCGCCGGTGAGCGGGGAGGCCTTCAGCGCACCGGCGCGAAGGTCATCGGGAAGCGGGCGGGCGTGAACTGGTTGTCGAGCTCGCCGTCGGCCACGCGGTCGGGGTCGTGGGCCATCTCCCAGGGGAGGTCGACGCGCATGTCCGTGAGGATCGCGCGGTAAGTGCGGAAGCGCCCGTCGAGGAGGGCGAGGATGAGACGGGCGGAGGAGGTTCCGGCGCCTTCGAGGTAGACCTCGATGCCGTTGGTGATGGTGTCGAGATTGGCCGTCCCGCCCGGGTGCAGCCGGAAGAACTGGTTGTAGTAGTTAAACGACACACAGCTGTTCACCATCATAAGCTGGTACTTGTTGGGAAATACCGACGCCGCGTAGTTGACCGGGTCGAGCGGGCCAAATCCCAGGTGCGAGTGTCCGGTGTACTGGAAGACGTCCGCGTCGCGAAACGCAGCCGCGTACCGCAGCGACGCCGCGCGCTGGTTGATCTCCTCGTCGCCGTAGTACGTGCGCAATTCGATCGGAACGACCCGCGAGCGGCCCGCGGTGCTCACCTGGGCGTTCATGGTCAGGTGTACGAAGTGCCCGCGCCACTGCCGCAGCACTTGCAGCCGAAACGCGCGCCGATCGCCGGTCGCGACCTCCGCGGGGTAGTTGGCGTCGTCGAGCACCCACGCCATCACGCGCTCGTAGGTGACGTCGGCGATGGCGCGACCGCCCCAGGAGACGGCGAGGAGGTTGGTGGTGTCCGGGACGCTGAAGCGCATCGTCGGCTGCGCGCGGGTGATGGTGCGCAGCCAGGTGAAGTAGTTCTTGCCGCCGTAGTCGTAGGGGTCGGATTCCTTGTCCAGGCCGAAAAACGAGTACGCCACAAGGCGGTCGTCTTCATACAGGCGATGGTATTCGGGCGACGCGGCCTCGTTGGACACGAGCGGCGTGAAGGCCATCGTGAGCGGGAGATAGAGCCGCCCGACCTCGGACGGCGTGACCTGCCGATCGGGGGTCGTCAGTTGCCGACGGTCGGCCTCGATCTGCTGGCGCTCGGCCTCGACGGCGGCCGCGCACTCCGGGAGCGATGGCTTGAAGTGGTACCAGACGGTGGCCGCGGAGAGGGCGTGCGTGTCCGGGTCCTGGCAGCGGTCGATCACCGTCGCTGCACGGGCGCCGAGGGTGACCGGGAAGATCGTCGCGGTGGGGACGGTGCTGGCCATCTCCAGGCTGCGAGGCACGACGGCGCGGGAGCGGTACGTGTACCGGACGCGCCAGAGGGTGCGCGGCGCGGCGGTGGGCTGCGCGGGGTCGACGACGGTCACCTCGTCGCGCCGAAACGACGCCGGGTTGATGATCGGCTGCCGCTCGGAGAGGCCGATGTCGTTGGAGCGCGCGGCGCCGAAGAGCACCCGCATCTGCGCGGTGACGGCAGCGGTGATGGTGGCCTGCAACGAGCCCACCGGGACGTAGACGAACCCCTCGACGGCCATGCGGCGACCGACGGAGTTGGCGCCGACGATCTGGTCTGCGGCCCAGTCGTCTTCGCCAGGCGTGACGTCTGCCTCGTCGGAGGCACAACCCGCGAGAAATGCCGCAGCAAACAGGGCGGAGAAGGTCTTCATGGCTGCTTCGTCGGGTACGCCCGCAGTCGATGCGGTGTCAATGTCCGGGCCGCGCCCCAGGCACTCGCCTCTCCTGCGTACCGGAGCGAGGCTCCGAGGGATATTCCCCTCCTGGAGAGCAATCGATCTGATACGTGGCGGAGTAAAATGTCCGCCGGTTGACCCGACGCGAGAGCTCCCTTAAGTGCTCAGGGAAAGCCCATGACGGTCACCCTGAGCCTCGAAGGAAAACGCATCGCGGACGAACTATCGGCCCTGCTCGAGGCGGTCGATCAGGCGATGGCCGCGGGCGCCCCGCAGGCGGCGCTGCGGCAGCGGGCGACGGAGGTGACCGAGCGGATGCGAGCGGCCCTGCGCGCGGAAATGGAGCCGCGGGCGGCGGCCCTGCGCGATGCCCTGCGCGATGCGTTGGAGACGCTCGAACGTGCGACGCCGGCGGAGGCGGGCGAGTCTACCTGGGGGCGCTTCGGCGAGCAGGTTCGACCGGCGCAGGAGGCCCTGGCGGCGGCGCTGGCCCGCATGACGGCGGCGTCCCGGCCGCCGCGGCCGATGAACCGCGCGCGAATGATCATGCACGTCGGCATGGGCACGACGGCGACGGCGCTGACGGTGCTGCTCCCTTCGCGCGCGTGGCTCATCGGGCTGCCGCTGGTGGTCGGGGTGTTGGCGTGGACGGCGGAGTTTCTGCGGGTGCGCAGCGCGCGGGTCAACGAGTTGATGATGGCCCTCTTCGGCCGGGTGGCGCACGACCATGAGCGCACGCGGGTGAACTCATCGACGTGGTTTGTGACGGGTCTGCTGCTCGTCGCGCTGGCCTTCCCGAGGCCTGCTTGCGCGGCGGCGGTGATGGCGCTGGCAGTGGGCGACACGGCGGCCTCGCTGGTGGGCCGTCGGTGGGGCCGCACGCGCTTGCGCAACGGGCGCTCGGTGGAGGGCACCCTCGCCTTCGCGCTGGTGGCGGGCGTCGCGGCTACCCTGGTGCTGCGCGCGGGGTTTCCGATGGCCTGGACGCAAGCGGCGCGGCTTGGGGCGATCGCGGGCGTGACCGGCGCGGTGACCGAGCTTTCCTCCGAGCGGCTCGACGACAATTTCAGCATCCCGGTCACCGTGGCCGCGGTGCTCACCGTCGTGCTGATGCTCCAGGGTCTGGCGTAGCTTCGCGCCGCCGTGCACCGCCCCGCGCGGGGGTGATCACTCCGCGGCGCGGAAGATCAACATGTACTGGCGCGGGAGCGTGTCGAGCGACCCCGCGAGGGTAAATCCCGCGGCGGCCATCTCGGCGCGAACGACCTCCGGAGCGAGACGCATCGCGATCGGCGGGCCCTCCGGTGAGTCGAGACGGAAGTCTACGATGGCGACGCGTCCGTGCGGGCGTAGCGCGCTGCGAAGCCGGGTGAAGTACGCCGTGCGCGCGCTGATGTGGTGGTACGTGTCGACCACGAGCACGAGGTCAACAGGCTCGGGAAGCAGCGCGTCGTCGGGTGCGGCCAGTACGGCGGTGAGGTTGCCGATGTTTTCGCGGTGCGCGCGGTCGAGCACCCAGCGCACCATCGTCGGCTCGACGTCCACGGCCCACACGCGCCCCTGCGAAGCGGCACGCGCGAGGCGCACGGAGAAGTACCCCGTGCCCGCGCCCACGTCGGCCACGCGAGCGTCCGGTGCGAGGGCGAGCGAGGCGACCACGAGGTCGGGCTGCTGCCACGCTTCGCGCGCGGGGCTCTCGAAGCGCTGCGCCCACTGCGCAGGGTCGTCGAAGCGGTGGTGTTGGCCGTGCATGGCAGCATGAACGTCCGGTGCGGGGCACGGAGTGGTCGGCGCGTGGTGCGCGCATGCAGGGAGCAGAGAAGAGACCCACAGCGCGCCGACGAGCGTCTTCACGGGGCGACGCATAGCACGCCGGGCGCGGTCGAAACGGGGACTGCATGGCCCCGCAACGACGGGACGCGCGCAGCGCTACGGCCTCTCTGGACGGTCACTCCTCGCCGGGCGCGAGGTCGAGTTCTGGGTATCTCCGGAAGATCCCGTTTTGGTTGAAGGCCAGCCGTCGCGGGGAGATCAGGTACGCCGCGATGCCGGGCCGTGCCGCCACGCGGTCGCGCAGCGCCACCACCATCGGCACCGTTGGCTCGACCGCCGCCATGGCGCGCGGGAAGGCGTAGCGCAGCCCCTCCACCACCTGGAAGAGCGAGAGATCGACGTAGCTCGTGGCGTCGCCGACGAGGTGCTCGCCCGCGCCGTTGCGAGCCAGCGTCCGCTCGAAGTACCCGAGAAACTTCGGCATCCGCTGTGACACGAAGATCACCGAGCGCTGCCGCGCCGCGTCCTTCTGGTCTTCGTAGTAGAGCGCGTTGCTCAGCGGGTGGTGGGTGTCGTGCACCTCAGCGACGAGGTCGGCGATGGTGAGTTGTAGCTGCAGCGCGTGCTGCGATCCGGCCTCGTCCGTGGGCGCGAGGCCGAGCTTCGGACCGAGGTAATGGAGAATATTTGCCACCTGCGCGAGCACCAGTGCGCCGTGCTTCAGCACCGGCGGCGCAAACGGCGGCGCACCCGCGAAGCCCTCGCCGCGGAGCATCCGCATGATGGCCTTCACGCCCTCCGGCCCGCGGGCCACGTCGAGGTAGCGCGCGCCCGAGTCCTCCAGGGCCAGCCGGATAAATTCCCCGCGCCCCGGAATGCCAGGCCAATAGAACAGCTCGTAATCCACCGATGATTCGCTCATGCCGGCATCGGTAAATCATCGCGCCCCGAGCGTCCATTGCTGGAGTGATCGGAGGGCATGACCGTGTCCTTCCAGATGTCGTAAGAGGTCTCCGCGTGACCACTGAACCAACCCGCGAGCAGCGCGATTCGTTGCTCACCGACCTCCGCGCCGCCCGCCGCGAGACCGACGCGCTCTTCGAGTGGATCACCGCCGAAGCGCTGCTCGACCGGCCCATCGCCGAGCGCCATCGGCTCATCTTCTACTTCGGCCACCTCGACGCCTTCGACTGGAACCTCCTCGTCCGCGACTGCCTCCGCGCCCCGTCGCGCAACACGGAGTTCGAGCGGCTTTTCGCGTTCGGGATTGATCCTGTGCACGGCGACCTGCCGCAAGACACCGCGGCCGACTGGCCCGCCAGGGATGCCATCCGCCACTGGATCGCGGACACCCGCCGCGACGTCGATCACGCCCTCGCGACCGCGCCGCTCACCGACTGGCTCGCCGATGGCTGGGCCGCGCGCCTCGCCCTCGAGCACCGACTCATGCACGCCGAGACGCTCGCGTACCTGCTGCATCGACTGCCGCCGGCATCGCTGAACCCGCAGCCCATCGCCCACCACCAAGACGCATCCGCGCTGTCGATTACCTGGGTCGATATTCCCGCGGGGCGGGCGACGCTGGGCCTTGCGCGGGCTGACGATCCGCACGGCGCGTGGGACAACGAGTACGAGGCGCACACGGTCGAAGTGCCCGCGTTTCGCATCCAGTCGCACAAGGTGACCAACGCCGAGTGGCTGCGCTTCGTCGAGGCCGGCGGCTACCACACCGACGCCCTCTGGACCGACGCCGACCGCGCCTGGCGCGACCGCGAGCGCATCGAACACCCCGTGTTCTGGGTGCGCCGCGAGGGGCGCTGGTGGTGGCGGGCGATGTTTGGGGAGGTCGCGCTCGCGACGGCGACGCCGGTGTACGTGAGCCACGCCGAGGCGCGCGCCTACGCCCGCTGGAAGGGCGCGGCGCTGCCCACGGAGGCGCAGTGGCACCGCGCGGCCTACGCCACCCGCGACGGCGGCGAAAACCCGTTTCCCTGGGGCTCGGCGCACCCGCTGCCCGGGGTGCACGGCAACTTCGGCTTCGCCCACGTGGACCCGACCCCGGTCGGCGCACACCCCGCGGGTCGCAGCGCGCTCGGCGTCGATGAGATGCTCGGCAACGGCTGGGAGTGGACCCGCACCCCGTTTGCACCCTTCGCTGGATTCACCCCGCAGCCCTTCTATCCCGGGTACTCCGCCAACTTCTTCGACGGCGAGCACTTCGTCTTGAAGGGCGCCTCGCCGCGCACCGCGCAGAGCTTCCTGCGCCGATCGTTTCGCAACTGGTTTCAATCGTATTACCAGCACGTGTATGCAGCCGTTCGCTGCGTTGAAGACGAGAGCCACGAATGAGTGATCCGACCGTCGCGAAGGCCATCATCGAGGGGCTGCGCAGCACCCCGAAGACCCTCCCCACAGCGCTGCTCTACGACGCCCTCGGATCGGCGCTCTTCGAGGCCATCACCGAGCTACCCGAGTACGGCCTCACGCGCGCCGACCTGCGGATGATCGAGGGCCACGCCGGGGACGTGGTGCGCGCCGTCGGTGGCCCCGTCGACGTGGTCGAACTGGGCCCCGGTGGCGGACGGAAGGCGGCGATCTTCCTGCGCGCGGTCGGCGCGGCGCAGGCGCATACGACCTTCACCGCGGTGGACGTCTCCGCGGCGGCGCTGCGGGACTGCAAGCGCGCGCTCGAGGCGATGGACGGCGTGGAGGTGCGCTGCGTCGAGGCGACGTACCTTGAGGGCTTGCGACGCGCCGAGCGGGTGCCCGGGACGCATCGGTTGGTGCTCTTCCTTGGCAGCAACCTGTCGAACTTCGACCGCCGCGATGCGCTCGCCTTCCTGCGCGACGTGCGGGCTACGCTCGCGCCCGGGGACGCGCTGCTCCTCGCGACGGACCTGGAGAAGCCCGCGGCGCAACTGCTGCCCGCCTACGATGACGCGCTCGGGGTGACGGCGGCCTTCAACCGCAACCTGCTGGTGCGCCTCAACCGGGAGTACGGCGCGGACTTCGCGCTCGCGGACTTCGCCCACGAGGCCCGCTGGAACGCCCTCGACCGACGCATCGAGATGCACCTCGTGGCGCGGCGCGCGTGCGTGGTTCACCTGCTGGACGCGACGGTGGCCTTCGCCGCGGGGGAGAGCGTCTGGACCGAGTCGAGCCACCGCTTTCGCACGGACGAATTGCGCGCCTGTGCGGACGATTCTGGCTTCGCGTGCATCGAACAATGGACCGACGCGGCGTGGCCCTTCGCGCACTCGCTCTTCCTGGCGCGCTGACCCGCCGGGCCGCGGCCGACACCCTCAAGAAAGATCACTCCCGATGACGACGAAGCGCGCTGAATGGAACGGGGCCGTCCTGGCCGAGTCCGACGACATCGTGACGGTGGAGGGCAACGCGTACTTCCCCGCCGCGTCACTGCGCGCGGAGCACTTCTCTCCGAGCGCCACGCACACCGTCTGCGGCTGGAAGGGCACCGCGAGCTACTACACGGTCACCGTCGGCGGGAAGACCAACCCCGACGCAGCGTGGTTCTACCCGGAGCCCAGGGACGCCGCGAAGGAGATCAGCGGCCGCGTGGCCTTCTGGAAGGGCGTGACCGTCCGCGAGGGTTGATCGCCGCGGGCATCGGGTCGCCCGGTGCGAGGCCGCTCAGCCGTGAATCTTCCGGCTCTCCTGCCACCTGCGCACGCCGCTACTCACCCCGTCGAGGCTGCCTTGAATGCCACTCGCGAGGGCTTCGAGGTCTGCGCGGTCGCCCTCGTCGCGCAGCCGTCTTTCGAGCACTCCAGCCTGCGCTCCGATGTCCGCCGCGCCGACGTTGCCGGCCACCCCGCGCAGCGTGTGCGCGATTCGCTCGGCGGTCGCCCGGTCGCCGCTGTCCACCGCGGCCATCACCTTCGCGGCGAAGTCGTGCTGACCCTCGATGAACAACTGCAACAGTGAGTCGTACAGGCGCTCGTTGCCCATCACGCGGCGCAGGCCGTCCGCGATGTCGAGGCCCGGCACCTCGTCGGCCCGGTCCGCCTGCTGCGGTGCCATCGGTGCCACTGGTGCCACCGGTACGACTGCGATCGCTTGCAGCCATCGCGTCACCACCGCCGAGAGCCGCGCGGGGTCGATCGGCTTGGCGAGGTGGTCGTTCATTCCAGCGGCCATACATCGCTCGCGGTCGCTCTCCATCGCGTTGGCCGTCATCGCGACGATCGGCAAGGTTGAAGAGTCCACTCTTCGGCGAATCTCCCGGGTCGCCGCGATGCCGTCCATCACTGGCATCTGCATGTCCATCAGCACCAGGCCGTACGCCGTCGCTTCGACCTTCGCGATCGCCTCGCGGCCGTCTACGGCCACATCGACCTCGAACCCCATGCTGCGCAACAATCCCGAGGCCACCTCCTGGTTGAGTTCGTTGTCCTCGACCAACAAGATTCGCGCGGTTGTCCCAACGCTAATCGCCGCGCTCGCCCAGGGCCGCTCGTCGTCCAGTGTCGGCATGCCCGCGAGCCCCTCCTGGACACGCGCCGTAAACCAGAAGACCGACCCGCGGCCCGCTTCGCTTTCCACGCCGACCTGACCGCCCATCAGCCCCGCCAGGCGCTTGGAGATCGCCAGTCCGAGACCTGTTCCGCCGTACTTTCGTGTGGTGGAGGCGTCCGCTTGTTGGAAGCCCTCGAAGAGCCGCGTCTGCTGCTCCGGAGTGATGCCGATGCCGGTGTCTTGTACGGAGAAGTGCAGCAACACACCCTCGTCGGCGCGCTCGCTCCGTACGCGCACATGAATCTCTCCGCGCTCGGTAAACTTGATCGCGTTACTGACGTAGTTGAGCAGAATCTGCCCGAGCCGCAGCGGATCGCCCACGAACACGCGCGGGAGGCCCGGCTGGACATCGACCACCATCGTCAGTCCCCTGGCTGCGCAGCGGGCTCCGAGCATGTCGGTCACGTTGCCCAGGACGCTCGCCAGTTCGAACTCCACGGAGTCGGCCGTCATCTGGCCAGCCTCGATCTTGGAAAAATCCAGGATGTCGTCAATGACACCCAGCAGCTGCTTTGAAGAGAGTTGGATCTTCTCCAGGTAATCGACCTGCTGGGGGCTCAACTCGGTCTTGAACAACAGGTGACTCATGCCCAGCACGGCGTTCATCGGAGTGCGAATCTCGTGGCTCATGTTGGCGAGGAAATCGGACTTCGCCTGCGATCCCCGCTCTGCCGCCGCCGTGGCAGCGGTCAACGCCGTGTTGTCGAGAATCAGCTCCGCGGAGACGCGCTTCAACGTCGCCAGTGCCGAGTCGAACATCGCAAGGATGCGCTCGATGTTTCGCATCAGGGCATCCATCAACACAGCCACGGCCACGGCGCTCGGGAGCAGCCGGGCGAGGAAGTCGGTGTGCATCGGTAGTCGCGTCGCTGCGTACATTTCCGCCAGCAGCAACGCGCCCGCGATCAGGCGCGCGTGGCGAAGTTCATTGAGCACGAAGATCAGCACGATGAGACTCGGCATGAGCAACAGCGGTAGCAATCCGTTGATGCACAGGGCCGAGGCATAGGCGACGGAGACAATCGAAGACAGCACGATCGGATCGTACCGGCGGACCACGTCGGCCCGTCGCGACCGCCAGGCGAAGACGCCGAGGCAGAGCCCAACGAACGCGGGAATCACGAACAACGCCGTGCTCACGAACGCCCGGCGGAGAATAAACACACGGGCGCCCATCACCAGAAACATGGTCAGGAACCCGCACAAACACGTCGTGAAGAGGACGGTGCGGCGCAGTTGCTGCAATCGCGACTGGGCATCGCTGAGGTCGGCCAGAAGCCGCTCGACGCGTCGGATGGAGCTTCCAGGCACCGCGGCGGATTTCCCCTCTGCGGTGGAATGCTCAGGGGCGTTGAGGCTGTGCTCGAGTCCGCTCGTGGCGGCGGGCTGCGCGGGAGAAGAGTTCATCGACAAGCGTCAACCCCCGAGGGAAAGGCTTCACGGTACGACCGCAGTGTCTGGATGCAGAGGTGCTGCCCGGTGGAGTACGTCAGCATGTCGGCGTCGTGCGTGTCGCCGCCGGAGAGGCCGACAATATACCCGGCCGGGTAAACGCGGCCGACATCCGTGGCCCACGGGTGCTGCGGCCGAAGGTGAAGCAGGCGAAACCGATAGCCCGTCGCGAGGTCGGTAAACTCAGGCATGTAGCCCCAGCCGTAGATCCCCGTGCGATCGAGCCGCGACGTGTGCCGCAACTGAACCGGCGTGCTGGCGCGGACGCCAAGGTCGGTGTCGTACCAGCCACCCGAGATGTGAGCGTAGGTGAGGTAGGTGTTCCACCACGGTTGGGCGTCGAAGACGGGGCGGTCCGGGGCCTGGCAGTGCGCGCCGTCGCAGTCCCGGCCGCCGGGGCAGCCGCCGTCACCGCAGCGGTGGTGGTGTGCTCCTGGAGAAGTTCGACGCGGTCGCGGGAGATGGCCCAAAGCGCGAGGTAGTGACCCGTGGCGAGCGGCGTGACGATCTCGAATTGCAGCGTCACCTCGCTGCCCACGTAGACCCCGCTCGGAAGCGGGATACGCCGAACGCCCCACGCGGCTCCCTCCTCCGCGTCCACCGGAACCACGTCGGCCTCGCTCGCGTTGCCAGCCTCGCACGGGGAGGTCGTCGCGCCGTCGGTGCACTGCCGCGATGTCGTGCCTTGCCCAGGCTGACCGCGGTCGTTGGGGCCCCGGGGTCTGGCCGTCGGGGAGTTCTTCGGGACAGAGGTCGGTGATGGTAGCCGAGCTGAGCTTCGTCGTTGCGGGTCCAACATCAGACCGATCGGTCGCGGAGCAGCGCACACCCGAAGTGAGCGCCGAGGCTGACCTGCGCGACGCAATGGCTCCGGCCGTCGGTGCACGTCGGATCAATCGGCGTCTCCTGGATGCACCCCGCGGCGCCAACAACCAGCAGCACACAGAGGACGCGACGCACGGAGAGCATACCCATCGGGCCGTCAGCATCCCACCGCAGGAAACCCCAACGCAACGGCCAGTCGCGTGATGAGTTACTCCTCGAGCGCCTTCTCCAGACGGTCGCAGATGGTCTCCAGCACGTGGAGCCGCGCGTTGTATTTGTCGTTGGCCGAGACGATCGTCCACGGCGCAATCTCCGTCGAGGTGCGCTCGAACATGTCACAAGCACCGACCTCGTAGTCGTCCCACTTGTCCCGGTTGCGCCAGTCTTCCGAGGTGATCTTGAAGCGCTTGAAGCCCGTGGCCTCGCGCAGCTTGAAGCGCCGGAGCTGCTCCTCCTGGCCGATGTGCAGCCAGAACTTCGCGACGATGGTCCCGTGCCGGGTGAGTTGCTCCTCGAAATCGTTGATCTCGGAGTACGCGCGCTGCCAGTCCTGCGGCTCGCAGAACTTCTCCACGCGCTCGACAAGCACGCGCCCGTACCAGCTTCGGTCGAAGATGCCGACGTGCCCGAGCGGTGGCATGTGCCGCCAGAAGCGCCAGAGGTACGGTTGCGCGCGCTCCTCGTCGCTCGGCGCAGCCACCGGGTGGACGGAGAAATGTCTCGCGTCGAGCGCCCGCGTGACCCGCCGGATGGCGCCGCCCTTGCCCGCCGCATCGGGCCCCTCGAAGGCCAGCACCACCGCGCGCTTGCGCAGTCCCTTACTGCGAATGAGCTTGTTAAGCCGCGCCTGGAGCACTGCGTAGCGCTCGTCGTAGACCGCCTTCGTGACCTTCGGCGGCACCGCGAGGGAGCGCAGCAGGTCGGCGCCGACGCTCGACACAAACGGCGGCAGCGGCGGGGTGTTTGCGACCGGGTGGGCGCGTAGCGGGCTCACCTCGTCCGCCGCGAGTCGTCCGCGCATCGCCTCGAGGAGGAGGGTTCCTGCGGTGTACCCGCGGTAGCGCGCGTCGAGCCCCTCGATCGGGTGCCACGGGGCCTCGGCGGTGTTGGTGTGGCGCAGCACGCGCTCGGACACGCCGCGAAAGGCGTCGTAGAGGGCGAGGTGCTTCCAGTCCGTGTCCGTCACGCGCCAGCGGGTGCGCTTGTCCGACGACAGCGCCTTGAACCGCTTCTTCTGCTGCTGCTTCGAGAGGTGAAACCAGAGCTTCAGCACAAGCGCGCCCTCGGCGTGCAGCATCTGCTCGAAGCGCACGACCTCCCCGAGCGACTGGTCGAGGTCGGCCTGGCGGGTGTCGCCGTAGACCCGTTGCGCAATAGGCAGCGTGTACCAGGATCCGAAGAAGATGCCGACCTTCCCGCGCGGCGGGAGCGCGCTCCAGAAGCGCTTCCAGCGGGGGTAGCGCTGCTCGTCGTCTGTGGGCGCACCGAGCGCGTGGGTGTGCACATGCCGCGGATCCATCCACTCGTTGAGCAGGTTGACCGTCTCGCCGGTGCCGGCGCCGTCGACCCCGCCGACGAGTATCACCGTCGCGAAGCGCCGCTTCTCGAACAACTCGTACTGCGCCTCGAGCAGGGCCTCTCGCAGCTTCGGCACCTTGCGATCCCAGGTCTTCTTGTCGAGCGTATGACCGAGCTCCGCCGATTCAAACATTGGTTTTTGCCTCCAATTCCTTTCCTCGTTTCGAAAGCCCCGGACGATCTTCGATGGGCCGCCGCTCGTGGCCGCGAGCACCTCGCGCAGCCGAGCCATGAGCGTATGAATGATCCCCTCGGCGATTTCCACCTGCGCGTGCGACACCTCGTAGAACTCGTCGCTCCCGATGCGCAGAAGCTCCGTGTCTTCCGTCGCGGTCGCGATGCGATCCGTGGAGCGCGGCCATCTCGCCGAAGGGCTCCCCCGGGCCAAGGGACGCCAGTTGATGATCAGTGCCCCATCGAGGATGGGCTCGGCGTGCCGCGGATCGCGCCTGGCCGTCGGAGCGATGCCGTTGCGCGAAGTGTTTCGCGGAAGGCGTGCGTCAGCCCGTGTAGTGGATCTTCAGCGTCTCGACGATGGTCGTGATGAGCGCCTTCACGCGCGCCGTGCTCGGGTCGCGCACGACCACGTATCCATCGCCCTCGTAGCCATCGTTTTTGGCTGCGCCGATGGTGGGGAGCAGCGCCTCGACGAACGCCCCGCCGAGGGCTTCGTGAGTCTCCCGAACGCCGGTCACCGCGGCCACGCGACCGCGCCCGATGCCCCGCACAAACGCGCATCCCGCGGCGTACTGGCGTGTCCACGGCGCGTCGAGTTCGCCGTCGACCACCGCCCGGGCCCAGGCGCGATACGGATCGATGTCGTGAACGAGTCCGGTCATCTGGCACAGCTGCGGGCCCGGCGGGCGCGCTGCGATCTCGCCGATCGCGAGGCTTCCATCCGCGCGCTCAAACCACTCCATGTGGCTCATTCCGTCTTCGAGACCGAGGGCTTGCACCGCCGCCACGCCCATGGCGCGGGCCCGCGCATGGAGGCTCGTGTCGATCTCCCGCGGCAGCACGCAGGCCCACTGGATCCACGGGTTTTCAAGCACTTCGAGGCACCCGGGGAAGTAGCTTGAGAAGGACGAGACGCGGGGCGCTCCGCCCACGGTGATGGTCTCGAAGCTGTGCTCGCGTCCCACGAGCATCTCCTCCGCGAGCACCGGCGCGGTCGGGCTCACGCGCGCCTCGCGAACGGCGCCGAGCAAGGCCGCGAGGTCGCGCACGCGATACGTCGCACGGCCCCCGACGCCCGCCGGCGGCTTGACGATCATCGGAAAGCCCACCTCCTCGGCAAACGCATGGGCGTCGCGCTCGGCGGTGATGAGCCGGTGCCGCGCGACGGGAAGCCCCGCGGCGCGGAGGGCGTCCTTCATCTGCGCCTTCTCGCGGAAGAGCGTCGCGGTGCGCACGTCCGTCCCGGCGACGCCGAAGCGCCGGCGAGCGTGGGCGAGCGGAACCATCAACTCTTCGAGGACGCCGACGATGCGGTACGGCTGCCCGTGGCGCTCGCGCAGCGCTGCGACGCCTTCGAGCACGGCCTCGGTGCTGGTCGCGTCGTCGATGCGCACCAGGTCGTGGAAGGGTGCGCCGCCGTCGTCCGGCGGGGTTCGAACAACACCGAGCAGGCGCACGTCGTCGAGCTTCGCCAGGGCGCGGGCGAACCGCATCGTGGCCTCCGTCGGGCGAGGCGCCACAAAAACCACATTGCGGGGCATTGGCAGGAAGATCGTCGTCGCGCGGGTCGCGCGTCAATGAATCTCAGCGTCGGCGGAGAGCGCGCTGAGCGGTCGCGGCGAGTGCCCCGAGGGCCGTCCGCGTGGCGGGCTGCGTCGTGCGCTGCGCCGCCTCGGTGAGCAGCCGCGGGCTGTTCGCGTGACCCACAGCGAGAATGGCGTAGGCCAGTTCGTCGCGCACCGGCCCATCGGCGCCGCTCTCCAGCGCGCGGGCGTACGCCGCCACGAGCGATTGTGCTGCGAGCGTGGGCACCGCGGGGTCGTACGGGAGGCGTCGGTTTGAAGCGACCTGCTGGGCCCACGTGGAGCCTACATGCGCGAGCCCCCGGGCTGCCGCGCGCACGGTCTCTGGTGCGGTCGCACCGTCCAGCGCCGCCGCGAGAGGGCGAACCGCCTCGATGCGTCGGCAGTGTCCGAGGCCCTCGATCGCCGCAGCGCCGCGCGCCCCGGCGTCGGCGCGGTGGCAGACCAGCAGCGCGATGTCGCTGTCGCGGCAGAGAGCGCCGAGGCCCTGCGCGGCGGCGAGCACCCCGGCATCGAGGGGCGATCCCAGAAACGCCGCGCGCAGCACGGGCTCGGCGCGGGTATCACGGAGCACCCCGACGGCGTCGAGGAGGCCGACCTCGAGCACGTCACGCTCCTCGGCGTTGAGGCTGTGGGGGTATCCGCCCACGGCGAGAACGTCGAGCATCGGGAGCAGCGCACCCGTCCCGAGGCCGCGAAGTTCACGCGCCACGGAGGGGCGCTGATAGCGCGTGGTGCGGTACACGGCCGGGCGCAGGCCGGCGAGGTTGGCGACCGCGGAGAAGGCCGCGCGTGCGTGCGAGCGGGCCTCGCGCACCTGCGCGGCGAGCGACTGCTGCGCGGCGGAAGAGAGCATCGCCATCGCGCCGGCGGTGCCGTCGGCGGCGCGCAGGAGCGGAGCGGCGGAGGCGACGGGGGAGACCAGCGCCGCGGCGCAGGCGAGCACGAACGATCCGAGCGCGGCTCGGCCTCGCGTTGAAGAACGGTTCATCGGGCAACCTCCCACCAGAGGGTGTTGGTCGGGATGCTGCGGAGCGCGTTGGTGCCGCAGTGCACCTCGCCCTCCTGAGCGTGCAGCAGGTCCCATTGTTCGGCGTATTTCGCAGTGATTCCGACGGTCAGCATCCGTTGGGTCATGTCGGTCTCGACGGCGTCTTGTCCGTTGATCACCGGGCCGTGCGCGCGGGGGATGATTGCGGTGTTTCCGTAGAGGAGGAGGTTTACGGACCCGGGCATGTAGGCAAGTCCGCGCCCTCGGTCCACGCGCTCCCAGAGAAACGGCACCTCGATGATGTCTGCGTCGGGGAGGCCGGTCTCCGTCTGGAGTTGCATCCGCAGCAGATCGACGCGCGCCTGAACCTGCTGGTTGAACGCCATCAGGTCGGTGTCCGCGAGGATGTCGTTGATGGTGCGCTGCGCCGCCCGACGCCTCACGGTGCCATCCGGCTGGAAGTCGTAGAAGTTCATCCCGCGAAACATCAACTGCTCGCCGTTGGCGGGGTCTGCCGTGACGAGGTCCTGGAGAAGCTGCCGCGAGAGGGCGGGCGCGGCGATGAGCAGCTTCCATCCGTAGCGGGTGCCGGTGGCAGGAACGTAGCTAAAGAGTTCGTCCACGTGGCCGACGAGCAGCCACGAGGTATCCACGCGCATCGGCGGGCCCTGCACGCTCTGCGCGTCGAGAAACGACCGCAGCGCCGGGTCGGAAAAGCGCCCAGCGGTCCAGTTGTACATGATCCGCCCGAGGGGGAAGTTTGCCGTGTCGGTGTGGTACGGCGGGATGAGTTCGAGGTTGCCGAAGGAGTCCAGGCTCGGGTCGTATGCGGCGGAGAGGCCGGCGGCGCTGGAGCGCTTCCAGACGTAGCCCACGTTGGGGGCGAGCACCTCCTCGAGGGTGACGCGGGTGGCGAAGCGGTTCGACGGCGGCGAGCGCAGTACGACGGCCATGCCTCGCGGTGCCCCACCGGGTCCGGGAATCGCCGTCCAGCCGAACTCCATGATGTCCTGCGTCCACGGGTCTGGACCAGAGTTGGGATCACGGGGATTGCTGTAGTGAGGGTTGGTCGCGTCGTACTGCGTGAGCGGCATCATGTCGGCGTCGGTCTCGGCGGCGATGTCACCGACGAACGCAGTGCTCGACCGCTGGCCGGGAATCGCCATCACGTAGGTCATCTCCGTCGCGCCGATGGAGTTGCCCATCACCCACGGCGCCGCGCGCAGGGCCACGCGATCGGTGCCGATCATGGTGTCCCCGTCGGTGACGGTGACGGTCACGGTGACGGTTCCGTCCCAGGTGGTGGTGGGGAAGTTCATCGACTCGATGCCGAACTCGACGCCCGCGCGAAGCTCGTCGCCGGAGAGCGAATCTTCACCTGGGCGGAAGAGCGTCCATGCGCCGTCGGCGCCGTGCTTGAAGAGCCTCACCGTTGCGGTGGGCGCACCATCGAGCGCGACCGCACCGATCGCGGAGGCCGGGGTGGTGGGCGAGGCTTCGAGTTGAATGCGCGCGAGGTCGAGCGCGTCGTCGTCGCCGTTGACGACGTCGTCTGCGGAATCGACGGCGTGGTCGCTGTCATCATCGTCCACGTTGGCGAGAAACATCGCCCCGGCGGCGGTAGACCAGTCGGCGCGGTGCGCCCGGTCGGCGTCCGTGGCCTCGATGGCGCCGTTGCGGTTCGAATCGACGTCGAGCCGGACGAAGGGCACCGCGGGTGGACGGTCGATCGCGACATCGACGCCGGAGTCTGCAGGGTTGGCCGGCGCGTCGGTCGATCCGCAGGCTGTGAGGGCCACGCTCAGCAAGACGCAGTAGCCGCGGGAGGGAGAAGCGAAGGCGCCATTGAACATGGATCAGTTGGCTCCGGTGCGGGCGACGAGACAGAAGATTGAAAGCAGAGTGTCGGCCGTGGGTCGCGTCACGGCAGCGCACGCCGACATGCCTGTCGTGCGACGGCAGCGTATCCGAAACGGCTCATTCCGCGTGGGTGTCTTCGCGCGGAGAGGACCGGCCCACGGACGAGCGAACGACGCCTCGGGATTCAGTCATTCCCAGGACGGTTCGAAGAATGGGCTTAACGGGGATGCGGGGAACGCTCGTAACTCTGCTGAAACACAGACCCGGAAACCGTCGCACAAGCGCGGTCCGAGGAAACTGAGCTTGCGCGCGCAACGCCGCTGGATCGAAGTCGGACGCTCCTACTGGATCGAGAAAGCCACCGCTCGTACC